>DASYXI010000011.1:0-102644 GCA_035934995.1 Allostellaceae bacterium
AGCCATTGCGACATCTGATGCACAATGACGACACCAATGCCGATGACGGCGCCAATGGCCGCGCCGAACACCGTTAGGGCGATCTCGTTGCTGCGCAGATGGCGGCGTTCGAGGCCGCGCAACAAGGCCCGCCAACGGACCTTGAAGGAAAATGCGAAGTCGTGCCACCGGCGCGCCCTTCCCATCCCCGTCACGGCCAGCGTCGCGGCCGGGCCTTTCGCCCTGACGCCGCGCCAGTTTCGATCCAGCATGGGAGATCTCGATAAGGTCGCACGAGCGTAGGGATAACGGTTTAAGGGCTAACAGTTATTCCATCGCTCGTCGCGGCGGATCACCAGATCATCGTCCCGTAGAGGATGGCGTGCAGTCCCCAATAGGCCATCAGATACGCGGCCAGCGCACCGCCATAGGCGATCGGCGCCACGATCGGCGGATGCCGCGCCTCGGGTTTCTCGTCGACCAGGATACCGAGCAAGATCACGATGATCATCGAGTGGCCGATCGCGTCGATCTTGCCGAAGTCGAACACGGCGCTGACGAACATGATCGCCAGCACCAACGCGCCCAAGCGCCGCACCAGCGGTGAACACACCAGTGCAAACGCGAGACCGAATTCGAGCACGCCAGCTGAGGTCATATAAAAATGCGGCTTGAGATCCATCGCGATCTCGGGATGCGTCGCGAGCACTGGGTAGGTCCAGTCCGGATAGGCCCACTTTTCCATCGCCGCCCACATCAGCGTCAGCGCCGACGCCCACCGCGCGACGTCGAGCGGCCGTAAACCGAACAGGTCCAGATCGAGTCCAACCAGCGCGAGATACGCCGCGACGCCGAGGAAGATCGGATAGTCGAGCATGTGGAAGATGCCGTAGGCGTAGACGCCGTAGGCGTAGAGGAAGGCGATGCCGAGCGCCGACAGCGGCAGCGTGCGTCGCCAGAACATGCCAATCGCGATTCCGAGCTGAAGCCAAGGAATCACCTGCCAATCGGTTTTGAGCTCGGGCGTCATGATGATGTTGCCCAACACCCATAGCGCGACGAAGAAGCAGGCACCGCCGCCGCGATAGAGGGCCTCGATCTTCGGCTTCAGGCCGGCGCCAAGTCGGTCGAGCGACCGAAGGATCACCATGCCGAAGCGCTGACGCTCGAGATGCCCGAGCAATAGCACGATGATCGCGGCGGTGACGTTGAACTGCCAAAAAATTGAGTCGAAGACCTGGTGCAGCGGCAAAGGCTGCTGGGGCACCGAATAGTGCGAGAACCATTTGACGTGCGCGTCGGCGATGCTCGGCACCAGCACGAGGCCAGCCACAGTCAATACAATTCGTCTCAAATTGATTCGATTGGTCCGCATAAATCCCTCCGGCGACCCCTGCTTCACAAGTTGGCGCGATCGCGCAGGACCAAAGCACCAAACAGCGGCGAAACCGAATCTTTACCGCCCCGTCGCATAACAGGGCGGCTGATTTCGCAGACGGAGGCGACGGTGTTTCTGATCCTTGGAATGATTGCAATATCGCTCGGCGCGATTGCCGCGCTTGCCGCGGCAAGGTTTCCCATCCGCCAAGCCCAACTCGAGCGTTGGGGCGGTGATTTGATGGTCGCCGGTGTCGCGCTGCTCGGGTTTAGTTTCCCGATGATCTGAAGCCGGCGCAGCAATCGCTGCGCCGAGTCCTGCAACGTCGTGATGCCGAACGAGGCGCCGGCGATGATTTCCGCTGTGATCACTGACACGGAATGGCTTTTAGTGAATATCCCCGATTAAGGGATTATTTAGCACATCATTATGAAATATGGTAGTAGGAGTCGTGGTTAACGCGTTGGATTCCATGACTCATTCGTGGTTAATCTGTCTCAGATTTGAGACAGGCCGGACACCTATAGGTTGTATCCGGCGTCTGAAAATCCACTAACGGCTTCAACTACTTAAGGGATTCCGTTAGGACGCGGCTGACGGGTTAGCAACGGCGTCGGCTCCCTTGATGCGGGCCGCCAGCGACGCTTTGAGGAACCGGTCGAGATCGCCATCGAGCACGGCGCCGGTATTGCCGGTTTCGACGCCAGTCCGCAGGTCTTTGACCATCTGGTACGGCTGCAACACGTACGACCGGATCTGGTGGCCCCAGCCGATATCGGTCTTGGTCGCGTTCATCGCCGCGGCCTGGGCCTCGCGTTTTTGCAGCTCGTTCTCGTAGAGGCGCGCCTTGAGCATCGCCGTCGCCTTGGCGCGGTTCTGATGCTGCGAACGCTCGCTTTGGCAGGCAACGACGACCGGCTCCTGCCCCGGCAGCGCGTAGGTCATGCGCACGGCGCTGTCGGTCTTGTTGACGTGCTGACCGCCGGCGCCAGACGAGCGGTAGGTGTCGACGCGTAGGAATTTGTCCTGCACGTCGACATTGATCTTGTCGTCAACCACCGGATAGACCCAGACCGACGCGAAGCTGGTCTGACGCCGGGCATTCGCGTCGAAGGGCGAAATGCGCACCAATCGGTGCACGCCGCTTTCGGTCTTGAGCCAGCCATAGGCGTTCTCGCCGATGACGCGGACGGTCGCCGATTTGACGCCGGCGCCCTCGCCCGCGCTTTCTTCGATCCATTCGACCTTGTAGTCGTGCTGTTCGGCCCAGCGGGTATACATCCGCAGGAGCATCTCCGCCCAATCCTGCGCTTCGGTGCCGCCGGCGCCGGCATGGACTTCGAGATAGGCGTCGTTGCCGTCGGCCTCGCCCGACAGCAAGCTGTCGAGCTCGCGAGCCTGGACGTCGTCGCGCAATCGGGCGAGCGTTTTCTGCGCCTCGTCGAGCATCGCCTGGTCGCCTTCGGACTCCGCCATCTCGGCGAGGCCGAGCGTGTCGATCAGCTCCTGCTCGATGCGACGATAACCGCCGACGCCCTTTTCAAGACGCGTGCGCTCGCGCATCAACTGCTGCGCCCGCGCCGAATCGTTCCAGAAATCCGGCGCTTCGACCGCCGTATTCAGTTCGGCCAAACGCGCGTTGGACTTATCCCAGTCAAAGATGCCTCCGCAGCAACGCCAAGGCGCGGCGAATTTCCTCGGCAATCGCTTCGATCTCAGCACGCATCGGTGAACCTCAGAGAGACGGACAAATCGCGGATCAGTATAGACCGCCGGTGCCGCTGCGGGGACCCGGCTGTGCAGCGCCACCGCCGGCCTGATCGCCAGCCGCGCCATTGATCGGCGCAAAATCGCCGACGCCGAGCGTGATGCCGTTACCGCTCACCACCTGGCCGGGCTCGTTAGTTGGCTCCGTGCCGGGTTTGAACGCGCCCCAGATCACGCTGCGGTCGCCGGGCGTCGGGAGCCGCCCGGTGTGCGCGTCGATCCGGACGAGCTCGATACCCGGCGGAATCCGGAATGGGATCGCTGGCTTACCCTTGAGGGCGGCGGCCATGAAGTCGCGAAAGGCCGGCGCCGCGACGGTCGCGCCGACCTCGTGCTTGCCGAGGCTTCGCGGTTGGTCGAAGCCGACATAAACGCCGGCCGCCAGATCGGGCGAGAAACCGACAAACCACGTATCCGCGGATTCATTGGTCGTCCCGGTCTTGCCGGCCAACGGCTTGCCGATCGACGAAACGATCCTGCCGGTGCCGCGCTGCACCACGCCTTCGAGCATCGAGACGATCTGATAGCAGCTTCGCGGATCGGCAATTTGCTGCCGTGTGTCCGGCAGCTCGGGCGGCGTCTGTCCGGTCCACGCGACATTGTCGCAGCCGTCGCACGGCCGGTCGTCGGCGCGATAGATCGTCTTGCCGTTGCGGTCCTGGACGCGATCGATGAACGTCGGATGGATCAGCTTGCCGCCGTTCACCAGCATCGAGTAGGCGGTCGTCAGGCGTAGCGGCGTCGTCACGCCGGCGCCCAGGATGAACGAATCCTCGAGCGGCATCTGGTCGAGGATGCCGAAGCGCTTGACGAGATAGTCCTGAATGATCGGCAGGCCGACCGTCGTTCCGACCCGCGCCGTCACCAGGTTCAGCGACTCCTGCAACGCGAAGAACAGCGGCACCGGACCATAAAACCGGTGCTCGTAATTGGTCGGGTTCCATTTCGGCAGCCCCGGCCCTTGATCCACCACGAACGGCGCGTCCAGCACCAGCGTCGACGGCGTGAAGCCGTGATCGAGCGCCGCCAGATAGATAAACGGCTTGATCGCCGAACCGGTCTGCCGCTTCGCCTGCGTCGCGCGGTTGAACTGACTCATCGCGAAGCTGAAGCCGCCGCTCATCGCCAGCACACGTCCGGTATGGGGATCGAGCGCGATCAAGGCGCCAGAAACCGCGGGTATCTGTCGCAATCCGTAAGTTTTACCCGACGCGTCCAACGGCTGAACGAGAACCACGTCGCCGGGCGAAACCGCGGCGGCGGCCGTCGCGGGTATCGGCCCGACCGCATCGTCGTTGATATATTTCCGCGCCCAGCGCAGCTCGCTATACGGGACCGTCGCCTCGCCGCCATTGGCAAAGCCGATGGTGGCCGCGTCACCTGCCGTCGAACGCACGACCGCCAGCGACCAGCCGACATCGGCAGCGCCCGGCGGTATCGGCACCGCGGCAAGGTGCGACTGCCAGTCGGTGTCGATCGCGATATGCGTAATCGGGCCGCGCCAACCGTGGCGTCGATCGTAGGCCTCGAGCGCGTCGTGCAGCGCCTTGTCGGCCGCCACCTGGAGCGCCGGGTCGAGACTGGTGCGCACCAGCAGCCCACCCTCGTAGACCTTGCGTTCGCCATAGCGGTCGATGAGCTCGCGGCGCACCTCTTCATTGAAATAATCCGCACGCGCCATCTCGGTCGCATCACGCTGCCGCAGTTCGATCGGCTGAGCCTTTGCCGCCACGGCCTGCTGTTGCGTAATGAATCCGCCATCGGCCATGCGATCGATCACCCAGTCGCGGCGTTCCGTGGCGGCTTCAGGATGACGCCGCGGATCGTAATTGTTCGGCGCCTTGGGCAACGCGGCGAGAAATGCCGCTTCCTGGACGGTGAGCTGATCGAGCGACTTGTTGAAATAGTTGAGCGCGGCCGCCGCGACGCCATAGGTGCCGCCGCCGAGATAAATGCCGTTGAGATAGAGCTCAAGGATGCGATCCTTGCTCATCACCTGTTCCATGCGCATGGCGACGAGGGCCTCACGGATCTTCCGTTTCACCGAGAGCTCGTTGTTCAGCAGGAAGTTCTTCGCCACCTGTTGCGTGATGGTCGACGCGCCAACCGGACGGCGATGCTCGGCGAGCCGAAACAAGTCGGTGATCCCGGCGCGTATCATCGACAATGGATCGATGCCGGGATGCGAATAGAAGTTGCGATCCTCCGCCGCGAGGAAGGCATGAACCACCAGCGGCGGCATCGCGCCGATCGGCACGAACACGCGCTTTTCGGTGGCATATTCGGCCATCAGGCGACCGTCGCCGGCATAGACGCGGGTGACCACCGGCGGCTGATAGCTCGCAAGCTGCTGATAGTCGGGCAGGTCGCGGCCGAAATACCAAACCGCCAAGCCGGCGATGCCGGCGCCGACGACGCCGCCGAGCAGCACGAGAACGAGCAAGATTTTAAGAATTTTGGTCATCGTCCGGGCGCCATTGCCGCCAATCGGCGTCCGCAAACTCTGCGGGCAACGCGCGATCCGACGTCGTTTTTATGGCCCGATCGCCCCTGCTTTCCAAGAATAAAAGCGCCGCGACCCCCGTGAGTCGCGGATTTCCGCCGCATCCGGACGCACGAGGCGGTTGCCGCCGCATGACACCACCTGTATTCTGCTCTGGCGAAATACTGCAGTCCGCTTCTGGCCTTAGGCCGAAGTTGGGCGACGCGGCGGGTCGGGATGCGGCGACGCACCCCGCCGGGACGCCAAAGGGCCACGCAGTTTGATCAAACCTAGAAGCCTGCGCCGGCCCGTGGCCGGCTAGCGGCAGCCAGAGAGCCTCGAAATGAATCTTGCTCCAGCCCGGCTCGAACATCGAACGGGTTGTGCCGCCGGCTTCGCAGCCATCAGGTTGATGCCCCCTCCCGTACTTCGCGCGGGCGCGGTGGCGCACCTCGGAGTTTTATATGACCAAACGCATGCTTATCGATGCGGCTCACCCAGAGGAAAGCCGGGTCGTGGTGCTCGACGGCAATCGGCTCGTCGAATTCGATTACGAAACCTCGACTAAGAAACAGATCAAGGGAAACATCTATCTCGCCAAGGTGACGCGCGTCGAGCCGTCGCTGCAGGCAGCGTTCGTGGAATATGGCGGCAATCGCCATGGTTTTCTCGCGTTCAACGAAATTCATCCCGACTATTACCGGATTCCGATGGCCGATCGCGAGGCGGCGATCGAAGCCGAACGCGTCGCCGAGGCTGCCGAAAACCAGCGCGAAGAGGAACGCGAAGAGGCCGGCCTCGACGTGCCGGCCGAGCCAGCCGATACCCGCGATGCCGCCGCGCTCGAGGCGCCGCATCCGGAACTCGCGAGTGAGCCGCTCGATGCCGCCGATCATCCGGCGGAACTCGACGTCAACGAGCCCTCGCCGTTCGACCAAGCTGAATCCGATCAAGGCGACGACACGGCCAACTTCACCGACGTCGAATCCATACCCGCGCCGCTCGATGCGAGCGAGCCGGCTCAGACGAACGCCGAGCCTTTTGCCGAAGGCGCGACCGATGCCCCCCCGCTCGACCCGGGCACCCCGGCCGAAGGCACGCCGGGCGGTGAGACCGCGCCGAGGCCGACCAGCGTCGAGACTCTCGGCGGCGACGAGATCGAAGAAGCACGGCGGCCGATCCGGCGGCCGTTCCGTCATTACAAAATTCAGGAAGTGATCAAACGCCGGCAGATCATGCTGGTACAGGTCACCAAGGAAGAACGCGGCAACAAAGGTGCCGCGCTGACGACGTACATTTCCCTTGCCGGCCGCTATTGCGTGCTGATGCCGAATACGCCGCGCGGCGGCGGTGTCTCGCGCAAGATCACCAGCGCCAACGACCGCCGTCGGCTCAAGGACTTGATGAGTGGGCTCGAAGTACCGGAGGGCATGGGCGTCATCGTCCGCACGGCCGGCAGCGAACGCTCCAAGCCCGAGATCGGACGCGATCTCGAATATCTTCGCCGTCTATGGGACGACATTCGCGAGTTGACGCTCAAATCGACCGCGCCGGCGCTCGTCTACGAGGAAGGCAATATCATCAAGCGTGCGATCCGCGATCTCTATAGCCGCGACCTCGAAGAGATCGCCGTCGACGGCGAGGCCGGCTACCACAATGCACGCACCTTCATGCAGATGCTGATGCCGGACGACGTGCGGCGCGTGAAGCTCTACCGCGATCCGAACGTGCCGTTGTTTCAGCGTTACCCGATCGAAGGCCAGCTCGACGCGATCCATTCGCCGACGGTGCAGCTCAAGTCCGGCGGCTACGTCGTCATCAACCCGACCGAGGCGTTGGTTTCGATCGACGTCAATTCGGGACGGTCGACACGCGAGCGCAATATCGAGGAAACCGCCACCAAAACCAACCTGGAAGCCGCCGACGAGATCGCACGCCAGCTACGGCTGCGTGACCTCGCCGGCTTGATCGTCATCGATTTCATCGACATGGAAGTCTCGCGCAATCAGCACGCCGTCGAGCGCCGGCTGAAAGAGGCGATGCGCCAGGACCGGGCGCGTATTCAGATCGGCCGCATCAGCCCGTTCGGCTTGCTCGAATTGTCGCGCCAGCGCCTGCGGCCGTCGCTGCTTGAAACGTCCACGCAGCCCTGCCCGCATTGCGGCGGCACCGGCCATATCCGCTCGACGGAATCGACGGCGCTCCATGTGTTGCGCGCCATCGAGGAAGAAGGCGTCCGCCGCCGTTCGGCCGAAGTCACCGTCAGCGTGCCCGAGCCGGTCGGCCTCTATATCCTCAATCAGAAGCGTGCGACGCTCCAGCAGGTCGAGGCGCGTTGCGGCATGCATGTTTTCATCAAGACCGACGCGACATTGATCCCGCCGCAATACAAACTCGAACGCATGCGAGCGTTGACGCCGGCCGAGGTCGCCGCTTTGCCGGTGGCGATGGTGCCGGCCGTGCCGATCGACGAGGAATCCGCCGACACCGCTGGCGCCGCTGAAGAGACGGCTGCTGGCACGTCCGAGGCGTTCGCAGAGCCGGTGAGAGAAAGGGAGTCGGCGGCAGATCACGGCCACGGCGGCGATCATCACGAGCAGGGCGAAGGCGGCGGTCGTCGGCGCCGGCGGCGGCGTGGCCGTCGCGGTGGGCGCGGCCGTCATCACGGTGATGCGCCGTCGCAAGGCAGCGAGTCCCAGCCAAGCGGCGAGCCGCGTCACGCCGGCCCGCAACCGCCAGCCGAGCGCAGCTTCCGACCGTCCTTTGCCCTATTGCCGGGCGAGCCCGGTTATGTCGCTGGCGGCAGCGATGAAGAAGTCAGCGACAACGAGATGCCGCAGCCGGATTCGAATCATGGCACCGCCCAATTCGGTGCCGAACCGCAGCCTGGTCATGAAGGCAGTGGACAACCCGGCCACGGCGACGACGGCCGGCGTCGGCGTCGGCGTGGTCGTCGTGGCGGCCGCCGTCGGCGCGGCCGCGGCGGCGGCGGCGAGCAGCATGATAAATCGATAGCCGGCAATGCCGGACCCGACATGGCGGAGCACGAAACCGGAGCACCCGTGCCGCCGGCTGCACACGATGCGCCGCCCGTCGAAGCGCCCCCGCCGCCGGCACCGCGTTCGGCAAATCCAGAACCCAAGCCGGAGCCAACGCCCGTCGAGACCGAGCGCCAGCCGATCCAGCACAACGTCCCGCCGGCGCACGAGATCACCGGCCCGGCAAACAACCCCAAGAAGGGTTGGTGGCGTCGCTGAACGCGGCGCCTAGCCGCGCCACGCCCTGAGCCTGCGGGCTGCCTCGGCGACGACGGCCGTTGCGCCGGCGTAACAGAAACGCACGGTGGCGCGGCCGCGACGCGGATCGAAATCCGTTCCCGGCGTCAGCGCGACGCCGGTTTCGCGCAGCAGCCGCCGGCAGAATTCTTCGCTGTCGTTGGTGCGGTGCGTGACGTCGGCGTAGAGGTAAAACGCACCGTCCGACGGTGCGAGCCGGTCAAAGCCGGCTGGCGGCAGTTCGCGCAGCAACAGCGCCCGGTTCTCGGCGTAGCGCGCGACGTTGGCATCGAGCTCCGGCAAACAGTCGAACGCGGCAATCGCGGCGTGCTGCGACAGCGCCGGCGGCGAGACATAGAGATTTTGCGCCAGGCATTCGACGGCGCGGGCCATGTCGTCCGGAACCACCATCCAGCCAACACGCCAGCCGGTCATCGAGAAATATTTCGAGAAACTGTTGACCACGATCGCCTGCGGATCGAACGCAAGGGCCGTCGAAGCATGCGCGCCATAGGCGATGCCGTGATAGATCTCGTCGGAGATGAGGCGAATGCCGGTGGCTCGGCAATGGCGCGTGATGGCGTCGAGCTCCGCCGCCGGAATCATCGTGCCGGTCGGATTGGCGGGACTGGCAATGATCAGCCCCTCGACACCCCGCCCCTGCGACCGCAACCGCTCGAGCGTCACCTGATAGCGCTCGTCGGCGCCGGCCGTTAGCTCGACCGGAACCAGATCGAGCGCCGTTAGGATATTGCGATAGGCGGGATAGCCCGGAAAACAAATCGCGACTTTGTCGCCGGGCTCGAAGGCCGCGAGACAAGCGAGAATGAAGCCGGCGGATGAGCCCGTCGTGACCACGATCCGCGCCGGATCGAGCGTCACGCCGTACCGCTCGCGATAATAAGCCGCGATGGCCGCGCGCAACGCCGGCAGGCCGAGCGCATCGGTGTAGCCGAGCACGTCGCGCTCGAGCGCCGCATGCGCCGCCGCGATCACACCCGCCGGCGCGGATGTCGATGGCTGGCCGACTTCGAGGTGCAAGACATCTTTGCCCGTCGCGGCGCGCGCATTGGCATCGCGCAGCACGTCCATCACGATAAACGGCGGAACCCGCCCACGGCCGGAAATTTTGAGCGTCATGACGATCCGTCGGCGCCACGATGGTCGGTTACGATATCAAACGATTCCAATAGCTTGAACCTTGCCACGATGTTGTGGTCCGTCCTTATGTTATTGAATCCCATACGCGATCTGACCGTACAATGTCCTGCGATCGGCCGCATCGGTGGTTGACGGTGGCGGTCGTGGCGTTTACCAGGGATGCGGAGCCGGCCATTTGCGTTTGAAGATCGCCCTCAGGATCGTTTGTGTGCTGCTGACGGTCCTTGCCGTGCCCGTCCGGCAGGCGGCGGCCGACGACGATTCACCGAACCTCATCCGCGACGTCGAAATCGAATCCATGCTGCGCACCTTCGAAATGCCGGTGTGGCGTGCGGCGGGTCTCAACCCCGATGCCATGCACTTTTATATCGTGCAGGACCCGCAGCTGAACTCGTTTGTTGCCGGCGGCCAAAACATCTTCATGAATACCGGTACGATTCTGCGCTCCGACCGCCCCAATGAACTGGTCGGCATCATGGCGCACGAAACCGGCCACATCGCTGGCGGCCATCTCGCGCGCTTCGCGACCGAAATGCACGACGCGACGATCAAGGCCATCATCGCCATGGCGGTTGGCGCCGCTGCGTCGGTCGTCGGCCACGATTATAACGGCATCGGTGGCGCGATGGCCGGTGGCGAAGGCGTCGGCGAGCGCTCGTTCCTGTCGTTCTCGGTGGCGCAGGAAGGCGCAGCCGACCATGCCGCCCTCAAATTCCTCGACGCGACTCATCAATCGTCCAAGGGGTTGCTCGACTTCTTTAAAATCCTCGAGCCCGAGGAGCTGTTGTCACCAGGGCAGCAGGACCCCTATCTCCGCACCCACCCGCTGACGACCGAACGTATCCAGTATGTGCAGGAGCACGTGCTCAGCTCGCCTTACACCAAGGATCCCGATCCGCCGCAGTGGATTCCGATGCTGGCTGACGTCAAGGCGAAGCTAAAAGGTTTCCTCGATCCGCCGGCGCAGACCTTGGAGAAATATCCGACGACGGATCAATCGGTGCCCGCGCGCTACGCGCGTGCCATCGCCTATTACCGTATCCCGGACGTGTCCAAGGCGCTGGCCGAGATCGACAGCCTGATTCACGACCAGCCGAACAATCCGTATTTCTGGGAGCTCAAGGGTCAAATCCTGTTCGACAACGGACGCGTTGCCGACGCCGTTGCGCCGTATCAGCGCGCCGTCGCACTCAACAACGCGCCGTTGATGCGCGTCGAACTTGCCCAAGTCGAACTCGAGACCGAGGATCCGACCCTGTTGCCGAAGGCGCTGGGGCAACTCTCCGACGCCGTCACCTTCGAACACGACAACCCCGACGCGTGGCATTTCCTGGCGATCGCCTATGGCCGTAGCAACAATATCGGCATGGCGGCGCTGAGCCTCGCCGAAGAAGGCATGGCGAACGGCGACTACAAGACGGCGATCCAACAGTCGCAGCGTGCCCGCCAAATCCTGCCGCCCGGGCCGCAACGTCAGCGCGCGGAAGATATCGAAGCCGAAGCCAAGCGGATTCGCGACGCGTCCTAATGGATGGAAGGATTGAAATGCGCAAATTTGCCATCGCGGCGTTGATCACCCTTGCCGCCGCGTTCGCCGGACCTGCGACCGCCGCGGCGCAATCATTCTCGCCCGCGCAAAAGCAGGAAATCGATCGCATGATCCACGATTACTTGCAGCAGCATCCGCAAGCGGTCATGGATGCGCTCAAGGCGGCGCAGCAACAGGCCGACGACGCCAAGGCGGCGGCGGCCAAGAAAGTGATCGCAGCCAAACGCGACGAGCTGCTGCACGACCCCAATTCCACCGTCGCCGGCAATCCCAACGGCGACGTCACGCTGGTCGAATTCTTCGATTATCGCTGCCCTTACTGCAAAGCGATCGAACCGTCGCTTGAGGCGTTGATCAAAGAGGACGGCAAGCTCCGCGTCGTCTACAAGGAGTTCCCGATCCTCGGCCCGACGTCGGTCGTCGCCTCACGGGCCGCCATCGCCGCACGCCAGCAAGGCAAGTACACCGAGTTTCACGACCGGATGATGGCGCTCAAAGGCAATATCGACGCCGATGCGGTGATGAAGGTCGCCGAAGACAGCGGCCTCGACGTCAGCAAGCTCAAACATGACATGACCGCGGCCTCCGTCGGCCAGATCATCCAGCGCAATTACGCGCTGGCCGACGCGCTCGGCATCGATGCAACGCCGGCGCTGGTGATCGGCGACCAGCTCACCATGGGCGCGGTGGACATCGATGGCCTGCGGCAACTCATCGCCGACGCGCGCAATAACAAGAAGGGCAGCTAGCCGGCGACGGTTTCGGGCCCGATCGGCTCCGTCAAATTCGCCGCGTCGATACGGGCCGAATTGATGCGTTTGGCAACGGGAACATAGCGCAAGTCGGCCGCCGGCACGCCGGCCAGCGCCGAGGCTACCCGCGTCGGTTCGCTTGCCGGATCGAGCCAGGCATCGAGATCGGCGCTGGCTAGGATGACCGGCATGCGCGGATGGAGCGGCCGCAACAGATCGTTTGCGGCGGTGGTGACGATGGTGAAACTGTCGATTGGCGTCGCGGCCGCATCGCGCCGGTCGATCCATCTGTCCCACAGGCCGGCGAACGCAAATGGCGCATTATCGCGCCGCGTCACCAAGTAGGGTTGCCGGCCGGCGCCTTCGCCCGACCAATCGTAGAAACCGTCCGCCAACACGGCGCAGCGTCGCTGGCGCAGTGCCTTGGCGAAGGCCGGCCGCGATGCCAGACTTTCGGCACGGGCATTCATCAGCGATGCGCCGATCTTGGCGTCTTTGGCCCAAGACGGAACGAGCCCCCAGCGTAGATTTTGCACGGTGCGCTCGCCTGCCGGCTGGCGCCGTTGCCGGACGACGGGCGCGTCCTGGGTCGGCGCGACGTTATAGCGCGCCGGCAGGTTCGGGCGTTCGACGAACCCGAAAACGTCTCGTAATACCTCGGCCGGCGTGGCCAACTTGTAGCGTCCGCACATCCGCAAGGACCTCGTTCATTCATACCGTCCGGGCGAAAAAGGGATTGGTCGGCCCGTGCTCGCGCCGCTATTTTAGCGCCCTTCGCCACGACGACAGAGATTTCCCCTCCATGGGACAGTTTGGCATGGGCCAGCCGGTGCGGCGCAGCGAGGATCGCCGCTTCATCACCGGTGTCGGCCGCTACACAGACGATATCGTATTGCCGCGTCAAACCGTCGGCTACGTGCTGCGCTCGCCGCATGCACACGCGACCATCCGTGCGACCGATATTTCGGCCGCGCTGGCCGCACCCGGCATCGTCGGCGTTTTCACCGGCGCCGATCTCGAACACGACGGCATCGGCAAGATTCCATGCGTCGTGCCGCTCAAGAACCGCGACGGCAGCCGCATCAAAATGGTCGAGCATCCGCTGCTCGCGACCGACCGCGTACGGCATGTCGGCGACGGCGTCGCTTTTGTCGTCGCCGAAAGTGCCGCCGCCGCCAAGGACGCCGCCGAATTGATCCGGGTCGACTACGACGTTTTGCCCGCGGTCGCCGACACCGCGCGCGCCGCCGAGCCCGGCGCGTCGCTGGTCTGGGACAACATCCCGAGCAATCTTTGCTTCGACTGGGAGAGCGGCGACCGCAAGGCGACCGAGGCCGCCTTTGCGCGCGCGAAGCACGTGATCGAGCTCAATCTGGTCAACAACCGGTTGGTGGCCAACTCGATGGAGCCGCGCGGAGCCTTGGGCGCTTATGACGCCGCCGAGGATCGCTTCACGCTTTACACGTCGACGCAGGGATCGCACGCGATCCGTCGGTTGTTGGCCGCCAGCGTCTTCCGCTTTGCCGAGCACCGCATCCGCGTCGTGACGCCGGACGTCGGTGGTGGCTTCGGCATGAAGCTGTTTCTCTATCCCGAGCATGGCCTGGTGCTTTATGCGGCGCACAAGCTTGGCCGGCCGGTGAAATGGATCGGGGAGCGCGGTGAATCGTTTCTCAGCGACGCGCAGGGCCGCGACAATGTCACGCGCGCGCGGCTGGCGCTCGACGCCGATCTCAATTTCCTCGCGGTCGACGTCGAGACCACGGCCAATCTCGGCGCCTATCTGTCGAACTTCGGCACCTTCATTCCGACGATGGCCGGCACGGCGATGCTCGCCGGCGTCTATCGTACGCCGGCCGCGGTGGTGCGCGTCAAAGGTGTCTACACCAACACGGTGCCGGTCGATGCCTATCGTGGCGCCGGCCGGCCGGAAGCCAATTACGCGCTCGAACGGTTGGTCGATCACGCCGCGCGCAAGCTCGGTATCGCGCCCGCGGAATTGCGCCGGCGCAACTTCATTCCGCCCGAAGCCATGCCATTCAAGACCGTGCTCGGCATGACCTACGACAGCGGCGAGTTCGCCAAGAACCTTGCCGACGCGCTAAAGCAAGCGGACGCCGCCGGATTTGCCGCGCGCAAGGCGCAGTCGGCGGCGCGTGGCAAGCTGCGCGGCTTCGGCCTTTCCACCTATATCGAGCAGTGCGGCGGCGGCTTCGACGAGATGGCCGAAATACGGTTCGATACAAGCGGCGCGGTGACCGTCATCGTCGGCTCGCAATCGTCCGGCCAAGGCCACCAGACCGCTTACGCGCAGCTTGTCGCCGATGGGTTGGGCGTGCCGTTCGATCGCGTGCGCGTGCACCAGGGCGATACCGACGTCGTCGGCTTCGGCCGCGGCACGGGCGGCTCGCGGTCGCTGCCGGTCGCCGGCAACGCGCTCGGCATGACGATCCAGCGCATCGTCGACAAGGGCAAAAAGATCGCGGCGCATCGCCTCGAAGCCGCCGAAGCCGACATCGAATTTGCCGACGGCCAATACGTGATCGCCGGCACCGACAAGCGCGTCAGCATGATCGAGGTCGCGCAGGCGGCGCACAATCCGCTGTTGCTGCCGGCCGGGTTCGAGCCGGGCTTCGACGAAAAGGCGCACTACCTTCCAACCGCGCATACCTTCCCGAATGGCTGTCACGTCTGCGAAGTCGAGATTGATCCCGACACCGGCATGACCACGGTGCTGCGCTATGTCGTGGTCGACGATTTCGGCAACGTCGTGAACCCACTGCTCCTCGCCGGCCAGATTCATGGCGGCGTGATTCAAGGTATCGGCCAGGCGCTGATCGAAGGCTGCGTCTACGACGACGGCGGACAACTCGTCACCGGCTCGTTCATGGATTACGCCATGCCGCATGCCGACGATGTGCCCGCGGTCGAGTTCTCGTTCAACGTCGTGCCGTGCCGCACCAATCCGCTTGGCGTCAAGGGCGCGGGCGAAGCCGGCGCCATCGGTGCGCCACCGGCGGTGATCAATGCCGTTGTGGACGCACTCGCCGGCATTGGCGTCGAAACCATCGAAATGCCGGCGACGCCGCACAACGTCTGGCGTGCGATCCGGCGGGCGCGCGGATGACAGCGAGCCACGCCGCGCTTCTCGAAGCCGCGCGCAGCGGCGCCCAAGCTGCGGCCGCGGTGATCCTCGATATCTACGCGACGCTGTTCGAGGTGCGGCGCAAAGCCGACCAGTCGCCGGTGACGCTCGCGGACGAGGAAGCCGAGCGACGGATCATCGCCGCACTCGAACGCGTTGCGCCCGACATCCCCATCGTCGCCGAGGAGCAGGTTGCCGCCTCGGGTCTGCCGGCGACGTTGGCGTCGCGCTATTGGCTGGTCGACCCGCTCGATGGCACGCGCGGCTTTGTCGACCGCAGTGACGAATTCAGCGTCAATATCGGCCTGATCGAGGACGGCTGGCCGGTGCTGGGCGTGATCGGCGTGCCAACACAGCATCTGATCTATGCAGCCGCCGGCCCCGGCACCGCGACCCGCCAGCGCGGCGATAGCAAGCCGGAACGGATCGCGGCACGCGTCGCTCCGGCGAAACCTGTCGTCTTGTCGAGCCGGCTGCACGGCCCATCGCGGCGCATCGAAGCCTATCTCGCCACCGTGCCCGGCGCCGTGCATCGCCCGATAGGCAGCGCGTCCAAGTTCTGCCTGATCGCCGACGGCACCGCGGATCATTACCCCCGCTACGGCGAAACCAGCGAATGGGACACCGCCGCCGGTCAGGCGATCGTCGAAGCCGCCGGCGGCAGTGTGACCACGCTCGACGGTACGCGCCTCGGCTACGGCAAGGCCGGCTACCGCAATCCGCCGTTTCTCGTTCGCGGCCGGACGTGACCGAGCGCCTGAGCGCCGCGCAACTTAATCGCGCCGCTTCCTTGCTGCGCGACGGTGCGCTCGTCGCTTTTCCGACCGAGACGGTCTACGGCCTCGGCGGCGATGCCACGAACGACCGTGCGGTCGCGGCGATCTTCGCCGCCAAGGGCCGGCCGAATTTCAATCCGCTGATCGTGCATGTCGCCGAGCTTGCCGCGGCCGAACCGCTGGCCGATTTCGACGACCGTGCGCGCGATCTCGTCCGTCGCTTCTGGCCAGGGCCGCTGACGCTCGTGCTCAAGCGCAGCGCCGCCTGTTCGATTTCGCGCCTGGCCAGCGCGGGTCTCGAAACCCTCGCCTTGCGTGCGCCGGCGCATCCGTTGGCGCAGGCGCTCCTGCGGGCCGTTGGGCGACCGCTCGCCGCGCCCAGCGCCAACCGCTCGGGCCATGTCAGCCCGACGACCGCCGGCCATGTGCTCGACGAACTTGGCGGCCGTATCGCCGCCGTGCTCGACGGAGGGCCATGCCGCGTCGGCATTGAATCCACCGTGGTCGATCTATCGCAGTCACACGCGGTGCTGCTGCGGCCGGGCGGCGTGCCGCGCGAGCAGCTTGAAAGCGTGCTTGGACTCATGGCCGGTGCGACGGATGCGGACGCGTCGCGTTCGCCCGGCATGCTCGAGAGTCACTATGCGCCAGCGCGGCCGATGCGCCTCAATGCCACGACGGTCGCGCCCGACGAGGCGCTGCTGGCGTTCGGCCCGCCGCTGCCTGGCGCCGGAGCGACCGTCAATCTGTCGTCGGCACACAATTTGACCGAAGCGGCCGCCAATCTGTTCGCGGCGCTGCGCACGCTCGATCAGCCGCGGTTCACGGCGATCGCGGTCATGCCCATCCCCGAAATCGGCCTGGGCGCGGCGATCAACGACCGCCTACGGCGCGCGGCGCGGGGCCGCGCCAACTGAGGGCTGGACGGCAGCCGGTCGGGAGCGATAGGGCTTTAGGCATGGACAGCGTTGTCGCCGCCGACGCGCTCGCGCGCCTCAAGGCCGTCGTCGGGCCGAAAGGCGTCGCCGAGGGCGCCGATACCGAGCCTTACTTCGAAGAGCGACGCGGCCGTTATCGCGGCGCGGCACTCGCCGTACTGCGACCGGCCTCGACCGATGAGGTCGCGAAGCTGGTGACGATCTGCGCCGAGGCGCGGCTGCCGATCTATCCGCAGGGCGGCAATACCGGCCTGTCGGGCGGCGCCGTCGCGGCGGTCAACGGCGTGCTGATCAATCTCGGCCGCATGAACCGCATCCGCGCGCTGGATGCGCTCAACTTCACCATCACCGCCGAAGCCGGCTGCATTCTCGCCGAGTTGCAGCGCGCCGCGGAAGCCGCCGACCGGCTCTTTCCGCTCAGCCTCGGCGCCGAAGGCTCGTGCCAGATCGGCGGCAATCTGTCGACCAACGCCGGCGGCATCAACGTTCTGCGCTATGGCAACACGCGCGAATTGGCGCTCGGCCTCGAAGTCGTGCTGCCCGACGGCCGCGTCTGGAACGGGCTGCGTGGCCTGCGCAAGAGCAACGTCGGCTACGATCTCAAACAACTGTTCATCGGCGCCGAAGGAACGCTCGGCATCATCACCGCGGCGACGCTCAAGCTGTTCCCGCGGCCGCACGAAGTCGAGACCGCGCTGGTCGGCCTGAAGCGTGTCGAGGATGTTATGGAGCTGTTCGCGCGGGCCCGCGCCGCCAGCGGCGATCAACTGACCGGCTTCGAGCTCATTCCGCGCATCGGCATCGACAACGTGCTGGAATACGGCGAGGGTTACCGCGAGCCGCTGGCCGCCAAGCATCCGTGGTACGCGCTGCTCGAAATCTCGTCGAGCCGCACCGGCGCGGGACTGCGACAGGCGCTCGAAGCGTTTCTAGAATCGGCGATGGCGGCAGACCTGGTCCAAGACGGCGTCATTGCCGAAAGCGAGACACAGCGCCGCGAGCTCTGGCGCATCCGCGCGGGCCTTCCCGAGCAGCAAGACAAGCTCGGCGGCAGCATCAAGCACGACGTCTCCGTGCCGATCAGTAAGGTGGCCGAGTTCATCGTCCGCGCGAGCAAGGCGGTGAGCGACCGGCTGCCCGGCATCCGGCCCTATCCGTTCGGCCATGTCGGCGACGGCAACATCCATTTCAACCTGACGCAGCCGCCGGGCGCCGACAGAGCCGTCTATCTGAAGCGCTGGGCGGAATTCAACCGCATCGTCCACGACGTCGTCGTATCGCTCGGCGGCTCGATCAGCGCCGAGCATGGCATCGGCCTGGCGCGGCGTGACGAGCTCGCGCACTACGCGCAGCCGCTCGAGCTCGAAACCATGCGGCGAATCAAGGCAGCGCTCGATCCAGACGGCATCATGAATCCCGGCAAGGTGCTATGAGCGGCTACGCCGCGCCGCTGGCCGAGATGCGCTTTGCACTCGACGAGATCGCCGGGCTGCCGGAAATCGCCAAACTACCCGGATACGAAGCCGTTTCGGCTGATGTCGTCGACGCCGTGCTCGGCGAGGCGGCGAAACTGGCCGGCAACGTCATTGCGCCAACCAATCGGACCGGCGACATCGAGAAGAGCCGGCTCGAAAACGGCGTGGTGCGCACCCCCGCCGGCTTCAAGGAAGCCTATCGCGCCTATGCCAGCGGTGGCTGGAGCGCGCTATCGGCGCCGCCCGAGCATGGCGGTCAGGGACTGCCGATCGCTCTCGACACCGCGGTTAATGAGATGTGGATGAGCGCCAACTTCGCCTGGTCGCTGTGTCCGATGCTCAGCATCAGTGCCTGGGAATTGCTCGAACAGCTCGGCACGCCGGCACAGCAGCGCCTCTACCTCGGTCGGCTGATCTCCGGTGAATGGACTGGGACAATGAATCTGACGGAGCCGCAGGCCGGCTCAGACCTCGGCGCATTGCGGACGCGGGCCGTGCGCGAAGGCGACCATTACCGCATCACCGGCCAGAAGATCTTCATCACCTGGGGCGAACACGACATGGCCGGCAACATCGTCCATCTCGTGCTCGCGCGGCTACCCGATGCGCCCGCCGGCACCAAGGGCATTTCGCTGTTCGTCGTGCCCAAGTTTCTTGTCAACGACGATGGCAGCCTGGGCGCGCGCAACGACCTGCGTTGCGTCAGCCTCGAGCACAAGCTTGGCATTCACGCGAGCCCGACCTGCGTCATGTCCTATGGCGATGACGGCGGCGCCGTCGGCACCCTCGTGGGCGAGGAGAACCGTGGCCTTGAGGCCATGTTCATCATGATGAACGTCGCGCGGCTGCATGTCGGCTTACAGGGCGTGGCGATCGGCGAGCGCGCTTATCAGCAGGCGCGGACCTACGCGCGCGAGCGCATCCAGGGAAAACCGGCCGGCGCCAAGGACGGCGTCGGGCTGCCGATCGTGCATCATCCCGATGTGCGCCGCATGCTGCTGTCGATGCGCGCGGCAAGCGAAGCATCGCGCGCCCTCGCCTATTACGCCGCCGGCGCAACCGACCGCGCCCGCCGGCTGCCTGACCCCGCGCAGCGCGCCCGCGCCCAGGCCCGGCTCGATTTGCTGACGCCGGTGGTCAAGGCCTGGTGCACCGATCAAGGCGTCGAAACCGCCAGCACCGGTATACAGGTGCACGGCGGCATGGGCTTCATCGAGGAGACCGGCGCCGCGCAGCATTGGCGCGATGCCCGCATCGCGCCGATCTACGAAGGCACCAACGGCATCCAGGCGAACGATCTCGTCGGCCGTAAGCTGCTGCGCGATGACGGTGCGGCCGTTGCCGACCTTATCGCCGAAATGCGTCGCGCGCTGACTCGGGTCGACGGTCACGACGCCGACGGCCATTTGGCCCGTGGCGTCGATGCATTGGAGCGCGCGACGAAAGGCCTGCTCGCGAGCGCCGCCAACGATCTCAGCGCCGCGCTCGCCGGCGCAGAGCCCTATCTCCGTTTGCTGGGCACGGTTGCCGCCGGCTGGCTGTTAGCGCGTGGCGCCGCGGCCGCGACACGACGGCTGAAAGCCGGTGCCGTCGACCGGCCGTTCCTCGAAGCCAAGATCGCCACCGCGCGGTTCTATGCCGAGCATCGCTTGGCACAGGCGCCCGCGTTGCTGCCGGCGATCGCCGGCGGCCACACGGTGATGGGCTTCGATCTCGACTTGATCTAGCGGCGACGGCCGCGCGGACGCGCTCAGGCCGCTTTGTTATTGACGCAGCGCAGCAGCTTCCAATAGCCGAACAGGTTGCTCGGCCGGATGTCGCGGACTTCGAGCTTGCCGTCGGCAATGAAATCGTCGAGCGAGAAATCGGCATGGAAACCGATCTTGCCGGCCAGCGGCGCGAGCGCTTTTTCGAAGCGGCTGATCAGCCAACCGTCGCTCATGAAATGATTGACGATGACGATCGTGCCGCCCGGGCGGCAGACGCGGCGAATCTCGGCGGCGAAGCGCGCCGGGTTCGGCACCACCGACGCGACGTAGAGCGCCAGCACGGCGTCGAAACTATCGTCGGCGAAGCTCGTCTGCTCGGCGTCCATCACATGCAGCGCCTTGACCTGGGTCAGCCGCTTGCGCGCGACGCGCGTCTTGGCCTTGGCAAGCATCTCGGCCGAGACGTCGATGCCCGTGACCTCGGAATCAGAACGGAAATACGGCAACGACAAGCCGGTGCCGACGCCGACCTCGAGGATACGCTGCCCCGGCAGATTGTTAGCGATCCGCACCGCGGCCTTGCGACCGGGATGGAAGATCGGACCGAAGACGAAATCGTAGGAGCCGGAAAAGAGCCGATAGGTCTTCAGCGTATCCTGCAGATCCATGGACGACTTACTCCGACGCTACTTCCAATAACGCGCGAGGGCCGATAACGATGCGTCAGCCCCGCTGACCGGCCTTATAGCAGTGTGACGTGATCGGCTTCGAGACCTTTGCGGCCTTCGACGACATCGACCTGCACGCGCTGGCCGGCCTCCAAGGCGTTCACGCCGCTGCGCCGCAACGCGGTAACGTGGACGAAGATGTCCTTGCCGCCACCTTCGGGCGCGATGAAGCCGTAGCCCTTGTCGGGCTCGAACCATTTGACTGCGCCCTGCATCGTCTGGGCGGGACCGCGCGGCGCGCTTGGGCGTCCGCCGCCGTTGCCGCCTCCGCCGCCGGGTACGGCGGTGCTATTGTCGAGGTTGAGGACGTTGACGACCAAAGGCCCTTTGGCGCCGGCGCCGACTTCGCAGACGATCGACGCGCCTTCGCGCGCCTCGCCGTAACCCGCCCGACGCAGCACCGCCATTGGCAGGAACGCATCGGGCGTACCATCGGTCAAGGTGACGAAACCGAAGCCTTTGGCGGTGTTGAACCACTTCACCTTGGCTTCGACGCGGCGGCCGGACGTCGGTGCGTCATCGACACGAAAGAAATCAGGACGACGATCATACATGGCAGTCAGGAAAACCCCCCTCCCGGAGACAGCTAAACAACTGTTTAGATTAGCGCGAATCGTGGCCCGCCGCCAGCGTGCGGACGCGCCGGCCGGCCGGCCCCACACGACCCTTTATGGGCGATAAGCCACCACCTTTTGCCGCTGTTCGCCCATGCCGGTCACGGTCAGCCGCATGCTGTCGCCCGGCTTGAGGAACCGATTGCGGCCGAGCCCGACGCCCGACGGCGTGCCGGTGGCGATCAGATCGCCCGGCATCAGAGTCATGAATTCGCTGGTGTAGCTGATGATGGTAGCACAGTCGAAAATCATGTCCTTTGTGGACGCTTTCTGCATCACCTGGCCGCTGATCTCGCACATCACTTCGAGATTCTGGGAATCGGCGACCTCGTCCGGTGTCACCAGCCACGGCCCAGTGGGACAGAATGTATCGCAACCCTTGCCCTTCATCCATTGCGGACCGCGTTCGAGCTGAAAATTCCGCTCGGAAACGTCGTTGACGATGGTGTAGCCGGCCACGTGTTTCAACGCGTCCTGCTTGGAAACATACTGCGCCTTGGTGCCGATGAAGATGCCGAGCTCGACCTCCCAATCGCCCTTGGTCGAATTCTTGGGCAGCACGACGTCGTCATTCGGACCGGCGTAAGACGTGACCGTCTTCATGAACAACACCGGCTCGGTCGGGATCTTCATCGCCGCTTCGTTGGCGTGATCGATGTAGTTGAGGCCGACGGCGATGATCTTGGGAACGTTGGCAACCGGCGGCCCGAGGCGCGGATTGCCGGATACTATTGGCAGCTTGCTCGGATCGAGCTTGCGCAACTTATCGAGCGCGGCGGGCGCGAGCTGGTCCGGCCCAATGTCGGCGACGACGCCGGAGAGATCGCGGATTTGCCCGTTCTTGTCGAGCAAACCCGGCTTCTCGTGGCCCGCCTGGCCGAAGCGCAGCAACTTCATGACGACGCCGTCCTTTCGTTCGTAACGCGCGGAATTGAGCGTGCGGAAGGGCGGTAAACTTGCCACACGCGATTGCCGGCCGCAATCGGGCCGCGCTTAGTGTGCGGTCGACGCGAGACGCGCCTTGAGCGCGTCGAGATAGGCGATGACGCGGGCGGCGTTGACGCCAAAATCACCACGGCCCTGTCGCGACAAGGAGCGCACATCGATGCGGCTGCCTTTGCCGTCGGGTGAAACCCGGATCGAGACGTCGTCAGTAAAGCGCATCCAGAACGATTCTTGGCTCGCCTCGATGCGCCAAGCTTCGGGTTCCGCGATCACATCAATCCAGCCGGGCATCGACTGTGCGGTCGCCAAGGCGGCGGCGAACGCCGCCCGCGGCGGCAGCGTCGTGGCCACCGGCGCGATTTGCGGATAGTAGATGTATTGCAATTTCGCCACTGCGGCCCCGCCGTATTCGACGGGATTGGCGTTCTCTTCGGCGCGCGACGGCAGCACCGCCCAGAACGGCGGCGGATTGACGGTATCGGTCGTGATGTCGTGGATCGGCGGCGTCGCGGCGGCCAGTTGCGCATAGTGCCACGGCACATAGACGACGACGGTCGCGACCGCCAGTGCGGCGAACGCAGCGACGCGCCGCCAGGGCGACAAGCGCGACCATCCCACCAATGCGACGATCGAAAATGCCGCCGCGAGCAGCGCGATGTACGCCGCGTAGCGCATGATCGCGAACGCGACCGTGTAGTACCAAAGACCGAAGCGCCATCCGGCCGGCGCGAGCGTGAAGGCGGTCAACGCGACGAGCACCAGCACGCATGCGCCGGCAGTCAAAAAACCGCCAAGCTGCCGCGCTGGTCGCACCGTCAACGTTTGATCCGCTGTCATCACGATCACGTCCCGCTCCGCCCGCTTTCAGCCAACTACCACGTTTCCGCCAGCCTGTTGATTCACTTGGCATCCGCCGCCATGTCGTCTATTGAAGTTCTTTACTCAACCGATGGCCGTGGCGACCGAGGGCGTCTACACCCCGATAACGCCTGAACCGGCGGATCAATTCCGTGACCGGAAGGATCGCAAGCGCCTGTGGCGCAGCATTGCTGATTCCGTGCTTTTGCATGGGTTGATCCTCGCCCTACTGCTCGGACTTTGGCGCGTTCCGCCGCCGCAAGAGATTGTCTTCCCGCCGGTCACAGTCAAATTCGAGGGCACAGGCGGCGGCGCGGGTTCGCCCGGCGGTAGCGGTGGGCAAGCCCGGCTGGCGGGCGAAAAAGACGCCGCAGCGCCACAGGCTGCAAGCAGCCCCGCGCATGCCGCGCCGAGCGACGTCACCCCCCTGACGAGCGATGCCACGCCGCCTCTGCCGACACCGAAACCGTCGCCGACGGTGACCCACGTCGAAACCGCGCCGCCCAAGCCGCACCAACATCAGGCAACGCAGCAGCAGCGCATCGCTAAGCCGACGGCCGCGCCAGCGCCGAAGCCGGCGCGCAACCCCGCGCCGACCGTGACCGCCACGCCGTTGGCAGCGCCGGTGCAATCGGCGGCGCCAACAACCGTCGCGACGGCGGGTGCGCCGGCCGCGTTGGGCACAGGCACGGAAGGCGTCGGCAGCGCCGGCAACGGTAATTTCGGCGTGAGCCAAGGTCCGGGCGGGCCTGGTTACGGCACGGGTTCACCGGACGACTATCTCGACCGCGTGCGCCGCCACCTCGAACGCTACAAGCATTACCCCGACGATGCGCTGAAGAAGAAACAAGAGGGTACCGTGATGGTGGCGTTCACCCTCGCCCATGACGGCACGGTCACGAGCGCCTGGATCACCAAGGGTTCGGGCAATCCGCTGCTCGATCAGGCGGCGCTGGCAATGCTGCACGACGGCTCGCCGGTGCCGCCGGTACCTGAAAAGTATTGGGGACGGGCCGGTCCGATCATCATGCCGGTCAATTTCACCATCGGCCTGTTCGACCGTATCATGCACTAACACTTTGTTATTGAATACTTATTATGGGATTTTCCGATTATAACATATAAAACTTGTTGTTCTTATAAATAATACATTGATATCAGAGACAATGTGGGTGTATCACCACAGCAATTCATAAGCCCGCGTTGGTTGAGGAGAAGTTTCCGTGCAGGCCGAAGAGCAGACGCAGCAGGTCGTGAACCTGATGCGGAGCATTGCCGAACGCCACGCACCAGCGGCGTTGGCGGCAAGCTTCGGCGCCGAAGACATGGTGCTGATCGACCTGGTGGCGCAGCATCGCCTGCCGATCGAGATCTTCACGCTCGACACCGGCCGCCTGCCCGAAGAGACCCAGTCGCTCATCCACACGACGACACGTCGCTATCAGATTCCGATCGCGGTGATCACGCCCGACGCGGCGGATGTCGAACGCTACGTCGCGGCCAACGGTCCGAATGCCTTCTACGACAGCCAGGCGCTGCGTCTCGAATGCTGCTTCCTGCGCAAGGTCAAGCCGCTGCGGCGTGCGCTCATCGGCAAGCAGGCCTGGATCACCGGCCAGCGTCGTTCGCAATCGGTGACCCGTCGCGACTTGACGGTGCAGGAATGGGACGCGGAGCACGGCCTGCAGAAATTCAACCCGCTCGCCGACTGGTCCGACGACGATGTCTGGCACTACCTCCGGCAGCATTCGGTTCCCTACAACGCGCTTCACGATCGCGGCTATCCCAGCATCGGTTGTGCACCCTGCACGCGCGCTATCGCGCCGGGCGAAGATGTGCGCGCCGGCCGCTGGTGGTGGGAGTCGGCGGAACATCGCGAATGCGGCCTGCACCCGCACCGGAAGGCCTCATGAGCAGCGACGAAATCCTGACAACGATCGAACGGCCCGCTCCGTCGCCGTCGACCCCGGCTTCGATCCCGTATGCCGCGCATCTCGACGCGCTCGAGAGCGAAGCGATCCATATTTTGCGCGAGGTCGCGGCCGAGTTCCGCAACCCGGTTCTGCTGTTCTCGGGCGGCAAGGATTCGACCGTTCTGCTGCGGCTTGCCGAAAAGGCGCTGCGGCCCGGGCGCCTGCCGTTCCCGCTGCTGCACGTCGATACCGGGCACAATTTTCCCGAGGTCATCGCCTTCCGCGACCAGCTGGTGGCGCAACTCGGCGAGCGCCTGATCGTACGCACGGTGCAGGATTCGATCGACCGCGGCCGCGTACGCTTGAAACACGCCAACCAGAGCCGCAACGCGTTTCAGACCGTGACGCTGCTCGACGCGATCGCCGAGTTCGGCTTCGACGCCTGCATCGGCGGCGCGCGCCGCGACGAGGAGAAAGCGCGCGCCAAGGAACGCGTCTTTTCGTTCCGCGATGCGTTCGGCCAATGGGATCCGCGCCGTCAGCGTCCGGAGCTGTGGAGCCTGTACAACACGCGCCTCGATCCGGGCGAACACATGCGCGTGTTTCCGCTCAGCAATTGGACGGAGCTCGACGTGTGGCAGTACATCGCCCGCGAGGGCATCGAACTGCCGTCGCTTTATTATGCCCATCCGCGACGCGTGGCGCTGCGCGGTGGCGCGCTGGTGCCCGTGGTCGATACGACCGAACTTGCCGATCACGAGCCGATCGAGACGCGTCTCGTCCGGTTCCGCACCGTCGGTGATATTTCCTGCACCCTGCCGGTTGAATCGCCGGCCGCGACCGCCGACGAGGTCGTCGCGGAGATCATGACCGCGCGTATCAGCGAGCGCGGTGCGACACGGCTCGACGATCGGACCTCCGACGCCTCGATGGAAGAACGCAAGCGCGCCGGATATTTTTGATGCCGTTTTCCTCCGGTAATGATCCGCGGCTGCTGCGGTTTACCACGGCCGGCAGCGTCGACGACGGCAAGAGCTCGCTCATCGGCCGGCTGCTGCACGACGCCGGCGCCGTGCCGAACGACCAGTTCGCCGCGCTTGAGCGCATCGCCGCGCGCAACGGCGACGCCGTGGTCGATCTCTCGCTACTGACCGACGGCTTGGTCGCCGAGCGCGAGCAAGGCATCACCATCGACGTCGCCTACCGTTATTTCGCCACGCCGCGACGCAAGTTCATCATCGCGGACACGCCGGGCCACGAGCAGTACACGCGCAACATGGTGACCGGCGCGAGCACCGCCGACGCCGCCGTGATCCTTGTCGACGCGCGCAACGGCATGACCACCCAGACGCGCCGCCATCTTTTTCTCGCGCATCTGCTTGGCATTCGGCACCTGGTGATCGCGGTGAATAAGATGGATCTGGTGGATTTTGCGCGCGCGCCGTTCGATACGGTCGCCAGCGCGGTCAAGACCTTCGCCGGGACGCTCGGCGCCGAGCCACCGATCGTCGTGCCGCTGTCGGCGAAGTTCGGCGACAACGTGGTCGTGCGTAGCGCGCGCCTGCCCTGGTACGACGGTGAACCGTTGCTGGCGATCCTAGAGGGTTTGCCGCCGGCAGCCGAGGTGGGCCATTTACCGTTGCGCTTACCTGTGCAGCTGGTGCGACGCATGACGACATCTGCGGGTCAATATCGCCGGTACCTGGGCCGCATCGAATCCGGCCGGATCGCCGTCGGCGATCCGATCGTCGCTCTGCCTTCCGGCGTTACCACCCGCGTGCGCGCGATTGCCACCTACGACGGCGCGCTCGACGACGCGACCGCGCCGCAATCGATCGGCGTCGAAATCGACGACGCGGTCGATATCGCCCGCGGCGACATTTTGGTTCACCCGAGCGCCGCACCGGCCGTGGCCACCCGCCTCGACGCCACCATCTGCTGGTTTGACGACGAGCCGTTCGCCGCCGGACGCCGCTATCTGATCAAAATTGGCACGCGCACCGCCGTTGCCCACATCAAGGATATCGTCCATAGGCTCGACGTCACGACGCTGGCGCCGGTGCTGGCGACGGGCCTCGTTCGCAACGATATCGCCCGTGTTCGTATCGTGGCGGCGGCACCGCTGTCCTTCGATCCGTACCGCGCCAACCGCGCAACCGGCGCGCTGATCCTGATCGATGAACAGACGCACGCGACCGTCGCCGCTGGTATGATCGACGGGTGAGGAAACCGGATTATGCTGCATCACGCGTTTAACCTCGCCTATCCGGTATGCGGCTTCGTCGTCGGCATGCTCGTCGGCATGACCGGTGTCGGCGGCGGTTCGCTGATGACGCCGTTGCTGATCCTGCTGTTCGGCGTCTCGCCGGCGACGGCCGTCGGTACCGACCTACTCTACGCCGCGGCCACCAAAACCGCGGGCACGGCGATGCACGGTTTCACCGGCACGATCGATTGGCCGATCGTCGGCTTTCTTGCCCTCGGCAGCGTGCCGATGACGGGCATCACGTTGTTCGGCCTGTCGCGGCTGGATCTCGGCGGCACGGCAGCGCATGAGCTGATCACCATCGTGCTGGGCTGCGCGCTTTTCCTGTCGGCTTTCGTCTTGATATTCCGCAGCCGCATGGTGCGCCATTACGGCGACCGCCTCGCCGCGCTCGACCCAAAACGTGTCCGCTGGCTGACGATCGGCGCCGGTGTCGCGCTCGGCATCTTGGTGCCGATTTCGTCGGTCGGCGCGGGCGCCCTCGGCACGACGGCGCTGGTGCTCCTCTACCCGCGCCTGCCGGTGGCGCGCATCGTCGGCTCGGACATCGCCCATGCCGTGCCGCTGACCCTGGTCGCCGGCCTCGGCCATTGGATGCTGGGCTCGATTCATTGGCATCTGCTCGCCGCGCTGTTGCTCGGCTCGCTGCCGGGCATCGTGCTCGGCAGCTATGTCGCCAGCCGAATTCCGGACGTCGCCCTGCGGCTCCTGCTGGCGGCGACCCTGCTGGTGGCTGGCGGCCGCCTGGTCTTCTAGGTCGGCGCCGCGAGATCGGCCGGCGACAGCCGACTAATCGTTGTAAAACAGCGATGTCGCTGACGCTTTAGGCTTCCCTTAACGTGGATTGCCTAAAATTGCAGGCATGTGAGGGAGGCATCTGTGAATTACTCGACGCACGCCCTGCCAGACTGCAATCTCGAAGCGGCGACAACGCTCAGCCTCAAACGCGAACCAGCGTGCTTCGCCTTCCTCTGCAGCCGCGCCGTATCGCCGCCGCAGCCGATCGATTCCCTCAATCTCGACCTCGCCTCGGTCGACCATTTCGGCGGCCGCGCGTCCCTGTGGGCGACACTTGAAATCCGCTCGACCGCGTCGGACGAAAAGGCGACGGCCGTGCTCGGCTTCGACGAGACTTTTCTTTCGCCGTTCACCCGCGCGCTCATCGAATGCGCCGCGAGCCGCGTGCCGTACCGCATGACAATCGCGCGGAGCGAAGACCGGCCGCAGCGTCTCGTCGAATACGTCACGGGGCCGGGTGTGGCGCTCAGCGAACTCATCCTGACGCCGCAGGACAACGTCGTCGTCATCTCGGTGCGTGCCGAAGGCGAGGACGAGGAAACCATTTTCCAGCTGCCGCGGACCGACACATTCCTGCGCGCCTTCGCCAAGATGACCTACCAGGCGGACGGCCAGCTGCAGCAGACATTGGCGCAATCCGAAAAGCTCGCGCGCCAGCAATCGACCAACGCGGCCTAACGCCGAGCGTCCTCGTTCTCGACGCCATCGAGCAGATCGGCGACGGCATAGCGTAACGTGCCATTCGGTATCCGCCGCGCCTCGGGCGTCAGGGTTGCAACTTCGCTCTTACCCGGACCCATGATGTGGCGGACCTCTTCGCCGGCGGCGATGAGATAGTCGCTGATGATCCGGCGATGACAGCGCCACCATACGGCTTCCGCGCACATGATCGCGACCGGCTGCTCACGTGCCAGCACGCGGAGCTCGGCCAGCGCGGTGGTAAAAGCGGGACTCTCGGCATAATCGGCAAAGTTGCGGAAGCCTTCCTCGCGCCAGAACGTATTGCGCGACGGCGCGCCTTTGGTGCGGCCGCGACGACCGCCCAGCCCCGGCATGTGGCGATAGACGATGTTCGCGGCCTGCAGCGCGGATGCCAACGCGTCGCCGTTGAAATGCGGATAGCGGCCCGAACGTGGGATGCTGCGCACGTCGGCTAAGCACGTCACGCCATGCTCGCGCAGCAGCGCGAGAAACTCGTCCAGGCTACGGGTCGAATGCCCGATGGTATAGAGGCTCACGCCGTTTTACGTGGGCGCGATTCCTCGCCATTCAAGCGCAGCGGCGCGCGGCTGCGTTCGTTATTGAGATGAACGAGACGGCGCAGCAAGCCCATGAAAACCGCCCGCTCGGAGGCTTTGAGCGGCGCCAGGATGGCGTCTTGCACCGCGCCGACCGCGGGCGACGCGGCGGCCAATAGTTTGCGGCCAGCTGCGGTCAATTCGAGCCGTTTGGTGCGGCGGTCCTGCGTGCCCGGCTTGCGCCGGATCAGGGCCTTGGTTTCCAGCCGCTCGACCACGTCGGCGATGGTCGAGCGGTCGAGCGCGACGTAATTCGCCAACGTCGTCTGGTCGCATCCCGGATTCTCGCGGATGCCTAGCAGCGCCGCATATTGCAGCGGTGTCAGCCCGTAAGCGCCGGTTTCGGCCATGAACAGCGCGACCGCGATCTGTTGCAGGCGGCGGATGAGATGACCCGGCGCGGCGTGCAGTTCGAGAATGGCCATGACGGGTTCCTCTAGCACGGCGGCTGGCCGGCGACAACTTGACAGTGTACTGACAATCAGTATTCAATCGAATTTCCGAAGATGACGGCCGCTCGCCGGCATGGGAGGCGCCATGGAATTCGGTATGCAGTTTTTTCCCTGCGTCGGTCCGGAGCAGAAATCCGGCGCGCAATATTTTGACGAATGCCTGCGCCTCGTCGACAACGCCGACCGTTACGGCTGGGCCCATATCCGCACCGTCGAGCACTATTTCCGGGCCTACGGCGGTTACACGCCGAACCCGATCGTCTTTTTGTCGGCGGCGGCGCAGCGGACCAAAAATGCACGGTTGATCACCGGCGCGGTGCTGCCGATCTTCAACAATCCGCTCAAGCTCGCCGGCGAAATCGGCATGCTGGACGCGATCTCCGGCGGCCGGCTCGAAGTCGGTTTCGCTCGCGCCTTCCTTCCCTACGAGTTCGCCAACTTCAAGGTGAGCGTCAACGAGAGCCGTGAGCGTTTCGCCGAGGGCATGGAACAAGTGCGCATCCTGCTCGAGCAGGACACGGCCAGCCATGCGGGCAAATTCCACAGTTTCGAGAATGTCACTTCGCTGCCGCGGCCGACGCAAAAGCCGCGCCCGCCTTTCTGGGTTGCGGCCATCGCTACCCCGGAAAGTTTCGTCGCCGCCGGCAAGGCCGGCCACGCGATCATGGGAATCCCGATGGCCGGCGGAAAGATGCGGGAACTTCTCGGCCTTTATCGCGACGCTTGGAAGCAGGCCGGCCACGCCGGGCGCGGCCGGGTCATGCTCGCCTTCCACATGTACTGCGACGAAACGCGGCAACAGGCGTTCGAGGTCGCGCGTGATCCGCTCAACCGTTATCTGAAGGCGATCGCCGCCGCGACGGCGGATTGGGGCTCGATGAGCTCCAAGGACTATCCGGGCTACGACAAGATCGCCGAGATCCTGGCCAAGGAAACCATCGACACCCAGGTCAAAAGCGGCGGCGCCTGGATCGGCTCGCCGGACGAGATCGCCGAACAGATCACGCGCTACAACGACGAGGTGGGCGGTTTCGAGGTCGCGTCGTTGCAGATCAATTTCAACGACCTGCCGTACGCCGCCGCCGACCGGTCGCTGCGCCTGTTCAGCGAGGCGGTGATGCCCAAATTCGCCGGTCACGGCACCGGAAAACCCAGCATTTCCGCCAGAAAAACCGGGTAAACTATTTAGAAACCTCTGTGCCTTTAGCGTGCTTTTTAGGGAAACATGCTGAAGGGGGTTCTGATGCCGAATACCGACACGATCGCAACACGCCGCGGCCGCAGCGCGCGCGCCAGGGTCATCACGCTGTCGCTCGACGAGCAGGTGCAGGATTTTCTCGACGCCCGCGACGGCCTGCGCACCTACGACGTGCTTTACGGCAACAGCAGCGACATGCTGCTGCCGCGCCGCCTCGCCACCCGCAAAGGCAAACGCGCTTAAGCCTGCCGGCTGGGTCTGCTATCCTCGCCGCGCAGAATGCGGCGAGCCCTCCTGGTCATCCTCTGCCTACTGCTGCCGGCGATCGCGCATAGCGCGGAACGCGCCGACGAGCTTGCCATTGGCATCAGCCAGTTCCCGGCGACGCTCAATCCGCTGATCGACCCGATGGTGGCCAAGAGCTACGTGCTCGGCATGGTGCGCCGGCCGCTCACCGTCTACGACGCCAATTGGCAGCTGGTCTGCATGTTGTGCGAGACGCTGCCGAGCTTCGCCAACGGGCTTGCGCAGAAGATCGCCCTGCCTGGCGGCAAGACCGGCATCCGCCTCACCTACACGCTCAAAGCCGACGCACGCTGGGATGACGGCACGCCCGTCACCACCGACGACGTGATCTTCTCCTGGCAAGTTGGACGCAATCCGCAGAGCGGCGTCGCCGAGGGCGAACTCTATCGCCGCATGCTCGACGTCAAGGCGGTCGACGCGCGCACTTTCACGGTCGACATGGACCGCCTGACCTTCGACTATGCGGACCTCACCGATTTCGAGATTCTGCCGGCACGGATCGAGCGCGCCGCCTTCGTCGATCCGGCGCAATATCGCATTCGCTCGCGCTACGACACCGACCCGACCGCGCGCGGCCTTTATGACGGCCCGTACCGCATCACCGAAGTATCGCCCGGCTCGCATATCGTGCTCGAGCGCAATCCCGCCTGGGGCGGTCCGCAGCCCTTCTTCAGTCGCATCGTGATTTGGGCGGTCGAAAACACCGCCTCGCTCGAAGCCAACCTGCTCGCCGGCAGCCTCGACATGGTGCCGGGCGAACTCGGCCTGCCGCTCGACGAGGCTTTGGCCTTCGCCAAACGCCATAGCGACCGCTTCAACATCATCTACAAGCCCGGGCTCGAATACGAACATATCGACGTCAACCTCGACGATCCGATCCTGGCGGATGTGCGCGTACGCCGTGCCCTGCTCTACGCCGTCGACCGCAAGGCGATCAGCCAGGAGCTGTTCGCCGGCCGCGATCCCGTCGCCGACAGCTTCGTGCCGACGCTCGATTGGGTCTATTCCGCCAACGTGCCGAAATATCCGTACGATCCGGCAAAAGCGAAAGCGCTGCTCGACGCAGCCGGCTGGCACGCGACCGGCAACAACGTACGGCGCAACGCCGCCGGCCAGCCGCTGACCCTGAAGCTGGCGACCACCACAGGCAACCGCTCGCGCGAGCTGGTCGAGGAGGTTTTGCAGAGCCAATGGCGCGCTATCGGTATCGAAGTGCGTCTCGCCAATCAGCCGGCGCGGGTCCTGTTCGGCGACAGCATGATCAAGCGTCAGTTCCAGATGGGCATGTTCGCGTGGTCGGCGGCGCCCGAGGACGTACCGCGCGCCGAGTTGGATTCGGACGAGATCCCCTCGCCCACCAACAACTGGAGCGGCGAGAATTTCGTCGGCTGGCGCAATGCCGAAGCCGACCATCTGTTGGACGCGATCGAGGTCGAGCTCGACCGACCGAAGCGCGCGGTCCTCTGGCAGCGATTGCAGGCGCTCTACGCCGAAGAACTGCCGGCACTGCCCCTCTTTTTCCGCGCCGAACCCTTCATCCTGCCGAAGTGGCTCGTCGGCCTGACGCCGACCGGACACGAATATCCCTCGACGCTTTGGGTCGAGCAGTGGCGCGCGGTCGGCCGCGACGCCCAGGCCCACGCGCAATGAGCCGCTTCGCCGCCCGGCGAACCGTCCAAATCCTGGTCGTGCTGGCGATCATGTCGTTGGTGATCTACGCGTTGATCGGCCTGATGCCCGGCGATCCGGTCGATTTGATGATCGCCTCCAATCCGCACCTGACCGCGGCCGACGTGGTGCGCCTCAAGGCGCTTTACGGTCTCGATAAGCCGCTGCTCGAGCGTTACGCCGCATGGGCGACCGCCGCGCTGCACGGCGATTTCGGTTATTCGCGGCTCTACGCCCAGCCGGTGCTGACGGTGTTACTGCCGCGCCTCGGCAATACGGCGCTGCTCATGGGGACAAGCTTCGTGCTCACCCTCGCGCTCGCCTGGCCGATCGGCCTGATCGCGGCGCGGCGGCCCGGCTCGTGGCTCGACGATGCCGCCAATTTCGCCAGCTTCGCGACCATCTCGGTGCCGTCTTTCTGGCTCGCGCTCATGCTGATCCTGGTATTCGCCGTGCAGCTCGGCTGGCTACCGCCCGGCGGCGCCACGACCATCGGCGTCGGCGGCATCGCCGATCGCGCCGATCATCTGGTGCTGCCGGTGATCACCCTGACGCTGGTCAATTTTGGGCCGCAGCTGCGTTACATGCGCGCGGCGATGATCGACACGCTGGACCATGACTATATCCGCACCGCCCGCGCCAAAGGCGCCGGAGAGGCGCGCATCCTGACGCGTCACGCGTTGCGCAACGCGCTCATTCCGCTGATCACCATCGTGGCGTTGTCGTTCGGCTCGCTGTTCTCCGGCGCGTTGGTCACCGAGACGATGTTCAGCTATCCCGGCATGGGCAAGTTGATCTACGACGCCGTGCTCGGCAACGACTACAACCTGGCGCTCGCCGGCCTGTTGTTTGCGACGCTGATGACGTTGCTCGCCAATTTCGCCGCCGACATCGCCTATGCCGCGACCGATCCGCGGATCGCCTATCGATGAAGGCGCTGTCGCAACCGCGGGTGCGTTTCGGCGGCGGCGTGCTGCTGGCGCTGGCGCTCGCCGTCCTGCTGGCGCCATGGCTGGCACAGGTGCTCGGCGCGCACGCCGACACAGTGGACCTGTATCAGCGTCTCGCCGGCCCGTCGTTGCACCACCCACTCGGCACCGACGAGCTCGGCCGCGACATGCTACTGCGGCTGCTCGAAGGCGGCCGGGTCTCGCTGCTCGTCGGGCTGAGCGCCGCAATGGCCGCTGCCGTCCTCGGGACGGCCATAGGCCTTGTCGCCGGCTATTTCGGCGGCCGCCTCGACGCGGCGCTGATGCGGCTCACCGACGGCGTGATCGCATTGCCGCTGTTGCCGCTGCTGGTCGTGCTGGCCGCTGCCGACTTGCAGAAGCTCGGTGTGCCCGCCGCGGTGCAGCAGTCCGAAGCGGTGAGCCTCTACCGCATCATCGTGCTGGTGACGCTGGTCGGTTGGACGACCGTCGCGCGGCTGGTACGCGGCGCGACGCTGTCGTTGAAGCGGCAGGATTTTGTCCGTGCCGCCGAAGCACTGGGCGCCGGTCACCGGCGCATCATGCTGGTGCACATCCTGCCGAACCTGGCGACGCCGATCATCGTCGCGACCTCGCTCGCCGTCGGCGAAGTCATCTTGCTGGAATCGGTTCTGAGCTTCCTCGGTCTCGGCATTGCGCCGCCACTCGCCAGCTGGGGCAACATGCTGACTGGTGCCGAAGAAACCATCGCGCTGGCGCCAATGCTCGCCGTTTATCCGGGCGCGCTGATCTTCTTGACGGTGATGGCGTGCAATCTGCTCGGCGACGGGCTGCAACAGGCGCTCGATCCGCGCCAGCGGCGTTGAGCTATTCCTCGTCGGGCGGCGGCGGATCGTAGAACATCGACGATTGACGCTGCTGGCCAGCCACGCGTGGATGGCGTCGTAAGCGGTCGATGACGCGGCGGCGATATTCGGGGTCGGCGACCACCCGGTCCATATCGAGGTTGGCGAAATCCTTGTCGTCGAGCGGCGACCCGGGCATCTCGTGGCTTTCAGTCATACAGGGAACGGCGGCGGGAAAGAGGATGGGACCGCGGCAATGGACCACGCCAGCGCCAAGTTGCACAACGCTGTCACAATCTGTGGATAGCTTTGTGGACAAGCTTCCGGACAAATTTCTGGCGCTGTCGGATCGCCGAAGAGATAAAACCGTTTCCCAACTCGCCTGCGACGGGATGCCGCAGCCTACAAGCCAGACGGTTGCACGACTCAACCATTCCGGTCGGCGATTTGACGGCGCCCGCCGCCACGGCCGATAGTAGCCCTTGCCTTCTTCCACACCGACCGCAAGGGTTTCCGCCATGCAGCGAGGCAACTCCGCCGCCAGCCGCGATATCGCCTTCCATCTGCACCCCTATTCCAACCATCGCCGGCTGGAGCGCCAGGGCGAGTTGCTGGTGACCGAGGGCAAAGGCGTCCGGGTCAAGGACGAAGCCGGCAAGGAATACATCGAAGGCTGCGCCGGTCTGTGGTGCACGTCGCTCGGCTTCGGCGAGGAACGCTTGATCGAGGCGGCGGCGCGGCAGATGCGCAAGCTCAGCTTCTATCATTCGTTCCACCACAAATCGCACGACGTTGTGGCCGAACTGGCCGAGCGGCTGGTTGCCATGATGCCGGTGAAGATGTCGCACGCGTTCTTCAACAACTCGGGCTCTGAGGCGAACGACACCGCCGTCAAGATCGTCTGGTATTACAACAATGCGCGCGGCCGTCCGCGCAAAAAGAAGATCATCGCCCGCTTCAAGAGCTATCACGGCGTCACCGTAGCGAGCGCGAGCCTATCGGGCCTGCCGAACAACCACCGCTCGTTCGATCTGCCGATCGCCAATATTCGGCACACGGATTGCCCGCATCACTATCGCTTCGCCCACGCCGGCGAAAGCGAGGAGGATTTCGCGACGCGGCTGGCGGAGAACCTCGACCTGATGATCCAGCGCGAGGATCCCGAGACCGTCGGCGCTTTCATCGCCGAGCCGGTGATGGGCGCCGGCGGCGTCATCGTGCCGCCACGCACCTATTACGAAAAAATCCAGAAGGTGCTGAAAAAGCACGACGTGTTGTTTATCGCCGACGAGGTCATCACCGGCTTCGGCCGCACCGGCAAGATGTTCGGCACCGAGGCGTTCGACCTCAAGCCCGACATCATCACCGTCGCCAAGGCGCTGTCGTCGGCCTATCTGCCGATTTCGGCGACCGTGGTCAGCGAACCGATCTATCAGGCGCTGGCCGATGAGAGCGACAAGATCGGCATCTTCGCGCACGGCTATACCTATTCGGGCCATCCGGTGTGCTGCGCCGTGGCGATCGAAACGCTCAAGATCTACGAGGAGCGCGACATCATCGGCCACGTTCAGAAGGTGGCGCCGCGGCTTCAGAACGGATTGCGCCAGCGCTTCGCCAACCACCCGCTGGTCGGCGAAATCCGCGGCCTCGGCCTCGTCGCGGGCGTCGAGCTGGTGGCCGACAAGACGACCAAGACACCGTTCGACCCCGGTCAGGGCGCGGGCAACATCCTGACCGCGGAAACCAACAAGCACGGCCTGATTCTGCGGCAGATCGGCGACGCCCAAGCCTTCGCGCCGCCGCTGGTGATCAGCGAAGCCGACATCGATGAAATGCTCGACCGGTTCGGCAAGGCGCTGGACGACACCACGGCGCGGCTTTCACCGCGACAACGGGCCTCATTGCGGGCCTGACGCGGAACCCGTAAGCATCTATAATTGTTAGATAGTTTGACAGAAGGACGCTCTACTGCGATGGATTTCGAGGCCTTCTTCAAGACCCGGCTCGATGCATTGAAGGCCGAAGGCCGTTATCGCGTGTTCGCCGACATCGCGCGCCGCGCCGGCGCGTTCCCGCGCGCCCGCGACCATAGGTATGGCCGCGACATCACCGTCTGGTGCTCGAACGACTATCTCGGCATGGGTCAACATCCCGACGTGCTGGCGGCGATGCGCGACGCGCTGGACCAAACCGGCGCCGGCGCCGGCGGCACCCGGAATATCTCGGGCACGACGCACCACCATGTCGCGCTCGAACGCGAACTCGCTGAATTGCATCGCAAGCCGGCGGCGCTGGTTTTCACGTCGGGCTATGTCGCCAACGAAGCGGCGCTGGCGACGCTCGGCTCGCAATTGCCCGGCTGCATCATTTTTTCCGACGCGCTGAACCATGCGTCGATGATCCAAGGCATCCGACACAGCCGCGCCGAAAAGGTGATCTTCAATCACAACGATCCGGCGGATCTGGAACGGCTGCTGAAGGCGGCGGACGCTTCGCGTCCCAAGCTGGTCGCGTTTGAGTCGGTCTATTCGATGGACGGCGACATCGCGCCGATTGGAGAGCTTTGCGAAGTCGCAAAGCGGTATGGAGCGCTCACCTATCTCGATGAGGTGCATGCCGTCGGCCTTTATGGCGCGCGCGGCGCCGGTGTCGCCGAGCGCGATGGTGTGATGGATCGCGTCGATCTCATTCAGGGCACGCTCGCCAAGGCCTTCGGCCTGATGGGCGGCTATATCGCCGCCTCGGCGGCGCTGGTCGATTTTCTCCGCAGCTACGCGCCGGGCTTCATTTTCACGACGGCAATGCCGCCGGCAATCGCCGCCGGCGCCGTCGCCAGCATCCGCTATGTCAAAGGCGCCGCCGAGTTGCGCCAACGCCACCAGGAACGCGCCGCGCGCCTGAAACAGCGCCTCGCCGCAGCGAAGCTGCCGGTGATGACGACCGACAGCCATATCGTGCCGGTGCTGATCGGCGACGCGCAGTTGTGCAAGCAGGCGGCGGACGATCTGCTCGAGCGCCACCGCATCTACGTCCAGCCGATCAATTATCCGACCGTGCCGCGCGGCGGCGAGCGGCTGCGCTTGACGCCGACGCCGCTTCATTCCGACGAAGACATCGAGACGCTGGTGACGGCACTGTCCGACGTCTGGTCACGCTTGCCGATTCGCCGCGTCGCCTGAACCGCTGCGTGGAACGCGCCCGGTGTTCCGCGACCAACCGCTGATTCCCGCCGAAGCGATCAAGCTGGCAGCGCTCGGCTTCCTCGCCGACGGCCCGCGACGCTATGGCGACCTTGCCGCCCAGGTCCGCCAATTCACCGGCCGCATCGCCGCGCCGTCGCTCGACCTCATGGGCACGTCGCTCGAGGCGCTGATCGTCGAAGGCCTGGCGGCGGCGAGCGAGGGCAAGGGCATGGCCGACAACGCGCAATTGAGCCTGACGCCAGCCGGCCTCACCGCCCTGGCGAATCTGTTGCAGGCGCGGCTCAAAGGACCGCTCGGCGACTTCACGCGACTCGCGCTGCTGCTCAAGCTGCGCTTCCTGCATCATCTCGGTCCGGCCGAGCGCGAAACCCAAATGGCGCACATCGCCGAAGCCGTCGGCGACGAAATCAACCGGCTCAACGACCTGCGCAGATCCGAAGCCGGCGCGCCGCAGCACTACCTCGACTGGCTCGATGCCGACATCGGCCAGCTCCAGGGCAAGCTGACGCGGCTAGAGCGATAAGCGCGCGCTGTGCGGCCGAATTTCAGTAGAGGTGCTGCCCGCCGGTGACGAAAATTTCGGTGCCGGTGACGTAAGCCGATTCCGGCGAGCATAGATAGAAAATCGTCGCCGCGACGTCCTCGGGCGTACCGAGACGATGCAACGGAATCCGCGGCAGCAGCACTTCGGTCTCGGGCGACAGCATCGCGGTCTCGATCTCGCCCGGCGCCACGGCGTTGACGCGGATGCCGAGCTCGGCGAACTCCACCGCCATCTCGCGCGTGAGCGCCGACAGCGCCGCCTTGGATGTCGAATAGGCCGAGCCGGCGAACGGATGAACAGAGTGGCCGGCGATCGAGGTGACGTTGACGATCGTGCCGCGGCCCTTGCTCAAAGGACCGGCCAAACCGCGCGCCAGCATCACCGGCGTGAAGAAATTGAGCTGAAACACCTGACGCCAGTCGGCGAGATCGCCATTCAAGCAGCCGAGCCGCTCCTTGAAAGGCGTCTTGGGCGAAACGCCGGCGTTGTTCACCAACGCACTCAAAGGCGCGTCGCCCAGCTCTTGCAACACCGCGCCGATGAAGCCCTCAACCGCCTGCGTTTGCGAAAGATCGGCGGTGATGTGCTGCGTCCAATTGGGATCGCGCTTGCATTCCGGCGGTACCGCCTCACGCGACGAGGTGATGACGCGCCAGCCGGCATCGCTGAAGCGCTTCACCGTCGCGTGGCCGATGCCGCGGCTCGCGCCGGTCAGCAGGATGGTTTTGTGTTCGGCGCTCATGCGCCGAGATTAGGGGGCCGGCCGCACAAAGGAAAGCAAGCTCACCGTGTGTAGGCCGCGCGCGGCTCGCTGATGCCGGCGGGATCCTGGTGAATCATCACTTCGGCGCGCGGAAACGCCGCCAGGATCTTGGCCTCGACCTCGTCGGCGATGCGATGCGCCTGGGTCAACGGCAGGTTGCCGTCCATTTCGAGATGGATCTGGATGAACGAGACCGGTCCGGCGGCGCGCGTTTTCATGTCGTGCACCGCGCGCACCTCGGGATGCGCCAGCGCGATGGCGCGGATGCGCTCGCGCTCGGCATCGGGCAGTTCGCGGTCCATGAGTTGAACGATGGCACGGTTCGCGACCTGCCAGGCGCCCCAGATGATCCATAACGCGATCAAGCCGCCGAAAACCGGATCGATCAGCACATAGCCGAATTCGACCGTCAGCAGCAGTGCCGCGATCACCGCCAGGTTGAGTACCAGGTCGGCGCGATAGTGGAAGGCGTCGACGCTGACCACCAGCGAGCCGGTGCGCTTGACCACCGAGCGCTGGTACAGCACCAGAACCAGAGTCGTCACGACGGCAAAGACCATCACCGCCAGGCCGGCCATCGTGTTGGTGATCGGCTGCGGATGGATCAGATGCTGGATCGCCTCGATCAGCAGCAGCAAAGCCGAGCCGGCGATGAACGCCGCCTGGCCGAGGCTCGCCAGCGGTTCGGCCTTCCCGTGGCCGAAGCGGTGCTCGCGGTCGGGCGGCACCAGCGCCTGGCGCACGGCGATCAAGTTCGCCAGCGACGCGGCGCCGTCGAGCAGCGAGTCAATGAGGCTCGATAGCAGACTGACCGAATTGGTCTCGACCCAGGCGCCGAGCTTGACTGCAACCAGCAACCCCGCGACCGAGATCGAAGCGTAAGTCGCGCGGCGCATCAACGTGCCGACGCGCTCCATCGATTCCTGGTTTGGAATCGCCGCGTTCATGGAAACAGCCTCTCGCTCCGCCAGCCTTTGCCGTCGCGAATATAGGCCTCGCGATCATGCAGCCGGTGCGGGCCGAAGGTCCAGAACTCGAAATAATCCGGCGTCAGGCGATAGCCCGACCAGAACTCCGGCCGCGGCACGGTCTTGCCGGCGAAGCGCGTTTCGGCCTCGCGGAACCGCGCCTCGAGCGCGGCGCGGCTGTCGACCGCTTGCGACTGGCGCGAGGCCCAGGCGGCGAGCTGGCTTTCGCGCGGCCGTGACGCGAAATAGGCGTCGGCCTCGGCCGGCGACACGGTTACGATCGCGCCTTCGACGCGCACCTGACGCGCCAGCGACTTCCAATGGAAGAGAAGCGCGGCACGCGGATTATCGGTGAGTTCGTTCGCCTTGCGGCTGCCGAAATTGGTGTAGAAGACGAAGCCCCGTTCGTCCGCCGCCTTGACGAGCACCATGCGCGCCGACGGCCTGCCGTCACGCGTCGCGGTCGCAAGCGTCGCCGCTTCGGGCTCGGATGGCTCTTTCGCCTTGGCGTCGGCGAAGATCCGCGCGAATTCCTGGAACGGTTGTGGAAACGGGATGGTCACAGCTGCCTCGCGGCCGACACCATAGAGCCGCAGACCCCGGCTTTTCCACCCTGGGCACGGAAAAAAGAAAGGCCCGGTGTAGGGTCCGGGCCTTCCTTCGCGCTCCCCCCGTGTGATGCTTACGGGATAACGATCTCGACGCGCCGGTTTTGCGGTTCGCGCACGCCATTGGGCGTCGGCACGCGTGGATTGGCCTCGCCTTGCCACGTGACGCCGATGTCGGCATCCGGCACGCCAAGCTCGATCAACGCGTGGCGCACGGTTTCGGCGCGCGCTCGCGACAAGGCGAGATTGTAACGCGCCGAACCGGACGTATCGGTGTAGCCAGTCAGCGTGAGCTGGGTCTTGCCGTTCTGCTGGAACGCGGCGGCCGCGGCGGCGACCACGTCGTGCCCCTGCGGCGTCAGCGCGGCGCTGTTGAGATTGAAGAAGACGATATAGGTCAGCGGCGCCGGAGGCGGCGGTACCGCAGGAACCGGCTGCGCCACCGGCGGGCCGGCTTGCGGGTTCGGCTGATAGGCCGGCGGACCCGGCTGCACTTCGGGTGTCGGTTCCGGCACGCCGAAGTACCAGGTCAAGCTGGCGAGCACGTTGTGGCTTTCGTTCTTGAGACCGAGACGGCCACCGGGTGCATACGTGAACGACGGATCGACGGTGGCGAAATAGCGGTACTCGAGACCGAGCGCCAGATTGGGGAGGACCATGTAGTTGACGCCGAGGATCGGCTCATACGCGAAAACATTGTCGGATGAGTTGACCAAGGTCGAGCCGTTGGCGCGCACATTGTCGAGTGAGACATGCGACATGCCGACGCCGATGCCGATATAAGGAACAAAGGGCGTGCCGGTGCGCAAATCCCACAAAGCCCGAACCATGCCCGACGTGTTCTTGACCGAGCCGGCCGCCGTGGTCGCCGCGACGTTGTTCACGTCGATGCTTTTAATGCCGGAATGACTGAAATCGAGGCCGAGTTCGAGGCGCAGCTGATCGAGCTTCCAGCCGACCGCGCCGCCGACGACATAGCCCTCTTTCTGTTCGGTGGTGACCGTATTGCCGGTGGTGCTATTGCCGGTCATGTCGTTCATGTGCGACCAGCCGCCTTCGCCGCGGATGTAAGGACCATCGGGTCCGGTCCCCGGCGAACCGAAGGTTTGGGCGAAAGCCGGCGCGGCCAGCGCGCACAGCGCCAAGCTCAAAGCCGAAGCACGCACGAAATTCATCGCGATCTCCTCACCGACGCAATTCGGGATTGCGAGCGGCGGGATTATTATGGTTAATCATGAAAACGGCAAGGATTTACTTATATCTGGACTGTAAAAACGTGTTTATATTGTTGTCTCTTTGAAGAAATACTTTACAGATACTGTACAGAACCCGATCAATATCCGACAGCGCGTCAAATCGGCCGACAGCGTCCGCGTGGGTGTCGGCTACGGTGCCAGTGCCGCGCACGCTGCCGGTAACGGTGGCCGCGGCGGCGGCACGGTCGGTGGTGGCAGCTTGGGCTTGCTCAGCTCCAACGCCCACCAGGCGAAGATCGCCGGATCGCAGCCATCACCGGCGACCACGGGCGGCTGCTGGACGCACAATGGCGAGCCGGCGGGACATTTCAGGCGCACATGGAAATGCGCCATGTGGGCGTACCACGGGTGGACGCGGGCAAGCCAACGGCGATCGCCCTCGCCCGCGCCGCCATAGCCGCGGCACAGCGCCTGCTTAATTGCCGGATTGACGAAGATGCGATCGACGGTCGGATCGCTTGCCGCCAGGCGCAGCAGCGTCACTTGGCGCGGGCCGAAGCGCGCCGGATCGATCGCGCTCTGGTCGGCCAGCACCATCGACGGCGGCTCGAGCGTCTCGCGCGCCGCGATGGGTAAACCCGGCACCGTGTCGAGCGTGAACCAAATATCCACGTCGACGCCGTTTTGGTGCGCTACGTGATGGGACGACATCGGCCCGCCGCGCGGCTGCGCCATGTCGCCGACATAGAAGACCGGCAAGCCGGCGGCGTGCGCTTTACGGCCGAGCCGCTCGACGAATTCGACCGTTTCTGGATGGCCGAAATAGCGGTGCTCGCCCGGCCGCACCACCTCGAATCCCGGTCCCTCCCACGGCAGCGTCGCAGCGCCGGCGAGGCAGCCGTTCCAGGGTGCACCGATCACCTGCGCCGGACCCGGTGCTGGCGCCAGGGTCGGGTCGCTCCGCGACGCGGCGTTGACCGGAACGCTCAGCAGCATCCCGATCGTGACAGTCGCTATCGATGCCGCGGCGCGCATGATGGCCTCTCGGTTCGAGCCTCGGCGTCTCGGGCGCTCGTTAGCCATGCCGCTCGCGCCAGAAGCGCAGCACGATCGCCGCCAAGATCAATAGCATCACGACGACAATGGCGACGCATCCCGGCCAGCCAGCGCGGTCCCACGCATAACCCGGCAATACCGCACCGAGACTGCCGCCGACGTAATAGCACGTGACGTACAGGCCGACCGCCGACGAGCGCGCACGCTGTGCCGAAACCGCGACCGACGCAGTGGCAGACGTCTGCACGATGAAGCCGCAACCGGCGCCGATCGCCAGGCCGGCGATGATCACCGCCAAACTGCCGGTCAAAGTCAGCAGCAAACCGCAGATCCAGATGCCGAGCACGCCGAGCACCAGAGGGCGGCGACCGAAGCGCCGTACCAGCCGTCCGGCGAGCGGTGTCGTCGCCACGCCGACCAGATAAACGAGGAAGATCGTACCGAGCGCGGCCGGGGACAAATCGAACGGCGGCGCCGCAAGATGGAAATTCACGTAAGTGAAGGTGGCGACGAACGAGAACAGGACGCCGAAACCAACGGCGAAGATCGCGCCGAGCTGCGGATCGAGAACGTGATCGACGATGTGTCGCAAGGCGTGCATCGGGCCGGCGCTGGCGACGAATTGGCGCTCGCGGGGCATCAAGACAATGACGCCGGCGGCTGCCACCGCAGTCAAAACGGCAAGGCCCAGGAACGCGCCGCGCGTGCCGTAAGGCCCGACCAGAAGGCCGCAGAGGAACCGGCCGAAAAAGCCACCGAAGCAGCTGCCCGACAAATAGATGCCGGCGACGCCGGTCGCTTGTGCGGCGGGCACCTCGTCGCCGATATAAGCGACGGTCACGACGAAAATCGGCGGCAGCAGCAGACCCTGGACGAAACGCCAGAACACCATCGCCGACAGCGTGGTCGACAACGCGATCAACACCGTCGGCACGATGAGGGCGATCATGGCGGTGACGATCACGCGTTTGCGTCCAATCAGGTCGGCGCCGGCGCCGGTGAACGGCGCGATGATCGCGACCGCCAAGGTGGTGGCGCTGATCATATGACTGGCGGCGCCCGCATCGACTCCGTAGAGGGTCCGGATGGTCGGCAGGATCGATTGCGGCGCGTACAGATCGACGAAGCTGCAGAAGCCGGCGAGCCAGACGGCGGCTGCCCGGGCGGGCGCTGTCATTGCCGCAGTCTACCATGGCCGGGCTTTTCATCGTCGCCGTCCTGGCGTAGAAAGCGCCCGAATGGCTGACCCCAAGAAAAGCCGCAGCTATCGCGACGCCGGAGTCGACATCGATGCCGGCGACGCGCTGGTCGAGGCTATTGCGCCGTTTGCCAAAGCGACGGCGCGCGCCGGCACGGCCGCCGGACTCGGCGGCTTCGGCGCGCTGTTCGATCTCAAGGCGGCGGGCTATCGCGACCCGATCCTGGTCGCCACCACCGACGGCGTCGGCACCAAGCTCAAAGTCGCGATCGCGGCGAACAAGCACGACACGATCGGCATCGACCTCGTGGCGATGTGCGTCAACGACCTGGTCGTTCAGGGCGCAGAGCCCCTCTTCTTCCTGGATTATTTTGCAACCGGCAAACTCGCCGTGGCGCAGGCAACGACCATCGTCAAGGGCATCGCGGCCGCGTGCCGTGCCGTCGGTTGCGCGCTGGTCGGCGGCGAGACCGCCGAGATGCCCGGCATGTACGCCGCCGGCGACTATGACCTGGCCGGTTTCGCGGTCGGCGCCGTTGAGCGCGGCCAGGCGCTCGACGGTACGGCCGTTGCGGCTGGCGACGTCGTCTTGGGACTCGAATCCGACGGTCTCCACGCCAACGGCTTCTCGCTGGTGCGCCGCGTCGTCGAGGAGGCTGGACTGTCCTACAGCGCGCCGGCGCCATTTGCGGCGCCGCATAGCTTGGCCGACGAACTGTTGCGACCGACGCGACTTTACGTGAAGCCGTGCCTGGCCGCGCTCAAAGCCGGTGGCATCAAGGCCTATGCGCACATCACCGGCGGCGGTTTGGTCGAGAACATTCCGCGCGTGCTGCCCGATGGTCTTGCCGCCGAGCTCGACGCCGCGAGCTGGACGTTACCGCCGGTCTTCGTTTGGTTGGCAAAAACCGCCGGCATCGCCCGCGCCGAGATGGCGCGTACCTTCAACTGCGGCATCGGCATGGTCGCGGTGACCGCGCCGGCACAGGCCGACGCTGTCGCACGCGTGCTGACCCAAGCCGGCGAACGCGTCCACCGCATCGGCCATATCGTCAAACGCGCCGGCGAAGCCAGCACCCATCTCGTCAATATGGAGCGCGCGTGGCCCGGCTGAGGACCGGCGTGCTGATTTCGGGCCGCGGCTCCAACCTCCAGGCGCTGATCGATGCCTGTACGGCGCGCGACTATCCGGCCGAGATCGTTCTGGTCATCGCCAATCGCGCCGACGCCGCGGGCCTTGAGCGCGCCGCACGCGCTAAAATTCCGACGCGCGTCGTCGCACACCGCGACTTCGCCGAACGCGCGGCATTCGACGGGGCGCTCGATGCCGCGCTCAGGGAGGCGCGCGTCGAGCTTGTTTGCCTCGCCGGCTTCATGCGAGTTCTGGGCGCCAACTTCATCGACGCCTGGCGCGACCGCATGATCAATATCCATCCGTCGCAGCTGCCTGAATTTCCGGGCCTCGATACGCACGCCCGCGCGCTCGCGGCGGGCGCCAAGCGTCACGGCTGCACCGTCCATTTCGTGCGCAAGGAAGTCGATAGCGGACCGATTATCGTGCAGGGCTCGGTACCGGTTTTACCGGGCGATGACGCCGATAAATTGGCGGCGCGCGTGTTGGCGGTCGAACACCGTGCTTATCCGCTCGCGCTGCGCCTGGTCGCCGACGGCCGCGTTCGCGTGCGGGGCGACAGCGTCGAGATCGACGGCCGGCCAGGGCCGGTGCGCCTCGACGCCATAGCCTGACCATGCGGTCCTTCCTCCTGGCCACCGCGTTTTGGCTGGCCGTCGGCCTGGTGCAAATCTTCAACTGGGACGAGGCCGGGCCATGGAAGGCGCTGGTACTGCTCGCCTTGTTGGCTTACGCGCCGATCATACTGCGCACGTTGCGCGAGCCGCGCGCCGAGACGCCAGTGCCGCGCACCGTGATTGCGTTCGTCGCCGCACTGGCAGCGATCGAACTCGTTTACGGCGGGGTGCGGCTCATTCATCCGCGCCTGATCGATATGGCGACGACGACGCTTGCCGCCGGCCACGCCATGCTCGCCGGACAGAACCCGTACACCTTGCCAATCAACCCGGAAGGCGGCGGCGCATTCGCCGGCTACAAATATTTGCCGGTGATGCCTGCAATTTACCTTCCGCTTGGGCTGGCGCTCGGCGCGCGCGGTGTCCTGGTCACGAACCTGCTGCTCCAGGCCGTGACGGTCGCGCTGATGCTGTGCCTTGGGCGGCGCGCCGGCGGATACCGCGCCGGTTTCGTCGCCAGCGCGTTGTATCTGTCCCTGCCGCTCGTGGCGCAGCAGCTGTTCGCCAAGGGCACGACCGATCTGGCGGCAATCGTGCCGCTTCTGCTCGCCTTCGTTGCCTTCGAGCGCAGCGATTTCCTATCCGGTCTCTGCGTCGGTTTATCGATCGCCACCAAGCTGTTTCCCGGTTTGGTGTTCGTGCCGTGTCTATTGCCGCCCAGCACCAGCGCGCGAGCGCGCTATGGTCTCGGCATCCTATGCGGCATGCTGCCGATCCTGCCTTACGCGATCGCCGCGCCCGGCGCGTTCACCGACAACATCATCCTGTTCAACGCCATCCGTCCGCCCGACGCCACCAGTTGGCTCGCCTTCGCGCCCGACGGCGCGGCGCTCGTCGCACGATCGATCTTCGTGGCGCTGGCATTTGCGGTCACGGTCCATGTCTGGCGACGCGCGCCAAACCTGAGCGTGCGGTGCGCCTTGGCGGCGGCGCTGACCCTGGCGGTCATTCTGGCGGCGCCGACGGCGCACCACAATTACCAGCTTTGGTGGCTGCCGTTCTATGCGCTGGCGCTGGGTGCGACGCTGACGCAACCCCTCGGGGGTTTGCAAAAGCCGGTGGCCGCGCTATAGGTTGCGCAGTTTCCAGTTCGGGGGCGTTTGATGAGCACGTTCGACCTGCAACCGCATCGTGAGACCTGGCTCGGGTTCGCGCGGCTGCTTCGCTGGTCCATCGGGACGATCGTCGTCGTCCTGCTGCTGCTCGCCCATTTCCTGGTCTAAAGCTCGGGAAAGAAGAAGGCGATTTCGCGTTTCGCGGTCTCGGTCGAATCCGAGCCGTGGACCGAATTGGCCTCGATCGATTCGGCGAAATCCTTGCGGATCGTTCCCGGTGCCGCTTTCGAGGGATCCGTGGCGCCCATGATCTCGCGATTGAGCGCGACCGCGTTGTCGCCTTCGAGCACCTGGACCACCACAGGGCCCGAAATCATGAAGGCAACGAGGCTGCCGAAAAACGGCCGTTCCTTGTGCACGTCATAGAAGCCCTCGGCCTGCGTGCGCGACAATTGCATCGGCTTCTGCGCGACGATCTTGAGGCCGCGCGCGGTGAAGCGGGCATTGATCTTATCGGTTAGCTTGCGACGCGTCGCGTCGGGCTTGATGATCGAAAGCGTGCGTTCCTTGGCCATGGGCCGAGCCTCTTTGGTAGCGTAAAAGTCGCGGGTTTATAGCGGGACCGGCAAGCGGCTTCAACCCGCGCCGGCCTTTTCCCAACCCTTTTCGGTCTGCTGCCAATAGGTCAGGGCATGGCCGGCGGCCTTGGCCTGCTGCCAGCGGCCGCGCGCCGAACTCACCGCGGCCTCGTCGTTGCCGTCGAAAACATCGAGCACGCGCTTGTAGCGGTCGACATGCTGCGACGTCGCGCCGTCAACCAAGACCAGCATGTCGGCGTTGTTGGGGTTCTCATCGTCGACGGTGAGCCAGATCGGCTGTTGCGCCGCGTTGCCGTCCTTCGCCGAGCCGTGCGGCAGGAACGCGGCATCGCCATACGTCCACAGCGCTGCGTTGAGATGGTCGACGCGCTCGGCCGAGCCGGCCATCAGCACGACGCGATAACCGCCGGCAAAGGCTTTTTCGAGCAGCTGCGGCAAGGCGCGATCGAGCGTCAGGCTCCGCAGATGATAGAAGCCGATCTCGGTCACTTGCCGTCGCGGGCCTCATAATTGTCGCGCACGAACCGGTTCAACAGGCGTACGCCATATCCGGTCGCGCCCTTCGGCACCGTCGGCTTGTCCTTGTTCGCCCATGCCGTACCGGCGATGTCGAGATGCGCCCACGACACCTTGTTGACGAAGCGTTCGAGGAAGGTCGCAGCGGTGACGCTACCGGCGTCGCGACTACCGCTGATGTTCTTCACGTCGGCGGCGTCGCTATCCATCATCTTGTTGTAGGCGTCGCCCAACGGCATGCGCCACAGGGTTTCACCGGTCGCCTTGCCTGCCGCGGTCAATTGTTCGGCGAGCTTGTCGTCGTTGCTGTAGAGACCGGCATGCTCGTGGCCAAGTGCGATGATGATCGCGCCGGTCAGCGTCGCGAGATCGATCATCGCCCGCGGCTTGAAACGATCCTGGCAGTACCAGAGCGCATCGGCCAGAACCAAGCGCCCTTCGGCGTCGGTATTGAGAACCTCGATGGTCTGGCCCGACATCGATTTGACGATGTCGCCCGGACGCTGCGCCGTGCCCGACGGCATGTTCTCGGCGAGCGCACCGATACCGACGACGTTGACCTTGGCCTTGCGTCCGGCCAGCGCCTTCATCAGTCCAATGACCGCGCCGGCGCCGCCCATGTCCCATTTCATGTCCTCCATGCCGGCGGACGGCTTGATCGAGATGCCGCCGGTATCGAAGGTGATGCCCTTGCCGACAAAGGCCACCGGCGCCTGTTTCTTGTCGTCGGCGCCGTGCCACTGCATCACCAGCAGCCGCGGCGGCCGCGCACTTCCCTGTCCGACGCCGAGCAGCGCGCCCATGCCGAGCGCCGCCATTTTTTTCTCGTCGAGAATTTCGACCGTGACGCCGAGCGCCGTCAGCGTCTTGGCTTGCTCGGCGAGCGTTTCCGGATAGATCACGTTGGCCGGCTCAGAAACCAGGTCGCGCGTGAAGAACACGCCGTCCGCGATCCGATCGAGCGGCGTAAAGCGGCGACGCGCGGCATTAACGTCCTCGACCAGGATCGACAAGGTCTTGAGCGACGGCTTCTGCTCCGGCTTTTCCTTGGTGCGGTATTTGTCGAAGCGGTAAGAGCGCAGCCGGGCGCCATAGGCGACGTGCGCGGCAATTTCGGCCGCGCGGTCGCCGGCCTCGACCAGCACCGCCGCCTCGCTTTCGCCCGCGCCGTTGAGCGCCGCCAGGATGACGCCGCCACAACGTTGCCACAGCGCGCGATCCGCGGGATCGGCCTTGCCGGTCCCGACCAACAGCACGCGCGCCACGCCGAGTTTGGCTGGTGCCAAGATCGCCAGCGTCTCTTCCGCCTTGCCTTTGAAGCGCGATGCGCCCAGCGCGCGGCTCAAGGCCTTGCCACTGCGGCGATCGAGTTGCGTTCCCTGGGGCGACAGCTTGCGTCCGTCTGCGACGAAGAGCACGAGTGTTCCGGTCCGGGGCAGACGGGTTGGCGCGAATTTGATTTTCATCAGCGATCCTCAATACATACCGCGAAACAGCGATAGAGCGTTGAAAACGCTGATGTGTCAACCGGCTCAACCGGACAAGCAGAGTGGTGCCAAGGCGATGACGCGCGACCAATGACCGTCATCAGCCGGCGGATATTGCCAATGATCGACAAGCGTCCAGCCATTGGTCTCGTGCGCAAAGAGCGCCGCTTCGCCCGCGGGAACGCCGGCCATGCCCGATGGCGTGCACGAGATCACCGCCCATTGATCGCCGGCCAGTCCGGCGAACGGATCGGGCGTCAGCGTCGGCACGTCGTCGAGAATCAGATTTGGCCGGCGCGGCGGTGTCATTCGCAGCAGACCTTCGAGGACGGGAAACAAACTGCCGCCATCGCCCGGCAGCACGAGCGTGACGCGATCATCCGGTCCGACGGCGGTGGCGATATGTCGTGCCAGATCCCAGGCGCGCACCTGCGGCGTCTCGAGATCAAAGCGCAGCCAATGTATGAACCCGACCGGACACACGATGAACACGACGATCGCCAATCCCGTCAACCAACCGCGATGCCGCGGTTGTTGCCGCTCAAACCATGTGCGCGCCGGCCCGCGCAGCATCAGCACCAGCGTCACCATCAGCAACAGCGCCAGATGCGTGTTGTAGCGGAAGAACGAGTGCGCATCGGTCGTCATCTGGCCGCTGAAATGCCCGATATAACTGACCAGAAGCGCCGCGTTGTACACCAGCGCGACGACCAGCAAGATGAGACCGGCGCGCTGGCCGGCTGTGTTCAGGGCCGGGCGACGCCACGCGCAAACGAGAAACCCGATCAGCGCGGCGACCAGCGGCCCGAAGAACACGATCTTCTCGCCGACAACGTGCGCGATCTGACTGAAAACGGTCGGCAACAAATGCCACTGCCATTGGCCCAGCGGCATCCAGGTCAATTCGACATCGGGATTGGCAAAGCGCGCGTGTGTGTACCAGGTCCACGCGGCGCAGAGTATCGCGGCCGGGATTGCAGCGACGACCGCACGCTGGACGTCGATACGACGCCGATCGCCGGGTGCCGGCGGCTGCAACGTCGCCGCGAGCACCATGCCGAGCGCCAAGGCGATGCTGTCCTGCTTGATTTCGACCAAAGCGGCGAGCGCCGTCGCGAACAACCACGCCGATGCGCGATCGCGTCGCAAGACGAGATACCCGGCGACGGCAAGCACGACGGTCACCGACGGCTCGCTATATCCCGACAGATGATAGCGCGGCACGAACCCCGGATTGAGCGCCGTCGCCAGCAACAAGCCGAACGCGATCACGCTCCACGTCGGTGGTTCTGCCCGATCGTCGCTGCCGACCACCAGACGTGCAAGCAACAAACCGGCGGCGAGTTGCAGTACGACGTTGAAAGCGATCAGCGCCACGAACGGGAACTGCGGTGTCACCAAGCCGGCGATCAGCGCGGCGAATTGGAGGTTGTAAGGCGCGGCTGGCAGCAGCGAATGCGCCGCCACCCTCCCGGCGGCGGGAAACAGGCCGTGGTCATACAGGTAGGCGGCATTGGGGAGAAGATTGAGAAACGTATCGGGCTGGCTCGGCCGCGCCGACGCCATCACGGCCAGTAATGGCAGCGACAGCAACAAGACACGCCCCAGTGCCCGCCAGTCCGCGGCCAGCAGCCGGCTTTGCGGCCAGATCAGGCCGAAAACCCCCGCCGCCGCCAGCGCGACGGCGGGAATGCGCAATGACACCGGCAGGACCACGCCCCAGATCGTGAGAACCCAGCATGCGACGCCCCATCCCGCGATCAGAGCGATTTCGGGCAACGCGCCGCCACGACTTACCAAGCGGCCAAGGCCGATGAATATCAGCGCCGCAAAGGCGACCGCGGCCCAACCGGCAAGTTGAGCGAAGCTCGGCACCAGCAACGCGATCATGTCGGCGTCCCAGGCAGACGGTAGATCTGGAAGCGCGGCGAGATGAAAACCGGTTGCAGGCCGCTTCCGGCGCGCAACGTAAACGGCTGCCGGCCGGCGAACGTGATGTAGCGGCACTGTGCCAATGCCCGCGCAACCTCCGGCGGCAACGGCGCGCCGCCGTCGACGTAGAAACGCCACAACGCACTCGCCGAGAGCTGATCGGCGATCGCGCCGTATACGCGCGTGAACGCAACCGGCTGCTGCGTCGCGTAAGTGAACAAGGTGGGCACGAAAGCATCGCGGCGCGCGATCGCGAGCACCGGAAAATGCAGCAGCGGCGTCGGCTCGACGTTGACTTCGGCGTCGGCGAATGCAACCGCGACGGGCGCGCCAACCGGCAACGAGTCGAGGCCAGCCAGCAGATCGGCATAAAGTGCGCCGCTGCCCTGCCACACGGCAGCGACGACGCCCAACCGCAACGCGAACAAGGCAAAGGCGGCGGAAAGGAACAGCCGCCCTTGGCGCGCAAACGGTGTCTGCCAGGCACTGCCGCCGACCAACAACAGCACCATCGCGAGCGGCATCCGACGATCGGCGCCGGTAGCGCCGAATAACGTGTCGGGCATCACGACATAAAGCAATGCGAGAACGATCAGCGGCGGCGCAGCCGCCGACGCGACACGCAACCACCCCCGCCAGTAGGCGAACGCGGCGCCGATCACCGCCAAGGCGAAACAGGCGATATCGAACGGTCGGCTATAGAGGTCGAAGACGCTGAAAGGCAGATCGAGCTTGCGGACCGGCCGCGCGAAGCGAATGTCCGATCCGATCGCCGTCGCCGCGTGCAATGGCACGAACGCCGTCGCGAACAGCACCAGACTCGGCAGAAAAGACAAGAACAGCACAAACACGGCCCCGGCGGCCGCGCCCCGGTCGTGCCACAGTCGGCCGGCCTCGTAGCCGGCCACCATCGCGCCGAAGATGCCGAACGCCATCAGATGCGCGAAATAGACGGTCAGCGCGGCGAGCACGCCGAAGCCCAGCCGCACGGCGACACCGCGTTCGCGCAGTGCAATCCAGCCGGCAAGAGCCCAGAACGCCAAACCCAGACCGAACAGGAAATTGATGAAGCCCCACAGCAGCAATCGGTTGTAAACCAGCAGAAATGCCGTCAGCGGCCACGCCGACCAGCGTCCATGCAACGCGCGATGAAGAACGGCGACGCCGCCCGTCGACGAAAAATACGTCGCGACGAGAAACAATTTGCCGGCAGTCGACAACGACACCACGCCGAGCAGCGGCGGCACGAGCACGTCCATCGCCAGGTCGGGCAGAGGCCGCCACGCCAGCGCGTAGAATTGCCGCAGGGTCGGCGAGCCGCTCAAGGCGGCGAGCAAATGCATCCGCGCAAGATGGTTCGGATAGTCGACGAGCGGCGGTAGCGGAGTCAGAAACAGCGGAATGCAGGCGACCAACAGCAAGGCCACGAACGCGGCGGCAAAGACGCGGAACGGCATGTCCGCAAAATCGATCCCGCCTCGGTCCGACACTGAATCTCCATTCGCCACGCGCCGGGAGATTTCCATGCCATCGGTCCGCCCGCAAGTCGCTTCGCCCAGCCGACGAATCGCCTAATCCACCGCGCGGACGCGGCAATTCCCGCTATGGCCGAAGGCGCGCCGCACCTATAATCGCGCGTCATGGACCGGATGACCTGGTATGTGTTCCGCCAAGCCCTGATCGTGACGCTTTCGGTCGGCGTCATCTTCAGCGCCGCGGTGTGGCTTTTGCAGTCGCTGCGCCTCGTCGATCTGATCGTTAATCGTGGACTCTCGATTGGGCTCTTCCTCTATCTGGCAACCTTGCTCCTGCCGCGCTTCGTCGAGGTCGTTCTGCCGATCGCGGTGTTCACGGCACTGGTCTTCGTCTATGCGAAGCTCATCGCCGAAAGCGAACTCGTGGTCATGCGCGCTTCGGGCATGAGCCAGTGGGCGCTGGCCAAGCCGGCGCTGCTGATCGGCGCCGCCGGCATGATCACGCTCTATGCCATGGCCTTCTATTTCCTGCCGGCATCCAATCGTGCGTTCAAGGATATGCAATTCGAGATCCGCAACAAGTTCGCCACGGCTCTCATCCAGGAGGGCGTGTTCAACACGCTGTCGGACACGTTGATGGTCTACGTCAAAGAGCGAGACACCAAAGGCGATCTGCTCGGTTTGCTGATTGAAAATACGACCGACAAAGACAAGCCGATCACGATAACGGCCGAGCGTGGCGCGCTCGTCGAAATGCCGGAGGGGCCACGCATCCTGATGGTGAACGGGACGCGCCAAATATTCGATCGCCTCACCGGCAAGCTATCGTCGCTGTCGTTCAAAAGCTACACGCTCGACCTGTCGGAAATGCAAAACGCGCCGACGCTGCGCGACCGTCAGCCGGAGGAGCTCTATCTTGGCGAACTGCTCGACAACCTTAAAAACCAGGCGCTCGTCGTAGAGCTCAACATGCGGCTCACCGGCCCGTTGATGGCGCTGTCGATGGCGGCCATTCCGATTCTGTGCCTGCTGCCGGGTGAATTCAATCGGCGTGGCCAAGCGCGCCGCATCCTCATCGCCGTCGCCGTCGCCTTGGTGATGGAGATCGTCGATGTCGGCCTGACCAATCTGGCGCGCAGCACCTTGACGGTCATCCCGCTTATCTACGCCAACGCCATCGGGCCGTTCCTCGCGGCGCTGTGGCTCTGCTGGCGCTCGGCCGGCGCGCCGCTGCCGGCCGGATCTTTTGCCCAGCGCGTGCCCCGGTAGCCGCGATGTCGCCCTGGAAGACGCTTTTCCGTTACATCGCGCGCCAGTTCCTGATCTGGTTCTTCGGCGTCTTCCTGACGATGATGGTGATCGTGTTCATGCTCGACTACGTCGAGCTGATCCGCCGCGCGGGCACCAAAGCCGACGTCACGTTGCTGGTGCTGCTGAAACTCGCGCTGCTCAAACAGCCCTATATGGCCCAGCAGGTTCTGCCATTCGCCGTCCTGTTCGGCACCATGATGGTGTTCTGGCGGCTGACGCGGAGCCATGAGCTTGTCGTCGCGCGTGCCTCGGGAATCTCGGCTTGGCAGTTCGTCGCGCCGCCGTTGGCGGGCGCATTCCTAATTGGCGTTCTCTCGGTCACCTTGTTCAACCCGATCGCGTCGGTCACGCAGGCGAGTTACGAAACTCTGCAAAACCGCGTCCTGGGTGGAAACCCGCAATTCGCGCTGTCGAGCACCGGCCTTTGGCTGCGCCAGAGCGACAAGAAGGGCAATCCGTCGATCGTTCACGCCGAGCGGTTCGTGCTGCCGCAACGCGCTCTGCACGATGTCATGTTCCTCTTCCTGGCGCACGACACGCTCCTCGAGCGTCGGATCGATGCGCAGCAGGCAACGCTCGGGGCGGGCGTCTGGACGGTGCGCGATGGCACCGACTGGTCGCCGAACAGCCAGCCGCAGCAATTCGCCGAGCTGACCATTCCGACCAACCTGACACCGGTCAAGATCCAGGACAGCTTCGCACCACCGGAAACCATGTCGTTCTGGGAGCTGCCAGGCTTCATTCGCCTGCTCGAGGCGTCCGGTTTCTCGTCGCAACGCCATCAGCTTTATTTCGATACGCTGTTGGCGAGGCCTCTCTTGTTGGCGGCCATGGTCCTGATCGCCGCCAGCTTCAGCCTGCGCATGCAACGCGCCGGCGGTGCGACACTGATGATTGCCGTGGGCATCGCCAGCGGGTTCCTGCTCTATTTCCTGTCGGATATCGTATTCGCCCTCGGGCTGTCGGCGACCATTCCGACAATGCTCGCGGCCTGGACGCCGGCCGGGGTATCCTGGCTTGTCGGAGTCAGCCTACTGCTGCATCTCGAAGACGGCTGAGGGCATGAGTGGGGGGAAGTCGTTCGCCGGGATTATGGGCGTCGCCGCGCTTGTCGCTGCGGCGGCGCCGGCGGCTGCGCAAAATGCCGCGCATGCGTCAAACAAGCCGGTCCTCTTCCAAGCCGACCAGGTGGAATACGACCAGGATCTCGGCCTGACGGTCGCCCGTGGCCACGTCGAGCTCGATCAGTCCGACCAAATTCTTCTCGCGGATACCGTCACCTACAATCAGCGCACCGACACCGTCACGGCGTCAGGGCATGTCAGTCTGTTGCAGCCAGGCGGCGACATCGTGTTCTCCGACTACATGGAGCTGCACGACAACATGCGCGAAGGCTTCATCAAGGACGTTCGCATTCTACTTTCAGACGGGTCGCGCCTTGCGGCGAACACCGGCCGCCGCGTCGAAGGGAACCGGACGGAAATGCGGCGCGGCGTATATTCGCCTTGCGAGTTGTGCGCCAAGGACCCGTCGAAGCCGCCCGTGTGGCAGATCGAGGCCGCGCGTGTGGTCCACGACAAACAGCAGCAAATCGTCGAGTACCACGATGCGACCATGGAGCTCGACGGCTGGCCCATCTTCTATTCGCCGTATTTCTCCCATCCCGATCCGTCGGTGAAGCGGGCGTCCGGCTTCCTGCCGCCGACCCTTGGCGCCGGCGGCGCGCTCGGCTTTCACGTCACACAGCCCTACTTCTGGGCGATCGGACCCGACAAGGATCTCACCATCCGCCCCATGTTGACGACCAACGCCGGCGACGTTCTTGACGGCGAATACCGGCAGGCGTGGGGGTTTGGGCGGCTCAATATCGAAGGCAGCATCGAGGCCGGCGACGTCCAGGTTCAGACCAATCCGCTCGGCGTGCCTAACACGTCCAATTCAGCAACGGCGATCCGCGGGCACCTTTTCGGTACCGGCACGTTCGACCTCAACGACAACTGGCGCACCGGATTTAATGTCCAGCGCGTGTCCGACCAAGCCTATCTCCTCAAGTATCACTTACCGATTGGCTTCGCTTTGCCGACCAACTACCTCACCAGTCAGGTTTATGCCGAAGATTTCGGCCCGCGCAGCTACGGCAATATCAGCGCTTATTCGTTTCAAAGTCTGAACTCACTCGTTGGCGACGGCATCCAACCAATCGTCGCGCCGATCGCGACCTACGATTGGACCAGCCCGGCCGATCCCATCGGCGGCCGCCTCGAATTGACCGGCAATGCCCTCAATCTCGAACGACACAGCGGTCCCGATATGCGGCGCGTTGTGACGAGAGCAGCGTGGCGGTTGCCGTTCGATGGACCGCTCGGCGATCGTTATCAGTTCTCGATGTCCTTACGCGGTGACGGCTACGATTCGGATAACGTCCAGTCGACGGAGAACGCGCAAGTGCTTCATTCGGGCACCGCTGGCCGCGTGTTTCCGCAAGGCGCGTTACTGTGGCGTTATCCGTGGGTTCGCCGCGATGGCGCCTCCAACGAGGTGATCGAGCCGATGGCCGGGTTCATCGCCGCGCCCAACGGCGGCAATCCGGCGATCATTCCCAACGAGGACAGCGAAGGTTTTGAATTCGACGAGACCAGCCTGTTCCGGCCGGATCGGCTGCCGGGCTACGACCGTGTCGACAGCGGGCAACGTGTCGATTATGGCCTACACACCGGCATCTACAATGCCGAATACGGCAGCAGCAGCGTCTTGATCGGCCAAAGCTACCGGTTGGAAAAGAGCAGCCCGTTCGATATTGGCAGCGGCCTTGAAAATCAGATGTCCGACGTCGTAGGCGGCTTGCTGCTCTCGCCGTCGACTTTTCTCGACTTGTACTACCACATGCGACTCGATCATGCGACCTTGGCCATGCGTCGACAGGAAACGGGTTTTTCGACGGGGCCGGCCAATCTGCGCGTAAGCGGCTCGTTCATTTCATTCAAATCGATACCGGGCCTGACCTCGCCCTTGCAGATCGGCGATCAGATCAGCGTCGCCGTGACTACCGCACTGACGCAATACTGGTTCCTCGGCGTTCACGACACGCGCAACATAAGCCAAGGCGGCAACACCGTATATTCGGGTGTCGACCTGACGTACCGCGACGATTGTTTGGCGATCACCACCTCACTCCAGCAGTCCGGCGTGCAGGTTGGCGACGTTCACCCCGGCGTCAGCCTTCTGGTCACGTTCGTGTTCAAAAACCTGGGTGAAGCCGGCACAAAACTGGCCTCGACCCAGTAACAACCTGAATTCGCCGATAGTAGGAAAACCGCGGCCGACCAGTGTATCTTCCGTATCCGGAGACACTTGGCCCCGACCACACGAGATCTTTGTCAGACCATGAGGCTTTTGCTTTCACTTGTCCTGTTGGCGTGCGTTGCCGTCGGCGCTCAGGCGCAGGAAGAAAACCGCATCGCCGCCGTCGTCAACAGCGACATCATCAGCATGGACGACCTTTCGTCGCGCGTCTCCTTGTTGCTGGCGTCGTCCAATATTTCCGACACACCCGCCAATCGTCAGCGGCTGGAGCCGCGCGTCCTGCACCAGATGATCGACGAGAAGCTCGAAGTGCAGGAAGCCAAGCGGCTTAATGTGATCGTGACGCAGCAGGAGATCGACAACGCGATCGGCGTCCTCGAGCAACGCAACAACATGCCGAAGGGCGGGCTCGATGCGTATCTCAAGCGGGCGGGCATCCCGAAGACGGCGTTGACCACTGAGCTGACTGCTGAAATTGCCTGGTCAAAGGTCGTGCAGAATCAACTCTCCGAGGATGTGTCGGTGTCCGACGAGGAAATCAACGAGGCGATGGCGCAGCTCAAGCAAGACGTGGGACAACCGCAAAGCCACGTCGCCGAAATCTATCTGGCAATCGACAATCCGTCACAGGACCAGGACGTCGAGCGCCTCGCCAATCAACTCATTCAGCAAATCAGAAGCGGCGCCAATTTCTCCGCAGTGGCGCAGCAGTTTTCTCAGTCGCCGAGTTCCGCGGCCGGCGGTGACGTCGGTTGGGTAACACCAAACCAGCTGCCACCGCTCCTGGGTCAGGCTCTTGGCAAGATGAATCCGGGCGAAATGTCCTATCCGCTTCGGACGCCTGGCGGGTATTACATCCTCTATATGATCGACCGTCGAATCCCCGGCCAGGTCAACCCGAACGACGTGCACCTGGGGCTGACACAGGTCATCTTCCCGCTGCCGTCGGCCGCGGGCCCTGCCCAGGAACAGCGCGTCATGGCCGAGGCCCAGCAGATCTCCGGTGCGGCGAAGAGCTGCGGTGAACTGGCGAAGCTTGGCCAGGACCACAATCCCCCGCTCGCGACGCGGAACGGCGATGTCACGGCCGCGCAACTGCCGCCGGATGTCCGCCCCCAGATCTTGCAATTGAAGCTCGCCGAAGCCAGCAAACCGCTGCGGCTTAGCACGACGCCTGCCATCGCCGTGTTCATGGTGTGCTCGCGCAACGAACCGAGTACGGGCATGCCCACCCGTGAGCAGGTGGGCGAGAACCTCGCGCGGGCGCGGCTCGATGCGCTGGCACGTCGTTACTTGCTCGATCTCCACCGTTCGGCCTACGTCGACATCCGCGCATGACGGCGCCGCTCGCACTCACGATGGGGGAGCCTGCCGGCATCGGCGGTGAGATCACGCTCATGGCATGGCGCGATCGCGTTACGAGCGCGGTGCCGCCATTCTTCATCATCGACGATCCGGCGCGTCTAACGGCGCTGGCGCGAGCCATCGGCGTCAATGTCCCGGTGCGCGCGATCGGTGAGCCGAGCGAAGCCGCACGCGTCTTTCCGGGCGCTCTACCCGTCTTAGCGCAGGCTTTGCCGCGCCCGCCGATACCCGGCCGGCCCGACCCAGCGAACGCGCCGGCAGTGATCGCCGCTGTCGAACGCGCCGTGACGCTCGTGCGCAACCGGCAGGCGGGCGCCGTGGTCACCAATCCCATCCAGAAAGAGACACTCTACGACGCCGGTTTCGCCTACCCCGGCCATACCGAATTCCTCGGCGCACTCGCGCACGTTGCGCATCCGGTGATGATGCTGGCCGGTCCCGAACTGCGCGTCGTGCCGGTTACCATCCATCTGTCGCTGGTCGACGCACTTGCGGCGCTCTCGACTGCAGCGATCGTGACATGCGGCCGCGTGACAGCCGCGGCGCTGACGCGCGATTTCGGCATCGCCCGGCCGCGCCTCGCGGTTGCAGCGCTTAATCCGCACGCCGGCGAAGCCGGCGCGATGGGGCATGAGGAACGCGACATCATCGTACCGGCCGTCGCGGCGCTCGCGGCGCAGGGTATCGACGTCAGCGGCCCGGCGCCCGCCGACACGCTGTTCCATGCGGGGGCGCGGACACGCTATGACGCGGTGCTCTGCATGTATCATGACCAGGCATTGATCCCCCTGAAGACGCTCGACTTCGAGCGCGGCATCAATATTACGCTCGGCCTGCCATTCATTCGCACATCGCCCGACCATGGTACGGCGCTCGACATCGCCGGCCGGGGCGTTGCCAATCCGGCCAGCCTGATCGCCGCTCTGAGGACGGCCGGCGCCATGGCGGCACGGCGCGCCACGCAACCGGCCGAGGCCTGAGAACTGGCTTGGCGGACGACACGCCGCCTTTGCCGCCATTGCGCGACGTCATCCGACGCCATGGGCTGGCGGCGCGCAAGGCGCTTGGCCAGAATTTCCTGCTCGACCTCAACCTGACACGGCGCATCGCGCGCAGCGCGGCGCCGCTCAGCGAATGCAACGTCGTCGAAATCGGTCCCGGCCCCGGCGGATTGACGCGGGCGCTGCTGCTCGAGGGCGCGCACCGCGTCGTCGCGATCGAGCGCGACGAACGATGCCTGCCGGCACTTGCGGAGCTTGCGGCTGCGTTTTCCGGCCGCCTTGAGATCGTACCGGGCGATGCGCTCGCGATCGACCCGGCGGATCTAGTTCCGGCACCGCGCAAGATCGTCGCCAACCTGCCCTACAACGTCGCCACTCCGCTGCTGATCGCCTGGTTGCCGCGCATCGCGGATTTCGTCGATTTCACCCTTATGTTCCAGAAGGAGGTCGCCGCACGCCTCGTCGCTGCGCCCGGCTCGCGCGACTACGGGCGGCTGTCCGTTCTGACCCAATGGCTCGCCACCGTCGAACGCCTATTCGACATAGCGCCCAAGGCCTTCGTGCCGCCACCCAAAGTGACGTCGACGGTCGTGCGTCTGACGCCCCGACCGGCACCGCAAGCGTCTTGCGACCAGGCGGTGCTCGAGCGCGTCACTGCCGCCGCGTTCGGCCAGCGACGCAAGATGTTGCGGCAGAGCCTGAAATCGCTTGGCGACGCCGCCGCCTTGCTGCGCGTCGCCAGCGTCGAACCGACGGCGCGGGCGGAGACCTTAACGGTTGTGGAATTTTGCGCGCTGGCGCGAGCGCTGACGGCGAAAGCGTCTTAGACCCGGCGCAAGCGGTTGACGAACTCAGCCAATCCGACTTGACGCAGCCGCCGAACGCGTTCGGCTGTGAGAATCGCTTCTACGCGCCGGACGCTGTCTTCGAAGTCATCGTTGACGACGACATAGTCGTAGGCGTCCCAGTGGCTTAATTCTTCGGACGATTTCGCCATGCGGCCGCGCACGACTTCGTCACTGTCCTGCGCGCGTGATTTGAGACGCGCTTCGAGCGCGGCCATGCTCGGCGGCAGGATAAACACCGAGACCAGATCGGCACCGATCTTGGCTTGCAACTGCTGCGTACCCTGCCAATCGATATCGGTGATGATATCCCGGCCACTCTCTATCGCCGCCATCAATGGCCCGCGCGGCGTGCCATAGCTATGGCCGAAGACGGTCGCGTGCTCGAGCAAGTCGCCATCGTGGACCATTTTTTCAAAGCGCACGGGGTCGACGAAACGGTAATCCTTGCCGTCGATCTCGCCCGCTCGTCGCGGCCGCGTCGTGACAGACACCGACAACGTCAGGTGCGGCTCACGCTCCACCAGAGCGCGGGTGATCGTCGTCTTGCCGGCGCCGGATGGCGACGACAGCACCAGCAGAATTCCGCGTCGTTTGATGCCGTGCACCGCCATGGCTACTCGATATTCTGAACCTGTTCGCGCAACTGCTCGATGGCGGCTTTGAGGCCGAGCGCCACCCGCGTCAATTCGAGGTCCGGAGATTTCGAGGCGAGCGTATTGGCCTCGCGGTTGAATTCTTGGCACAGAAAATCGAAACGGCGGCCGATCGGACCACCTTCCTTCAGCAAGCCACGCGCCGCATCAACATGCGCACCGAGCCGGTCGAGTTCTTCGCGCACGTCGCCACGCGCAACGATGAGCGCGGCTTCTTGCGCCAGACGCTCCTCCGGCAGCGCTGGGACCACCTCGAGCAGCGCCGCGATCTGCTCCTTGAGCCGTGCCTTGGCCGCAGCCGGCTGCGCCGCGGCCGTGCGTTCCGCCGCGCCCGCGAGCGCCGTGATTTCGGCCAGCCGTGCTTCGAGCGTCGGCACTAACCGCTGGCCTTCGGCCAGGCGCATCACCGCCAGCGCCGCTAGCGCGGTCTCGAAATCGCGATGGATCGCCGTCTGCCGTTGGTCGTCGGCGGGATTTTCGGCCGCCTCGTCGCCGCTTTCGAGGACGCCTTTCAGCGCCAGCAGCCCGTCGATCCGCGGCGGCGCGGCGCCGGTCTCCCGCGCCAGCTCTTTGGCGAGCGCCATGATTTCAGCCAGCGCGGTGCGATTGACCCTGAGCGGCGCGGCGCCGGGCGATTTCGTTATCGTCAACGTAACGCTAATCGCGCCGCGCTTCAGACGTTCTGCCAGCGCCGCGCGCAATTTGGGTTCAAGCGCATCGTAGCCGGCCGGCAGCCGACAGCGCAGATCAAGCGACTTCGAGTTGACGCTCTTGATCTCCCACACCCAGGTGAGTCCGTCGGCATGCCCTGCCGACCGCGCGAATCCGGTCATGCTGGCAACGCTCATGGCAAGGCGAATCCTCTGTGTGGTCCAAAGCTTATAGCCTTGGCTCACCGCGGCAACAACAGCAGCGCTATTGTCCGGCGCCGGCCGTTTTGGCCTGTGTGTGCGCGCGCAGCTCGCCGATGTTCTTGTCCTGCTGCGCGAGCGTCTTGGCAAAGCGGTGGCCGCCGTCGCCATCGGCTACAAAATAGAGCTCGCCGCGCAGATCGGGATGCACGGCCGCAAGTAGCGCCGCCTCGCCTGGATTGCAGATCGGCGTCGGCGGCAGGCCCTTGAATTTATAGGTGTTGTACGGCGTATCGACGAGCAGATCGTCGTGGCCAAGCGCGCGACCGAGCGGCTTTCGGCCGCCATTGGTCAAACCGTAGATCACCGTCGGATCGGCCTGCAACGGCATATTGATCCGCAGCCGATCGATATAGACGCCGGCGACCCGTGGGCGCTCATCCGCGCGCGCGGTTTCGCGTTCGATGATCGAGGCCAACGTCACCATCTGTTGCGCGTTGGCAAGCGGAAGATTCGGTGCGCGTCCGGCCCAAGCCTTTGCCACGACTGCGTCCATCGCGTGCGTCATGCGCGCGATCACCTCGTTGCGTTGCTCGCCATAGATGTAGAAATAAGTTTGCGGCAGCACGCTGCCTTCGGGCGGCGGAATCGTAATCGTGCCGTCGAGCGCGGGCGCCGCTTCGACCTGCGCCACGATCTCGGCGCTGGTAAGGCCTTCGGCCACCGTCAGTTTATGGCGCACGACCTTGCCGGACAGCAGCAGGTCGATGACCGCCCGCGGACTGATCGCCGCGGCGAAGTCGTACTCGCCCGCCTTCAGCCGGTCGGCGGTGCCGGTCACACGTGCCGCGGCGGCAAACGCCCACGGGTGCGCGATGACGCCAGCATTGCTGAGGGTTTCGGCAACTTGGTCGACGCTCGACCCTTTCGGTACGACGACGGTTTTGGCTTTGACGAGCGGTCCGGCGGCGAAATAAACGCCGACGCCCCATCCGAGCACAGCCGCCGCCACGACCACCAGGGCGATGATCCCCAGCGCGCCGTAACGGAGCCACCGCATATCAGGGCGCCGGGCCGAAGATCAGCGACGCGTTGGTCCCGCCAAATCCGAAGGAATTACTCAACGCGTAACGCACCGGCCGCTGCTTCGCCTCGAGCGGCACGAGATCGATGTCGCAACTCGGCGACGGGTTTTCGAGATTGAGCGTTGGCGGCACCGTACGGTCGCGCAACGCCAAGATCGAAAAGATCGCTTCGACACTGCCGGCGGCGCCCAACAGGTGGCCGATCGCCGACTTAGTCGACGACATCGACAGCTTATAAGCCGCCTCGCCAAAGAGCCGCTTGACGGCGCCAAGTTCTATCTCATCACCAAGGGGCGTCGACGTGCCGTGCGCGTTGACGTAGTCGATCTGCTCGGGCGTGAGCTTGGCGCGGTTGAGCGCGTTGCGCATGGCGCGGAATGCGCCGCTGCCGTCCTCGGCCGGCGCCGTGATGTGGTGCGCATCGCCGGACATGCCATAGCCAACTACCTCGGCGTAGATCTTGGCGCCGCGCTTCTTGGCATGCTCGAACTCCTCGAGCACGACGATGCCAGAGCCCTCGCCCATCACGAAGCCATCGCGGTCGCGGTCCCACGGGCGCGAAGCGCGTTGGGGCTCGTCGTTGAATTTGGTCGAGAGCGCTCGTGCCGCGGCGAACCCGGCGATGCCGATGCGACAGATCGCCGCTTCGGTACCACCCGCGACCATCACGTCGGCGTCGTCCCACATGATGATCCGCGCGGCGTCACCGATCGCATGCGCGCCGGTCGAGCACGCGGTCACTACGGCGTGATTGGGGCCGCAGAAGCCGTATCGGATCGAAACGTGGCCCGACGCCAGGTTGATCAGGTTGGCTGGAATGAAGAACGGCGACAGCCGGCGCGGGCCCTTTTCGTGGACGGTCAGCGCGCCTTCCGTGATGCCGGGCAATCCGCCGATACCGGAGCCAATCATCACGCCGGTGCGCTCACGGTCGACCGGATCGGTCGGCTTCCAGCCGGAATCCTCAACCGCCTGCTGCGCCGCCGCCAGCGCGAAGACGATAAACTCGTCCATCTTGCGCTGTTCCTTGGGCGGAACCCAATCGTCGGCATTGAACGAACCGGATGCGGTTTCGCCGCGCGGCACCTGGCCGGCGATCTTCGCCGGCAGGTCCGACACGTCGAAATTCTGGATCGCGCGTATGCCGGATTGGCCTTCGAGCAGGCGTTTCCAGACAGTCTCCGTCCCCACGCCCAAAGGCGTGACGACGCCGCAGCCGGTGACGACAACGCGTCTCATGGACGAAACGCTAGGATTTGTGCTGCTCGATAAAGTTCACCGCGTCCTTCACGGTCACGATCTTCTCGGCCGCATCGTCGGGAATTTCGCAGCCGAACTCCTCTTCGAACGCCATGACCAATTCGACGGTGTCGAGGCTGTCGGCGCCCAGATCGTCGATGAAGCTGGCGTTCTCGGTGACTTTTGAGTCGTCAACACCCAGATGCTCGACGACGATTTTTTTAACCCGGTCGGCGATATCGCTCATGAGACTTACCTCAGTAAGATTGACGCGCTGCTAGCTACAAATGTTGGTTGATCAAGGTGTTAGACACCCGCCCGTACGCCCGGGCTACGCCGTCGGACGAGGCGGGGCTGACATAACATAGATGGCGGGCCATGGCCACCCTCGTTCGAACGGCGGTTCACAGCATCGCCAGGCCGCCGTTAACGTGAAGCGTGTGACCGGTGACGTACCGCGATTCGTCGCTGGCAAGAAATAGGACACAGGCCGCGACCTCGTCGGGCGTACCTTGCCGGCCCAACGGAATGGCGGTTTCGAGTTTTGCCTTCTGGTCCGCCGACAGCACGTCGGTCATCGCCGTCGCGATGAAACCCGGTGCGACGCAATTGACTGTGATGCCGCGCGACGCAACTTCGGCGGCGAGCGCCTTGGTCATGCCGATCATGCCGGCTTTCGCCGCGGCGTAATTTGCCTGACCCGGATTGCCCGTGCTGCCGACGACCGAGCCGATGCCGATGATGCGGCCCCAGCGCCGTTTCATCATGCCGCGCAACGCCGCGCGCGCGAGCCGAAAGCCGGCGGTCAGATCGACCTCGATCACCTTGGCCCAATCTTCGTCCTTCATCCGCATCGCCAGCCCGTCTTTCGTCAGGCCGGCGTTGTTGACCAGAATGTCGAGCTGGCCGAATCGTTCATCGGCCGCCTTGATCAATGTCTCGGCGGCCGCCGGATCGCCGAGATCGGCCGCGGCGATTTCCGCACGCGCGCCCAGCGCTTCCTTGAGCGCGGTCAATTTGTCGACCTTGGTGCCGGCCAGCAGCACCTTGGCGCCGGCACCGTGCAATGCGCGGGCGATCGCGCCGCCGATCCCACCCGATGCGCCGGTGATCAGCGCCGCTTTGCCGTTTAGGTCGAACATGGAATTCCTTCCGCCGTTCACAGCGTCTTGAGAAAGGCCTCGATCTCGGCCGGCGTGCCGAGCGACTGACCGGTCATCTCGCGGTCGATCCGCTTGGCGAGGCCGCTCAACACGCGGCCCGCGCCGACTTCGACCAATGCGCTCACGCCCTGGCCCTTCATGTACAGCACGCACTCGCGCCAGCGCACCAAGCCGGTGACCTGCTGCACCAACAGGTCCTTGATCTCGGCCGGATCGCGCACCGCCGTGGCGGTCACGTTGGCAACCACCGGCACCACCGGCTCGACGAACGTAACCTCCGCCAGCGCCTCCGCCATCTCGCGCGCCGCCGGTTCCATCAACGCACAATGGAACGGCGCACTCACGGGCAGCATGATCGCGCGTTTGGCGCCGCGCGTCGCGGCGTGCACCACCGCGCGCTCGACCGCCGTCCGATGACCGCTGACCACGACCTGGCCGGCACCGTTGTCGTTCGCCGCCTCGAGCACTTCGCCTTGCGCCGCCTCGCTGGCGACGGCGCGCGCCGCATCGAGCTCGAGCCCAAGCAGCGCCGCCATTGCGCCCAAGCCCACCGGCACGGCCCGCTGCATCGCCCCGCCGCGCCGCTTCAACAGCCGCGCCGCATCGGCGATCGAAACCGCATGCGCCGCGGCGTGGGCGGAATATTCGCCCAGCGAATGACCGGCAACGAACGCGGCGTGACGCTTTAGATCGAGGCCGCCATCCTTTTCCATCACGCGCATCGCCGCCAGGCTCACCGCCATCAGCGCGGGCTGCGCGTTTTCGGTCAGCACCAACTCGTTCTCCGGTCCTTCGAACATCAGGCGCGACAGATTCTGCTTTAGCGCTTCGTCGACTTCACCGAATACGTCACGCGCCGTCGCGAACGCGGCATGCAGCTCGCGGCCCATGCCGACCGCTTGCGAACCCTGACCGGGAAAAACGAATGCGCGGCTCATGCTCAACCCAGGTCAAAACCGGATCGGCGTCATCGCCGTGTAGGGTTCGCAGCGCAGCTGCCAATCGAGAATCTTCTCCTGGCCTTCGGCCGGCGCGACATCCTTTTTCTGCACCTCGTAGCCGGGCACGGTGCAGATCTGATTCGCTTTCCATGCGAGCAACTTCTGCGCCGCGGCATCGCCGGCCGCGTTGCCGGTCGCGGCAGACACGCCGACCGCGTCGCGCGCCGGATCGCGATCGACCGGTACGCAACCGGCGACGAGTGCCGCCAGGACCACGAGAAGCCACGCCCGCATGATTCCTCCCGGCGCACCGGATACACCCACGTCGGTGGCCTGTAAAGCGGCTGCAACGCGCGCGGCTTAGGCCGCCCGCCGGCGCGAAATGCGCCGCTTCCGCCGTGCAGCGCCTTGCTATACTCGCCGCCAGCCAGCGACCGCCGCCATGACCGACCGCTACGTCATCGAAGATCGCGCCAAGAACACGTTCTCGCTGTCGCGCGAAGCGCTGGTCTCGTCGGCCGTGTTCGAAAAAGAACACCGCGCCATCTTCGATACTTGCTGGATCTATGTCGGCCACGCCTCGGAGCTCGCCAAGCCCGGCGATTTTCGCACGCGGCACGTCGCGGGACGGCCGGTGATTTTCTGCCGCGACAAGGCGGGCGCAATTCACGCGTTGCTGAATTCCTGCCGCCACCGCGGCGCGACAGTGTGCCGCGAGCGCGAAGGCAACGCGCGCCAATTCATGTGCATGTACCACGGCTGGACCTACGAGACCGACGGTGCGCTCAAGGCCGTGCCCGGTCCTGAAGCCTATGGCGCCGCGTTCGATAAACGGAACTTCGGATTGGTCGCCGTGCCACGGCTCGATCACTACCGCGACTTTTATTTTGCCTGTTTCGATCACGATGCGCCGCCGCTCGCCGATTATCTTGCCGGCGCCACGGAGTATATCGATCTGGTCGTCGACCAATCGCCGTCCGGACGAATGGAGATCATAGCCGGCGTTCAGGAATACGACGTCAAAGCGAACTGGAAGCTCTTGGTCGAGAACAGCGTCGACGACTATCACCTGCCCACGGTGCACACGACCTGGCTCAACTACATGAAGAACGCCGGCGTCAACGTACGGCCGCCGAAAGAGGAAGGTCTGTTGCTACCATCCAAGGGTTGGGGCAAGGACCTCGGCAACGGTCATCTCACCACCGACAACGTCAACTTCCGCGGCCGGCCGGTGGCGCGCTGGATCTCGATCTATGGCGAGGATGCGAAAGCCGACATCGAGGCGATCCGCCGCGAGCTGGTGGCGCGTCTCGGCGAGGAACGCGCCGCGCGCATCGCCGACACCAATCGCAACCTGGTCGTCTTTCCCAATCTGGCGCTCAACGACGGCTCGTCGGTGACCGTGCGTACCTTCTTTCCGACGGCGCCCGATCGCATGCGCGTCACCGCGTGGTGCCTCGGTCCGGCCGAAGAAACGCCGGCGCAGCGCGCGCGGCGGCTGGATGCGTTCCTCACCTTCTACGGACCCGGCGGTTTCGCCACGCCCGACGACGTCGCCGCGCTCGAAGCGGTGCAGCAGGGGCTGGCGGTATGGCGCGAAGTCGGCTGGTCCGACATGTCGCGCGGCATGGCCAAGCCGGCGGATGCGCAGCTCAACACCGACGAAGGCCACATGCGGGTGTTCTGGCGGCGGTGGAGCGAACTGATGGACCGCGCCGGATGAGCGACCGACGCAATACGGCAAGCGCGACGCGCGAAGAGGTCGAAGAATTTCTCTATCGCGAGGCGGCGTTGCTCGATGCCTGGCAGCTCGACGAATGGCTCGCGCTGACGACGGCGGATTGCGGCTATTACGTACCGCCCAACGACAAGCCCGACGCCGACCACCGGACGACGTTGTTCACCGTCGCCGACGACCACGCGCGGCTGGTCGAGCGCGTCAAACGCCTCAAGGATCCGAGCGCGCACGCCGAATACCCGCCGTCGCGCACGCGCCGGCTGATCTCGAACGTGCGCGTGACTGGCCACGACGGCGATACGATCGAGGTCGCCGCCAATTTCGTGGTCTATCGCTTCCGTCGCGGCGACGACCGGCGCGAGTACGTCGGGCACTACCGCTTCAAGCTGCGGCGCGAGAACGGCGCCCTCAAGATCGCCGAACGCCGGGCGATCCTCGACGGCGAAGAGCTCGGCGCCCTCGGTGCGGTGAGCTTCATCCTGTAGCCTCCCGCGTCATTAAGTCCCTGCGCCATCAGCGGTTTTGCCGCTTGCGCCGCCGCGTTCTTGCTGTATATTCCGCGGCCTCCTTGCCGGCTTTGCCGGCTAGGCCCGGGCGGCTGATGCTCGATCCTCGACCAGCGCCGGGCCGTTAACAGCCATAGGGAGCTTGGATGCCGTTCTACGAAAACGTCTTTATTGCGCGTCAGGACGTCTCGTCCACCCAGGTCGAGACACTCACCGACACGCTCGCCAACCTCGTCACCGAGCACGGCGGCAAGGTCACCAAGCGTGAATATTGGGGCCTGCGCAACCTCTCCTACCGCATCAAGAAAAACCGCAAGGGCCATTACGTCCTGCTCAACCTCGATGCGCCGCCGGCCGCGGTCAACGAACTCGAGCGCAACATGCGCATCAACGAGGACGTGCTGCGCTACCTCACCGTGCGCGTCGAAGCGCTCGAAGAAGGACCGTCGGCGATGATGCAGGCGCGGTCGCGCGGCGAAGAGCGCGAACGCGAGCGTAGCCGCCGGTTCGACCGCGACGGCCGCGAAGGCGTGCCGGCCGAACACGAAGGGGGCGAGGCATGAGCGACGACACGCGCGGCGGCGAACGCTCCGAACGCGGCGGCGGCCGTCAGCAAACGCGCCGGCCGTTTTTCCGGCGGCGCAAATCGTGCCCGTTCTCCGGACCGCATGCGCCGAAGATCGACTACAAGGACATCAAGCTGTTGCAACGCTTCGTTTCGGAGCGCGGCAAGATCGTGCCGTCACGCATCAGCGCCGTGTCGACCTTGAAGCAGCGCGAGCTGGCGCAGGCGATCAAGCGGGCCCGGTTCCTCGGGCTCCTGCCCTACAGCCTGCGTTGATGGAGACGAGACGATGATGGAAGTCATCCTGCTCGAGCGGGTCGAGAAGCTCGGCCAGATGGGCCAGGTGGTGAAGGTGCGGCCAGGCTTCGCGCGCAACTATTTGTTGCCGCAGAAGAAGGCGCTGCGCGCCACCAAGGAAAACCTCGCGATCTTCGAGAAGCAGCGGACACAGCTTGAAGCCGCCAACCTGGCGCGGCGCGGCGACGCCGAACAGGTCGCGCAGAAGCTCAATGGCATCTCGGTGTTGATCATTCGCCAGGCTGGCGAAAGCGGCCAGCTCTATGGCTCGGTGACGGCGCGCGACATCGCTCAGGCGGTGACCGAAGCCGGCTTCACCGTCGGCAAGGGCCAGGTCACGCTCGACAAGGCGATCAAGACGCTCGGCCTTTATCCGATGCGCGTCCGCCTCCATCCCGAGGTCGCGGTTCAGGTGACGGTCAACGTCGCGCAATCGGCCGAAGAGGCCGAGATGCAGGCCAAGGGCATCGACGTCACCAAGCGGGCCCAGGAAGCGCGCGACGGCGACCAGGCCGCCGCGGAACCGGCGGCCGAAGCCGACGCCGAAGCCAAGCCGAAGAAGGCAAAAGCCAAGGCCAAGTCGAAGACCGACGACGCGGACGAGGCCGAGGCGGAAGCCAAGCCGGCCAAAGCCGCCAAGGCGTCGAAAGGCGACAAGGCTGAAAAGGCCGAGAAGCCGGAAAAAGCTGACAAGCCGAAACGCGAGAAGAAAAAGAGCGCCAAGGTATAGGCTCGCGAGCGCCGGCCGCGTCGAGCGGCGGCACCGGAGGCGCGTCGATGCAAAGCGTGACGTTGCCCGGCGGCGAGCGGGTTCCCGCGCTCGGCCTCGGCACGTGGATGATGGGCGAGCACGGCGGGCACGAGCCTGAGTCCGTCGCCGCCCTCAAACGCGGCATCGATCTCGGCATGACGCTGATCGACACCGCCGAAATGTACGGCGACGGCGGGGCCGAGGAACTGGTCGGCCAGGCGATCGCCGGCCAACGCAACCGGGTTTTCATCGTCAGCAAGGTTTTGCCGTCAAACGCATCGCGGGCCGGCGTCGTCGTCGCCTGCGAGTGTAGCTTGAAGCGGCTCGGCACCGACCGCATCGACCTCTATCTGTTGCATTGGCGCGGCGGCATACCGCTGCATGAGACGGTGGCCGGCTTTGCCGACCTGCAGCGTGCCGGCAAGATTCGCCATTGGGGCGTGTCCAATCTCGACCTCGATGAGATGAACGCGGTCTGGGCGGCGCCCGGCGGCGCCGGCTGTGCCGCCAACCAGCTGCTCTACAACCTTGGCCGCCGCGGCATCGAGTGGGACCTGCGGCCGGCGTTGAGCGCGCGCGGCGTGCCGATCATGGCCTATTCGCCGCTCGAACAGGGTCGGCTGCTCGGCAATCGGGCGCTCAAGCAGGTGGCCACGGCGCGGGACGCCACCCCGGCCCAGGTAGCGCTTGCCTGGCTGTTGCAACAGGCCGGAATCATCGCCATTCCGAAGGCGGCGAACCTGGCCCATGTCACCGAAAACCGCGCCGCCGCCGAAATTGTGCTGACCGCGGCGGAACGCGCGGCCCTCGAGCGGGTTTTTCCACCGCCGGGCCGAAAAATGCCTTTGGCCATGCTTTAATCGGACTTGAATCCGGGCCGCGGATTGCAAGAAAATCCCTAAAACCGGCAAAAAACCACCGGGGATGGCATGACAGTCGGGCTGTTGCTGCGTCACCTCGTTCGTCGAGGCACTCTGCGGATCATCGACGCGACCGGCAAAACGCGCGCCTATTCCGGCGCACCGGGCCCGGCGATCACCATTCGCCTGCACGACCGGCCGGTCGAGCGGCAGTTGCTGTTCAACCCGCGGCTGATGTTGGGCGAGGCGTATATGGACGGCCGCCTCACCGTCGAGGACGGCGGCAATCTCTATGACCTGCTCGATTTTCTCGGCACCAACATCAGCTTGGCGCCGAAAACCATGCTGACGCCGCTTTATAACGGCTTTGGCCGGGCGTTCCGCGGTCTCCAGCAATGGAACCCGGTCGGCCGTGCCCGCCGCAACGTCGCTCACCATTACGACCTGTCCGACGCGCTCTACGACATCTTCCTCGATCGCGACCGGCAATATTCCTGCGCCTATTTCACGGCGCCCGACCAGACGATCGAACAGGCGCAAGCCAACAAGAAACGCCATATCGCCGCCAAGCTGATGCTCAAGCCCGGCCAGCGCGTGCTCGACATCGGCAGCGGCTGGGGCGGGCTGGCTCTGTACCTGGCGAAGGAATGCGATGTCGACGTCACCGGCCTGACGCTATCGGTCGAGCAGCACCGGGTCGCCGAACGCCGCGCCGCGGCCGCCGGATTGGCGTCGCGCGTGCGCTTCAAGCTGCTCGATTATCGGGAGGAGCGCGCCCAGTACGACCGCATCGTGTCGGTCGGCATGTTCGAGCATGTCGGGGTACCACAGTACCCCGCCTTTTTCAGTCGCGTGAAGTCGCTGCTGACCGAGGACGGCGCCATGTTGCTCCACGCCATTGGCCGCTCCGACGGCCCCGCCAGCACCAGCCCCTGGATCCGCAAGTACATTTTCCCGGGTGGCTATTCGCCCGCGCTGTCCGAGGTGCTGCCGGTCGTCGAGCGCACCGGCCTCTGGGTCACCGACATCGAGATCCTACGGCTGCATTATGCCGAGACCTTGCGCGCTTGGCGCACGCGGTTCATGGCCGAGCGCGAGCGCGTCAAGGCGCTCTATGACGAGCGCTTCTGCCGGATGTGGGAATTTTATCTCGCGGGCTCCGAAATCGCGTTCCGCTATCAGGGCCATATGGTGTGGCAGATGCAGATGGCGCGGCGTGTCGATGCCGTGCCGTTGACGCGCGACTATATGTTCGATTGGGAACGCAGCCACAAGGCACCCGCCGCCGCCGAAGCCGGACGCGCCGCGTAAGAAAATTCCGCGGGCCGCCGAGTCGCGGGACATTCACACCCGTCATTCATCTGACTCACAGGCGACACACATCGTTTCGTGCATGCCGGCCTGTCGGCGGAGTGCTACAGTTCTGTCATGGAAACCGCGCTGTCGAAGGTAACGCCCCTGCACGACGGTGATGCGGGTTACCGTGTGCCGCCGCAGAACCTCGCAGCTGAACAGGCGCTGCTCGGCGCGATCCTCCAGAACAACAACGTTTACAACAAGGTCTCGGACTTCCTCCGGGCGGAGCATTTTGTCGAGGCGGTGCACGGCCGGATCTTTGCCGCCGTCACGCGGCTGATCGAACGCGGTCAACTCGCCAATGCGGTGACCCTCAAAAACCAGTTCGACCAGGATGCCGCCCTCGCCGAGCGCGGCGGCGCGAAGTACCTGGCCGAATTGCAATCGAAAGTCGTTACCATCATCAATGCTGGCGATTACGGCCGAACCATCCACGACCTTTATCTCCGCCGCCAGCTCATCGACGTCGGCACCGACGTGGTCAACGAGGCCTACGCCCAGGACCTCGACCTGACCGCGCCGCAACAGATCGAAGCCGCCGAACAGCGGCTGTTCAATCTGGCGACCGTGGGCCAGACCGAGGGCGGATTCCAGCCATTTACGGCGGCAATGACTGATGCCGTGCGGATGGCCGAAGCCGCCTTCAAGCGCAGCGGCAAGACGACGGGCGTTGCCAGCGGCTTCACCGACCTCGACAAGCTGCTGGGCGGCCTCCACCCATCCGACCTGATCGTCCTGGCCGGTCGGCCGTCGATGGGCAAGACGGCGCTCGCCACCAATATCGGCTTCAATGCCGCCCGCGCCTTCCGGCCGAGCGCCGATGATGCGACCAAGGCCGAAGACGGCGCCGTCGCCGGGTTCTTCTCCCTCGAAATGTCGTCCGAACAGCTCGCCACCCGCATCCTGGCCGAGGAATCCGGCGTGCCATCGCACGAAATCCGCCAGGGCAAGGTGTCGAACGAGGATTTCGACAAATTCGTCCAGGCCAGCCAGCGGCTGGCATCGGTGCCGTTTTTCGTCGACGACACGCCGGCGATCACCATCGCCGGACTGCGCACCCGCGCCCGCCGGCTGAAGCGAACGCACAATCTCGGCCTCGTCATCGTCGACTATCTCCAGCTCATTCGCGGTTCCAGCGAGGGCGGCGGCTTCGAAAACCGGGTGCAGGAGATTTCCGAGATCACCCGCGGCCTCAAGGCCTTGGCCAAGGAGCTCAACGTGCCGGTGCTGGCGCTGTCGCAGCTGTCGCGTGCGGTCGAACAGCGCGAGGACAAGCGGCCGATGCTCTCCGACCTGCGTGAATCGGGCTCGATCGAGCAGGACGCCGACGTGGTGATGTTCGTCTTCCGCGAGGAATATTATCTGATGCGCACGCCGCCGACACAGCGGCCGGAAGAAAGCCAGGAAAAATTCAACGACCGCATCGAAAAGCACCGCCAGCGCTGCGAAGAAGTCTATGGCCTCGCCGAGATCCACGTCGCCAAGCAGCGCCACGGCCCGATCGGCAAGGTGACGCTGCGCTTCGACGGCAACACGACGAAATTTGACAACTACGTCAGCGGCGACCGCCTGCCCGATGCCTTCTGACCGCAAGGTCGCGACCGACCGGGCGAACGCCATCCTCGAAATCGACTTGCGCGCCGTCGCGGCGAACTGGCGACGGCTGAAGCGTGAGCTGGCGCCAGGCGCGCGCCTGGCGGCCGTGATCAAGGCGGACGCCTACGGCCTCGGCGCCGCGGAAGTCGGTCCAGTCCTGGCGCGCGCGGGTTGCGGGCTCTTCTTCGTCGCTTCGCTCGACGAAGGGATCGCCCTGCGCAAGATATTGCCCAAGGCGCGCATTGCCGTGCTCGATGGCGTGCTGGCGAAGAGCGAGGCGGAATTCGCGCGCCGCCGGCTCGTTCCGGTACTCAACGATCTCGACCAGGCCATGCGTTGGAGCAAGGCTTACCCCGGCAAGCCGGCGATCCTTCATCTCGACACCGGCATGGAACGGCTCGGCCTGTCGCGCCGCGAACTGGATCGGTTGACGGCGGACCGGAGCCTGCTCGCGCGTCTCGACCTCGCCGCGATCATGAGTCACCTCGCCTGCGCCGACGAGCCTGAGCATCCGAAAAACCCTGAGCAGCTTGCGCGCTTCCGCGCTGCGCTCGCGCGCCTACCCAAGGCGCCGGCATCGCTCGCCTCGTCGTCGGCGATCTTTCTCGGCCCTGCCTATCATTTCCAGATCGTGCGTCCGGGCGCGGCGTTGTTCGGCATCAATCCCCTGCCCGGCAAACCCAATCCGATGCGCGCCGTCGTCGTCCTCAAAGCCAGGATTCTCCAGGTCCGTGACGTTGACGCAGGAGAGACCGTTGGATATGGTGCGACGCACCGCATGGAGCGGCCGAGTCGCATTGCGACTGTCGCAGTCGGTTACGCCGACGGCTGGCTTCGCTCCGCCAGCGACCGCGGCAGCGCGGCGATCGCCGGTCGAAGGGTTCCCCTCGTTGGACGCATCTCGATGGATCTGCTGACGCTCGACGTGACAGGGATCGAGGCGGATCGGGCGAAGCCCGGCGCCTATGTGGATTTGCTCGACGACAGCTATGGCATCGACGACGCGGCGGCGGCCGCGCGCACGATCAGCTACGAGATGCTGACGCTGCTCGGCCGGCGTTACGCCCGGGTCTATCGCGGAGCGCGCTGAATGGCGTTCGTCGCGCGGATAGGCCGCGTCGTCCTGGCGTTCCTGGCGGCGACCGGCCGTCTCGCGCTGTTCACGCTCCACGCGGTCAGCCACTGCTTCCGGCCGCCGATCTACGTCAACCTGATCCTCCGGCAGTTCGTCGACATCGGCTATTACTCGCTGCCGGTTGTCGGTCTCACCGCGATCTTCATCGGCATGGTGCTGGCGCTGCAGTTGCACACCGGCTTCAACCGCATCACCGGCGGCGAGAGCGCCATCGCGCAAGTCGTGGTCCTCGGCATGACGCGCGAACTCGGTCCGGTGATCGCCGGCCTGATGGTTGCCGGGCGCATCGGCGCTGCCATCGCCGCCGAAGTCGGCACGATGCGCGTCACCGACCAGATCGATGCGCTGTCGACCCTGTCGACCAACCCCTACAAGTACCTAGTCGCGCCGCGCCTGCTGGCCGGCATCGTGGCGCTGCCGGTGCTGGTGCTGGTCGCCGACTGTATCGGCGTCTTCGGCGGCTTCCTGGTTGCGACCTATAAGTTCGGCTTCAATCCATATGCTTATCTCCAGAACACCGCGGATTTCCTGCGCACCGATGACGTCGTCTCGGGCCTAATCAAATCGGCAGTGTTCGGTTTCCTGATCTCGCTGATGGGCTGTTATACCGGCTATCATTCAAAGGGCGGCGCGCAGGGCGTGGGCGCTGCGACAACCTATGCGGTGGTGTCGGCTTCGGTACTGATCCTGATGTTCGACTACATCCTCTCGGCGTTGCTGTTTTCGTCATGACCGGCGCGCCCAAAATCTCCGTCCGCGGGCTGAGGAAATCCTTCGGCTCCAAGGTCGTGCTCGACGGGCTCGATCTCGATGTCGGCGTTGGCGAAAGCGTCGTCGTCATCGGCGGCTCAGGCACCGGCAAGTCGGTGATGGTCAAATGCATCATCGGGCTGATGGAGCCCGACGCCGGCTCGATCAAGATCGATGGGCAAGAGGTTACGGGCCTGAAGCGCGGCGAGCGCGAGCGACTGATGCGCAAGTTCGGCATGCTGTTTCAGGGCGCCGCGCTTTTCGACAGCTTGCGTGTCTGGCAGAACGTCGCCTTCGGTCTCATCCAGGGCCACGGCATCGGCCGCGACGAAGCCAAGGCGACGGCGATCAAGACGCTCGGCGCCGTCGGACTCGGTCCCGAAGTGGCCGAGCTGTGGCCGGCGGAACTTTCGGGCGGCATGCAGAAGCGTGTCGGTCTGGCACGCGCCATCGCCGCCAAGCCCGAAATCATCGTCTTCGACGAGCCGACGACCGGTCTCGATCCGATCATGGGCGACGTGATCAACGATCTGATCATCAAATGCGTGCGCGATCTCGGCGCGACGGCGGTTTCGATCACGCACGACATGGCCTCGGCGCACAAGATCGCCGACCGGATCGCCATGATCTATAAAGGCAAAATCATCTGGCAGGGCTCGTCCAAGACGATCGACCAATCGGGCAATCCCTACGTCGATCAGTTCATCCACGGCCGCGGCGAAGGCCCGATCAAGATGGAGGTGCGCGCGCTGTGACCGCCCGGAATTTCCTCCAAGCCTGACCATGGCCCGCGCCGAAAGCCGTTACGTCTGCCAAAGCTGCGGCGCCGTGCACCCGAAGTGGGCGGGCAAGTGCGACGATTGCGGCGCCTGGAACAGCTTGGTCGAAGAAGCCATGCGTACCAGCGCACCGAAAGGTCTCGGCGGCGGCAAAGGCGGCCGGCCGCTGCAATTCGTCGGCCTCGATGGCGACGCGCTCGCCACTGCGCGGCGCGCTTCGGCAATCGCCGAGTTCGATCGCGTTTGCGGCGGCGGTCTCGTTCCCGGTTCGGCGCTGCTGATCGGCGGCGATCCCGGCATCGGCAAATCGACATTGATCCTTCAGGCGATGGCCGCCCTCGCCAGCGGCAAAAGCGGCCAGAAACTCGATTGCGCCTATGTCTCCGGCGAAGAATCGCTCGATCAGGTGCGGCTGCGCGCACGCCGACTTGGCGTCGCCGACGCGCCGGTGCGTCTGGCGGCGGCCACCTCGATCCGCGACGTCGCCGCAAGCCTCGACCGCACCGATACGCCACAAGTGGTGGCGATCGATTCCATCCAAACCATGTATCTCGACAATCTCGATAGCGCGCCCGGCACGGTCAGCCAGGTGCGCGCATCGGCACAAGAGCTGATCCGTCTCGCCAAGGCGCGCGGCTTCACCTTGCTGCTGGTCGGACACGTGACCAAGGAAGGCATGATCGCCGGTCCGCGGGTGCTCGAGCACATGGTCGACACCGTGCTCTATTTCGAAGGCGAGCGCGGCCATCAGTTCCGCATCCTGCGCGCGGTCAAGAACCGTTACGGTCCGACCGACGAAATCGGCGTCTTCGAGATGACCGACGTCGGACTCGCCGAAGTCTCCAATCCGTCGGCATTGTTCCTCGGCGACCGGCAGCGTGAGGTCGCGGGGTCGGCGGTGTTCGCCGGCATCGAAGGCACGCGGCCGATGCTGGTCGAGATTCAGGCGCTGGTCGCGCCCTCGGCGCTCGGCACGCCGCGCCGCGCCGTCGTCGGTTGGGACGGCAATCGCCTGGCGATGGTGCTGGCCGTTCTCGAGGCGCGTTGCGGCGTCGCGATCGGCGCCAACGACATCTATCTCAATGTCGCCGGCGGCTTGCGCGTCACCGAGCCGGCGGCCGATTTGGCGGTGGCGGCGGCGCTGGTGTCTGCGCTCGCGCACGAGCCGGTGCCCGCCGACATGGTCGTGTTCGGCGAGATCGGCCTGTCGGGCGAAGTCCGGCCGGTGAGCCAGGCAGACGCAAGGCTCAAGGAGGCCGAGAAGCTCGGTTTTGCGACGGCGCTGATGCCGCCGCGGCGCGGCCGCGGCAAGGATCGTGCGGCATCGCCCGGCGCGTTTAAGACGCGCGAGATCGCGCACCTGAAACATTTGCTCAACTTGTTCGAGAACGCACCGCATAATCCTCGGCGGGCGAGCGCCGGAGGAGGACGTCCGTGACCGGATTCGACATAGCCATCATCGTCTTCGTCGTCGCATCGGGGTTGTTCGCCTTCGTGCGTGGCTTCATCAAGGAAGTGCTGTCGATCATTGCCTGGTTCGGCGCGTCGGTGGCGGCGCTCTACGCCGTGCCCTATCTGCACCCGTTCGCCATGCGCTTCACGCCGAGCGACCGACTGGCGAGCGCGGCGTCGGCGTTTGTCGCGTTCATCGTCGCTCTGATCGTGCTCTCGCTGATCACCGCGGCGATTGCCAACCGCGTCAAGGATAGCCCGGCCGGCGGCATCGATCGGACCTTCGGGTTCGTTTTCGGATTGGCGCGCGGCGCCCTGCTCGCCTGTCTGGTTTATGCGGCCATGCTGGTGGTCATGCCGGCGCTCGAGGCGTCGCCGCAATGGTGGACGCAAGCGCGGACGCGGCCGATGCTCGCAACCGGCCTGGCGATGCTGGGACATTTGGCGCCCGGCGCCGGGCACTCGCAAGGCGCCGCCTCGGTGCAGCAGCAACTCCAGGACGCGTTGCATGCCCTCAGCATCCCCAAGGCCGGACCGGCGCCGCAAGGCGGCTCGCCCGATTACTCGCCGCAGGACCAGCATGATCTCGACCGGCTCTTCCAGCAGAACCAGGGCGCGCATTAAGCATAGCCATTAGCGCGCCGTCGCCCGCCCAGGCCGGGTGCGACAACCGGCTCTGGCAGTCGTGCCGCAATCCGTGTAGAAGGCTGTGGGCCTCGACGGCGACGGCTGGCGACACCATCTAAGGCTTGCGGCCGCCGGACGGCGAGCGGCCCAAGCGCGCACAAAGGCGGTAGCATGCTGACCACCCACCCCTGGGACGACGACCATTTCCGGGAGGAATGCGGCGTTTTCGGGGTTTATGGCCATCCCGATTCGGCGGCCCTGACCGCGCTGGGGCTGCATGCCTTACAGCATCGCGGTCAGGAAGCGGCTGGAATCGTCGCCTACGACGGCGAGCAATTTCACGCCCATCGCGGCCTCGGTCTGGTCAGCGAGAATTTCAGTTCCAAGGACGTTATCAGTCGGCTGCCGGGACATTCGGCCATCGGTCACGTCCGCTATGCCACCACCGGCGAAGTCGTGTTGCGCAACGTCCAGCCGCTGTTCGCCGATTTCACTTTCGGCGGCTTGGCGATCTGCCACAACGGCAACCTCACCAACTCGTATCAGCTGCGCAACCGTCTGGTGCGGCGCGGCAGCATTTTCCAATCGACCTCGGACACCGAGGTGATCGTCCATCTTATCGCCACGTCGCTCAAGGACACGGTCGAGGAGCGGATGGCCGAGGCACTGCGCCAAGTCGAAGGCGCCTATTCGCTCGCGGCGCTAACCCAGCATGGATTGATCGGCGTGCGCGATCCGCTTGGCATCCGGCCGCTGGTGCTCGGCAAGCTCGGCGACGCATTCATCCTGGCGTCGGAAAGCTGCGCGCTCGACATCATCGGCGCCACTTTCGTGCGCGACATCGAAGCCGGCGAGATGATCTCCATCGGCCCCGGCGGCATCAAGAGCACCAAGCCGTTCGCCAACACGCATAAGCGGTTTTGCGTGTTCGAATACATCTACTTCGCGCGGCCCGACAGCGTCGTCGATGACCTGAGCGTCTACGAGGCGCGCAAACGCATCGGCATGCAATTGGCGCGCGAAAGCGCGGTGCCTGCCGACATCGTCATCCCGGTGCCGGATTCCGGCGTGCCGGCGGCGATCGGCTATGCCGCGGAATGCCGGCTGCCGTTCGAGCTCGGCATTGTCCGCAACCATTACATCGGCCGCACCTTCATCGAGCCGACCGATCAGATCCGCCATCTTGGCGTGAAGCTCAAACACAACGCCAACCGGGCCAGCATCGAAGGCAAGCGCGTCGTGCTGGTCGACGATTCGATCGTCCGTGGCACCACCTCGACCAAGATTGTCGCCATGATCCGCCAAGCCGGCGCGCGCGAGGTGCACATGCGCATCTCCAGTCCGCCGACCACGCATTCGTGCTTCTACGGCATCGCGACGCCGGAACGCACCCAGCTGCTTGCGTCGACGATGGACGTGCAGACCATGGCACAGCATATCGGCGCCGATTCCCTCGCCTTCGTCTCGATCGACGGACTCTATCGCGCACTTGGCCAGGCCAAGCGTGACGGCAAGGCGCCGCAATTCTGCGACGCCTGTTTCACCGGCGATTATCCAGTGCCGCTCGTCGATCATGACGCCGGCACGGTGTCAACCCAGCTTTCGCTCCTCTCTGAGACCGTCTGAGTGCGGGCGCTCGAAGGTCGTCTCGCGCTGGTGACCGGCGCGTCACGCGGTATCGGCGCGGCCGTGGCGCGGCGCTTCGCCGCTGAAGGCGCACACGTCATCGCGGTGGCGCGGACCCAGGGAGCCCTGGAAGAACTCGACGATGCGGTACGCACGGCGGGCGGTGCCGCGACGCTGGTGCCGCTCGATCTGCGGACGTTCGACGCGATCGACCATATGGGTGCTGCGCTCAATGAGCGCTTCCACAAGCTTGATATCGTTGCGGCGTGCGCCGGCGTGCTGGGCAGCTTGTCGCCAACGGGCCACATCGACCCGAAACTGTGGACCGAAGTTTTCGATGTCAACGTGACGGCGAACTACCGCCTGATCCGATCGCTCGATCCGTTATTGCGCCGCTCCGACGGCGGCCGAGCGATGTTCGTCACCTGCGCCGCCGGCCGGGATCTCGCGCCATTCTGGGGTGCTTACGGCGCCAGCAAAGCCGCGCTCGAGGCGCTGGTCCGGGTCTATGCCGCCGAGGTCATGCGCACGCCGATCCGGGTCAATCTGGTCGATCCGGGTCCGGTGCACACGCGCCTGCGCGCCGAGGCGTTTCCCGGCGAGGATCGCGCGATGCTCAAAGCGCCGGAAGACGTGACCGGATTGTTCGTACAACTCGCCGCGGCGGATTGTCCGCATCACGGCAAGATCGTCGGGCCTTAGGCGGCGGCGTTGGCCGACCGCGGCATGGGCACCTGCGACACGACCCGGTCCGGCGGCAGGATCACCCGGACCACCGTACCCTGGTTCGGTACGCTTTCGATCACGAAGACACCGCCATGCAGTTCGACGAGCTTCTTGGTCAGCGGCAAACCGAGGCCCGTGCCGCCACCGGTGCGGTTAAAGGCATTATCGACCTGGCCGAACGGCTCCAACACCATCGGCAGATCGCTTTCGGAAATGCCGACACCGGTGTCGCGCACCTCGATGACCAGGCGATCGAATTCGATCGAAGCGCGCACCGCAACCGAACCGCCGGCCGGCGTGAACTTCACGCTGTTGGTCAGCAAATTGAGCACCACCTGACGCAGGCGACGCTCGTCGCCGCGCACGCCGGCGACTTCGGGCGCAATCACGCGGACAAGGTTGATCTCCTGTGAAGCCGCGCGGCGCGCGACCATGCGCACGCAGGATTCGATCAGGTCGGTGACGTCGATGACCTCGTCCGCCAGTTCCAGGCGCTCGGCCGTGATCTTCGTCAGATCAAGAATGTCGTTGATCAACTCCAACAGGTGCCGGCCGCTGGCGTTCAGGTCGCGTGCATATTCGAGGTACTTGTCGTTGCCGATCGGCCCTAGTACCTCGCCGCTAATGATCTCGGAGAACCCGATCACCGCGTTGAGCGGCGTACGCAACTCGTGGCTCATGTTGGCGAGGAATTCCGACTTGGCGCGCAACGCGGTTTCCGCCCGGCGATTGGCCTCGAACAGGCGGCCGACCAATTTTTCCTTTTCCGTCTTGTTGCGGATGAGCGCGATCAGCGACGCGAACGAGCGCCGCGCCATGAGACTGAGATTAAACGCGAACGCGAGATACAGCACACCCAGCGCGATGTGCGCCGGATCGTCGGCAGCGAAGGTGATGACGATGAGCGGCGCGACCACGGGCCAGACGAACGCATCGACCACCGGAACGTGCGCGGTGTAACCCGAGGCGATGCCGCCGGCGAGCCCGGCAATGATAATCGGCACGAAACTGTCAGTCGGCGCATTCGATTGGATTGCGACCGCCATCGCCAAACTGCCCCAGTGGCAACCGGTCGCGGCGGCGAAGTAGGTGACGCGGCGGATCCACTGCTGCAGCTCGAAGTCATCGTCGTGGCGGTGCTTGCGATAGAGCCGCCACGGCACGATGCGAATGATGGAAATGCCGACGATCGACACGCCCTAACCGAGGAAGACTGGACGTATCGAAGACGAACGACAGGATGCCGACTGCTGCCAGCGTCACCAACAGGTTGGTGGCGACCGGCCACGGCGACGAATAGAGCATATCCGCTAGCCCGGACTAGACGGCGGCGCTTTCGACACGCGTCGTCAACGCAGCCGTGTCCGCGTCGGCCGTAACGGTCGGGAGCTCACGCGTTAACTGAGCCGAAATCATCGCCGCAGAGTCTAAAGACGATGCCCTAATAGTTTCCTAGGCGTTGGCGGCATGTTGCTCAAATGCAGGCCACTGCAAGAAGCCTCAAAATGCCGTCTAAAAAGCGGCCGCCCGAAGCGCCGGAATCAGCCCGCCGGACGGAAGATTCCGGACGCAAAGGCGATCCGCTGCTGAGCCTGCTTCATGCGGTCGGTCGGACCGATCGCGATACCCCACTGGTCCATCCGGCCCGGCGGCCAGGTCCAGTCTTCCGGGCCGCGTGGTTTGTAGCTCTTGCCGATGCGCGCAATTTCGGCGGTGTACTCGATGACGACTTCGTCCGGCCCGACGAAATAAGCGAACACGTTATTGCCCGGCCCATGCCGGCCAACGCCCCATTCGATCGCAAAGCCGCTTTCGCGCAGACGGCCGGCGCCGCGCATGACGCTGTCGATATCCGGCATTTCAAAAGCGATGTGATTGAGCGTCGGCGCCGTGCCGCGCGCGAATGCCAGGACATGATGCTGATCGTTGCAGCAGAGGAACGTCATCATCCGCGTTTGGTCGATGATGCGGAATCCGAGATTATCGACGTAGAAAGCGCTGATCGCATCAACATCGGCGGAATTGAGTACGACATGCGTGACGCGCATCGGCCGATCCGCCCGCGTGGTCGCATCGGCATGGCGTCGGTCGCCGGTGATAACCCGCATGGTCCGGCCTTCCGGATCCTTGAACGCAAAACCGTAACCGCCGCCCGGTTCGTTGATGGGTCCCGGCTTCTCGAGTTCGGCGAGCCCCGCCTTTTTGAGGCTGGCGTGGATAGCATTGATCTCGGCCTTGCCGGGCGCCGTGAAATCGATGCGCAACAACTCAGCGCGCGGCCGGGCGTGGAGGCCGAGGACGTGATGGTACGCGCTGGTGCCACGCAGATAGACCGAGCCGGGATGCTCGACCACCGGCGCCAAACGCCAGATGTCGGTGTAGAACCGCGCCCGTGACTTGAGATCGGTGACGCCGAGGTCGACGCTGCGCAAACCGTCGATCCGCCCACCTTTGGCGCCCGTGCGTCCGGCCGTTCCGGTTTTAGCCGGCGGTTTCAGTGGCTTGACCATGGTCCTCCACCCGCCGGAGGCCCCGGCAGCGCGTGTCACGTTCGCACAACAGGTGCTTGCCTGTCGAGACTTCGCATTCAGAATCCGATCTTATGATTTTAAAATCAGTAACTTATGGCGATATCCTGATTTTTCGTATAACCACCGCTAGGAATTCTTTGCGAATGGATTCTGGCCTTTGCGCAGCATGAGCCGCAGCGGCACCCCAGGCAGGTCGAACTGCTCGCGCAACAGATTCGCCAGGTACCGTCGCCAGCTGTCCGGCAGTTCCCCCGGCTTGGAGGCGAACAGGGCGAAGGTCGGCGGCCGGGTATTGACCTGCGTCATGTAGCGGAGCTTGAGCCGCCGGCCCCCAACGAGAGGCAGCGGATGACGCTCGAGCGCGCGCGCCAGGAGGCGATTGAGCGCGCCGGTCGGCACACGGTGGTTCCACGCTATATGCGCCTTCAGCGCCGCCGGCAGCAGCTTGGCCAAGCCGGCGCCGGTTGCGGCCGATAGCGTCAGCGGCTTCAGGCCCGCCAGTTGCGGTAGCGACTCGGAAATCCGCTCGACGATGTCGGTCAGCGCCTCCTTGGGCGCAGCGACCAGATCCCATTTGTTGGCGGCGAGCACGATCGCCCTGCCCTCGTCCGCGACGAGGCGCGCGATCGCCAAGTCCTGGCGCTGCACTCCGGCGGTGGCGTCGATAACCAGGACCACCACTTCGGCGAACCGAACCGTCTTGAGCGTGTCGCCGACGGCGAGCGTCTCGGCGCCCTTGACGGCTTTCGCCTTGCGCCGCAGACCGGCGGTGTCGATGAGCTTGATCGGCTGACCGCGCCACTGCCATTCGATCGCGATGGCATCGCGCGTGACCCCCGGCTCGGGTCCGGTAAGGACGCGCTCCTCGCCGAGCAGGCGATTGACCAGCGTCGACTTGCCGACGTTTGGGCGGCCGACCACGGCAAGCTGAAGCGCCGCGGCGCGTTTTGCCGGTTCGGGCGCCGGCGCATCGCCGGACTCGGATCGCGCAAACGGCAGCAGCGCATCGTACAGCGCCGAAATACCCTCGCCGTGCTCGGCCGAAACCGGCACCGGCGTGCCCAACCCAAGTTCGAACGCTTCGGCCAGTCCTGGCGGCGCGCGGCCCTCGGTCTTGTTGGCGACTAGAATCACCGGCTTGCCCTGTCGGCGCAACCAGCGAGCAACGTCGCGATCGAGCGCCGTCACCCCCTCGCGCGCGTCGATCACGAACAGAGCGACATCGGCCGCCGCCAACGCCTTCTCGGTCTGCAGTCGGAGCCGTGCTGCCATGTCGCTGCGCGTCGTGGTTTCGACGCCGGCGGTATCCGTCAGCCGTAGCGCGAGTCCGGCGAAATCGACGGCCACTTCGCGGCGGTCGCGCGTCAGTCCAGCCTCGCCCGCCACCAACGCCGTCTTACGGCCGGCCAAGCGATTGAACAGCGTCGACTTGCCGACATTGGGGCGGCCGACGATGGCGACGGAAAGCGGCATGGCGATTAGCCTGTCACCGCAGCGCGGTCAGGTCGGCCTCATCGGTGATGACATAGAGCGAACCGCCCGCCACCACCGGATCAAGATAGACACCAGCCGAGAATGTCATTTGTCCGAGCGGCTGACCGCTATAGGGCGAGATCGACAACGCCTCGCCGTTGGACGAGACGACCACCAGACGGTTGCCCGCTAGCACCGGTCCCGACCAGCGCAACGGGTTTTTCTTGTCTTTCTCATCTTCGTAACGCGGCAACGGCCGCACCCAACGCACGTGGCCGTCGGATCGCAACAAACAAACCAGATCGCGGTCGTTGGCCAAGACATAGATGTAGTCGCCGGCCACCCACGGCATGTGCGTACCGCCGATATCCTGTTCCCAGACGCGGTCGCCGGTGCGCAGATCGATCGCCACGAGAATGCCGGAATGGCTGATGGCAAACACGCGGTCGCGGTCGATCACCGGCTGGCCGCGAATGTCGGCAAGCGATGATAGGGCGCCGAGAGGACGCGACGTCGCGAGATTGTCGGACCATACAGCCCGGCCGTTCTCGACGCGCAGCGCATAAAGCTCGCCGGATGAATAGGGCACGATTACCGTGTCGCCCTGCACCGCCGGGCTCGCCCCAATCAACAGATCGGTGGGTTCCGGCAGGCCGTTGTGCGTCCACAGCCGATGCCCGTCGGCGGCGGCAAGGACTTCGAGTTCGTTGTCGACGGTAATCGCGAAGACACGGCCGGAAAAAGCGGTCGGCGGCCCATGCGCCGGGCTCGCCAGGCTCTGGCGCCAGATTTCCTTGCCGGTTACGGCATCGACGGCAACGACCTGGGCGTAACCGGTGGCGATGAAGATGCGTCCGCCCTCATAAGCGATGCCGCCGCCGAACATCGGCGTACCGGCATTCTTCGGCTGCGGATCGAAGCGCCAGATCCGGTTGCCGCTTTTCGCATCGAAGGCCGAAACGACATCGTTGGCGTCGGCCGCGAAGACGCGTCCGTTGGCGACGATCGGTTGCGCGGTGACACGGCCGTACCGCCACGATCCCTCGCCGACATCCGCTTTCCAGGCGCGGCTGATCGCGGGCGCGAGCGCGAGATGATACATCGTATGATTGGCATAGCCGCCGGCGCCCGGCCATTCCGGATTGTTGAACGGTGGCGGCAAGGTGATCGGCGTCGCCTCGAGCTTGGGATCCGGCGTCAGGCTCTTTTGCAGCTCGAGCACGGAGATGCGCGTTCCTGGGAGAATGGTCTTCTTGGAACCGCCGCAAGCTGCAAGCGCCAGACATACGGCCAGCGCGACGCCGGTCGCGAGGCGGAAGGTCATGGATTCAAAGCCGCGATCATTTGCGCCGCGCGCTGCCGCGCACTCGGCGGCGCATTGGGATCGTCAGCGAGCTGCTGGAAGCTCTTGCGTGCGCCGGCACTGTCGCCGGCTTTCAGTTGGGCGAAACCGGTGAGCTCGATGGCGAACGGGTGCCACGGGCTGGCACCGCCGGTCAGGGGCTTGAGCCGCTGGATCGCACCGGCAGTGTCGCCTTTGTCGAGGGCCACATCGGCCGCGAGCAGCGTCGCCGCCGCGCGGTAAACCGGATCGGCCGACGTGTCTGCCGCCAGTTGGTCGTAAATCGTGAGTGCGCCGGCAGCGTCGCCGGTACGCGTCTTGACCGCCGCTTCCTCGAAGCGAGCCAACATGGCGTGCCCCGCGCTCGCGTGCTGGGCGATAGCCGCGAAAGCGTCGGCGGCGTCTTTGTTCTTGCCGTCGCGGACGAGGTCGAGGGCCGCTGCGAAGCGGACGCCGTCGGCGGCGCTACGCTGGTCGCGGTACTGCCGCCAACCGACGCCGACCGCAGTCGCGACGACGACGAGGACCGCCGCGACGATCACCCACCGACCATGACGCGCCCACAGCTTCGCGAGGTTCTCCTTGCGGAGTTCCTCGTCGATTTCCCGGAAGATGTCGCTCAAAACCCGGCCCCGACCCGCGAAAAATGCCCGGTACCATAACGCCTTGCCGGCGTTCCTGCAAACCCCGGACACGGCGTTTTCCGGCGCGTATCGACGCGGCAGGGCTGCTGGATTTCAGCCGCGAAATAGGAAAGACTGAGGCATCAGGCATGCACAGCCTTCGCGAACCCCCGCGCGTGTCAATGGCTCCCATCACCCGCCTCAACGATCATCGCCGGTACCGGCGCGTCTTCTTCAGCCGCACCGAACTCGATCAGTTGCTGCAAATTTACAGCCGCCAGGTGATGCGCGGTGCGTGGCGCGATTATGCGATCGATCAACGCGATGGCATGGCGACCTTCTCGATCTTCCGACATAGTCTCGAAAGCCCGTTATTTACGGTCGTCAAAAGCGCCCCCGGTGAATCACGCCACGATGCCTATGCCCTCCTGCAGCGGCGCGTGCGACTTGCCGTCGGCAGCACGCTCCGAGAGGTTCTGGCTGAGCTCGAGCGCGAGATGCGACGTGGTGGACGCGCGATCGGCGCGCTCGCACTGCTGACGCCGGGCTGATGTCAGTCGGCAGAAACACTTGGCAAGCACAGGGATTTTCGCCAAAGTAACGCGCCGTTCGGAACGGCGCGGGGGCGATCGGAAGAAGGGCGCATCGTACGTAGGACGCCGATGTCGCTGCTGAAGTCGCATCGGCCGCTGGCCGCTTCAACGAGTACCTTCACATGATGGGTCGTGTCATCGCGCGCGTGGTTGAATGGTCGCGCGCGCATGCCCTTATCGTCGTCGCCGCGGCGCTGGCGCTAGCGATCGCCTCGGGGTTTTACGCATCAAGCCGGATTACGGTCGACACTGATCTCGACAAGCTAATCTCGGCGAACCTGCCATGGCGCAAGCTCGCGCAGGAGGTGGACAAGGCGTTTCCGCAGAAAGTCGATCTGTTGGTGGTCGTGATCGACGGCAGGACGCCCGACGAAACGGAAGACGCCGCGATTGCGCTGGCCGACAAGCTGCGCAGCGAACCAGCGATATTCCGCGACGTCCGCCTGCCGGATCTCAACCAATTCTTCCGCCGCAACGGGCTGCTTTTCCTGCCGAAAACGCAGGTGCAGGACTACGCCAATCAAATGATCGCGGCACAGCCGTTTCTCGGATCGTTGGCAGCCGATCCGAGCCTGCGTGGCGTATTCGGCATCGTCGATTTGATGGTTCAAGCCGTTCAGCAGGGCGCCGTCCAACCGCGCGACATCTCGGCGGCGTTGCATGGCGTCGAACGCGCGGCCGAGAGCACGCTTGCGGGCACCTACGCGCCCCTGTCGTGGCAGACCATGCTGAGCAATACGGCGCCGGCGCCCGACGATTTGCGTCGTATCGTTCTGATGCAGCCGGCGCTCGATTATAAGTCACTGACGCCCGGCGCGGACGCGATCGACGCGGTGCGCAGTGCCGCCACCGAGCTCGGCCTGACACCGGACCGCGGCGTGCGAGTCCGGGTCACGGGCTCGGTTGCGCTCGACGACGATCAGCTAGCGACGCTCGCCAAAGGCGCCGGATTTTCGACGGCATTGTCCCTCGGACTGCTTTGCTTGTGGCTGCTGCTTGCCCTTCGTTCGCTCCGCATCTTTGCCGCCATCGTGATCACGCTAATCGTCGGACTTGCGGCGACCACCGCTTTCGCCGTGCTCGCGATCGGCCCGTTCAACCCGATTTCGGTCGCATTCGCCGTATTGTTCGTCGGCATATCCGTCGATCTTGGCATCCAATTCAGCGTGCGTTATCGCGACGAACGTTATCGTGTCGGCGACCTGACCGAAGCCTTGACGCGCGCGGCCGGCGGCATCGGTCGCGCGATGGCCGTTGCGGCTTTGTCCGCAGGTGTCGGCTTCTTCGCCTTCGTCCCGACGGATTACAGCGGCGTGTCCGAACTTGGCTGGATCGCCGGCGTCGGCATGCTCATCGCTCTTGTGCTCAATCTCACCCTATTTCCGGCACTGATCGCTCTTATGCGACCTCGCGGCGAGCCGCGCCCCGTCGGCTTCGCCTGGGCGCGCACGGCAGATCGCCTACTCGTACGGCGCCGCGGCGCGGTGCTGATCGGGGCGGCGATCGTGGCCGTGCTGTGCCTTGCTGCCGTGCCTTACATCCACTTCGATTTCAATCCGCTCGACCTGCAGAACCAACACTCCGAGTCGGTTGCGACGCTCAATGACCTGATGTCGGATCCGATGAACACACCTTATACGATCGATATCCTGACCCCCTCGCCGGCCGCTGCCGCGGCGCTGGCGAAACGGCTGGATGCACTTCCGGAGGTCGACCAGACGGTCACGATTTCGAGCTTCGTGCCCGACGATCAGGACGCCAAGCTGGCCATCATCGCTGACGCCAAGACGCTCCTGGCGCCAACCCTGTCGCCGCCGACGGTCAAGCCGCCGCCGACCGATCTTGAGATTCTCGATGCGATGCGCACGACTGACGGCGCATTGAAGGGGATCGCCAATCGTTATTCGGGTGCCGAGCGCGTCGCATATGTCCTGGACCGGTTGCTGGCGAAGAAACTCAATCCGCTGCCGCTGCTTCGGGCGAATCTGTCCGACGAAATTCCCAATCGCCTGCAAGACGTCCGCCTGGCGCTCGGCGCGCAAAAGATCACGCTCGACAATATTCCGCCGGCGGTGAAGCGCGATTGGGTGACCGCCGACGGGCGTGCGTTGGTTGAGGCCTATCCCAAAGGCGATCCGCGCGACAACACCGTCCTACGCCGCTTCGTCAAAGCCGTCCGCGCCATCGCGCCCGATGCGACGGGATCGCCCGTGACGATACAAGAATCAGCGCGCACGGTAATCCGTGCCTTCGTGACCGCAGGTATCATCGCCATCGCGGCAATCGCACTGCTTCTCTTGATCGTGTTGCGTCGTGTGCGCGACGTCGCGGTCGTGCTAGCGCCGCTGCTACTGGCCGGTCTGCTGACGTTGGCAACCACCGCCGTGTTCGACTTGCCGCTCAATTACGCGAATATCATCGCGTTGCCGCTGTTGCTCGGCATCGGCGTCTCGTTCGACATTTATTTCGTGATGCGTTGGCGCGCTGGCAACGCTGACCTACTGCGATCGAGCACAGCGCGTGCCATCCTGTTCAGCGCACTGACCACCGGCACCGCGTTCGGTAGTCTGGCCCTGTCGAATCATCCCGGCACCGCGTCGATGGGCGTGCTGCTGACGATATCCCTCGGCTATACGCTGCTGTGCACGTTCATCGTGCTGCCGGCGCTGCTCGGCCCGCCGCCCGCAAATCCTGACTGATTCCAGTCGTTAGTGCGCCAGCTCGCGCTCGCGCAGGAAGTGGAAGAACTCCACACCTTCGCGCAGCCGGCGCGCCATCATCTCAGGACTCCGCACCATCTCGCCGACGATCGATGCGATCTTGCCGGCGCGGAAATAGAACCTTTTGTAGAAGGTCTCGACCGAGTCGAAGATCTCCTGGTGCGACAGATGCGGGTATTGGAGCGGCGCGATCTGGATGCCGTGATCGTCGATGAGTTCGGCATGGGCGGTGTCGAGCCAACCGTTCTCGACCGCCTGCTTGTGCAGGAAGGTACCCGGATAGGGTGCCGCGAGCGAGACCTGAATGGTGTGCGGGTTGATCTCGGTCGCAAACTTGATGGTCTCTTGGATCGTTTCCCGCGTTTCGCCAGGCAGTCCGAGAATGAACGTGCCGTGGATGGTGACGCCGACGTCGTGGCAATCCTTTGTGAAACGTTTCGCCACGTCGATCAGCATACCCTTCTTGATGTTGTGCAGGATCTTCTGATTGCCCGACTCATAGCCGACCAGCAGCAACCGCAATCCGTTGTCCTTGAGCACCTTGAGCGTTTCGAGTGGCACGTTCGCCTTAGCGTTGCACGACCACATCACGCCGAGCTTGCCGAGCTCCTTGGCGATCGCCTCGGCGCGCGGCAGGTTGTCGGTGAACGTATCGTCGTCGAAGAAGAACTCGCGCACCTGCGGGAAATAATGCTTGGCGAGGCGGATCTCCTCGACCACGTGATCGACGCTGCGTACCCGATATCGGTGTCCGCCCACGGTCTGCGGCCACAGGCAGAACGTACAGCGCGATTTGCAGCCGCGTCCGGTATAGAGCGAGACGTAAGGATGCTTGAGGTAGCCGATGAAATAATCCTCGATCCGCAGGTCGCGCCGGTAAACTTCGGTGACGAAGGGCAACGCATCCATGTTCTCGAGCGTCGCGCGCTCGGGATTGTGGACGATGACCCCGGCGTCGTTGCGGTAGCTCAACCCGTCGATACGGTCCCAGGTGCGCCCTTCGGCGACTTCCTTGATTGTGAAATCGAATTCGTTGCGGCCGACGAAGTCGACGGCTGTCGATGCCTTGAGACTTTCCTCGGGCTCGACCGCGACCTTGGCGCCGACGAAGCCGATCTTCAGCCGCGGATTCTGATCCTTCATCGCCTGCGCGACCTTGACGTCGTTCGCAAAGGACGGCGTCGAGGTGTGCACGACGACGAGATCGTAGGTCTTGGCCAGCGGCAGAACCTGGTTGAGCGTGATGCCGGCCGGCGGCGCGTCGATCAATCGACTGTCCGGGACAAGCGCGGCCGGCTGGGCAAGCCACGTCGGATACCAGAACGAGCGAATCTCGCGCCGCGCCTGATAGCGCGAGCCGGCGCCGCCATCGAAACCCTCGAACGAAGGCGGTTGCAGGAACAACGTTTTCATCATACCGAACTGTCTCCGTCGAGGGTAAGGCGGCCGCCTGTGCCGATCCGGTAGCGCCGGTCGCGCCAAGCCACGTTCCGCGCGAAGAAGCTAGCGATAAACACGGCAAACGACAACCCATCGCGCAGTAAAATGAGGTAAATCGGTGTTCGGCCAAGGGCCAAAGCCCGGCCATTGAGCCAAACCGTGCCCAAGCGCGTCAAAATCGCCGCGATTAGGCCATAAAACGACCACGCCGACGGGTGGATCAGGATCGCGAGTACCGCCAGCGCGACCGGGTGAGTGATCACCGATCCGGCGTAACCAGCTGGCGCCACCATGCGCACGGTTCGCGCCCAGCGCAGTTCATGAAGGAACAACGCGCCAAGCCCGGGTTCGAAGACGATGTTGTCAACGATCATCGGCGCCAACGCGACACGGCGGCCCACGTGCCGCACCGCCGCGCCGAGCGCATGATCGTCCGCCAGTTGATCCGCGATCGCGGTGAAGCCGCCGATGGCGTCGAGAGTCGCCCGCGACATCGCCAGCGTGGCACCGAAGGCGCCGTCGCCTGCGTCCAGCATTTCGCCGACGGCGGCTTCTGGAAAAAATCCGTGATTGATGTGCAGACAAGCGACACGCGACCAGAAATCGCCTCCGGCGGACACGCCACGATAGAGGCAAGTCACCAGACCAACCTCCGGCGCGGAGAGCAGCGGCGCAACAGTCGCGAGGTAATCGGGCGTGACGCGCATGTCGCTGTCGGAGATCGCCAGCTGTCCATGCCGCGCGGCCGGCAGCATGTTCATCAGGTTGGCGACCTTGCGATTCGGCGCGCGGGCCGAGCCACCAGTTACAAGAACCAGATCGAGCGCCGGAAACTCCGCGATCAAGCGGCGAACCACGGGCACCGCAGGATCGTCCGCGTCGGCGACGCCGAAAACGACTTGGAACGGCGCATAAGTCTGTTGGCAAAACGAGCGGAGATTCTCGTATAGGCCGACGTCGGCGCCGCGCAGAGGCTTCAGGATCGTAATCGGAGTCGCCGCGCCGCTATGGCGCGGTCGGCCCAACAGGATTCGGACCGCATATGCGGAAAATGCCAGGTATAGCAAGCCGGCAACACTGGCCGCCAGGCACGCCCACCCCAGAAAAACAAGCCATTCCAATTGCATCCACCCACCACTGCATGCGGTCCCGAAGCGTCAAGGGTTTAGCTATCGACCCCAATAAAAAATGCTGTTGCATTCGCGCGAACCGCTGTCAACCATGCGGACATAAACGCCGGTGCACCATCCGATTCGCTAACGCGGCCACACTAAGGACAAAGCCGGTCTCCAACTTGCGCAACTCGATCCGAACGATCCGTGCGCTGCTCCTCGCGGGTCTGCTCCTCCCGCTGGTTGCCTGCGCCACGCCACCCACCGACCCGGCCGCACGCGCCGAGTTCGAAGCCACGAACGATCCCTTCGAGCCGACCAATCGGGTCATTTTCAAAGCCAACGACTACTTCTATACCTACGTCGTCCGGCCGATCGCGAAGGCTTATGTCTGGGCCGTTCCCCAATTCGGCCGCGACCGGATTCATGATTTCCTGCAGAACCTGGACGAGCCGGTAATCTGGGCGAATGACATGGTCCAGGGCGAGTGGCACGCGGCCGACGTCACTACGGGCCGGTTCCTCGCGAACAGCACCTTTGGCATCGGCGGCCTCTGGGATATCGCCAACGATTCGGGGCTGCAGCAGCAATCGGGCGATTTCGGACAGACGCTTTATCATTACGGCGTTCCCGACGGCCCCTATCTCGTGCTGCCGATTTTAGGGCCGTCAAACCCGCGTGATGCCATCGGCATGGGCGCCGACAGTGTCGCCGATCCGTTCGATTGGCTGGCCGCCTACTACGGCCACCGCGGCGCGACTTGGTATCGCTTCGGCGCTGAGGGCATCGACGAATACGCCAACCATATGGACGAGCTCGACGAGCTCAAGAAGAATTCGATCGACTATTACGCCGCAATTCGCAGCTTGTGGCGGCAACATCGCGCCTCCGAGCTTCGCCACGGCGCGCCGGCGCCGTCGCCAGTGGGGCTTGAGGGTCTCGACGATGGCTCGACGCCGGCGCGGCCGCAAAGCGCGGCACAAACCGCGGGCGGCGACAGTCACGAATAAAGCGGCTCAGCTCGCGAGCTGAGCCGCCTTGTCGTGCAAAGTCCGGATAAGAGCGGCAGCGCCGCCTTTGCGCAGGACCGAGGTGAACTCGGACCGTTGCGCGGCGAGTTGGCTGATCGTGCCGCTGAGATAGATATCGACGATCTTCCACGTGCCGCCGATCTGGCGCATCAGGTAGTCGAGTTCGACCGGGTCGCCACTACCGGGCACGAGCTTCGAACGCACAATAACGTCGCCGCCGGTTGACCGCGCCGCCTGTTGGCTGACGTCGAATTTCTCGCCCGAATAGTCGTCGAATCGGTTGGCATAGGTCGCGACACTGTAGTCGCTGAACGCTTGGATGAGCTTCTGCTGGTCGTCGGCGGAGAGGCTGGCCCATTGCGGCCCGACGGTGATCCGGGTCATCAACGGCAAGTCGAAGGCGCGGGTCAGGGCCGGCGTCAATAGATCGCGGCGACCGGCGAACCCGAGTTGCTTCCCGCCCTTCATGGCTTGCAACAACGTATCGTAAAACGCATTCACGGTTGCGACCGCACCGTTGTCGGCGGCATACGCGGCGAATGGCGGAGCGAGAGCGATGGCGGCGGTCGCGACCATCAGAAAGCGGCGGGAAATCACGGACATCAACCTCAATTTTGCGGGGCGGAGCTTATAGGGTGCGTTTAAGGCCGTTTTAGGGCACCTAGGTCCGCCGGTCGACGACGAAATGTGCGGCATCGCAAAGCAAGTTGGCCCTTTCTTTGAACAAATCAAGGTGGGCGACTGCCTGACGCACCAACAACCCGGCCTGCGCCCGCGCACGTTCGACGCCCAGAATCGATACGTACGTCGCCTTGCCGGCAGCGGCATCGCGTCCCACCGGCTTGCCAGTTTCGCCCGACAACCCCTGTACGTCCAGTAAATCGTCCGCGATCTGGAACGCCAGCCCCAGATCGTGCGCATAGCCGCGCAAGGCCATCCGCATTTCCGCAGACGCCTTGCCGAGCACGGCGCCCGCTTCGCAGGAGAACGCGATCAGCGCACCGGTCTTCAATCGTTGCAGGCGGGTGATCGCGCCGATATCGAGCTCGGGATGTTCTTCTGCGATCAGGTCGAACATCTGACCGCCGACCATGCCGGCTGCGCCCGCCGCCTGCGCCAACGACGTCACCAACTCACAGCGTACCGCCGGATCGCCGTGGGTATCCGGATGCGCCAACACCTCGAACGCCAGGGTCAGAAGCCCGTCGCCGGCCAGGACCGCGGTTGCCTCGTCGAACGCTTTGTGCACCGTCGCTCGACCGCGGCGCAGATCGCTATCGTCCATGGCCGGCAGATCGTCGTGCACGAGGGAGTAGGCATGCACCAACTCGACGGCGACCGCGGCCTGTAGCGCGCTACGCCGGCCGACGGCAAACAGCTGCGCGCTGGCAAGCACCAGAAATGGCCGTAGGCGTTTGCCCGGCGCCAGCGCCGCGTAACGCATCGCCTCGACGACGCGCGCCTCGAAACCGCTGGGAACCGTGAGCAATCGGTCGATCGCGGCGTCGCTTAATCTGGCGGCCTCGCTCAGCGAGTCATTAAAGCTCGCGCCATCCGCCCAGGTCGTTTCACTCAAGGGCCATCGGCTCCGTTGCCGGCTTGCCATCGGTGCCGAGCACGATCTTGTCGACGCGCGCTTGCGCTTCGCGCAGCTTGCTTTCGCAATGCTGCTTCAGCAACGCGCCACGCTCGTAAGCGGCGAGCGCGTCGTCGAGCTTGACGTTGCTTGCCTCGAGGCGCCGGACGATATCCTCCAGCTCCTTGAGCGCATCCTCAAAGCTGAGCTTGGCAATTTCGGACGGCGTCGACCGCTGCGCCATCGTCGTTAAATCCCCTTCCCCGCAGACGCCACTCTAGGTTCGACAGAAGCGCGGAGCAACCCTCACGCCGCGACCAGAGCCGCGACGTGCGCCGCCGCCGATGCCGATAAGGCTTCGAGGTCGTAGCCACCCTCAAGCGTCGAAACCAGACGCCCCTTGGCATGCTTTGCGGCCATTTCGAGCAGCCGTTCGGTGATCCAAGCGTAATCCGCCTCTTCGAGCTGGAGCTGCGCCAGGGGGTCGGCGCGATGGGCATCAAAGCCGGCCGAGACCAAAACCAGCTCGGGCCGGAAGGCGTCGAGTGCCGGCAGAATGATGTCGCTCATCGCGGCACGGAACTCGTTCGAACCCGACATCGGCCGCAGCGGCACGTTGAAGATATTGCCGACGCCACGTTCGCCGCGGGCGCCGGTGCCCGGATAAAGCGGCGATTGATGAGTCGAGGCGAAGAACACGCCGGCATCGCTCTCGAAGACGGCCTGCGTGCCGTTGCCGTGGTGGACGTCAAAGTCGACGATCGCCACGCGCGCGAGCTTATGCACCTTGCGCGCACGTTCGGCGCCGACCGCCACATTGTTGAAGAGACAGAAGCCCATCGGATGTTGCGGCTCGGCATGATGGCCCGGCGGCCGCACGGCGCAGAAGGCGTTGCTGGCGGTGCCCTCGACGACGGCATCGACGGCGGCGACGATCGCACTGGTGGCGCGCAACGCCGCCTCGCCGGAGCCGGGCGATAGCACCGTGTCGGCATCGATGGCGGCGTGGCCGCTCTTGGGGACGGCCGCGAGGATGGCGTCAATCAATGCACGCGGATGCGCCCGTGCGATATCTGCGAGATCCGCCTTGGGCGCCTGACGGTGCTGGAGCCGAGCGAACGGCGCGCCGGACAGGCCGTCGAGCACGGCCTTCAACCGTGCCGGCGATTCCGGATGATAGGCGCCGGGATCGTGGCGCAGGCAGGCTTCGTGCGTAACCAGAAGGGTCGACATCGTGCGTCGCGTTCCTATCGCTGTCTTTGACTGTAGCGCGGCGCAGAGTGTCGCACAGCGCGCCGCCATCCGACAACCAATCGGACCTTTTCGCGGCGCGGTGCGCAGTATAGGCTCGCGCCTTCGACGACGGGAAACGGTTCGTGCGGTTGTTTCGAACAATGAAGGCTGTATTGCGAGCGACGGCGCTGCTGGTGGCGATGGCGATAGCCATGCCGGTCTGCGCCGCCGAGGTGACGATTACGGTACACGCCGGCAAGTCGGACAGTCCGAACTATGCCTTGGCCCGGCAATTCTCCGAAGCGCTGGCGCTTGCCGGCAACGGCGCCTACACCCTGGTCGTCGCCGAAAGTCAGGGCTCGATCCAGAACGTCGCCAACATCGACAATGTCGCCGGCAACTATCTCTTTACCGCTGCGCCGAGCGTCATTCGTCAGGCGCGCCGTGGCGACAAACCGTTTACGAAGAACCCGCATTACGACCGTATTCGCGCACTGTTTCCAATCCCGGCGCAGACGATTCATTGGGTGGTGCGCCGCGACGGAACGATCAAGGATTTCGCCGAGCTCGGTGGGCAGGCGTTTATTCCGGGCACGCGCGGCACCTTGGGCGAGCGGGCCACCGAAGAGGCCTTCCAGGCGCTCGGGATCGGCAAGACGGTTCAGCTGATCGACAGCGACGCCGCCGGCGCCCTCAAGGCGCTCAAGGATAAGCAAGTCGGCGGATTCGCCATCGCCGGCAGCTTTCCCATCCCCTCGCTGGTGCAACTCGCCAAGACCACGCCGATCCGTCTGCTGAACATGTCGCCGTCGGCGATCGCCAGGATTCACGCGTCCGACGACAGCATGATGGCGATCGTCATTCCGCGCGGCACCTATCCCGGAATCGAACGCGATGTAACAACGGTAGGGCTGCCGGCTGGCGCCTATACGACGTTGAGCATGTCCAACGCGACCGCCTATGCGCTGACCAAAGCTTTCTGGTCGCAACGCATCGCGCTCGCCAAGAAAAATTCCGCCTGGTCGGCGATTTTGCCATCGAAACTCGGCTCCCTCGGCGTCCAGCTCCATCCGGGCGCCCTGCGCTATTACCGCGAGGCCGGCGTGCCCGTTCCGGCGAGCCTGCGCTGATTTAGCGTACCGGCCGCGGTACGAGCGCGGCGGCGAGAATCGCAAGCCAGCCGACGATAAACAGCGTGCCGCCGACGGGCACGGCATACACCAAACTCGGCGAGCCGCCGGCCGCCAGCAGCCAGAGACCGCCGCAGAAGAAGACAAAGCCGCCGATGAAGCTGGCGGCCGCACCGCCCAAACAGACGCGGGCGCCACGACCGATCCCATCGCGAAGGTAAGCAGCGATCCCGACCAGTACCGCGGCGTGGATCAAGGAGAAACGCACGGCGGTCGCCGCGAAGTCGAGATGCATGGCATCCGCTCCGGCGACCAGACGATGCTGCGACCAGGCAGCGGCGGCGACGCCAAGCGCGCCCATCACGCCGGCGGCGCCGAGGATCAGTCGTTGCATGCCTGTCTCCGTTGCCTTGGCTGCTGCCTCGGGAACGCGCTATAAGTCGCGTCGAACCACCCCGTCAAGGAAGCCATGCCGAGCTTCGATATCGTTTCGCGCGTCGATCTCGCGGAAGTCGACAACGCCCTCGCCGGCTTGGCACGCGAACTGGCGACGCGGTTCGACTTCAAAGGCAGCAAGTCTGCGGTGACACGCGAGGAACTGGCACTGACGGTCCTGGCCGACGACGAGATGAAACTACGGCAGGTCGAAGAACTCCTTAAAGGCCACATGGCGCGGCGCAATGTTGATGCCGCCGCGCTCGACTTCAAACCGGCGGAGAAGGCCGCCGGCCAGATGCTGCGGCAGGTGGTGACATTGAAGCAGGGCATCGGCGCCGAGCCCGCCAAGAGCATCGTGCGCGCGATCAAGGATTCGAAGCTCAAAGTGCAAGCGGCGATCCAGGGCGACGAGCTGCGGGTCACCGGCAAGAAGCGCGATGACCTGCAAGCCGCCATCCAATTGGTGCGCGGGCTCAAGATCGAGCAGCCGCTGCAATATCTGAATTTCCGCGATTGAGGGATCCGGAGTTTCGGGTCAGGCGGTCCTGAACGTTCGGACCCGATTCCCTCAAAAGTACCCTGCGTGAGTACGCCCCTTGATTATTAAGACGGCAGTTTACCTGGGTTTTTTGAGCCGGTGACGCACCATCCGGGGTGAATTTCGGGCATTGCCCGGGGGGTATAGGGGATATAGAAAGCACCCCCAACCCACAAAAACGGTCCCTGAATTCGCAGCAATGGACGTGATCGAGGGACGACGGCGGTGCTTTTTAAAATCCGTGTGGTTGAAACGGTAGATAAATCAACGTAGGGTCCGGCGCTCTCGAAAAAACGGCCCTGCACTGCGCACAACAATCGCTTCGTTAGCGCGGGTCATGTTCTCCGCACGGTCAGGCTTAGGACCGAGCTCCTCTGGCGGATTAGGTCCGAACCGGCGTGGAGATATTAGGTCGGGCACGGATATTTCTTTGGTCAGCAACAAGTGCACATAGTCCAGCTTGTGATTTCTACGGTGTCAGTCGGGGTACAGCATGATTTGGGCCGTTCTCGATCTTATGGATGGCGACCAGCAAACGCTCAAAGCGTTCGTCGCAGCCGGTAAGTTTTGGGATAACTTCTTCCAGGATAAGCGAAAATGGTCCGTCGAGGAGTTTCGCGCCTGGTTCTCAAAGTTTCAGGTGCGATATGAACATGCCCTTCCCGGCGACGACCGGCCGTTCAAGAAGAGAATAATGGCTCTCACCTGTCTGGGCTCGCTCTACCGGAAAGGCAGCGAATTCGGCGACAACCGCGATCTTGCGGTCAAGGTGGCGAAGGCTTTGCTCACCAGCGACGTGAGCCTCGAGGTTAAACATTTTGCGGTCGACGTCGTTAAGCTCTTTGATCTTCATAGAAGCGTCAGTAGGAAAGGCCGCCTCGGCGAGGCCGTCTCTTTAGGACTAAGGCGCCCTTCCCTGACGTTGTAGTGACTTACGACCCTAACCCGTCACAATAATTTCAATCCACCACCGACTCGGGATCGCACGAGAGGTCGTCGGCGCGCCGGCTCATGATCGATCGACAGTGATCTCCGCGAAGGCTTTTCGCGGGTCGACACGGAGAGCCGCGGCAATTCGCATGAATTCCAACAAATCGATGCGGCGCTGGCCATTTTCATAAGCCGAGACAAACGACTGCGGCTTATCGAGCCGCTTCGCAAGGTCCTGCTGCGTTACGCCGGCGCGCTTGCGAATTGTGGCGAGAGCCTTGCCGACAACCTTGTGCTCTCTGGGCCGAATCCACACCGATCATGCTCCCGGCCGCAATGGCCGGGAGGACCACTAGATCGATTTTTCCAATATCGAAAAACCCGATAATCTCTTAAATAAGGGCCGCGAGACAAACGTCGAGCTGCAGCGGCGGCTCCACGCCGCACGAACAGAAACGTCGCTGGGACGGCAGCGGCCAAAAATAGGAAATAGGGGATTCACGCAGGTCTATGCGGCATTCGACCCCGAGTATTGCGCCAAGGCAATTAGCCGAGTTCCAGAAGCTCGTGAAGGAGCCCCTCACCGGCCCCGTGATCGATGTGGCCAAGATCAGGAAGGTAGGCTCGTGAAGAAGGCCATCGTAACCCTCAACATCGGGCAGCAATACCAGACCACCTGGCGCAACATCTGTCGGAAAGGCTGGCAGGCGTACTGCGAACGTCACGGATACGAGCTCGTCAATCTCGATAAGCGGCTGGACCCGTCAGATCGCGCCAATAAACGGTCGCCGGCGTGGCAGAAGCTCCTCATCCTGAGCCAGGATTGGTCTGCCGGCTACGATCGGATCGTCTGGGTAGATTCAGACATTGTGATCAATGCGACGGCACCTGACGTTATCGATGACACACCGGAAGGCAAGATCGGTTGCACCGATGAGTTTGCCTACCCCACCGTTAAGGACCACAAGGCGATCATGACATCGGGGCGTATCCATCTCACGAGCGGCGATGCCACGGCTTTTCACACCTGCGTCGGGCTACCTGCCGCAAGCCACATCGTTCAGACTGGCGTCATGGTGCTCTCGCCGAAACATCATCGGGAGCTGTTTGAGCACGTATACAGCACCTACGAAGACCCAGGCACCGACCGCTATTACGAGATGCGGTTCCTCTCGCATGAGGTTCAGAAGGCAAATCTACAGCACTGGATAAACCCCAAGTTCAATGCGCTGTTGATCTGGCTCGCCTTGGCCGACATCGTTAAGACCGGCCGGCAACCCACCAACAAGCTCGAGATGGGGTACTTCCTGATGGAGCAGTTCTTCCGAAACTTCTTCATCCATTTCGGAGGGCATCAGGACTGGATGCAGATCGTTAGCTTCGTGGGTGGCTAAGCCCACAGATCTCAACGGCCGATTTTACGCAGATGCTGTCTGCCGCTCGCCCGGCGTAGCTCGATCGATACGGGTCGCAGCAGTTATTGGTATTTTCTGCCTCGAATACTGAATAAGTGACTGATTTTTCTAATTTTTTATTGACAAAATCAAATAATAATCTATTGTTCTCTCAGTAAAGAGGGAGATCAATACATGAGTACCAAGATCCTTTACTTGCCGAAAGCGACCCACATCAAGATGTCCGTGGACAAGGCGATGCAGTGGCTCGCCGCCAAGGTCACGGATCCGGAAGGTGATCAGGTCGGCGCGCTGCAGATCATGCCGGTCGTGGAGGCGGTCGATGACCTGACCGATGCCGTTGGGCTGGTCGAAGCCATGGTCACGCTCTTTGAGCACCGGG
>DASYXI010000012.1:0-40348 GCA_035934995.1 Allostellaceae bacterium
GAAGATCACGGTCAATGTCAGCGGCGAGATCCTGCAGCTCAAGGAAACCATCAACACGATGGTGGACCAGCTCAACGGCTTCGCCGGCGAGGTGACGCGCGTCGCGCGCGAGGTCGGCACCGAAGGCAAGCTCGGCGGTCAAGCCGCGGTGTCCGGCGTCGCCGGCACCTGGAAGGACCTGACCGATACCGTCAATTTCATGGCCGCCAACCTCACCGAGCAGGTGCGCGGCATCGTCAAGGTGGTGACCGCCGTCGCCAACGGCGACCTAGAGCAAAATCTGACGGTGAAATCGAAAGGCGAGGTCGCGGCGCTCGCCGACACCATCAACGGCATGACCCGCACGCTTGCCACCTTCGCCGACCAGGTGACCACCGTGGCACGCGAGGTTGGCGACGACGGCCGCTTGGGCGGTCAGGCCAACGTGCCGGGCGCCGCCGGAACGTGGAAGGACCTCACCGGCAACGTCAACCTGTTGGCCGCGAACCTCACGACCCAGGTGCGCGCTATCGCCGAGGTCGCGACCGCCGTGACCAAGGGCGACTTGACCCGCTCCATTCAGGTCGATGCGCGCGGCGAAGTGGCCGAGCTCAAAGACAACATCAACACGATGATCGGCAATTTGCGCCTCACCACCGAGCGCAATACCGAGCAAGACTGGCTCAAGACCAATCTGGCGCGCTTCACCAACATGCTCCAAGGTCAGCGCGACTTGACGGCGGTCGGCCGCATGCTGCTGACGGAGCTCGCGCCGCTGGTCGACGCGCAGAACGGGGTCATCTACCTGGTCGACGCTGCCGACGGCGGCGAACCACACCTTATGCTGCTGTCGGCCTACGCCGACAGCAGCCCGACTGGACATGCCGAACGGTTGCGGCTGGGCGAGGGCCTGATCGGCCAATGCGCGGCCGATGCACGGCGCAAACTGATCGCCGATCTACCCGACGACACCATGACGATCGACGTCGGTACGTTGAAGCTGCTGCCCAAGAACATCATCGTTCTGCCGGTTCTGTTCGAAGGCCAGGTCAAGGCGGTCATCGAGCTGGCGGCGATCGGTGCGTTCACCAATTTGCAGATTTCGTTCCTCGAACAGTTGACGGCCAACATCGGCATCGTCCTCAACAGCATCGAGGCGAGCATGCGGACCGAGGGGCTGCTGAAGCAGTCGCAGCAGCTCGCCAACGAATTGCAGACGCGTCAGCGCGAATTGCAGCAGACCAACGAGCAGCTCGAGCTCAAGGCCCAGCAGCTGGCCGAACGTAACGTCGACGTCGAACGTAAGAACCAGGAAATCGAACAGGCGCGGCGCGCCATCGAAGAGAAGGCCGGCGAGCTCGCGCTGACGTCGAAGTACAAGTCCGAGTTCCTGGCGAACATGTCGCACGAATTGCGCACGCCGCTGAACAGCATCCTGATCCTCGGCCAGCAGCTCGCCGAGAACGTCGACGCCAACTTGACGCCGAAGCAGGTCGAATTCTCGCGCACCATCCACGCGGCCGGCACCGACTTGTTAAACCTCATCAGCGACATCCTCGACCTGTCGAAGATCGAATCCGGCACGGTGTCGGTCGAGGCCGAAGAGATCTTCCTGACCAATCTGCACGACACGCTGATGCGCGCCTTCCGTCACGAGGCCGAGCGCCGACGCCTGTCGTTCGACGTCCAGATCGACGGGCATCTCGGCCGCAGCATCGTCACCGACAGCAAGCGCCTGCAACAGGTGCTCAAGAACCTGCTGAGCAACGCGTTCAAATTCACCGAGCATGGCGGCGTGCGGCTGAAAGTGTCGCCGGCCGCCGGCGGTTGGGCCCCCGATCATCCGGTGCTCATGCACGCGCCGTCCGTGATCATGTTCGAGGTGTCTGACACGGGCATCGGCATCGCATCGGAAAAGCAGAAGATCATTTTCGAGGCCTTCCAGCAGGCCGACGCCAGCACGAACCGCAAGTATGGCGGCACCGGCCTGGGTCTCGCGATTTGCCGCGAGCTCTCCAACCTTCTCGGCGGCGAGATCCAGATCCGCAGCACGCCCGGCCGCGGCAGCACGTTTACGCTCTATTTGCCGGCGAAGTATGTCGGTCCGACTGTCGCGCCGCGCATCACCACGCCCGACAACGCGGCGGCGGCGGAAGCACGGGCGATCGCCGCGACACGCATGGCCGCCCAGGTGATCGAGACGGTCCCCGACGACCGCGACGCGATCGAAGCGGCCGACGACGCCGTTCTCCTGATCATCGAGGACGACCCGCATTACGCCCGCATTCTGCTCGACCTGGCGCACGATCAGGGCTTCAAGGTCCTGGTCGCGCACCGCGGCGCCGACGCGTTGGCGCTCGCGACCGAATACCGGCCGAGTGCGATCTCGCTCGACGTCTTCCTGCCCGACATGCTGGGCTGGAGCGTGCTGAGCCAACTCAAGCAGAATCCGCAAACCCGGCATATTCCGGTGCAGATCGTCACGCTCGACGAAGATCGCCAGAACGGATTGGCGCGTGGCGCATTCGCCTTCCTCAACAAGCCGATGACGCCCGACGAGCTGACGCGTGCGCTGACGCGGATCAAGGAATATTCCCGCGCCCGGCAAAAAACGTTGCTTGTCGTCGAAGACGACGCCGGCGAGCGCATGACCATCACCGAATTGCTGGATCACGACGACGTCACCATCATCTCCGTCGGAACCGGCGAGGCGGCCCTGGCCACCTTGCGCACGCGCCAGGTCGATTGCGTCGTGCTCGACCTGCGGCTACCCGATATGTCGGGCTTCGATCTGCTGGAGCGATTCCGCAACGATCCGCGCCTCGCCGATCTACCGGTCGTGGTGTTCACCGGCCGCGAACTTTCGCCCGAAGAAGACGCGCAGCTTCACACCATGGCGCGCAGTGTTGTCGTCAAAGGCGTCGAATCGCCGGAACGGCTGCTCGACGAGACCGCCTTGTTCCTGCATCGCGTGGTCGACGACCTGCCGGCCGAAAAACAACGGATGCTCGAGCGTCTGCACAATTCCGACGACGACCTCGTCGGCAAGACCGTGCTGCTGGTCGACGACGACGCGCGCAACATCTTCGCCCTGAGCAGCGCGCTCGAACGGCGCGGCATGCACGTTCTTGCCGCGACCACGGGCCGCGAGGCGATCGACATCCTTGAATCGACGCCCGAACCGGCGATCGTTCTAATGGATATCATGATGCCGGAAATGGACGGCTATCAGACGATCGAGGTCATCCGCACCAAGCCGCGGTCGCGCCGCCTGCCGATCATCGCGCTAACGGCGAAGGCGATGAAAGGCGACCGCGAGAAGTGCCTGGAGGCCGGCGCATCCGACTATCTCGCCAAGCCCGTCAATACCGAGCAATTGCTCTCGGCATTGCGCATGTGGCTGCATCGCTGAGAGGGCAGGCGCGAATGGTCAACGATCCGGTCAATATTCTGCTGGTCGACGATCAGCCGGCCAAGCTGCTCACCTACGAGGCGGTCCTCAAGGACCTGGGCGAAACCCTCGTCAAGGCGAATTCGGCCAATGAAGCACTGCAATTCCTGCTCAAACAGGATGTCGCCGTCATCCTGATCGACGTCTGCATGCCGGACCTCGACGGCTACGAGCTCGCGGCGATGATTCGCGCCCATCCGCGCTATCAGGCGATCGCCATCATCTTCATCTCGGCGATCGCGCTGACCGATCTCGACCGCATCAAGGGATACGAATACGGCGCCGTCGATTACGTGCCGGTGCCTGTGATGCCGGAGCTGCTGCGCGCCAAGGTCAGGGGCTTCATCGAGCTTTATCGTAAGACGCGGCAACTCGAGAAGCTCAATGCCGAGCTCGAGCGGCGGGTTGCCGAGCGCACCGCCGAGCTCGAGCAGACGAATGCCGACCTTGAACGCCGGGTCGACGAACGCACGCGCGAGCGCGAGATGGCGCTCGCCCAGGTGCACCAGATGCAGAAGCTCGAAAGCCTCGGCCAACTCACCGGCGGACTGGCGCACGATTTCAACAATCTGCTCATGGCGATCCTGGGCAATCTCGACATCCTGCGCAGCAAATGTCTGCCGGTTGACCCGACATTGGAGCGTTTCGTCGACAGCGCCATTCAGGCCGCCGAGCGCGGCGCCAACCTGACGCAACGGATGTTGGCATTCGCCCGCCGACAGGAACTGCGGCCCGAAGCGGTCGAGCTGCCGCGCGTCATCGACGGCATGGCCGACATGTTGCGCCGTTCGCTCGGTTCGACCATCGAGATCCGCTTCGATTTCGCCGAAGCGCTGCCGGCGATCTGCGTCGATCCGAATCAATTCGAGCTGGCCGTACTCAATCTGTCGCTCAACGCACGCGATGCGATGCCGCAGGGCGGCCAATTGACCATCGCCGCGCGCAACGACACGGTCAAAGCCGGCGGGGTGCAGGGCCTCGCTGCCGGCCGCTATGTCTGCCTGGCGGTTTCGGACATCGGCATGGGCATGGACGAGGCCACCCTGGCGCGCGCGCCCGAACCGTTTTTCACAACGAAGGAAACCGGCAAGGGCACCGGCCTCGGGCTTTCGATGGTGTATGGGCTGGCGGCGCAGTCTGGCGGCGCCGCGCGGATCACCAGCCGGCTGAAGCACGGCACGACTGTCGAGCTTTGGCTGCCCGTCGCAAGCAAAGTCACCCTGGCCAGCGCCGAAACATCGGTGACGGAGAAATCGCAAGCCGCGCCGACGCAGGCCCACCGCATCCTGGTTGTCGACGACGATTCACTGGTGGCGGAGAGCACGGTGTCGATGCTCGAGCATCTTGGCCACAGCGCGATCCTCACCACATCATGCATCGCGGCGCTTGAAGCGCTCCGCACCGAGCCAGAGATCGACCTGGTAATCACCGACCAAGTCATGCCGGGAATGACCGGCATCGAGCTCGCGCGGCGCATCCGCCAGCTCCGGCCCGAACTGCCGGTTATTTTGGCGACCGGCTACTCCGAGCTGGTCCAGCGGCGCAACGAGCCCGGCTTCGTCACGCTCGACAAGCCGTATCACCTCGACAAGCTTGCGGCGATGATCAGCCGCGTGATGCTGCGCGACGCGGAAATGCCGCCCGACGGAGCTCTTCGCCGCGCTTGACGCGGCGCCGACGCCGGGCTTTCTATCCGCGCGATGCTCGTCGACAGTCATTGTCACCTCGATTTCGCGCGCCCGGAAGAACGCGCCGGCATCGTCGCGCGCGCGCGGCGCGCCGGCGTGATCACGCTGCTCACCATCTCGACGAAGCTGAGCGAGTTTCCGGCGGTGCGCGCGATCGCCGAAGCCGATCCAGACATCTGGTGCTCGGTCGGCATCCATCCGCACGAAGCCGCTGCGGAAGAGGGGGGTGACGTTGAAAGCCTGGCGGCGCATGCACGCCACCCCAAGGTGATCGGCATCGGCGAAAGCGGCCTCGATTTCCACTACGACCACAGTCCGCGCGATAAACAGGTCGCGGCATTCCGGCAGCATGCCCGCGCGGCACGCGCCGCCGGCGTGCCGTTGATCGTGCATTCGCGCGGCGCCGACGCCGAAACCGTCGCGGTACTCGAGGAGGAGGGCGTCGCGTCCGGCGTCATCCACTGCTTTTCGACTGGACGGCTGCTCGCGGAACGCGCGCTGGCGCTCGGCCTCTACGTATCGCTGTCGGGTATCGTCACGTTCAAGAATGCCGACGAGCTGCGGGACATCGTCCGCGATCTGCCGCTCGACCGGGTGTTGGTGGAAACGGATGCACCTTACCTCGCGCCGGTGCCGCTGCGCGGCAAGTCGAACGAGCCGGCTTTCATCGTCCACACGGCGAATTTCGTTGCCGCGCTCAAGGACGTTGCGCCCGACGAATTTGCGCGGCGGACGAGCGAGAATTTCTTTCGGCTGTTCGCCAAGGCCAAACCGCCAGCCGCGACGCGGCCGGCCGCCTGAGGACGGCCCATCGTGAAGATCACCATTCTGGGCTGCGGCCCGTCATGGGGCGTGCCGCGGATCGGCGGCGATTGGGGCGCCTGCGACCCGGCCAATCGGAAAAACCGCCGCCGGCGGGTTTCGATCCTGGTCGAGGAATGCGGCCGAACGATCCTGGTCGACACGTCGCCCGATCTGCGCGAGCAGCTGCTCGATGCCGGCGCCGGACGCATCGACGCGGTGCTGTTCACCCACGCGCACGCCGACCATTTGCACGGCATCGACGATCTGCGCGGCGTCAATCGCATCGTCAAGGCGGCCATTCCGACCTACGCCACGCCGGCGACGCTGGCAGAGATCGAGCGCCGTTTCGCCTATGTGTTCGCGCCGCTCAAACCCGGCCGCGAGGGCAACTATTACAAGCCGGTGCTCGAACGCCATCCGATTGACGGGCCATTCACCGCCGCTGGTATCGCGGTGACGCCGTTCACCCAGGATCATGGCTTTTCCCAGACGCTCGGCTTTCGGTTCGGGCGGTTTGCCTATTCGACCGATGTCATTGCGCTCGACGAAGCGGCGTTCCAAGCCCTGGCCGGGATCGACACCTGGGTGGTCGACTGCATCCGGCCTGAGCCGCACGTCACCCACAGCCATATCGACCGGACGCTCGCCTGGATCGACCGGGTGAGGCCCCGGCGCGCCGTGCTGACGCACATGGACGAGTCGCTCGACTATGAAACACTGCGCCGAACGCTGCCTGCCGGCGTCGAACCTGGCTACGACGGCATGGTCATCGACATTTAGGTTCTCTGGAGCAACCTAAGCCCTTGTCCTGAAAAGCGAACTCATTATTCGCGACGTTACACTTGACATACCAAACCACCTGATTTAGTGTTTTGGCCCTAGGAGATTTCGCTATGGCCAAGTCCGTTCTTTCTGCCCCGTACTTTCAGGATGAAACCGCCGCCTTCGCGTATGTCGAAGCGCACCTGTGGCCGCAAGGGCCTGTGTGCCCGCATTGCGGCACGACTGGCGACAAGATCGGCAAGCTGGCCGGTAAGACGACGCGGGCAGGGCTCTACAAGTGCTATGAGCAAGACTGCCGCAAGCCTTTCACCGTGCGTATGGGAACGATTTTCGAGGATAGCCACCTGCCGCTACGCCTTTGGTTGCAGGTCATTCACCTGATGTGTTGCTCCAAAAAGGGCGTTAGCACGCGACAAATACAGCGAATGCTTCGGTGCAGCATGAAAACGGCATGGCACCTGACGCATAGGATTAGGCTGGCGATGGAACCTGACAGGAACGCCGGGCCGATTGGCGGGGCAGGGAAGGTTGTAGAGGCCGACGAAGCGTTCCTGACCAAATCGCCGCGCACTCGGAAGCGTCCGGGGTACCAGCACAAGATCGCCATTCTTGGCCTTGTGGAACGCGGCGGAAAATTGCGGAGCGAGGTTCTGGACGCACCGCCGAGTTTTGGCACGATTGCCCCGCACATTCAGAGGCACGTCCATCCCGAAAGCACGCTGCACACGGACGGCGCGCAATACTACAAGTCGGTCGCGCCGATCACGGTCGCCAAGCATGAAAGCGTCGATCACTCCAAGCGCGAATATGCGCGCAAGGGCGAAGCCGGAACGGTTCACGTCAACACGCTCGAAGGCTATTTCAGCGTGTTCAAGAGGGGCATGTTTGGCGTGTACCAGAACGTCGGAAGCCAGCATTTGCACAGATATGTTTCCGAGTTCGATTTTCGGCAGAACACGCGCGAACGCCTCGGTATCAGCGACCAAGAACGCGCCGAGATTGCACTTAAAGGCGTGAAGGGAAGGCGGCTGACCTATGAAACAATTGCTCAATAGCCCGAAGCGTGGCTGGTACCAATACCGTCGTCCACGGCGGCGCAAGTAAGTGAGAGAGGCGCGGCGGCAACCGCGCCCCTCTCTCGCATTCCCGGTTGATGCAAGCAACACAGGAGCGATTTTTATGGTGGTCGATTTAGGGAGCATCGGCACACTTATTACGGCGCTCAATGGCGCAAAGAACCTCGCGCAAACGATGATAGGTTTGCGGGACACTGCGGCCTTTCAGGAGAAGGTGATCGAATTTCAAGGGAAGATTCTGGACGCCCAGGATGCCGCATTTGCGGCCCAGCAAGAGCGCACGGCGCTTCTTGGCCAAGTAGGCGATCTTGAAAAAGAACTGGCTCAGCTTAAAGGATGGGAAGCAGAGAAGGAGCGCTACGACCTGATAGCGCTCGCTCCGAACGTGGTTGCTCGCGCCATAAAGGAAAGTATGCGCGGCGCCGAAGCGCGACATTTGCTTTGTGCAAATTGCTTCAACACAGGAAAGAAATCTCATCTGCAACAGGTAGTACGAGGCGATTATCACGATTCCTACAAGTGCAATACCTGTGGTGAGGTTTTGGGCGTGGATAAAGGTACGCCGCCTGTCCAGAGCGCCCGGCCAGATAGATATGACCCGTATGGTTGAATGCGCTACTATAGAAAACATGTCTCCCAAAGCCTCTGCGCCGAAGCGCAAAGAATCACCCGCCGCACAGCACAAGCGGTTTATAGAAACCGCCACGAAGGTTGAGGCAAGCGAAGCGTCGGAGGATTTTGATCGGGCGTTTAGGCGCGTTGCGCAGCGCATTCAGCCACCCAGGAAGGCCTGATTGTAGACGCGCGGTTGAATAACGCGCACGTCTACGTCAATCACCAAGCGTACATCGTGTTCGTTACCGCCTGGGCGCGAGAGCAATTGTCGCGTTTCAATATCAATCCCAGTGATTAGAGAATCGTCCTCAACAAGCGTGCAGATCGGATCAGGCGCATCGGTATCACCGCTAACCACTTGCTCCGGGTTCGTCGGCACAGACAATGCGTCGAATAGCGTTTTAAGACGATTGTCGAGATCGCCGCCTTGATAAACTTTCCCTGGCGGCTCTTTCCGCAAAAAGATAACGGTCAAGCCACATTTCAGCAGAAGGCTGTTCCGCACCAGCGGCACGAAATTGTAGCCGCCCCTGAAGATCGGCTCACAGAGGTCAATCGAATTGGCGGTTTTCTCGGACGATTTGAACTGCTCAACCGAATGGTGTTGCTCGATTGGGAAATAGCCCCCCGAGGTCAAATACCGCCTCAACAGCAGGCGTTGTAAAGAGGGGTCAATTTCCCACAGCTCGCGCAGTTGTGGGGCCAATTGACGCCGAATTTCCCATGCCTGCTTGTGGCGTGCTTTGGCTCCAAGTTCACCATCATAGGTCAAAGTGAACCGCATGACGCTCAAGCCCTCCATGCCGAAATGTTGTTCCATTTCAGCCTATTCCTGGGGCTTGGGTATGTTAAGTGTAATGTCGTGTCATTATTTCTCATAATATACATTATGCGTTATATCAGCTTCTGCCCTTTATCGCTCAATGCCACCGATTCACCGCCGAGATTTGCGCCGGTACCGCCCGATGCGGCCGCGACCGCTAGAATGGCGCCACATGGGAGCCGCACGATGACCGCCAAAAAATCGCCGCCTGCACGCCGCGCCAAACGCCGCCGGCCGACGCACGCCCAACCGCCGATCGAACGGCTGCTGGCCATCATGGCCCGGCTTCGCGATCCGGCGGCCGGCTGCCCGTGGGACCGCGAACAGAACTTCGCGACCATTGCGCCCTACACTATCGAGGAGGCCTACGAGGTCGCCGAAGCCGCCGAACGCAACGCCATGCCCGAGCTCAAGGAAGAACTCGGCGACTTGCTGCTCCAGGTGGCGTTCCACGCCCGAATGGCCGAGGAAATCGGCGAATTCGACTTCGACGACGTCGCGACGGCGATCGCCGACAAGATGGTCCGGCGTCATCCGCATGTTTTCAACGCGGCCCGTATCGGCTCGGCGGCGGCCCAAACCGCCGCCTGGGAGGATCAGAAGGCCCATGAACGCCAGGCCAAATCCGCCGACCAGGGCCGGCGCATCAGCGCACTCGACGGCGTCGGCCATGCGCTACCGGCCCTGACCCGCGCCGCCAAGCTCCAGCGCCGTGCGGCCCGAATCGGCTTCGACTGGCCGGACGTGGCGCCCATCTACGACAAGATCACGGAGGAAATCGCCGAACTTAAAGCCGAATCCGGCAACCACGACCGCAGCGAGGACGAGCTCGGCGACCTGCTATTTGCCGTCGTCAACTTGGCGCGGCAACTCGCGATCGATCCCGAACGCGCGCTACGCGGCGCCTGCCGCAAATTCGAGCACCGGTTTCGCCAAATCGAGGACCGCCTGGCCGCCCGTGGCATCGATTCGGCCCATGCCGGCCTCGACGTCCTTGAAGCCGAATGGCAAGCCGTCAAAGCCAAAGAACGTTAAGTGACCCAGCTAAAAATATTGAAGAACAAATCGTTATAGGCCGACTCTAACATTCGTGCGGGCGTCGAATTGAGCCGCTCGCTCTAGGCTTCCATCAGTAGGTTGATCAGACTCGAGGTGTCCCACCGGCCGCCACCCCGCTCCTGGATGCGTTGATAGAACTGATCGATCAAGGCGGTTGCCGGCAACGCCGATTTGTTGCGCCGCGCCTCGTTCAAGCAGATGCCGAGATCCTTGCGCATCCAATCGACGGCGAAGCCGAAATCGAACTTGCCGTCGAGCATGGTCAGCGCGCGGTTGTCCATCTGCCACGACTGCGCCGCGCCTTTGGAGATGGTTTCGACCACCCTCTTGCCGTCGAGTCCGGCGCGGGCGGCGAAATTGAGCGCCTCGGACAGGCCCTGCAACAGACCGGCGATGGCGATCTGATTGACCATCTTGGTGAGTTGACCGCTTCCCGCCGGCCCCATCAGGGTGACGGCGCGGCCGTAATGCGCCATGACCGGCTGCGCCGTGGCGAAGACCGTATCGTCGCCGCCGACCATGACGGTGAGCTTGCCGTTTTGCGCGCCGGCTTGGCCGCCGGAAACCGGCGCATCGAGAAAGCCGATGCCGCGCTCCTTGGCGAGTTGATAAAGCTCGCGCGCCACCTCGGCCGACGCCGTGGTGTGATCGGCAAAGATCGCGCCGCGCTTCATGCCGGCGAACGCGCCTTGCGCCCCGGTCACGACGGCGCGCAGATCGTCGTCATTGCCGACGCAGGCGAACACGATATCGGCATCGGTCGCCGCATCGGCGGGCGTCGGCCGCAGACTGCCGCCATATTCCTTGACCCAGTCTTCGGCCCGCGACGCGGTGCGGTTGAACACCACGACCGTATGGCCGTTCTTGGCGAGATGGCCCGCCATCGGATAGCCCATCACCCCAAGACCGAGAAACGCCACTTTCATTGCCGCCTCCGTGTTTCATCGCCCGTATGGCGGGCGTGGAACCGGCCGAGCTCGGCCGGGCTCAAACGTACTTCGAGATGGGCTTCGCGCTCATCATCCTCGCGCTTGACGACGGTGCCGTGACGATAGAGCCACGCGAGCGTCGCGCCGTCCGACAATTTGACGTCGAGCCGCACCGGCGCGCGGCCATCGAGCCGCTCGTCGAGCAGCGCCAACAGCCGGTCGCAGCCCTGCCCCGTCCGCGCCGACACCGGCACTGCGGCTTCGTTGCGGTGGGTCTGGTTCAACAGCGCGTTGCGCGCATCGGGCGACAGCAGATCGATCTTGTTGAGGGCCTCGATCAGCCCCTCCTCCACACGCTCACCGAGGCCCATCTCGCCCAGCACGCGATGCACATCGTCGCGTTGCGCATCGCTGTCAGGATGGTGGACGTCACGCACGTGGACGATGAGGTCGGCTTCGCTCACTTCTTCGAGCGTCGCGCGGAACGCCGCCACCAGGGTCGTCGGCAACTCGGAGACGAAGCCCACCGTGTCCGACAGGATCGCCGGATCGCCCGACGGCAATTCGAGCCGTCGCATGGTCGGATCGAGCGTCTCGAACAGCCGGTCGGCGGACGAGACGGTGGCGCGGGTCAATCGATTGAACAGGGTCGATTTTCCGGCGTTGGTGTAACCGACCAGCGCCACCACCGGATAGGGCACGCGCTTGCGCGCACCGCGATGGATCTGACGCGTTCGCTTGACGCCTTCGAGTTCCTTCTTGAGCACGGTGATGCGGTCGGTGATCAACCGGCGATCCATTTCGAGCTGGCTTTCGCCAGGACCGCCGAGGAACCCGAAACCGCCGCGCTGGCGTTCGAGGTGCGTCCACGACCGCACCAGCCGCGAGCGCTGATACGTCAGCGCGGCAAGCTCGACCTGGAGGCGGCCTTCTCGCGTACGCGCGCGTTCGCCGAAGATTTCGAGGATCAAACCCGTCCGGTCGATCACCTTGCATTTCCACGCGCGCTCGAGATTCCGCTGTTGCACCGGCGTCACCGGCGCGTCGATGACGACGACATCGATCGCATGCTCGGCGATCATGGTGCCGAAGGCTTCGACCGCGCCCTTGCCCAGCAGCGCCGCCGGACTCCACGCGGCGACCCGGGCGACTTCGGCGGCGACGACCTCGAGCGCAATTGCCTCGGCCAACCCGACGGCCTCTTCGAGGCGCGCTTCGGGCGTGCGACCGTCGCGCGTGCGCGCGCCCTCGCCGGTGCCGCGGCCGCGCCGCAGCACCGGATGGATCACCAGACACCGACCGACCGAATTACGGCGCGTGTTCTCCGACGCCATGCTGCGCGTCAGGCTTCTTCCGTCTCTTTGTCGGGTTCGAACAGCTGGATCGGCTGCGCCGGCATCACGGTCGAAATCGCGTGCTTGTAGACCAGCTGCGAATGCGCATCGCGCCGCAGCAGCACGCAGAAATTGTCGAACCAGGTAATGATGCCTTGCAGCTTGACGCCGTTGACCAGGAACACCGTCACCGGTGTTTTGTTCTTGCGTACATTGTTGAGAAAGACGTCCTGAACATTTTGTGATTTTTCCGACGACATGGGGCTACCCCTTCTTTCATTTCTGTCGGAGCCGATTTGCGGCATGCGCCGTGTGGCTTGGGCGCCGGGCGGCCGTTCGTGCTCATCTCATTGATAACAGACCCCGGCCGGATTGGGAATTCACATGGCGCTGAGATGCCTGACAAAACTGCCGCAGTCCGGAAATCGCATATCGGGCGGGAACTTAGCCAGTTCCGCCGGCGGCGAATGCGGCGCGCCCAGCAGCACGCCGGTCAGGCCGGCGTGATGCGCGCTCTGCATGTCGAGTGCCGTGTCGCCGACATACCAGACGTGGCGGCCGGCCCCGATTCCGCTGCCGTCGAGGGCGGCCACGAAAGCGGCCGGATCGGGCTTGTCGGCAGACGCATCGCCAGCGCCAACGAGTCGGCGAAAATAACCGTCCCAGCCGATATGGGCGGCTTCGGTGCGCAACGACGCGCCAGTCTTATTGCTGACGACCGCAAGGTAATAGCCCGCGCCGTGCAGCGTTCCGAGCATCGAGGCGGCGCCGGGCAGCGCGGCCAGGCGTTCGAGATGGATGGCGGCGTAATTGTCGAGATAGATTTGCCGTGCCTCTTGCCAGCGCGCGCCGAAAAGATCGGGAAAGCTGTGCTTTAAGCTGCGCGCGACGCGCGACTTCGTTTCGGCAAGCGTCCATGGCGCATGCCCCATGCGCTCGAGCGTGCCGAGCAGCGCCTCATGGATGGTTTCCCACGTATCGACCAGGGTGTTGTCCCAATCGAACAAGATTGCGCGCGGCTTTGCCGTCATCGTGCCCTTCGCCAACTCAAGATCTTGTCGCCTGCGGCGACGGGGCGAACAGGATCGCCCGCGGCTTCGCCGTCACCGCGTTACGCCCGCCAGCGCGAATTCGCTGTAGAGGGCGCGCAGGCGACGAACGAACTCGCCTGGTTTCCCCTCGCCCACCGTGGCGTCATCGATGCGCACGATCGGCACGACGAAATTGGTCGTGCTGGTGAGGAACGCTTCACGCGCCGTCTCGGCTTCGGCGACGCTGAACGGTCGTTCCACCAACTTGAGCCCTGCCTCGGCCGCGACCTTGAGCACGCCCAGACGCGTGACCCCGTTGAGGATCCCGTGATCCGCCTGGCGCGTGACGATTTCATTCTTTGCGGTGACGATCCAGGCGTTGCTCGACGTGCCTTCGGTGACGTTGCCGTCGCGATCGACCTGCCACGCCTCATACGCGCCGGCTTCGCGCGCCTGTTGCTTGGCGAGCGCATTCGGCAACAGCGCCACCGACTTGATGTCGGGCCGCGCCCAACGGATGTCCGGCACGGTGACGACGCGCACGCCGCGTTCGATGATCTTGGGGTCGAGCGGCCGCTGCGCTCGCGCGGTCATGATGAGGCTCGGGCGCGCGGCGGGCGGAAACGAAAACTCGCGTGGCGCCGCGCCGCGGGTGATCTGGAGATAGATGATGCCGTCGACGACGCGATTGCGTCGTATGGTTTCGCGCATCACCGCTTTGAGCGCCGCATCCGACATCGGCTGCGCAATGCGCAGTTCGGCGAGCGAGCGGTGCAGCCGCGCGAGATGCGGCGTCTCATCGACGAAACCGCCCCCGCGCACCGCGATGACCTCGTAAACGCCGTCGGCGAATTGAAAGCCGCGATCTTCGATATGGACGCAAGCTTGACGGTGCGGAACATAGCGGCCGTTCACATAGGCGATACGCGACATATTTGGATTCCGAAAAGATGAATTCAGGCGTCGAGATTGTGCAGCCGTTCGCCGTTGGCGCCGGCACCGTTGCCATTGCTGGCGCCATTGCCGCCGACGCCGAGCGACTTAAGCTTGCGGTGCAATGCCGACCGCTCCATGCCGACGAACGCGGCGGTGCGCGAGATATTGCCGCCGAAGCGCGTGACCTGGGCCATGAGATATTCGCGTTCGAACATTTCGCGCGCGTCGCGCAACGGCAGGCCCATGAGCTCGCCGCCCTTATCCCATTTGACCACTGCCGGCGCCACCGTCGTGATTTCGGGCGGCAGATTGTCGGCGCGGATCGGCTCGCGCGCATCGCCCGGCGTCATGATCAGCACCCAATCGATGACATTGCGCAGCTGGCGCACGTTGCCCGGCCATTCATAGGATTGAAGCGCCGCCATCGCATCCTCGCCGAACGCACGCGGTGACACGCGCGCCGCCTCGGCAGCGCGCACCATCAGATGCCGTGCGAGTTCGGGTATGTCCTCGGCGCGTTCGCGCAGCGGCGGCACCGCCAACGGCACGACTGCGAGACGATAATAGAGGTCCTCGCGAAAACGGCCGGTGGCGATTTCGCTCTGCAAGTCGCGGTTGGTCGAGGCGATGACGCGCACATCGACCTTGACCCGGCCGCCACCGACGCGCTCGAACGTCTGCTCTTGCAGGGCGCGGACGATCTTGCCCTGCGTTTCAAGCGGCATATCGGCGATCTCGTCGAGAAACAGCGTGCCGCCGTGCGCTTCTTCGAAGGTGCCCACCTTGCGCGGACTGCCGTCGCCGTCGGCACCGGGCTCGGCGCCGAACAACTCGCTCTCGACGCGCTCGGGCCGCATCGTCGCGCAACTCAGCGTGACGAACGGCCCACGCGCACGCTTCGATCGGGCGTGCAGCAATCGCGCCACGATGTCCTTGCCGGTGCCCGCTACGCCGGTGATCAGCACGCGGCTGTTGGTGGCGGCGACACGCTCGATCTGTTGCCGCAACTGCGCGATCTGTTGCGAGCGGCCGACGAGCTCGTCGTCGGCGCCGGCGCGTTGCTTCAATTCCTCGTTCTCGCGCCGCAGCCGGCTGGTCTCTATGGCGCGGTCGACGATATGCAGCAGCCGGTCGGCCTTGAACGGTTTCTCGATGAAATCGTAGGCGCCCACCTTGATCGCGGCGACCGCGGTTTCGATCGTGCCGTGGCCCGAGATCATCACGACCGGCACCGTCGGCCATTCACGCTTGACCACCTTAAGAATCTCGATGCCGTCGAGCTCGCTGCCCTGGAGCCAGATGTCGAGCACCACGAGCGTCGGCCGCCGCGTGCGGATCGCCACCAGCGCCTCGGTACTGGTGCCGGCCTCGCGCGTCTCGTAGCCCTCATCGCTGAGAACGCCGCAGATCAGCGCCCGGATGTCGGCCTCGTCGTCGACGACCAGAATGTCATGCGCCATGGGTGCCCTCCCGTTTGACGCGTTCAGTTTCGTCAGCTTCGGTGATGCGCGCTTCGCCACGCACGAACAGCAACGTCACGCGCGCGCCGCCGCCGGCGCAATCGTCGAGGCGCAGCTCGCCGCCGTGGTCTTCCATGATCTTCTTGACGATCGCCAACCCAAGGCCCGTGCCGCCGGCACGCGTGGTGACATAGGGCTCGGTCAGCCGATCGCGCTCCTTGTGCGGCAAGCCGACGCCGTTGTCTCCGACCGCAACCGTGACGTTGCCGTCGGCGTCGGTCATACGGATGCGGACGTGGCCAGCCGCAGCGCCGGCGCCGCGCGCCTGGATCGCCTCGCCGGCGTTCTTGAGGATGTTGACCAGCGCCTGGCTGACCTGGCGGCCATCGCACAACAGCCGCATCGGCGTTGTCGGCAGATCGAGATCGAAGCGGATCTCCGGGTTGGCGGTGCGTTGGAGAAAGGCGGCGCGGCGGACAAGCTCGGTCAGATCCTCGTCGCGCAGCACCGGTGCCGGCATGCGCGCGAACGACGAGAATTCGTCGACCATGCGGCCGATATCGCCGACATGGCGGATGATCGTGTCGGTGCAGATTGCGAAAGTGTCGGGATCGGTGCGGATTTCGCCGGTGTATTTGCGTTTCAAGCGCTCGGCGGACAACTGGATCGGCGTCAGCGGATTCTTGATTTCGTGCGCGATGCGGCGCGCCACGTCCGACCACGCGGCCTTGCGCTGCGCCGCGATCAGGCTGGTGACGTCGTCGAAAGTCACGACATAGCCCTTGATCTCGCCGTCGATGCGCTCGGCGGCGATGCGCACCAACAACGCCACCACGTGTCCGTCGCGCATCAACTGAATCTGCGACTGCGCCAGACGCTCCGGCCGGCGACCGACCTCGTCGAGCAGACCGGCCATCTCCGGCACCAAGTCCGCGAGGTCCTGTCCGATCGTCTGGTCGAGATCGACGCCGAGCAGCACCGACGCCGATCGGTTCGGCAGGTTGATGCGCGCGTGCTGGTCGAGGCCGATGACGCCCGCCGACACGCCGGACAGCACCGTCTCGGTGAACCGCCGGCGCTGATCGAGCTGCCGGTTGGCTTCGATCAACTCGCTCTGCTGGCTTTCGAGCTGATGCGTCATGCGATTGAAGGCGCGGAACAGCGAGCCGAACTCCTCGTCGCCCATCCCGATCGGCACCCGCGCGGTGAGATCGCCGCCGCGCACGCGCTCGGCGGCGACGATGAGGGAGCTCATCGGCCGGGCCAGACGCTGCGCGAATGTCAACCCAACCCACACCGCGCCGGTCAGCAACAGGATGCCGACGGCGAAGAACACCATCGTGAACGCAATCTGGTATTCCGAGCGTTCGCCTTCGAGCTTCTCATATTGCGCGACGGCGCTCTGAGTTTGCGTCATGTGCGCCAGCACCGCCGGATCGACGTAGCGCCCGACAAAAAGGTAAACGTCGCCAAAGCGGTTAAGCCGGATGAGCGCGCGCACCCGGCCGTCATTGTCGCTCGTCAACACCGCGACTTCGCCGGACTGCGCCTGACGCAGTGCCCAAACCGGAATCGGTTGCAGCTCAAGCGAGAAGCTCAACGCGGTGTGCGCCAGGACGTGACCGTTACCGTCGAAGACCACCGCTTCATTGAGCGAGCGCAGCGCCGCCTGGGCGTTGACCACCTGATTGAGGCGGTCGGGATTGATGCTGAGGAACGCCGCCTCGCGATTGAGATCGTTCGCCATGCTGACGACGTCGGCGCGGATCGCCTGCTGGTGCTCGTGCAAATAGGCCTCGGCGACGACCAACGATTCCTGGAGCGCGGTCCGCACGCGCTCGCTGAACCACGCCTGCACGCCGAAGCTGAACAATAAGTAGGAGAACACCGCGACGATGATGGTCGGAATCACCGCCACCAAGCTGAACAGCACGACGAGACGGATGTGCAGGCGCGAGCCGGCGAGACCGCGGCGGCGTTCGGCCCAGAGTTGCACGAGACGCCACGCCACCACCGCGACCAGCGGCAGCACCAGCACCAGATTGACGATGAGGATGAGTTGGTCGAGGTGCGGCTGCGAATCGAACGGCGGGATGCCGCGCATCGCGGCGAAGGTGGCGATGGCGGAAAGCACCGCGGCAACCGCGAGCGCCACGGCAAGTTTGCGCGCCAGACGCACCCGGCGCGCCCACAACACCAATTCCCGTGAAACGCTCATCCGCCCCGGTAGCCCGCCCCGGCAACGTCGGCCAGCGTTGCATCCCGGCCACGGCGTTGCTTCTGAGCAACACCCTACTCCAACCCCTTAATAATGCGCCATTATTTTTATGACCGGCGCCGATATGCGCGGCGATTCCCTTCAGCCGCGCGGCGATCAGGCCTTATTTGCCGCCGCGGCCGACGTCGATTTCGAGTTCGCGGATCTTCTTCCGCAGGGTGTTCCGGTTGAGGCCGAGAAGCTGCGCCGCCCGCAGTTGATTGCCCCGGGTCGCACCGAGAGTGAGTTGGATGAGCGGCCGTTCGATCTCGCGCAGCACGCGATCATAAAGCCCGGCGGGCGGCAGATTGCCCTTATGGGCGTTGAAATAGTCGCGCAGATGGCGTTCGGCGGCGACGCTGAGGCCTTCGTTGGCTGCCGCTTCGGGCGCCGCATTCGCCGGCGGCGGGGCGGCTTCCGCCAGCTCGGCTTCGACCGCGTCGAGGCCGATGACTTCCTGCGAGTAAAGCGCGGCGACGCGGCGCACGAGATTTTCGAGTTCGCGGACGTTGCCGGGCCAGCGATAGGATTTCAGCCGCTCCATCGCCGGTTGGTCGAGCGTCTTGAGCGGCAGCCCTTCGTTATGCGCCATCTGGAAGAAATGTCGAACCAGCGCCGGAATGTCCTCGGTGCGCTCGCGCAGCGGTGGCAGCCGCATCGGCACGACGTTGAGGCGATAGAATAGGTCTTCCCGGAACAGGCCTTGGCGGATCGACTGGCGCAGGTCGCGATGCGTCGCCGCGATGATGCGCACGTCGGCGCGAGCCGGCGTGCGACCGCCGACAGCGGTGTATTCGCCTTGTTGCAAGACACGCAGCAGCCTCGTCTGCGCCTCAAGCGGCATGTCGCCGATCTCGTCGAGGAACAGCGTGCCGCCTTGCGCCTGCTCGAAGCGGCCGACACCGCGCGCCGTCGCGCCGGTGAACGACCCCTTTTCGTGACCGAAGAGCTCACTCTCGATCAGTTCGCGCGGTATCGCCGCCATGTTGATCGCGACAAACGGACCGCTGCGCCGCTTGCCGTAATCGTGCAACGCGCGCGCCACCAATTCCTTACCGGTGCCGCTTTCGCCGGTAATCATCACGGTCAGATCCGTGCCCATCAGCCGCGCCAGCACGCGATAGATTTCCTGCATCGCCGGCGAGCGGCCGATGACCGGCAGCTGCTCGTCCTCTTCGCCGTTCGCGGCCGCCGCCGGCACGCCGTTGTGCGGCATCGTCAGCGCGCGTTCGACCAGCGCGACCAGCTCGCGCAGATCGAACGGCTTGGGCAAATATTCGAACGCGCCGCGCTCGGTTGCCTTGACCGCCGTCAGCAGCGTGTTCTGCGCGCTCATGACGATGATGCGCAGCTCCGGCCGCAGCTTCTTGATGCGCGGCACCATGTCGAGCCCGTTGTCGTCCGGCATGACCACGTCGGTAATGACGAGATCGCCCTCGCCGTCCGAAACCCAGCGCCACAGCGTCGCCGCATTGCTGGTGGTGCGCACGATATGACCGAGCCGGCCCAGCGCTTGACTCAGCACCGTGCGGATGGCGCGGTCGTCGTCGGCGACCAGGATGGTCGATGGATTGTTCATCGCGCGGCTCCGTTCGGCGCGTCGCGCGACACCGGCAGATAGACGCGGAAGACGGTGCGACGGGGCTCGCTGTCGAATTCGATCACGCCGCCGTGGTCGCCGATCACCTTGGCGACCAGCGCCAAGCCGAGACCGCTTCCGTTGTGCTTGGTCGAAACGAACGGATCGAACAAATGCGGCCGCAAATCGTCGGGAATGCCGGCGCCGTTGTCGGTGACCGACACGACCAAGGGTAAATGCACGCGACTGTCCGAACCGGCGATCGCGAGCCGCACGCCGTGCTGATAGGCGGTCCGGAGCTCGATCTCGCCGCCCTTTTCGGGCACGGCTTCGGCGGCGTTCTTCAACAGATTCATGAACACTTGGATCAGCAGGTCGCGGTTGCCGTGCACGAACGGCAGCGACGGGTCGTAGACCTCGGTGATTTGGACGTGCCGCGCGAAGCCGGATTGCGCCGCCGTGCGCACGCGCCCCATCACCTCGTGGATGTTCACGGCGGTGCGCTCGAGCGGCCCGCTGTCGGAGAACACGTCCATGCGGTCGACGAGCGCGCAAATCCGGTCGGTTTCGTCGCAGATGAGCCGCGTCAGCTCGCGATCGGCCGTGTTGACGTTCTGCTCGAGCAGCTGTGCGGCGCCGCGGATGCCCGACAGCGGATTCTTCACTTCGTGCGCCAACATCGACGCCATCGCCGTCACCGAGCGCGCGGCGTTGCGATGCGTCAACTGACGGTCGATCTTGTTGGCGATCGAGCGTTCCTGGAACGTCAGCAGCACGCGATCGCGCGCCTCCGACAACGGCGCCGCCTGGATGTCGACGAAGCGCGTCGGCAGCCGCGGCGTTTCGAGCGTGACGCCGTATTCCGAGACGCTGTGGCCGGTTTCGCGCACGCTCGCGATCAACGCGAACAGCGGCCCGTCTTGCGGCAGCATCGTTCCGAGATTGGTGCCCACCAGCGTCGCCGCGCCCGTATCGAACAGCTGTTCCGCGGCGGCGTTGACGAAACAAACGCGATCGTCGGCATCGACCACCAGCAACGGCTCGGGCAAGGCCGCGAGCACCTGCGATGGATCGGGCGGCGCAGCGCCGAGCTTGCGGGCCAGGCTGCGCACCGCCATCTATGCCGCCAGCCGCGCGATCAGCGGCGCGAAGAATTCGGCGATCATCGCCTTGACCTTGGCTGGATCGGCGATCTGATTGACGGCGGCGCGGAACTCGGCCGAGCCAGGCAGCCCCTTCGAATACCAGCCGATGTGCTTGCGCGCCATGCGCGCACCGGTGTCGGCGCCGTAATGCGACAGCATGTCGTCGTAATGGCGCAACACGATGTCGCGCTGCTCGGCCATCGTCGGGTCGGGCAGCCGCTCGCCGGTCTTCAGGAAATGAATCACCTGCCGCACGAACCACGGCCGGCCATAGGCGCCGCGGCCGACCATGACGCCGTCCGCGCCCGATTGCGCCAGCGCCGTGCGTGCCTCGTCGAGCGTGTTGACGTCGCCATTGACGATCACCGGAATGCGCACGGCCTCTTTCACCGTGCGGATGAAGCTCCAGTCCGCCTTGCCGTCGTAGAACTGACAGCGCGTACGGCCATGCACCGTGATCATGCGAATGCCCGACTGCTCAGCGATGCGCGCGAGCGCCGGCGCATTGCGGGTGCGGTCGTCCCAGCCGGTGCGCATCTTGAGCGTCACCGGCAGATCGACCGCCTTCACTGTCGCTTCGAGGATGCGCGCGGCGTGCAGCTCGTCGCGCATCAGCGCCGAACCGGCATGGCCGTTGACCACCTTCTTCACCGGGCAGCCGAAATTGATGTCGATGATACGGGCGCCGCGATCGGCGTTGAGCTTGGCCGCTTCCGCCATCACCTCGGGCTCGCAGCCGGCGAGCTGCACCGCCATGGGTTGCTCGTCGGATTCGCTTTGCGCCATCACCAGCGACCGCCGGGTTTCGCGGATCATCGCCGCGCTGGCGATCATTTCCGAAACCACCAGGCCGGCACCGAAGCCTTTCACCAGGCGACGGAACGGCAGGTCGCTCACGCCCGACATGGGCGCGAGGAAGACCGGATCGGCGATCTGGACGGGGCCGATCTCAAGGGGTTCGAGGCCAATGCTCATTTTCTAAGCAAACCGCCGTAATGCGCAAGAATTGGGCATAGAATACCCTGACGTTTGTGCGATGCAATAAGAATCGCGTCGATGCGTATGCGAGCGGTCGCAGGGGTTTCATTTTTTGTTTTGCCATCCGGGCGCGCGCCGACGGCGAGGACAACACGCATCGCCGCGCCGATTTCGCTCGTCGCCTTGGCAAGCACGGGGGCTGTGGTCTAGGGTCGCGCCGCCATGCCGACCTGCATCGCGCTGGTGGTCGCGGCCGGTCGCGGTACGCGCCTCGGCGCCGACCTTCCCAAGCAATATCTGTCCGTCGCGGGACAACCGTTGCTGCGTCATTCGCTGACGACGCTCGCCGCGCATCCCGGCATCGACCATGTGCGCGTGGTCTTCAATCCGAACGACACCGACCATTACGCCCGCGCCAGCGCCGGACTCGATTTGCTGCCGCCGGTCGCCGGCGGCGCGGCGCGGCAGGATTCCGCGCGGCTCGGCCTTGAAAGTCTCGCCGCGTTCGCGCCCACGCAGGTGCTGATCCACGATGGTGCGCGTCCCTTTGTCGATGCCGGCACGATCGATCGCGTCCTGGCCGCGTTGACCGACGCGCCCGCCGCCGTGCCGGCGCTCAAGCTTGCCGATACCGTGAAGCGCGCCGACGACGGAAGCGTGCTCGAGACCGTCGACCGCGCGCAGCTCTGGCGCGCGCAAACGCCGCAAGGCTTCCGTTATCGCGACATCCTTGCCGCGCATCGCGCCGCCAAAGGCATGGACTTGCCCGACGACGCCGCGGTGGCCGAGCGCGCCGGCCTCGCCGTGCGGCTGGTCGCCGGCGGCGAAGACAATATCAAGGTGACGACGCCGGAAGACCTTGCCCGGGCTGAGCGCTGGGCCGCGGCGCGCCGCGGCGACGTGCGCACCGGCCAGGGATTCGACGTGCATGCCTTCGGTCCGGGCGATCATGTCTGGTTGTGCGGAATCAAAGTGCCACACGATCATGGTCTTGTCGGGCACAGCGATGCCGATTGCGGCTTGCATGCGCTGACGGACGCCATTCTCGGCGCGCTCGGCGCCGGCGACATCGGCGTTCATTTCCCGCCGAGCGATCCGCAATGGCGCGGCGCGCCGTCGCATCGCTTCCTGCGTCATGCGGCGGATCTCGTCGCCAAGGCCGGCGGCAGCATCGCACATGTCGACGTCACGCTGATCTGCGAGAGCCCGAAGGTCGGGCCTCATCGCGCCGCCATGGTTGCGCGGATCGCCGAAATCCTCGCGCTCGATGCGACGCGCGTCAGCGTCAAGGCGACGACCACCGAGCGGCTCGGCTTCACCGGCCGCGGCGAAGGCATCGCGGCGCAAGCGGTGGCGACGCTGCGCCTGCCGCTCTGATCCGATGCCGCGCCAGCCGCTGCCTTTTTCGCATCCGGCGGTTTGGCTTTCGACCTGGTTCGGCTGCGGCTTGGCGCCATTCGCGCGCGGCACCTGGGGCTCGTTGGCGGCGCTGCCGCTGGCCGCGATCAGCGTCTGGCTCGGCGGGCCCCTGCTCCTCGTCGTCGTAGCGGCGCTCGTCCTGGCCATCGGCATTCGCGCGACAGACGCCTACGCGCACGCGATCGACGTCAAGGATCCCGACGAAGCCGTGATCGACGAAGTCGCCGGCCAGTGCCTGACGCTCCTCGTCGTGCCGCTGGCGCCGCTGCCCTATCTCGCCGGATTTCTGCTGTTCCGTTTCTTCGATGTCGCCAAGCCGTTTCCGATCCGCTGGCTCGAGCGCAATCTGCCGGGCGGCTGGGGCATCATGCTCGACGATACCGGCGCAGCGATCTACGCCATGGTCGTCTACCTGGTCGGGAGTCATTTCCTTGGCGCCTGACAGCGTCGGCGTCTTGGCCGCGCGCGTGCTCGATGCGTGTCGCGCGCGGCGGTGGCTGGTCGGCATCGCCGAATCCTGCACCGGCGGATTGGTCGCGGCGGCGCTCACCGACATTCCGGGCTCGTCCGACGTCGTCGATCGCGGCTTCGTCACCTATTCTGACCGCGCCAAGGCCGAGCTGCTCGGCGTGCCGGTGCCGATCCTGGTCACGCACGGCGCGGTCAGTCGCGAAACCGCCGCGGCGATGGCGCAGGGCGTGTTGGCGAAGTCCAAGGTCGATCTGGCGGTGGCGGTGACCGGGGTCGCCGGTCCGGGTGGCGGCAGCGCGGAGAAGCCGGTCGGCCTGGTGTGGTTCGCGGTGGCGAGCCGCGGACGCGAGCCGCGCGTCGATCGGCAAGTTTTCGTCGGCGACCGCGCGGCGGTGCGTGCGGCGGCGACGCGGCGGGCGCTCGAGCTCCTGATCGAGGCCGCCGCTTCCTAGACGATCAGGCGGGTTCCGGCGCCGCGACGACGATGTCGACCAACCGGTCGGTTCGCCGCGTCTTCTGCATCTCGTCGAGGGCGGCGCGAAAGATGCGGGCGATGCGTTCGTCGTTCACCGCCACGGTCTGCGTCTTGCCGTTGGTCGCGGTGCGGATGGTCGCCGGGCCCAGGCGATTGACCGCCAGCATGGTCAGCAGCACCGGATCGATGTCCTCCCGCGTTTCGGCGGGGTCGAGTTGCACGATGTCGAGCATGAATCCTCGGTAATGGTTCGCAACGCCGCCTCTCTACGCGTCGAAAGCTGCCGGAATGTTGCGCCCCCATGACGGTTCGGTGAAACCGTCACCAATTCTTGTGCGTCGGTCGAGTCGCGTGCGCGAAACGTTGGTGTGCCGCTCAGGCGCCAAGCGCGACAGATTCGGGACCACGCGCCGCGCGCGTGCCGCGACCGATCCACAGCACGGCAATCGCGGCCACGATACAAAGCATGCCCGAAATCATCACGGGCGGACCATAGCTGCCCAAGGCGGCGCGCATCGCGCCGGCGACCAGCGCGATGCTGGCCGCGCCGAGTTGATGACCGACAAACACCCAGCCGAAGATCACCGGCGCCGTCTGTTTGCCGAACGCATCGGTCGCCAGACGCACGGTCGGCGGCACGGTCGCCAGCCAATCGAGGCCATAGAACATCGCGAAGATCGACAGTGTCACGGCGTTGAAGCCCGAGAACGGCAGATAGAGAAGCGACAGGCCGCGCAGCCCGTAATACCAGAACAACAACACCCGGCTGTCGTAGCGGTCGGTGAGCCAGCCCGACAGCGTCGTGCCGGCCAGATCGAACATGCCCATCAGCGCCAGCAGGCTGGCGGCGTGCACTTCGGGAATGCCCTGGTCGAGACAATAGGAGATCAGGTGCGTGCCGATCAGACCGTTGGTGCTGGCGCCGCAGACGAAGAAGCTGGCGAACAGCAGCCAGAAGTCGCGCGACTGGGCGCCGACGCCGAGCGCGCCGAACGCCACGCCGATCGGATTGGATGCGTGCGGCGTGACCGACGGCTGATCGGCCTTCGCGCCGTAAGGCATGGCGCCGACGTCGTGCGGCTGCTCGGGCAACAGCAGCCACACCAGCGGCACGATCGCCGCCGCCGCCGCCGCTACGATCCACGCGACGGCACGCCAGCCGCCGTGATCGACGACCCATCCCAACATCGGCAGGAAGACGAGCTGGCCGGTGGCGCTCGATGCCGAAAAGATGCCCATCACCAAGCCGCGGTGCGTCGTGAACCAACGGTTGGCCACCGCCGCGCCCAGCACCAGCGCGATCATGCCGGAGCCGAGTCCGACCAAGACGCCCCAGGTGAGAATGAGCTGCCACGATGCGGTCATGAGGGTGCTCGCCGCGACGCTGGCGGCCAGCACCGCAAGTCCGCCCAGGATCGTGCGGCGCACGCCGATGCTCTGCACCAGCGCCGCCGCGAACGGTCCCATCAGGCCGTAAAGCAGCAAGTTGATCGCGATCGCCAGCGAGATCGTCGCGCGGCTCCAGCCGAACGCATCCTGCAACGGCACGATGAGAACACCCGGCGTCGCGCGCACGCCGGCCGCCGCCAGCAACGCGACGAAGATCACGCCGACGACGATCCAGCCGTAATGGAAACGTCCGCCGACGATTCGCGCGAGTGCCTTCGACATATGCTCCGTGCCCCCTCACCGACATCGCGGGCTGAGACAGACTTGTCTCTTGCCTTGACAGAGTACAGACAGGTCTGTATCAGGTCAAGTTGCGATGCGCGCAACCCAGGCAAACGAAATCCTGTTGCCGACGCCCGGCACGGGCACCGCGGTTTCGCCGCGCGACCGTCTTTTGAACACGGCGAACGACCTCTTCTACCGGCGCGGCATTCACACGGTCGGCATCGACGAGGTGATCGCCGCCGCCGGCGTCGCCAAAATGAGCCTTTATCGCAGCTTTCCGTCGAAGGACGAGCTGATCGCGGCGTATCTCGCGCGGCGTTCGGGCCTTTATTGGGACTGGTGGGATCGCGTCGCCGCGCGCCATCCCGGCGATCCGCGACGGCAGCTCCTCGCGCTCACGGCGTCGATGCGCAAACGCGCGCTGCGCGCCGGCTGGCGCGGCTGCCCGTTCACCAACGCCGCCTGCGAATTTCCGGCGCCCGACCATCCGGCCCGGCACGTCGCGGAAGCCAACAAACGGGAAATGCGGCGGCGTTTTCGTGCCCTGGCCAAGGCCGCCGGCGCGCGCTCGCCGGCGCGGCTCGCCGATCAGCTCACGCTCCTATTCGAAGGCGCTTATGCCAGCGCGTTGACCTTCGGCCATCGCGGCCCGGCGCGGGCGGTCGTCGACGCCGCGGCCGCAATGATCGACGCGCAGCTTCCGAAACCCCCTGCCCCGGCCGTCAGGCGCTCGCGGTCGCGCGGCGCGCGCTGAAAATCCCGTCGAGCAGCGCGGGTAGATCGAAAATCGCGCTGTTCGGCTGTTGCGCAAGCGCGCGCCGCATCGCGGCGAGCCGCGCCGGATCGCTCAACGCCGCGATCGCCGCGCACAAGCCTTCGACATTGCGGAACGACAGCGCCGCGCCGATCGCCTGCGCCCAGTTGGCGTTGTAGCGCTCCTGAGCCAAGAGCCGCGCGCCGACCTCGAGGATCATCGGCAGGCCCATGACCATCGCTTCCGAGATCGCGCCCGGTCCCGGCTTGCCGACGAAGAAATCGCTCGCCGCCATGTAGCGTTCGATGGCGTCGGAAAAGCCGATGACGTGCCGCGGCCGCCGCGTCGGCAGCGCTACGATGTCGTCGGCGATTTCGTGATTGGTGCCGCAGACGTAGATCATCTGCACTGGCAGGTCGCTCGCCTCGATCGCGGCCGCGAAGTCGAACATGCGGTCCGCACCGCGGCCGCCGAACATCATCAGGCCGGTGGGGTAGTCTGGCGCCAGGCCCAGCGCCGTGCGCGCAACGGCGGCGGTCGCCGGCGTTTTGATCTGCGCCATTGCGTGAAATTTTGGCGACAGCACCAGCCCCTTGGCGGCGATGATCTGCTCGGGCGGCAGGCCGAAGCGGCGCGCCTGCTCGCGGCATTTCTCCGTCCCGCAGACGACATACTGGTCCGCGCTTTGGATCCAGGCGGCGTGCATCAGTTCGCAGAAATCTGTGACGATGGTGATGAACGGAATCGCGCCGCCGAGCTGCCGCAAGCTGGCGGCGACCGCCGCGTTGATCAGCGGCATCACCGAGATGACCATGTCGGGCCGCTGCGTGCGCAAGAACGCCGAGAGCTGCCGCACCACGAACGGCGAGCCGAGGCGAATGGCGACCGACGAGCCCGCGGCGATCACCGGCCACAGCACGCGCGTGTGGCCGCGGCGGAGCGCGTACTCGTTGTAGATGTCGGGGCCTGACATGCCGGTCAGCGCGCGGAACGGGTCGAGTCCGGTGAGGATTTCACGATAGACGTCGACGGTTTCGATTCGCCACGGCCGCTCGGCGCCCAGGTATTCGCGCAGCACGCGCGCCGTGGCGACGTGGCCATAGCCGCTGTCGGTGTAGAGCACCAGGATGCGCTTGCCGTTCGCCGAATCCGCTGCCGCGAGACCGGCGGCAGGAAGCGCGCGGGATGATTCGTCCTGATCTCGAGCCGGCGCGTTAAAAAGCTGTGAATCGAGCACGGGCGCGACTGTGGCGCAGGCGCGTTGCGGAATGATGGCGTTTTTGGTTCAGGACGATGACCGCCGACGATCGGCGCGCCATCGCCGCGGGGCTGTGTTATACGCTCGAACGATCGATGTTCTTCGCCAACCGCGCCGTCAACCGTCTCGCCGTCCACACCGCACTTCAGCAACTCGCGTGGTGCATGTCGGGCACGTTCTTCGGCGTTTATCTGCTGCGCGCCGGGCTCGCGCCGTCGGTTCTGTTCCTCGCCACCGCCGCCGTGCTCGCTCTGCGCTTCGCGCTGCGGCCGCTGGTGCTGCTCGCCGCGCCCACCATCGGCCTGCGGCTCACGCTGGTGATCGGCACACTGCTCACAGCGCTGCAATATCCGGCGGTCGGCTTCGTGCACGGCATCGACGCGACGTTGGTGCTGTTCTGCATCGTCAGCGCGCTCGCCGGCGTGTTTTATTGGCCGTCGTACCACACCTTCTTCGCCGCGCTCGGCGATCGCGAATATCGCGGCAGCCAAGTCGGCGTGCGCCAGGTGCTGATGGGCATCGCCGCGGTGCTTGGTCCGGCCATCGGCGGCGTCATGCTGACGCGGTTCGGGCCGTGGGTTGCGTTCGGCACCGCCTCCGCCATCCAGACGCTCGCCGCCGTTCCGTTATTTGCCGTGCGCCAGCCGTCGATCGCGCGCCGTTCGCCGCGCGGCGCCTATACGGCGGCATGGAGCGGCGTCCGGCTGTTCGTCACCGATGGTTGGATGATCGCCGGCGCCTCGCTGGCGTGGGACATCACCATGTTCCGCGCGCTGCAATCGCGCTTCGACCAGTTCGGCGGCGTGCTGGCGCTGGCGGCGCTAGCCGGCGCGCTCGGCTCCATCGTGCTCGGCCGCTTCATCGATCTCGGCCACGCGCGGCGCGTCATCGCCTTCAACGCGGCGATGTTGAGCACCGGCGTGCTGTTGCGCACCTTCTGTACCTTGTCGCCGACCGCATTGATCGTCGTCGCGCTTGTCACGACGGCGCTCGGCGGCATGTACGTGCCGGTGTTGATGACGGCGTTCTATAACGCGTCGAAGGCGTCGCCCTGCCCGTTCCGTTTCCAGTTCGCCGCCGAGGGCGGCTGGGACGCCGGCGGCGTCGGCGTCAGTCTGGCGGCCGCGCTGCTCTGTTCGGTCGGGATGTCGCCGCAAGCCACGATCATTCTGGCGCTGCCGGCGGTGCTGGCGCAGGCATGGCTGCTGCTACGCGTTTATCGCCTCCGCCCACCGACCGGGCCGGTGCGCTTCGAAGCGGCGCCGTCGGCGCCGTTGCCCTGAGCGATACGGCGCGATAAAAGCCGCCGGACCATTGGGGCGTTCATGAGCTAGCGGTTTCTGGGACGGCGCGAGGATTTCCGGCTGCTCACCGGCAGCGGCCGTTATACCGCCGATCACAATCTTGCCAACCAGCTGCACGCCGCTTTCCGCCGCGCCGATCGCGCACACGCGCGCATCCGCGCCATCGACAAGCGCGCCGCCGAGCGTGCGCCGGGCGTCGTCGCCGTTCTCGTCGGTGCCGATGTCGCCGATGCGGGCTTGAAAGCGATGCCGCCGTTTCCGCCGCCCGACGGCCGCAACGGCGCCAAGGTGGTGGCGCCCATGCGGCCGCTGTTGGCGCGCGACCGCGTACGCTTCGCCGGCGAGGAAGTCGCGCTGGTGATCGCCGACAGCCATGCCGCGGCCGTCGATGCCGCCGAACTGATCGAGATCGACTACGAAGACCTGGCGCCGGTGATCGGCTTCGACGCCGCGCTCGCTTCCGGCGCGCCGCAAATCCACGACAACATTCCCGGCAACGTCTGCTTCGAATTCGAGTACGGCGACGCAGCCAGGACCGACGCCGCGCTCGCCAGTGCCGCGCGTGTCGTCCGGCTGACCGTCGAAAGCCCGCGCGTCGCGCCCAACCCGATGGAAGTGCGCAGCGTGCTCGCCGCTTATGACGCGGCGACGAACCATTACGAGATCTGGTGCGCGCATCAGGGCCTACCGGCCATGCGCAACCAGCTCGCGGTGATGCTCGGCGTCGCGCCCGAAAACGTGCGCGTCAATCACACCGACGTCGGCGGCGGCTTCGGCGCGCGTGTCTCGCCGTTTCCGGAATTCGCGTTGCTGCTGCACGCCGCACGGCAGCTGAGCCGGCCGGTCAAGTGGCAATCGAGCCGCTCGGAGGATTTCCTCTGCGACAATCACGGCCGCGGCATCCGCGTCAGCGGCGCGCTCGGCATCGACCGCGACGGCAAGTTCGTCGCGCTGCGCACCGAATGGCTGTGCGACGAAGGCGCCTATCTGGTGCCGAGCGGCGCCATGACGAACTGCCTTAATCCGCAGCAGATGGGCGCCGGCGCCTATCGCGTCGACGCGGTCTACGGTCATCATCGTCTGGTGATGACCAACGCGGCGCCGACCAGCGCCTATCGCGGCGCGGCGCGGCCCGAAGCGGCGCTGATCGTCGAGCGTTTGGTCGACGAGGCGGCGGCGCAGCTCGGCGTCGATCCGCTCGAGTTCCGCCGGCGCAACGTGCTGACGCGCGATCAATTTCCCTATAAGACCCCGACGGGCAGCATTTTCGACAGCGGCGATTACCGCGCGCTGATCGACCGCGCCGAGCAAGTTTCGGACTGGCGCGGCTTCGCGGCGCGGCGCACGGCAGCGGCGCAACGCGGCAAGCTGCGCGGCATCGGCTGCGCCGTCTTCGTCGAGCCGTCGGGCGGCGGCGCCGCACCCAAGGACCAGATCGCCATCCGCTTCGACCGCGACGGCCGCGCCAATCTCTACAACGTCGCCGGCCCGAGCGGCCAAGGCCACGAAACCGTCTTCGCCGAATTGATGGCGCGCTGGCTCGGCCTCGATCCGGCGCGCGTGATCGCGCGCGTCAACGATCCGGACGCGCCGCCGCTGATCGGCAACGCGGCGATCGGCTCGCGCTCGATGCTGGCGCAAGGCGGCGCGTTCAAGCTCGGCTCGGTCGAGGTGATCCGCAAAGGCCTGGCGCTCGCCGCCGAGACGCTCGAATGCGCGGCCGCCGATCTCGAATTCCGCGACGGCAGCTACATCGTCAAGGGCACCGACCGCGCGATTATGCTGGCGGCGCTCGTCGACGACAATTATCAGGACGAAGAGCCGCATCCACTCGACACCATCGCCGAACAGCCGGCGCAGCGCTCGTTTCCGAGCGGCGCGCATGTCGCCGAGATCGAGATCGACGCCGAGACCGGCGCGGTCGCGGTGGTGCGTTACACCGCGATCGACGATGTCGGCGCGCTCATCAACCGCACGCTCGCCGAAGGCCAGATCCACGGCGCGGTGATGCAGGGCGCCGGCCAAGTGTTCGGCGAGCAATGCGTCTACGATCCGGCGACCGGACAGCTGCTCACCGGCAGTTTCATGGATTACGTCGCGCCGCACGCCGACCTGGTCGGCGACTTCGCCATCGCGGAGGTGAGCGTGCCGAGCCCGAACAACGCGCTCGGCGTCAAAGGCGTCGGCGAAGCCGGCACCATCGGCTCCCTGCCCGCCTGCATGAACGCCGTGCTCGATGCGCTGCGCGGCGTCGGCATCGGGCAATTCGACATGCCGGCGACGCCGGGGCGGATTTGGCAGGCGCTCAATCGCACCCGCAACGGCGGCCGCTAACGCCATCGTGAGGCATGCAAAGGGACGGCCGAAAAAAAATTGGCGCGCCCAGTTGGACTCGAACCAACGACCTGCCGCTTAGAAGGCGGCTGCTCTAATCCTCTGAGCTATGGGCGCGCAAAACGAACGCCGCCGTCAACTCGGACGCTGCCAGCGGAAATTGTCGGCGTAGCTCTTGGGTCTGAACTTGGGATCGTTCGGTTCGATCACCGAATAGTCCATGCCGTTCTTCTTGGCGAAGGCGACCGCCTCGTCGAGCGTGGCGAAGCGCAGCCGCACTTCGTTGAGCGTGTCGGCCGCGCTCGACCAGCCCATCAGCGGATCGGGCACGCGTGGCGTCGCCTCTTCGTAGGTGAGCAGCCATTCCTTGGTGGGCGCGCGGCCCGATTGGGTGGCCGGCTTGCTCGGGCGATAAATGCGCGCGTGCGGCATCGAACTCGTCTCCTAATGGTCGGGGCGGCAAGATTCGAACTTGCGGCCCTCAGCTCCCAAAGCTGATGCTCTACCAGGCTGAGCTACGCCCCGAAGGTCGGAATTTGCTATACGCTTCGGCGGGAAAGCGCAAGGACAGCGCCGGTAAACGAGGCTCCGCATGACCGTTCGCCTGCTCGAAATCACGCCCAAGCTTTACGACTATATGCTGTCGGTCTCGTCGCGCGAGACCGCGCTGATGGCGCGGCTGCGCGAAGAGACCGCGAAGATGCCCGGCGCCGGCATGCAGATTCCGCCGATGCAGGGCCAGTTCCTCGCCTTCCTGGTGTCGCTGATCGGCGCGCGGCGCGGCATCGAGATCGGCACCTTCACCGGCTACAGCGCGCTGTGGGTGGCGGCGGCGCTGCCGGACGACGGCAAGCTCATCTGCTGCGACGTCAACGAGACGACCACCGCGGTCGCGCGGCGCTATTGGAAGGAAGCCGGCGTCGACCGCAAGATCGAGCTCCGCCTCGCGCCGGCGCTCGACACGCTCAAAGCGCTGCTGACGTCAGGCGGCGCCGGCACCTTCGATTACGTCTTCATCGACGCCGACAAGGAAAACTACGACGCCTATTACGAGCGTGCGCTCGAGCTGTTGCACACCGGCGGTCTCATCGTCTTCGACAATATGCTGTGGGGCGGCGCGGTCGCCGACGACGGCAAGCGCGATGCCGATACGCTCGCGCTCAAGGCGCTCAACGCCAAACTCCATAACGACAAGCGCATCGACCTGTCGCTGCTTTATATCGGCGACGGCGTGACGCTGGCGCGCAAACGCTAGCGCCACATCGATCGGGGCCGGCGCCGATTTATTCGCCGGCGCCCGGAAATATTTTCGCCGCGCCGCACAAATAAATCCGCCTCCCGCGCGGTCTTGTCGGCATGAAAGCGACGACCCCGCCGCTTCATTCGTGACCCGAAGGAGACCTTTCATGCGTAAGCATTCGTTTTTGCGCGTCTTGACGCTGGCCGCGTTGCTGGCGGCGCCGCTGACCCGGACCGCCCTTGCCGGCGTGCCGACACAGCAGGCGATGGCGTCCGTGTCGGCCGCGGCGCAATCGCTGGGCCTGACCGGGCCGTACGACGCGCCGATCCCGACGGTCGGCAACTGACGTTCACGGCGGGCGCGACGCGCGCCCCGATGGCGCGGCGGCCGGGATGCTCCCCCTTCCCGACCGCCGCTTTTTTCGGCGGGATCGCCTTAATCCGATTGGCACGACGAACCGTTCGTGCTGTTCTGGCGTCTCGTTGGACAAAGGGGGGAAATGTCCGTGGCAGCAAAACATGCGAATTGGATCGGCGTGGCGTGCGGCCTGTTGCTGGCGGCAACCGGCGTAACGGCGGTGCAAGCCGCCGACAACGCCCAGGTGGCGCGCGGCAAATATCTGGTCACCATCGGCAGCTGCACCGACTGCCACACGCCGGGCTCCTTCTTCGGCAAGCCCGACATGAAACGCTTTCTTGGCGGGTCGGACGTCGGCTTCGCCATTCCCGGTCTCGGCGTTTTCGTCGGACCCAATCTGACCCCTGACAAGGAAACCGGCCTCGGTAAATGGTCGACCCAGCAGATCGTCACCGCGCTGACCACCGGCAAGCTGCCGGACGGTCGTATGTTGGCGCCGGTCATGCCGTATGAGGCTTACGCGCACCTGACGCACGCCGACGCGCTGGCGATCGCCGCCTATCTCAAGAGCCTGCCGCCGGTGAGCCATAAGGTGGCCGGACCGTTCGGCCCGGACGAAAAGGTGACGGTGTTCGTCATGTCGGTGCAGCCGGCCGACGTCTACAACAACCTGCCGAAGCCGCCGGCCGACGCGAAGAAATAGTCACGCGCTAATTCACCGCGTCGCCCAAGGCGGCGGCGTGGACGACGTCGCCGATCTTGATGCCGAGCCGGTCGACCGTGCCGCCGTTGAGCTCGAGCACGGCGGTCGCCGGCGCATGCGAAACGATGGTCGCGTCCGACATCGGCATCGCGCGCTCATGCAGGTCGACGATCTTGCCGCCGGCGGCGATGAACAGCATGTCGAGCGGGATCAGCGTGTTGTGCATCCAGAAGGTCATGATTTGCGGCTGCGCCATGACGAACAACATGCCGGCGTCGGCCGCCAGGTGCGGCCGGTACATGAGACCCTGCTCCTGCTGATCCGGTGTCAGCGCGAGCTCGACGGTGAAATGCTGTGGTCCTTTGGCGGTGTCGATGCTGAGCGGCGCCGAGGTGAAGGTCTGGAAGTTTTGCGGCTGGGCGAACGCGGGCGTCGCCAGCAACACCGCGAGCACGACGAAGATCGCGCGGCTCATCGGAAGAACAACCAGCCCGTCAGCAGCAGCGGCGGCAACAGGCACACCGCCGACCAGCCGATATAGGCGAGAAAGTTGGGCATCTTGACGCCGTAGCTTTCGACCACCGATTTCACCATCAGGTTGGGCGCGTTGCCGATATAGGTCAGCGCGCCGAAATACGACGCGCCGGCCGAAATCGCCGCCAGGGTCAGCGCCAGCTTGCCGGTCAGCACGCCCGCGCTGCCGCCGGCCAGGCCGAAAAACACCAGATAGGCCGGCACGTTGTCCAGAACCGACGACACCGCGCCGGGCAAAAGATAGAACAGCGTGTGGTTCGGCGCGCCGCCGGCGAACATATGCGTCAGCAAGGGCGCCGCCGGTCCTGCCGTCCCGGCGCGTGCGATGGCGTCGAGCGGCACCAGCGTGACGAAGACCGCCGCGAACAAAATCGTCACTTCAGTGATCGGCGTCCAAACGAATTCGTTCTCCTGCCGCGTCGCCTTCTTGGTCAGCCTGAGCGACAGCAGCGCCAGCACGACGAACAAACCGTCGGCGACGATGTCGTTGAAGCTCCAAGCGACGCCGAACACCGTGATCGCGCCCGGCATCGGATAATAAGTGCGCAGCATCATGGTCAGCGCCGCGCCGAGCAGCAGGACCAGATTGATCCCGCCATCGATGCCGAGCTTCTCGAATTCCGGCAGCGGCGCGGGCGCAATGCCGTGACGGCGGTAACGGTCGATGATGTAAAACATCGCCAGCAGGATCGCGCTCAGCAGCAGCGTCGGCGCCCAGAGATGCCGCACCGGCCAGAAGAACGGCACGCCGCGCAGGTAACCGATGAACAGCGGCGGATTGCCGAGCGGCGTCAGCGCGCCGCCGACGTTGCACGCCAGGAAAATGAAGAACACGTAGACATGCGCCGCGTGCGTGCGATGACGGTTGGCGCGCACCAGCGGCCGCAGCAGCAGCAACGATGCGCCCGGCGTGCCGATCAGGCTCGCCGCCACCGTGCCGAGCGCGAGCAATCCGGTGTTGACGCCGGGCGTGCCGCGCAACGTGCCGCGGATGCGTATGCCGCCGGTAATGACGAACAACGCGCCCAGCAACAAGACAAAGGGCACATAGGTGTTGAGCGCCATGTCGAGCAGCCGCGCGATCGACGGACCGATGCTTTCGGCAAAGATATCCGGCACGATAAAGGCGAACGCCCAGGCCGCGACGAATTTGCCGTAATGGCGATGCCACAAGCGCGGCACGGTCAGCGGCGCGATGGCCAGCGTCAGCAGCAAGCCGAGAAACGGCAGGCCCCAGGCCACGCTGTCGTATGGAAAGCCCCCCGGCATCGGCGCCGACTATGGCCGAGGCCGCGCGCCACGCGCAACCCGCCCCGGCGGGCCGCGCGCTTGTCGCTGCCCAGGGCGGGCGCTACGGTTCGCCGGCAAAGACCAGGGGTGCCCGCATGGACATGACCGGCGAATATCGCGTCGCCGCGCCGCAGAAGAAAGTCTGGGACGCGCTCAACGATCCCGACATCCTCAAGCAATGCATCAGCGGCTGCGAGGAAGTGCAGAAGCTGTCGCCGACCGAGTTCACCGCCAAGGTGCAGGCGCGCGTCGGGCCGGTGAGCGCGCGCTTCGGCGGCAAGGTGACGCTGTCCGATCTCGATCCGCCCAACGGCTACAAGATCAGCGGCGAAGGCACCGGCGGCGTCGCCGGCTTTGCCAAAGGCGCCGCCGAGGTGCGGCTGACGCCGGACGGCGACGCCACGAAACTCTCTTATAAGGTAACGGCGCAGGTGGGCGGCAAGCTGGCGCAGATCGGCTCGCGGCTGATCGACAGCACCGCGCGCAAATATGCCGACGATTTCTTCGCCAAGTTCGCGGCGATTGTCGGCGCGCCCGCGCCGGCAGCGGCGCCGGCGCCCTCGCCGCCTTTACCCACGCCCACCGCAATGCCGACGCCCGCCGAAGGCAAGCGCCTGCCGCCGGCGGTGTGGGCAGCGATCCTGGCCGTGCTGGTCGCGATCGTCCTCTATGTCTTCACCCGCTGACGCTTGACCCGGGCCGATTTCCCGCACGACAATCCCGCCAACCAATAAGGCCGCGCCGCGCGCGCCATCGAGGAGTTCCGAAGATGCCCAATGTCACCATGACGGTGAACGGCAAGAAGATGTCCGGCGCTGTCGAGCCGCGCACCTTGCTGGTCGAATTCCTGCGCGAGACGCTCGGCCTGACCGGCACGCATGTCGGCTGCGACACCAGCCAGTGCGGCTGCTGCGTCGTGCACGTCAACGGCGACGGCATCAAGGCCTGCACCATCCTCGCCGTGCAATGCGACGGCGCCGACGTGAAGACGATCGAAGGCGTCGCCAACGGCGACGAGCTTCATCCCATGCAGGCGGCGTTCCGCGAGCATCACGGGCTGCAATGTGGCTTCTGCACGCCCGGCATGGTGATGAGCGCGCTCGATCTGGTGAAGCACAATAAGAATCCGTCGGAGCAACAGATCCGCGAATGGCTCGAAGGCAATCTCTGCCGCTGCACCGGCTATCACAACATCGTCAAGGCGATCAAAGCCGGCGCCGAGGCGATGGCGAAGGCGCGGTGACCATGCGGCGGCCGAGGATTCACGGAGAATCGAGCGATGTATAATTTCGAATATCACAAGGCCAAATCGGTCGCGGACGCGTCGGCGCAGATTGCGCAGAAGAGCGAAGCGAAGCTCGTCGCCGGCGGCATGACGCTGATCCCGACCTTGAAGCAGCGTTTGGCCAAGCCGAGCGACCTCGTCGATCTGAACGGGCTGCCTGAGCTCAAAGGCATCAAGCGCGACGGCAACGCGGTGGTGATCGGCGCGATGACGCGGCACGTCGAGGTCGCGGAATCCGCCGAGGTGCAGAAGGCGATCCCCGCCCTCGCCTATCTCGCGAGCCATATCGGCGATCCGGCGGTGCGCAACCGCGGCACGCTCGGCGGCTCGATTTCGAACAACGATCCGGCGGCGGATTATCCCTCGGCGGTTGTCGCGCTCAACGCCACCGTCATCACCAACAAGCGCAAGATCGCGGCCGACGAATTCTTCACCGGCATGTTCGAGACCGCGTTGCAGGCCGGCGAGATCGTGACGGCGGTGAGCTTCCCGATTCCGGAGAAAGCCGCCTATATGAAATTTCCCAATCCGGCGTCGCGCTACGCCATCGTCGGTGTGTTCGTGGCGAAGCACAAAGACGGCGTGCGCGTCGCCGTCACCGGCGCGGGTCCGTGCGTCTTCCGCCAGAAGGACATGGAAGCGGCGCTCGCCAAGAATTTCTCGGCCGACGCGATCAAATCGATCGCGCAGAAGCAGGACGGCCTCAACGGCGACATCCACGCCAGCCCGGAATACCGCGCGCATCTCGTCGGCGTTATGGCGCGGCGGGCCGTCGCGGCGGCGGGATAAGCGCGTTTTTCTAAACTTGTCATAAGGCGCCGGCCGCGGCGCTAGCCAGCGCCTCCGCCGTCCTGCATGCTTTGCGGCATGGACAGCGCGCCATCGCTCGTCGTCACCCTGCTCGTCGGCCTGGCCGTCGCCTATGTCGGCGGCCTCGCCGCGCGGGCGGCCCGCCTGCCGCCGATCGTCGGCTATTTGCTGGCCGGTGTCGTCGTCGGTCCGTCGACGCCCGACCTGGTCGCTGACCCACGCGCAGTCGAAGAGCTGGCGCAGATCGGCGTCGTGCTGCTGCTGTTCGGCGTCGGCCTGCATTTCTCGGTCGCCGATTTGCGCGCGGTGTGGCGCATCGCCGTGCCCGGCGCATTGCTGCAAATCGGGTTTTCCTTCGCGCTCGGCTTCGGCGTCGCGCGGCTGATCGGCTTCGGCACCGAGCCGGCGGCGGCGCTGGCGATGTGCCTTGCCGTTGCCAGCACCGTCGTCGCCACGCGCGCACTCGAAGAGCGCGGACGATTGATGACCGACACCGGCCGCATCGCGCTCGGCTGGCTGGTCATGCAGGATTTGGTCGTCGTCCTGGTTCTCGTCGTGCTGCCGGGCGGAACGCCGGCGCCGTTCGTCTTCGCCGGCGCGCCGCTCGCCGTCGGCGCGATCAAGGTGATCGAAGCGGCGATCTTCGCCGCCATCATGCTGCCGCTCGGCCGGCGGTTCATTCCCTGGCTCTTGACGCTGACCGCGCGCGACGGCTCGCACGAGCTGTTCCGCCTGGCGGTGATCGTGTCGGCGCTCGGCATCGCCTATCTCGCCGCGGCGCTGGTCGGCGTGTCGCCGGCCTTGGGCGCGTTCTTCGCCGGCATCATCATCGCGGAGTCCGACGTCAGCCATCAGGCCGCCGGCGAATCCGTGCCGGTGCAACAGATCTTCACCGTGCTGTTCTTTGTCTCGGTCGGCATGCTGTTCGATCCCGGCGTGCTGCTGCGCGCGCCGCTCCAGGTGGCGGCGGTGACCGCGATGGTGATCATCGGCAACGCGCTCATCACGCTCGTCGTTCTGATCGGCCTGCGCGCCGCGCCGCGTAGCGCGCTCGAAGTCGCCGCGTTGCTGGCGCAGGTCGGCGAGTTCTCGTTCATTCTCAGCGGCGCCGCGGCGAGCAGCGGCCTGTTGCCGGGCGACGGCCGCAGCCTGGTGCTGGCGGCGGCGCTGATCTCGATCCTGCTGCAGCCGCTGATGCTGCGCATCGCCGCGAGGCTGGGCACGCCGCTGGAGAAAGCCGGTTTCCTGCGCACGTGGCACGCCGGCCGGCGCGAGATCAAGCGCCGCCACACGCTACCCGAGCTCGTTGGCCACGCTATCGTCATCGGCCATGGCCGCGTCGGCAGCGTCATCGCCGCGTCGCTGCGCGAACAGGGCGTGCCGTACATCGTGATCGAGCAGAATTTGCGCTTCGCCGAGCAGCTGCGCCAGGAAGGCGTGCCGGTGATCTACGGCGACGCCGCCTGGCCCGAAGTGTTCGAAGCCGCCGGACCGGAGCGCGCGCGATTGCTGGTGATCGCCGTGCCGGACAAGAGCGCGGTGCGCCGCATCCTGGCCGAGGCCCGCGCCATCAACCCGGCGCTCGAAATCATCGCGCGGACGCATAGTCGGGCGGAAGCCGAATGGCTCAAGCAGCACGGCGTCGGCCGCGTCGTCATGGGCGAAAGCCAGACCGCGCGCGAGATGGCCAGCTATGCCGCCGAGCGCTTTGCCCCCTGACGCATGGCAGCAATGACGCGGGTTCCGCGGATTGGACCCGCCGCGCGAAATCCTTTAAAAATAAGCGGTTCGCTCTCATCGCGTGGATATAATTCCGATGGCTTCCCTGCCGACCTCCGTCGCCGACGCGCTCGCGCTGCTCGCCAAGGGCCGCTATGTCGCCGACCGCAGTCTCGCGACCGCGGTCTACCTCGCGCTGTCGTTGAAGCGGCCGTTGTTCCTCGAAGGCGAAGCCGGCACCGGCAAGACCGAAGTGGCGAAGGTGCTGGCGGAACGGCTCGGCCGCAAATTGATCCGCCTGCAATGCTATGAAGGTCTCGACGTCGCGAGCGCGGTCTATGAGTGGAATTATTCGCGCCAGATGATCGAAATCCGTCTTGCCGAGACCGGCCAGGAAAGCAAGGACACGGTCGAGGAGGAGATTTTTTCGGACAAGTTCCTCATCAAGCGGCCGCTGCTGCAGGCGCTCGAACCCGACGTCGCCGGGCCGCCGGTGCTGCTGATCGACGAGCTCGACCGCACCGACGAACCGTTCGAGGCCTTCCTGCTCGAGATGCTGTCCGACTATCAGGTGTCGATCCCGGAGCTCGGCACGGTCAAAGCCGCCGCGCCGCCCATCGTGGTCATTACCTCCAACCGCACACGCGAGATCCACGACGCCTTGAAGCGGCGTTGCTTCTATTTCTGGGTCGACTACCCGAGCGCCGAGCGCGAGCTCGCCATTCTCCGACTCAAGGCACCGGGCGCGGCCGAAGGACTGAGCCGCGAGGTGGTCGCCTTCGTGCAGAAGCTCC
>DASYXI010000013.1:0-20335 GCA_035934995.1 Allostellaceae bacterium
CATCGAATGGGCGGCGGCGCAGAAGTGGTGCAACGGCAAGGTCGGCATTAACGGCATCTCCTATTACGCGATGAACGCTTGGCTCGCGGCTTCGTCGCAGCCGCCGCATCTCACCGCGATCTGTGCCTGGGAAGGTGCCGCCGACTGGTATCGCGATTCGACCCATCACGGCGGCATCCTCTCGACCTTCTGGGCCAACTGGTACGACATGCAGGTGAAGTCGGTGCAGCACGGCTTGGGGCTCCGCGGGCCGAAGAGCGCCGTCACCGGCGAGCTGGTGTGCGGGCCGGAGACGCTGAGCGACGCCGAACTCGCGGCCAACCGCTGCGACTTCGGCAACGACATTCTGGCGCATCCGTTCGACGACGACTGGTATCAGACGCGCTCGCCCGACTGGCGGCGGGTCAAGGTGCCGCTGCTGTCGGCTGCCAACTGGGGCGGGCAGGGGCTGCACCCGCGCGGCAATTTCGAAGCCTTCCTGCGCGCCGCCAGCCGCCAAAAATGGCTCGAGGTCCACGGCGGCACGCATTGGGTCGAGTTCTATACCGATTACGGCGTCGGCTTGCAGAAGCGCTTCTTCGCTTATTTCCTCAAGGGCGAAAAGAACGGCTGGAACAAGGAGCCCAAGGTGCGGCTCCAGGTCCGGCACGTCGACGGCTTCCGCGAGCGCTTCGAGAAGGAATGGCCGCTCAAGCGCACGCGCTGGACCAAATTCCATTTGCGGCCCGATTTGACACTCGACGCCAAGCCGGCGACGAAAAAGGCGACGCGCACCTTCGCCGCGCTGGGCGACGGCTTGACCTTCATGAGCGCGCCGGTCGCGCACGCGACCGAGATCACCGGGCCCATTGCCGCGCGGCTCGTCGTATCGTCCTCGACCACCGACGCCGACCTCTTCCTGGTCTTGCGGCTGTTCGATCCCGCGGGCAAGGAAGTCGCGTTCCAGGGCGCGCTCGATCCGCACACGCCGATCGCGCAAGGCTGGCTGCGCGCTTCGCATCGGCGTCTCGACCGCCGGCTGACGCGGCCGTGGCGGCCCTATCACACGCACGACAAGGCCGAACCGCTGAAGCCCGGCGGCAAGGTGACACTCGACATCGAGCTGTGGCCGACCTCGATTGTCGTTCCCAAGGGCTGGCGCGTCGGCCTGTCGGTGCGCGGCCGCGATTATGAACATGATGGACCGGCGGCGGCGCTTTCCAACATGAAGCATCCGATGCGCGGCTGCGGCCCGTTCCTCCACAACGATCGGCGCGACCGGCCGGCGCCGCTCTTCAGCGGCGATACCACGCTCTATTTCGGTGGCGGTGCGGCGGCCTATATGCTGTTGCCGATCATTCCGGCTAAGCCTGCGCGGCGCAGCAAATCCCGATGAGCGAAACACCAACCGATAGCGGGCTCGGCGAGCAGTTTGCGACGTTGCACGAGATCGTGCGGGCGGCGCGCAACGCGCTGCCGACGAATTTCTGGGATTACCTGACCGGCGCTGCCGAAACCGAGACGACGTTGCGGCGCAATCGCCTGGCGATCGACAGTCTTGGCTTCCGGCCGCGGGTGCTCCGCGACGTGTCGCAGATCGACAGCACGGCGCAGATTTTCGGCAAGCCCGCGCGGTTACCTGTTCTGCTCGCACCCATAGGCTCGATCGAGAATCTCAACGCCGAAGGCACGGCCGCGGTGGCGCGCGCCGCGGCCGCGTTCGGCGTGCCGACGGTGGTGAGTTCGGTGGCCAAGCCCGGGCTTGAAGCGACGGCGCAAGCCGAGCCGGCGGGCCGCCGCATCTTCCAGCTCTATGTCCGCGGCGACGAGGCGTGGGTCGACGATTTCGGCAGCCGGGCGGTCGCGCATGGCTACGAGGCGTTCTGCTTTACCGTCGATACGTCGATGTACGGACGCCGCGAGCGCGACATCGCCAAGCGCTACGTCGTCGGCGGCCGGCGTCACGTCGTGCCCGAAATGGAGCGCTTCCAGGCGGCGTTCGACTGGGATGGCGTTGCGCGCTTCAAGGCCAAGCACAAGCTACCGATCGTGCTCAAAGGCATCGTCACCGCCGAGGACGCCGAACGCGCCTGCCAGCTGGGCGCGGCCTGCGTTTATGTCTCGAATCACGGCGGGCGGCAGCTCGATCAGGGGCGCGGCGCGCTCGACGCGCTGCCCGAGGTGGTGGCGGCGGTCAAAGGCCGTGTGCCGGTCATCGTCGACGGCGGCTTTTGTCGCGGTAACGACGTCGTCAAGGCGCTGGTGCTCGGCGCCGCCGCGGTCGGCATCGGCCGGCTTTACTGCTACGGCCTCGCGGCGGCCGGCGATGCGGGCGTTCGCCGCGTGCTTGAGCTGCTCGAGATCGAGATCCGCATGTGCCTCGGCCTCCTTGGTGTCACGCGGTACGCCGATCTCAAGCGCGACATGGTGGTACCGGCACCGCCGGTTTATCCGCCGCACGTGCTGTCGGCCTTTCCGCTGCTCGATTTGAGCCAACCCGGCTACTGAACGTCTGCCACACCGTCGGTTGATCTGACGCCGTCGGCCGCGATTCGCGTCAACTCTTCCGACGCTTGATTAATATTAACCATGTCAGCGTTACATTTATTACTTTCGACTTATAGTATTAACCAACTTTCTGTGCCGCCTTAACTATATTTATCTTGTACTTATAATGTTTTAACCATAAAACACTCAGCGTGGATTGAGCACAGGCGCGATTGGGATCGCGCCGTGCGTCGGTAAAAGGGTATGGCAATGCAGTCTTCATCCGGCACAGGTTTTGGCACGTCGTTGCTGCTGTTCGCGCTTTCGGCGGTCGGCGGCACGGCGGTGACCTTGTTTCTGATCATCTCGCTCAGCCCGCTGGTCGCGCTGTTTCCGCCGACTTCGGGTGCGCCGGAGATCGCGTACGGCATCGCCCTGATGTGGGGCTTGGTGGTGACCGCGACGATTGCGGTGCTGTCGATCGGCAGCTATCGCCGCCGGCGTCAGACTCCCGATTTCTACGATGCCGGCTGGCAGGAACGCTATGTTCCGAAGGCGCCGCTGCATGCCGCGCCCGCCGCGCCGCACGCTATGGCGCGGCCGGCGTTCGACGCCCGCTTGCGCCAAATGGATGCGCTGATGGCAGCCAACCAGGCGTTGGTCGAACGGCTCGAACGCGCCGCACCGCGCGCGCAGCCCGCCGCACAGATCGCGCCGCTCCGTCCACGGGCTGTGCAGCCGCAACCGCGCCCGGTGCCGATGCCGGCGCAACGGTTGCGCGCCTACCGCTAAATCGCTGCTGCGTTAGAACGGAAAGCCGAGCCGGACCTGGCCGACCGAACTCCGGTCGCTGCCGTTAGCGCCGGCCGAGCCGTGCACCGTGTTGTCGCTGCAACGCGCCAGCAGCAGGATGGCCAGCGCGGCCATCGTGGCGCGAAACGCAAAACGCAGACGAGGCCTTGAACCGGTCATCGGCGGATCCTCGAGCGGCATTCTAACGCCGCCACGAAACGACGCCAGCCGGTCGATCAGCCGACGCCGCGCCACAACGCAGCGTGGCTGCCGTCGTCGGCGGAGGCCATGGCCGGCAATGTGACGGTGACGGTTGTGCCGCGGCCTGGGGTGCTGGCGATCGAGAATTGGCCGCCATGGAGCTCGACGAGGCTCTTGGAGAGGGGCAGGCCCAGGCCGGTGCCTTCGTGGGCGCGGGTCATGGCGTTGGAGATCTGGCCGAAGGGCTCGAGCGCCTTGGGGATGTCGGCCTCGGCCATGCCGATGCCGGTGTCATGGACGGCGATCTCGACGGCGCCCTCCCAGGCCTTGGCGGTCACCGTGACGGTGCCGCCGGCGGGGGTGAACTTGATGGCATTGGACAGCAGGTTGAGCAGCACCTGGCGGATGCGGGTGAGGTCGACGCGCACCGCCGGCAGGTCCGGGGCGATGTCCTGCACCAGCTTGAGCCGGGCGGTCTCGGCCCGCGGCGCCACCAGCCGCACCGCCTCGTCGATGACCGGCGCCAGCGCCGCGGCCTCCAGCCGCAGCTCGGTCTTGCCCGACTGCAGCTTGGCGATATCCAGAATGTCGTTGATGATCGTCAGCAGGTGCTCGCCGCTGCGCCGGATCAGCGTCGCATACTCCCGATACCGCGCCGGCTGCGGCCCGAACATCCCTTGCTCGATGATCTGCGAAAACCCAATCACCGCATTCAACGGCGTGCGCAATTCGTGGCTCATATTCGCCAGGAACGAGCTCTTGGTGCGATCGGCGCGTTCGGCGATCTCGCGCGCCTGGCGTTCGAGGCGCTCACTGCGCCTTATCGCCTCCTCTTGCTGCTTCAGGCGCGTGATATCGGTGTAAAAGCACGCGGTGCCGCCGTCGGCGGCGCGCCGCTCGCGCGTCAGTAGCCAACGCCCGTCGCTCAGGCGCTGGACAAGTTCGGTGGTGGCTTGGCGATGCGCGCGCACGCGCTGCTCGATCAGCGCTTCGCGCGTCTTCTCGTCGCTTGCGTCGGCCCAGCCGCCGGTTTCGGCGACTTGCCGGATGATGGTCTCGAAGCGTGCGCCAGGCACGACCAGCGGCTGCACGGGTGGCGTGTAATATTCGACGTAGGTGCGGTTGCACAGCACCAAACGGTCGTCGGCGTCGTACAGCGCGAAACCCCCGGGCGTGCTTTCGATCGCGTCGTGCAGCCGGATTTCGGCGGTGCTGCGCGCGCGCTCCTCCGCGGCGAGTCGCCAAGCGAGCCAAAACGCCACCACGGTGACGATCACCATGATCCCGGAATCGAAGATCAGGAAATTGCGGAAGGCGGGCGACATCCAGACCGGCGGACCAGCCACGATCAGCTGCAATGGGAAGCCGTCGACTTCGCGGATGGCCAAGATGTCGTGCGCATACCGCGCCAGGGCCTGGTTGACCGTGGTGTCGGTGCGGATACCGGTGCCGGCGAGAATGGTGCCGTCGCTCTCGTGCACCAGGAGCGCCGTGGTGTTCGACAACGTGCCCGGCATTGCTGCGAAATAGGACGGCTCGACAATGGCGACGACGGTGCCGATCCGTGTACCTGCCGCGTCGGCGATCGGCCGGCTCATGCCGAAGTACGGTACAACGCCGGCCCCGGAAACGAGACCGCCGATGCACAGGCCGGACTCGCTGACGCTAGCGAATTCGGCAAAATACCGCTGGTCGGCTATGGCACGCGGCGCCGGCGGATAGCCGGACGAGTCGAGCGCGACCGTGCCGTCGCGACCCAGCACCAACAGCGCACGTACCGACGGTGGGCGCACGCCTTCCTCGGTTAGCGTCGCCTGGTCAATCGGCCCCAGTGTGCCAATTGCCATGCTGGCCTTTAGCCGTGTTGCGGTTGCCGCCAAAGCCGAATCGATCGCGGTAAAGGTCTGACTGGCCTGCTCGGCCAACATGGTCGCGGTCGCATCGCGTGCGGCGGCTTCGCGCGCGGCAGTCGTCGAATAGAAATGATAGACGAAAAGGGCGTTGGCGCCGTGCAGGAACGCAATCAGCACGACGGTGACGATCAGGATGCGCGGCGCGAGCAACCGTCGGCGCGCGCCATCGGCCATGCCGACGGACACGCGGTTCGAATCAGCCCGCCTGATGAAGCGCCACACGGTCATCTCGGTGTGAAAGACGGTAACCCTCAACCTACGAGGGTAATCCGCGCCGGCTTAGCACCGAGTTAACCCCTCCGAACGCCCGTCGGTTATGATTAAAAAAATCTAAACCGGAGTCCGTCGTGTCCGAAGTCCAGCCCGCAAGCCCGAATGCCGCGTTGCTTGGCCGCCCCGGTGGCCGGGCCATGCTGGATACGCCGGCGTTGGTGGTCGATCGCGCGGCGCTGGACCGCAACATTGCCGCCATGGCGGCGCACGCACGCGCCGCCGGTATTGCATTACGGCCGCACATCAAGACCCACAAATCTGTCGCCATCGCACGGCGCCAGGTGGCGGCCGGTGCGCTCGGCGTGTCGTGCGTCACACTCGGCGAGGCCGAGATCATGGTGCGCGCCGGCGTTCCGGGCGTGCACCTGACGTCGCCGCCGGTGACGGCGGCAAAGCTCGCACGGCTTGCCGCCTTGGCGCGCACGCCGCATCGCGGTCTCAGCGTCGTGATCGATCACGCCGATACCGTCGCCGCGCTCAGCGCGGCGTTGCACGGGGCGTCGGCGCCGCTCGCCGTGCTGGTCGACATCGATGCCGGGCAGGGCCGCACTGGTTGCACCATCGAAGCGGCGCCAGCACTGGTGCGCGCCGTGCAGGGCGCGCCCGGTCTTCGCCTGGCCGGCATTCAGGCTTATGCCGGCCATCTGCAACATGTCGCGGTCCGCGCCGAGCGGCGCGAGCGCAGCCTGCGGCTCGCCGAGCGCTTGCGCGGCTTGTTACGGCAACTCGCGGCGATGGGTCTGCCGGTGCCGATCGTCACCGGCGGCGGCACCGGCACCTTCGATCTCGATCCCGAAGCGCGCGTCTTCACCGAGCTCCAGGTCGGTTCCTACGTCTTCATGGACGTCGAATATCTGCAGGCGCTCGCCGACGGGCGCAACGCGCCGCCGTTCGAAACCGCGTTGTTCGTCGCGACGGCGGTGATCGGCGTCAATCAGCCCGCTTATCTCGTGACCGATGCCGGCCTCAAGTGCTTTGCCACCGAAGGTCCACGGCCCGAACCGGCGCGCGGCGCGCCTTCGGGCAGCCGCTACGCGTTCTTCGGCGACGAGCACGGCAAGCTGTTCGTGCCGACGGATGCCGCGCGACCGGCGCTCGGCGCGGTGATCGAATGCGTCACGCCGCACCGCGATCCGACCGTCAACCTGCACGATTTCTATCATGTGGTCGACGGCGACACGTTGGTCGAAATCTGGCCGGTCGATGCGCGCGGCAAGCGCTAGACTATTTCGCTGCGAACGCCTCGACCTCGACCAGCCACTCGGACTTCACCAGCGATTGCACCACCACCGTGGTCGAAACCGGGCGCGCCGCGCCCAGAATCTTTGCACGCACTTCGCTGTAGCCGGCGATATTTTCCTGTTTGGTCAGGTACGTGTTGATCTTGACCAGATTGTCGACGCCCATGCCGGCCGATTCGAGGACGTTGATGATGTTGCGCCAGACCTGCTCGGTCTGCGCCTTGATTCCCTGCGGCGTCGTGCCGTCTTTGGCGACGGGAATCTGGCCGGCAATGAACAGCACGCGCTGTCCGGCCGGAATCTCGACACCCAGGCTGTACGGGCCGTTTGGCGGCGGCGATGCCGCGGGATTGTGGATTTTCATGCTTGTCTCCGCCAGGAAGGGGCCGCCGGAATGGCGGCGCCATCGAAAACCCCGGCGCGTGGGGTGTCAACCGCCTGCTTGACGCATGTGTCCGCCGGACTTGGGCGGGCGACATGCCGCCGGTATAATGCCCCTGCGACGGGCGGAGGCAGAATGAAAGCGATCCTCGCTGTGGTGGGCGACGGCGCCGCAGAAGTGGTGCTCGAAACCGCAATCCTGGCCGCGCGCCGGTTCGACAGCAAAATCACCGGGCTCAACGCGCTCGCCAGCGAATATGCGGTCGTCTTCGGCGGCGAGATGGGATTCTCGATCTCATCCGAAGTGGACCGCACGCTCGAGCGCGAAGGCAGCGAGCGGCGCACCCAGGCGCGCAACTTGTTCAATACGGTGATGCGCAAGCACGGTATCGCGGCCGCCGGCGCCGGCGTGACCGCGGAGTGGCGCGAGGAAGCGGGCCGCCAGAACGCAATCGTTGGGGCGCTCGGACGCGTCTATGACCTGATCGTCGTCGAGCAGCCGGACAAGGCGGCTTCGTTCGCCGAAGCGACGCTCGAAGACGCGCTGTTCGAAAGCGGCCGGCCGGTGCTGATGGCGCCCAAGACGCCGACGGCGACCGTGGGCGAGCGCGTATTGGTGGCCTGGAACGGCAGCACCGAGACCGCGCGAACGATCGCGGCAGCGATGCCGTTCCTTAAGCGCGCCGCACGAGTCGAAGTGGTCAGCGTCGCCAGCGCCTTCGTGCCCGGGCCGAGCGGCGACGAGCTGGTGCGCAATTTCAAGGTGCACGGCATTACCGCGGTGTCGCGCCACATCGCCGTCGGCAACAAACCGGCCGGCGAAATCTTTCTCGACGAGGCGCAGACCATGCAGGCCGATCTGCTGATCAAGGGCGCGTACACGCAGAGTCGGCTGCGCCAAATGATTTTCGGCGGCGCGACTCGGCACGTCATCCTTAACGCCAATATACCGGTCCTGCTCGCGCACTAATCGGCGCGGCGTGCGCCGATTTCGCCGCCGAACATCCTTAACGCTTAAGAGTTTGATAAATCACCGCGGCGTAGCCTCGCGTCGTTGGGGGCTGGGTTCATGGATCAATGCGACGACGCCGCGGGACAATTTCGCGATTTACCCAAGACGGCGGACGATTTCGACGAGACGTCGGTGGATAGGCTGGCGGGCGACCATGCGCGTCGGCGCGACAGCGTTTTGCGCCACGTGGTGCGCGCGATACGCGACGAGCCGCAACCCGAAGGGGCGCTCACGGCCATCCTGGCGGCCCTCGGCCTGGCGCTCGACGCCGGCGGCGGCGCGAGCCTGCGCTATGGCGCCAACGGGCCGCTGCATGTCGCCGCGAGCTGGGGCGCGAAGCCGCCGCCGGCAGTGGTGTCGGCGGTTCGCGCCGGACTGGAGCGCGACGGCCGCGTCGCGCTCGCCCACCGTCTGGCACAGATCGCGGCACAGCCGATCCTGTATCGCGGCGAAACCAAAGGCGCCCTGCTGCTCTGGCGATCCGCCGAGCGCGCGGTTTTCTCAGCGGCCGATTGCGCGCTACTCGCCGACGTCGCCGACCATCTCGGAATCGTCCTGGCGCAAGTCGAAGCCCGCGAACGCATCGATCACCTGTCGCGCACCGACCCGCTGACCGGTCTCGCCAACCGTGCGGCGTTTTTCGACGAATTCACGCGGCGACTCAGCCGCCTCGATCGCAGCCGGCCGACAGCGGCACTGCTCTATGTCGACGTCGCCAATCTCCGCCGCGTCAACGCGGTGCGTGGCCCGGACGCCGGCGACGCCGCGCTGTCGGCGTTGTCGGGCTTGTTGCGCGAACATACGCGGCCCGGCGACCTGATCGCGCGTTTCGGCGGCGGCGAGTTCGTCCTATGGATCGAGCGCATCGATCCAGCCGGTGCGCGGGCGCGTGCCGCGGCATTGGCCGCCGCCGCCGCGCGGCTGGCGCCCTTTGCCGGCGTCGCCGAGCCCGCATTCGGCGTCAGCGTCGGTGTGGCGCCGTTCGATCCAGGCCGCAGTGAAAACGTGATGCAACTGGTGCTGCGCGCGGCGGCTGACGCGGCGCGGGCAAAAGAAGAGGGAGGCGAGCTTTGGCCCGCCTCCCTGCCGGCTTAGTTCACACCTTCGTTTCGCGGCGGCGTCACCGCCTTATTCGAAGGTGATGACGACCACGCGATTGCGCGGCTCGCGCACGCCGTCAGGCGTCGGCACCAGCGGCTGACGCTTGCCAACCCAGCGTTCGTCGACGCGGTTTGCGGCCACGCCTTCATGCTGCAGTTGGGCACGGACGGTATTCGCCCGACGATGCGACAGCCCCATGTTGTAGGCGTCGGTGCCGGCGGCGTCGGCGTGTCCGATCAGCATGATGCGCATGTGCGGGTCGGCCTTCGCCTGGGCCGCGACCTGCCGCAGGATATTCAACGTATCCGGCGTCAGGTTGGACTTATCGAAGGCGAAGTAGACCCGGAATTCATGCGCCGCCACGGGCTGGCCTTCGAGCCGCGCCAGATTGGCGAAGAACTCGTTGTGGCAAGCGCCGGTCATCGCCGTCCACCACGATTTCTCGGTATGCGTCACCCAGCAGTCGAAATCGACCTGCGTGCGTGCGGCGAGGTCCGGTTGCCGCTCGCGTGCGCCGGCGTCGAGCACGCGGACGAGCCGCGCGCGCGCGTCGTTCAGGATCTTCGGATAGCCTTCCTTCGCATCCCACGGCGTCGCGATCGCCCAATTGCCGACATTCTCCGGCGGCACGACTTCGCCCTTGCCGGCGGCGATGCTCTTGCGCGCGTAGTAGTCCGAGTCCTCGTAATCGCCCTTGCGGTTGAGCAGATTGCCGGCGTAGTCGGCATAATTATGCGCCAGCGCCTGATTGAATGGGCTCGCGCTTGCGCTCGGCGCCGCGCTCTGCGCGTCCGGCAGGGTGACGTGATACGAGTAATAGTTGCCGCGTAGCGGCGGGCTGTACGACCAGCCGTCGCAACCCGCGATCAGCAGGCCGAAAGCCAGAAGGACAAAGTACTTACCGAACGGGTTAAGGCTTTTCATCATGGTTCAGTCCCCATTCATTGGATTTCAATCGTGCCCCGACGCGTGACATCCCGTCACCGCCTGGGCGTTGTGATTCGTCGCCAGCATCAAACGTAACCAGTCCAAAAAAGTCTCCCGATCGACGTGAAGCTTCGCAACCGAGCCGCGTTGCTGCCGTAGCACGGCGGCCGGGACCAGATGATGTCACGAATGATGGCTTTACTGTGTCGGTGGGCAGGAAGTTTCGTCGTTGTGGCGTTGCTGCCACGCGCGGTCCGGGATTTCCGTCGCGGTTCTCGATGATTCTCCGGATGGGTGGTGTGCCACAGGCATGCCGCCGCAGTCGCACGCACGACCCGGTGCGTGACGCGACGCGTCAGCGCGTTTCGCCGGGTGCCGCCGCGCCGCTCGGTTGTTGAATCTCGATCAGCACGTCGTCGCGCACCGCGCGGAAAAAACAGCTGCGCGTGCCGGTGTGACACGCGACGCCGCTCTGATCGACCCGCAGCAGCAACGCATCGCCGTCACAGTCGACCCGCAACTCGACCAGCCGCTGCACGTGGCCGGAGCTTTCGCCTTTGCGCCAAAGCTGTTTGCGCGAACGCGACCAGTAACAGACGCGTCCGGTCTTGAGCGTCTCGGTCACCGCGTCGCGATTCATCCAGGCGAGCATCAGCACCTCGCCGCTGTCGTGCTGCTGCGCGACCGCGGGAATGAGTCCGTCGCTGCCGAAACGCAGGGCCGCCAGCAGCTGTGACGCGTCTTGCGTCGCGCCTTGGGTCATCGCCGATCTCCCGATTTTACCGCGCACATTCTAGCGCCCGTCCGGCGGCGCGGCGAGAGGCGCGTCAGCTGCGCCAACGCAGCACGCGACCTTTGACCGGGTTGACGAAGGCGCGGCCGGTGCCGCGGGCACGGCGGTATTCCTGCTTCAGCTGGTAATACCATTTGGCCTGGGTATCCGCGTCGTTGATGAGCATCAGCGACGGATCGTGCTTCAAGCCTTCGCTTTGCATCACCATGATCCGCCGGTCCTGGTTGAGGAAGGCGCGGACATACGGGCGCAGCGCCGGCTTCAGCGCCGACAGCCACGGCAGATCCCAATAGATCGCGTGATTGACCTCGGCCTCGCCGTCGGTCAGCGGCGTCACCGCCGTCAGGCTGGCGACGAAACGCTTACCGACGCGGATGTGTTCGACGCGCGTGGACGGCAGACGGAACGTGATCTCCGTTTCGGGCGCGCCGCCGAGCAGACGATAGGCGTTGGCGTTCGACGAGGGCGCGTGCCGCAGCATCGTGAAGCCGAAAGGGCTGGCGGCGAACGCCTTGGCCTTCTCGTGGACCGAGCTGCGCGAACGCCACCACCACGCGCGATGGACGAACGCGCCATGTGCGGGATCCATCAAGCCGACCACGGCGTGATCGATCGCGGCCGGCACGCGCACGCGCTCGAACAGTTTGGGCGTCGCGGCGCCGATCTCGGGAATTTCGGGCGGCGGCGGCGCGCTGTCGGGGTCGTCGCCGAAAAACAACCACACATTGCCCTGGATCTCGCGCGCCGGATAAGCCGCGACGCCGATCTTGCCGGTCGTCAGCTTCTGGCCTTCGGTGAGCGACGGGATGGCGGTGCAGCGGCCGGTCGTATCGAACCGCCAGCCGTGATAGCAGCATTCGACTTCGCGTCCGTCGAATGTGCCGTAGCTCAGCGGGATGCCGCGATGCGGACAGATGTTGCGCAGCGCGAACGGCGCGCCGTCGGTCGCGCGTCCGAGCAACACCGGCTCGCCGAGCAACGTGCGCGCGACGACCCGGCCGCGCCGGAGCGCGTGGCCCGGCAGGGCGAAGTACCACATGTCGCGCAAGGCGGCGGTGTCTGAGTCCAAGTCGGCCAATCTCCGGAGATGGCGCAGCGTGCAGCCGAGGGCGAGACTAGCGCCCGCGGTTCGGTCCGGGAAGGGGCCAGCCGGCCGATTGTGCTGTTGCGAAAAAGTCACGCCAATGACATTGCAGCGCCCGCTGCAAAACCGCCAGAATGCTGATATCAATAGCCGATTCTCATGCTCCCCCTTGCCGGCATGGATGCCGACGTTTAATGTGCACTGCACAAAAGCGTGGGGTCGACCACGGAGTTCGTTATGGACGATGTTCGTCAGCGCGCGGCGGCGCGCCGGGCTTATGCGCTCGAAGATCTCGCCGTCGGCATGACGGCCTCCTATTTTCACACCGTGACCGACGCCGACGTGCGCACGTTTGCCGACCTGACCGGCGATCACAATCCGCTCCATCTCGACGACGAATTCGCCAAGGCGACGCGGTTCAAGGGCCGCATCGTCCACGGCATGCTGTCGGCCAGCTTTCTGTCGACGGTAATCGCCATCCTGCCGGGTCCGGGCACGATCTATCTCAGCCAGTCGCTCGCGTTTCGCGCGCCGGTGCGCATCGACGAGACGATCGAGGCGCAGGTCACCGTCACCGACATCGACGCGGTGAAGAAGCGGGTGCGGCTGAAAACCGTTTGCCGCGTCGGCGATCTGGTGGTGCTCGACGGCGAGGCCGAAGTCATGGTGCCCTCGCGCCGCAACGCGACCCCGTAGCCGCGCGGCGGACGGACCCGACTCGCAAGGCAATGCGGCCCTATCCGTCCGCCCGATTCCCGGGATAGTTTCACGCCCGTGCGCATCTTCCGACACGAGCGCGCCGAGAGCGCCGATCGCGGCGCCGCGGTTGCCATCGGCAACTTCGACGGCCTCCATCCCGGCCATCGGGTGGTGATCGCGGCCGCCGGCCGCATCGCGCGCGCGGCCCGGACGCCGCACGCCGTTCTCACCTTCGAGCCGCATCCTTATGCCGTTTTCAATCCGACGGCGCCGCCGTTCCGGCTGACGCCCTTCCGCAGCAAGGCGCGGCACATCGAAGCGCTCGGAGTCGATTTACTCTTCGCGCTGCATTTCGACCGCGAATTCGCCAAGCGCACGGCGGAACAATTCATCGACGAGATTCTGGTGCGCGGCCTCGGCGCCGGCCACGTCGTCGTCGGCTACGATTTCGTCTTCGGCAACCAGCGCCGCGGCACCGCCGCGTTCCTCGTCGAGGCGGCGCGCACGCGCGGTTTCGCCGTCACCGTCGTCGAGCGCGAAGCGGCATCCGGCGGCGAGGCCTATTCGTCGACCCGCATTCGCGAGCACCTGACCGGCGGCCGGCCGCGCGAAGCGGCGAAGCTGCTCGGCCGCTGGTGGGAAGTCGACGGCCGCGTCGAACACGCGGCGGGCGTCGGCAAAAGTCTCGGCTATCCGACCGCCAATCTGCCGCTGGCCGATTACCTGCGGCCGGCGCCCGGCATTTATGCCGCCTTCGCCGGCATCGAGGACGGCAAGCGCACGGCATGGCATCCGGCGGCGGCGTATTTCGGCCGCCGGCCGACATTGGGCGAGCACGCGCTTGGCCTCGAAGCCTATCTCATCGATTTCGCCGGCGAGCTTTACGGCCGGCATCTGCGCCTGGCGCTGGTCGACTACCTGCGTTCCGACGCGGCCTTTGCCAACCTCGACGCGCTCAAGGCGCAGATCGGCGACGATGTCGCACGGGCGCACCGCATCCTGGCGGCCGAAAAGCCCGAACCGTGACGCCCTTTCCGTTGACCGCGGCCGTGCCGTCCGCCTATGACCAACGCCATGGCTGACGATTCACCGGCGGATTCTGGGGCGGATTCCGGCGCCAATCCGGGCAAGGATTATCGCGCGACGGTCTTCTTGCCCGACACGCCATTCGCGATGCGCGGCGATCTGCCCAAACGCGAACCGGCGATGCTCGAACGCTGGGCGCGCATCGGTCTTTGGCAACGCCAACGGACGGCGTCGAAGGGCCGACCGAAATTCATCCTGCACGACGGTCCGCCGTACGCCAACGGCAACCTCCATATCGGCCACGCGCTCAACAAGATCCTCAAGGACGTCATCAACCGCGCGCAGCAGATGAGCGGCAAGGACGCCGTCTACGTGCCGGGCTGGGACTGTCACGGCCTGCCGATCGAGTGGAAAATCGAAGAGGAGTACCGCGCCAAGAAGAAATTGAAAGACGCGGTGCCCATCGTGGAATTCCGAAAAGAGTGCCGCGAATTCGCGCGTCATTGGATCGGCGTCCAGCGCGCCGAGTTCGAGCGTCTCGGCGTCATCGGCGACTGGTCGCATCCGTATACGACGATGGAACTCGCCGCCGAGGCGCAGATCGTGCGCGAGATCGGCAAGTTTCTGATGAACGGCCTGCTCTATCGCGGTTCGAAACCCGTGATGTGGTCGGTAGTCGAGCAGACGGCGCTGGCCGAGGCCGAGATCGAATATCACGACCACACCTCGACTCAAGTCTGGGTCAAGTTTCCCATTGTCCGGCCGTCCAACCCCGAGGTCAAAAATGCCTCGGTGGTGATCTGGACGACCACGCCGTGGACTCTGCCCGGCAATCGCGCGATCGCCTACGGCGCCGACATGGTCTATCTCGTGCTGCGCGTCCACGAAGTCGCCGGCGACAGTCCGCTGAAGCCCGGCGAGCATATCGTTCTCGCCGAGACGCGCTGGCCCGAGCTTGAAAAAACGCTCGGTTTCAAGGCCGACATGCTGATGGCGCTCAAGGGCGCCGAGCTCGCCGGCACGGTTTGCCGGCATCCGCTGCACGGTCAGGGTTACGATTTCGACGTACCGCTGCTGCCGGGCGATTTTGTCACCGACACGGACGGCACCGGCTTCGTCCACATCGCGCCGGGACACGGCGCCGACGATTTCGATCTCGGCCGCAAGCACGGCATCGCCGTGCCCGAGACGGTCGCCGCCGACGGCAGCTATGTCGCGTCGCTGCCGCTGTTCGCCGGCAAGCGCGTCTACAAGCCGAACGGCAAGGAAGGCGACGCCAACCAGGCGGTGATCGCCGCGCTGAAACAGGCCGGCGCGCTTCTTGCCGAGGGTAAACTCGTTCATTCCTATCCGCATTCGTGGCGTTCCAAGGCGCCGCTCATCTTCCGCACCACGCCGCAATGGTTCATCGGCATGGACATCAAGGGCGCCGATGGGCGGACGTTGCGCGAAACCGCGCTTGCCGCGATCGACGCGACGCGCTGGATTCCCGAGCAGGGCCGCAACCGCATCCGCGCCATGATCGAGACGCGGCCCGATTGGTGCATTTCGCGGCAGCGCGCCTGGGGCGTGCCCATTGCGATCTTCGTGAACAAGACCACCGGCGCGCCGTTGCGCGATCAGGCGGTGATCGATCGGATTGCCGCCGCCTTCGAGAAGGAAGGCTCCGACGCCTGGTTCACGCGCAATCCCGCGGATTTCCTCGGGTCCGGCCGCAACCCCGCCGATTACGAGCAGATAAAGGACATTGTCGACGTCTGGTTCGATTCCGGCTCGACCCACGCGTTCGTGCTCGAACCGCGCCGGGACAAAGATCTCGCCTGGCCGGCGTCGCTTTATCTGGAGGGCTCCGACCAGCATCGCGGCTGGTTCCATTCGTCGCTGCTCGAATCCTGCGGCACACGTGGCCGCGCGCCCTATGAGGCGGTGCTGACGCATGGCTTCGTCCTCGACGAGCAAGGCCGCAAGATGTCGAAATCGCTCGGCAACGTGACCTCGCCGCAGGATGTCGTCGCGAAAAGCGGCGCCGACATTCTCCGGCTGTGGGTCGTCGCCGCCGACTATGCGGACGATTTGCGCATCGGTCCCGAGATCCTGAAGCAGCAGAGCGAAATCTATCGCCGGCTGCGCAACACGCTGCGCTACCTGCTCGGCGCGCTGAACGGCTTCGCCGAACACGAACGCGTCGCCGAGGCCCAACTGCCCGAGCTCGAATGCTGGGTGCTGCACCGCCTGCATGCACTCGATGGGATCGTGCGCAAATGCATCGAGGCGTACGACTTCCACACTATGTTCACCGAACTGCATGCGTTCTGCGCCGTCGATCTGTCGGCGTTCTATTTCGACGTGCGCAAAGACTCGCTCTATTGCGATCCACCGGGCGACTTGCGCCGCCGTGCGGTGCGCACCGTGCTCGACCGCGTGTTCGACACGTTGGTGCGCTGGCTGGCGCCGGTGCTGTGCTTCACGGCGGAGGAAGCATGGCTTTGCCGTCACGGCGACGACGACAGCAGCATCCATTTTCAGCTCTATGCGCAAATACCGGCGACTTGGCGGAACGAGGCGCTCGGCCTCAAGTGGGCGCGCATTCGCGACGTCCGCCGCGTCGTCACCGGCGCGATCGAATTGAAGCGCGCCGAGAAATTCCTCGGTTCGAGTTTGCAGGCCGCGGTCCGGATTTATGCCGATGCGGATGTGCAGGCGGCTTTCGCCGGCGTCGACGCGGCGGAACTGTGCATCACCTCGGCCGCCGGCTTCGTCGCCGACTCGCCGCCGGCCGGTGCCTTCACGCTGCCCGACGTGCCCGGCGTTGCCGTCGCGGTCGAACGCGCGCCCGGCGATAAATGTGCCCGCTGCTGGCGCGTGCTGCCCGAGGTCGGCGGCGATCCGACCCATGTCGATCTCTGCCGTCGCTGCGCCGATGCGGTCGGCGCACGCGGCGAGGCAGCGTGATGCGACGCGGTCTTCTCGTTGCCCTCGCGGTCGTCGCACTCGATCAGGTGGTCAAGGCCTGGGTGGTCGCTTTCCTTGCGGCGCGCGGCACCGACATGGTCGCCGTCCTGCCCGTCTTCAATCTGGTCCTGACCTGGAACCACGGCGTCAGCTTCGGCCTGTTCAACGGTGGCGGCGAGACGCTGCTGTTCGCCGTCCTCGCGGCGGTCATCGTGGCAGCGCTGGTGTGGTGGCTGTCGCGCGCCGGCACGCACGGTTTGCAGCTTGCCATCGGCCTGGTGATCGGCGGCGCGGTCGGCAACATCGTCGACCGGTTGGCACGCGGCGCGGTCGTCGATTTCCTCGATTTTCACCTCGGCACGCTGCATTGGTTCGCCTTCAACGTCGCCGATACGGCCATTTGCCTGGGGGTCTTCTTCATCGCCCTCGACGGACTGCTTGGCGAACGGGTCCCGGATTAGGTAAACTTTTCGGCGTCTTGGTTGAGGGTGGTTATGATGTTAGGGCGGGCTCGGTTTTCCTCCATTCCGGTTTTTATGGCTCTGGCGCTTACGGCGCTGGCCGTTTCGGGCTGCAGTACTTGGACCGACGTCAAACGCGGTCTGGGCATGGAAAAGGTCGTGCCCAACGAGTTCGACGTTACGACCAACGCGCCGCTCGCCATTCCGCCCGACTACACGTTGCGGCCGCCGAAGCCCGGCAGCGCGCCGACGCAGCAATTATCGCCGACCGCGCAAGCGCAGGAGACGGTGTTCCGCGCCAGCGACAACCAGCTCAACACGTTGCCGCCGGACAAATCGCGCAGCGCCGGTGAAAGCGCGCTGCTGCAGGATGCCGGTGCTAACAAAGCGTCCAAGGATATCCGGCAGCTCGTGAAGAACGACAACCAGGCCGCGTTTGCCAGCACCACCTTGACCCAACGCCTGCTGTTTTGGCGTTCGGAGCCGACCAATCCCGATCAGACCCTCGACCCGACAGCGGAAGCCGAACGGCTGCGCGAGTTCGGCGCCAACGGCGCCGGCGGTGCCAATGCCGCGAACGGCACGGCAGCCGCCGGCACCAACGCGACGGCGACCGCGGCCGCCACGCCGAAACCGACCATCGAACGCACGCCAAAGGACAAAGGCTTCTTCGACTGGTTGTTCTAAAGCCGGCGCGACATAGCCACGCGCCGGCGTGAATTTTTTCCTTCGGCGGCCGGCGATATTGAACTCATGCGATCTCCGGGCGTTGATGACCGGACCCGCGTTTCCGGAGGATGACACCCATGAGCTATCGTCAGGACATCGCCGGCTGCCTCGCCGACAATTGCAAAGCTGGCGTCACGTCTGCCGAGCTCGACGACGCCTTGCGCCGCGCGGCGTTGGCGCTGCCCAAATTGGCGAAGATGCAGCGCGACGGCAGCTTGCCGTTGCTGCGGCTGCCGGCACGGCGGGACGACCTTGCTCAGATCAAGCCGCTCGCCGCGGAGTTCGCCAAGTTCAAGGACGTCATCGTGCTCGGCACCGGCGGGTCGAGCCTCGGCGGCCAGACGCTGGTCGCGTTGGCGCCGCCCGGCCGCACGCGCGTCCATTTCATGGACAATGTCGATCCGCACAGCTTCACGCTGTTGTTCGACGCGCTCGACCCGGCGAAGACCAGCCTGATCGCGATCTCCAAATCGGGCGGCACCGCCGAAACGCTGGTGCAGTTCTTCGCCTGCATGAACTGGCTCAGCAAGCGCACCGCGACGCGCACCATCGTCATCACCGAACCAAAGCCGAATCCGCTACGCGCCCTGGCGGCGGCGCACAAGTTGCGCACCCTCGAACATGATCCCAACATCGGCGGCCGTTACTCCGTGCTGTCGATCGTCGGCCTGTTACCGGCGATGATCGCGGGCGTCGACGTTGGCGCGCTGCGGCGCGGCGCCGGCGCCGTGCTCGATGCGACGCTCGCCGCCAGGGATTCGCGCGATGCGGCGCCGGCCGTCGGCGCGGCGGTGTCCGTCGCGCTCAACGAGCGCCACGGCATCGTCAGCACCGTGGTCATGCCCTACGTCGATCGGTTGGCGCATTTCGGCCTGTGGTTCCGCCAGTTATGGGCGGAAAGCCTGGGCAAGGACGGCAAGGGCACGACGCCGATTCGCGCCGTCGGCACGGTCGATCAGCACAGCCAGCTCCAGCTCTATCTCGACGGGCCAGCCGACAAGATGTTTTCGCTGGTGATGCTGGCGCAGGCGGGCAAGGGCCCGCGGATGCCGGCGAAACTGGCGGATCCGAGTCTCGGCTATCTTGCCGGCAAGCGCATGGGCGACTTGATCGACGCCGAGCAGCGCGCGACGGCGCAGACGCTGATCCGCAACGGACGGCCGACTCGCATCTTTCACATCGAACGACTCGACGCACAGGCAGTCGGCGCGCTCCTCATGCACTACATGCTCGAGACGATGATCGCGGCCGAGCTGTGGGGCGTGAACGCGTTCGATCAGCCGGCGGTCGAGCAGGGCAAGGTGCTCGCGCGTCAATTCCTTGGCGAGGAAGGCCGGCCCAAGGCAAAATAGGGCATGGCCATCCGCCAGCTGCCTGCCGTCGTCGTCAATCGCATCGCCGCCGGCGAGGTAATCGAACGGCCGGCGGCGGCGGTGAAGGAACTCGTCGAGAATGCGCTCGACGCCGGCGCGCGCCGGATCGAAGTCACGCTGCGCGACGGCGGCGCCAGCCTGATCCTGGTCAGCGACGACGGCGAAGGCATGAACGCGGCGGAACTCGCGCTGGCGGTCGAGCGTCATTGCACGTCGAAGCTGCCGGACGACGATCTGCTGCATATCCGCACGCTGGGATTTCGTGGCGAGGCGTTGCCGTCGATCGGCGCCGTCAGCCGGCTTTCGATTGCGAGCCGGAAGCGGGGCGCGCGCGACGCCTTCAAGATCGTGATTGAAGGCGGCGCCAAATCTTCGGTCGAGCCTGCGGCGCTCAGCCAGGGCACGCGCGTCGAGGTTCGCGATCTCTTCTACGCGACGCCGGCGCGGCTCAAATTCATGAAGACGGCGCGGAGCGAACGCGATCAGGCCGTCGACGTGGTGCAGCGGCTCGCCATGGCGTATCCGGCGATCGCTTTCACCGTGACGGGCGATGAGGGCCGCGTGCTGCTGCGCCTCAACACGGTGCCGGAAGCGCTCGGTGACGGCGACGCGCAAAGCGCGCGGCGCGCCCGTCTCGCGGCCATTCTCGGCACCAGCTTCGCCGACAACGCGCTTGCCGTCGATGCCCGGCGGGACGGCGTGCGGCTCAGCGGCCTCGCCGGCTTGCCGACGCTCAACCGCGCCACGGCGCGCGATCAATATCTGTTCGTCAACGGCCGCCCCGTCCGCGACAAGCTCTTGGTGGGGGCGGTGCGCGGCGCCTACCAAGATTTTCTCGCGCGCGATCGCCATCCCATGGTGGCGCTCTTCCTCGACCTTTCCGAGGACGAGGTCGACGTCAACGTCCATCC
>DASYXI010000014.1:0-79027 GCA_035934995.1 Allostellaceae bacterium
CCTGGGCGCTACCGTGTCGGCGCCCCAGCCACTGCCGGCGCATGGCGTCACGGTCGTGTTCGTGACGCTGCCCAACACCAAGATCGAGCTGCTGGAGCCCTTGGGCGAGAAATCCCCCGTCAGGGGATTTCTGGAGCGCAACCCGGCCGGCGGCCTGCACCACCTGTGCTATGAGGTCGAAGACATCCTGGCGGCGCGCGACAAACTCGAAGGCGAGGGGATGCGCGTGCTGGGCGACGGCGAGCCGACAATCGGCGCGCACGGAAAACCAGTGTTGTTTTTGCATCCCAAGGATTTCTGCGGCACGCTGATCGAACTCGAAGAAGTTTAGGGATTGTTCTAGGCTATCGCCCGATCAACAGGACATTGCCGTACGCAGGGAGGCGGAGGCATGACCGAATACGGGCATTTCGTCGGCGGCAAGCCGGTGGGCAACGGCCACGGGCGCTTTGCCGACGTCTTCAATCCAGCCACCGGCGAGATCGCGGGACGCGTCGCACTGGCGACCGCTGCCGAAGTCGACGCCGCGGTGCAGAACGCCAAGGAGGCGTTTCCCGGCTGGGCCCGCATGACGCCGGCGGCGCGGGCCAGAATTCTCTTCAAATTCAAGGAGTTGCTGGAGAAGCGCCGCGACGAGCTGGCGCGCATGATCGGCGCCGAGCACGGCAAGGTGGTGGGCGACGCCACCGGCGAGGTAACGCGCGGCATCGAAGTCGTCGAGTTCGCTTGCGGCGTTCCGCATCTGCTCAAGGGCGAATTCTCCGAGAACGTTGGCACCAACGTCGATTGCTATTCGGTGCGCCAGCCGCTCGGCGTTTGCGCCGGCATCACGCCGTTCAACTTTCCGGCGATGGTGCCGATGTGGATGTTCCCGGTGGCGGTCGCCTGCGGCAACACCTTCGTCTTGAAGCCGAGCGAGCGCGATCCGTCGGCGCCGTTGCTTCTTGCCAGGCTGTTGCTCGAGGCCGGCGCGCCGCCGGGCGTGCTCAATGTCGTCAACGGCGACAAGGAAACGGTCGACGCAATCCTCAATCATCCCGACATCGCGGCGGTGAGTTTCGTCGGCTCCACGCCCATTGCCGAGTACGTTTACAAAACCGGCACGGCAACCGGTAAGCGTGTCCAGGCGCTGGGTGGTGCCAAGAACCATATGGTCGTGCTGCCCGATGCCGATATGGAGCAGGCGACCGATGCGCTGATGGGCGCGGCCTATGGCTCGGCCGGCGAACGCTGCATGGCGATTTCGGTTGCGGTCGCGGTCGGCGCCGCCGGCGACAAGCTCATGGAAAAACTCGCGCCGCGCGTGCGCGGCCTCAAGATCGGACCGTACACCGATCCCGATGCCGAAATGGGCCCGCTGGTCACCAAGCAGGCCTATGACCGCGTCAAAGCCTATGTCGATCTCGGCATCAAGGAAGGTGCCACGCTGGCGGTCGACGGCCGCGGCCTCAAGCTGCAAGGCTACGAAAAAGGCTTCTTCCTCGGCGGTTGCTTATTCGACGACGTCAAGCCGTCGATGCGGATTTACAAGGAAGAGATCTTCGGCCCGGTGCTGTCGGTGGTGCGCACGCCGGATTACGAACAAGCGCTTGGCCTGGTCAACGCGCACGAATTCGGCAACGGCACGGCGATCTTCACCCGCGACGGCGACGCGGCGCGCGATTTCGCCAGCCGCGTGCAGATCGGCATGGTCGGCGTCAACGTGCCGATCCCGGTGCCGGTTGCGTTCCATTCGTTCGGCGGCTGGAAGCGCTCGCTGTTCGGCGATCATCACATGCACGGCGCGGAAGGCGTGCGCTTCTACACGCGGCTCAAGGAAGTCACCTCGCGCTGGCCCAAGGGCATCCGCGCCGGCTCCGAGTTCGTCATGCCGACGCTGCGCTGAGGCGGGAAACGCTCGACACCGTTCATTTGCGCGCTAAGCTTCGGTCATGACCTGGTTCTTCAATATCGCGCTCTACATCATCGTCTGGTGGCTCACCATGTTCGCCGTATTGCCGTGGGGCGTGAAGCCGGCGAACGAAAGCGACCAGGGCCACGATTCCGGCGCGCCGGCGCATCCGCATCTGCTGGCCAAGGCGATCATCACCAGCCTCATCGCCGTGGTGCTGTGGTACGGCGTCCGTTTCGGACTTCTCTGGGAGCTCGCGCGCATCCGCACCGAGACCTATGGATGAGCGCCAAATACTGCCGCGCGGCGCCCGGTCACGAATTCCACGGTCCTTACCACGACGGCGAATACGGCTTTCCGGCGCGCGACGACGCGGTGCTGTTCGAGCGCTTGGCGCTCGAGATCAACCAGGCCGGCTTGTCCTGGCTCACGGTGTTGAAGAAGCGCGCCGCCTTCGCCCGCGCCTTCGCCGCCTACGATATCGACAAGGTGGCACGCTTCGGCGCGCGCGACATAAGCCGGTTGCTCGGCGATGCCGGCATCATCCGCAACCGGCTCAAGATCGAGGCAGTGATCGAGAACGCCAAGCGGCTCAAAGCCATCCGCGCCAGCCACGGCTCGTTCGCGCGCTGGCTCGACGCGCACCATCCGCGCTCCAAGACGGCGTGGGTGAAGCTGTTCAAGGAGAATTTCCGCTTCACCGGCGGCGAGATCGTCGGCGAATTTCTGATGAGCTTGGGCTATCTGCCGGGCGCGCACGTCGCCGGCTGTCCGGTCTACGCGCGCGTGCTGCGTCTCAAACCGGCATGGCATGCCACGCGCAAGGTGAAATAATTTTTAGCTTTGCGCTGCGGACAAAAAATTAGGCAAGACCCGACGGTCTTGCCATAAGACGTTGCCGCCTTTTTTCGCAGCGGCTTGTCGGTTTAGGGTCAGCCCCCACCGTCTTGCGACGACCTTCCTCCCTAAACTTGGGCCCGGACGCTTTCTTGCGTGCGCCGCTTATGGCGGGGGGATGGTTGCGGATTCCGTAAGCCATCGCAAATGAAATTTTCTGGAACGGCTCTAATCATCGCGCGCGTGAAACCAATCACAATTCAACGAAGCGGATGAGGAACAGCAGCCCGAGCACGAGCACGGCGGGGCTCGCTTCTTGGGTGCGTCCCGCCAGCAACTTGATCGCGGCATAGAGGATGAAGCCGAAGGCGATGCCGTTGGCGATCGAGAAGGTCAGCGGTATGGCGATCGCCGTCACCACCGCCGGCGCGTATTCGGTCACGTCCTCCCAATTGACCTCGGCGAGGCCGCGCGCCATCAGGCACGCGACATAGAGCAACGCCGGCGCCGTCGCATAAGCCGGTACGGTTTCCGCCAAGGGCGCGAAGAACAGCGTCAGCAGAAACAAGATCGCCACGACGACGCCCACCAGCCCGGTGCGGCCGCCGGCGCGCACGCCCGCGGCGCTTTCGATGTAGCTGGTGACGGTCGAGGCGCCGAGCAGCGAGCCGGCCAGCGTCGCCGTTGAATCCGCGACGAAGACGCGGAGCAAACGCGGAATGTGGCCGTCCTTGCGGATCAGTCCGGCGCGATGCGCGACGCCGACCAGCGTGCCGGTGTTGTCGAACAGGTCGACGAAGAAGAAGGCGAAGACGATCACCAGCACGCCGGCGTCGAGCGCTCCGCCGATATCGAGCTTGAGGAACGTCGGCGCCACCGACGGCGGCAGCGACGCGAGGCCGAGGAACGGCGAAACGCCGGACGCGACCCCGACGATGGTGGTGACCAGGATGGCGATGATGATCGCGCCCGGCACCTTGCGCGCGTCGAGCGCGACCATGAGCAGGAAGCCGCCGATCGCCAGCAGCGTCGGCGGCGCCTTGAGGTTGCCGAGCGTCACGAACGTGTCGGGCGAGGCGACGACGATGCCGGCGTTCTTGAGCGCGATGATGCCGAGGAACAGGCCGACGCCGGCCGAGATCGCCATCTTCTGCGATTGCGGAATGGCGTCGACGATCCATTCCCGCACGCGCGTCACGCTCAGCACCATGAACAGCACGCCGGAGATGAACACCGCGCCGAGCGCCACCTCCCACGAATAATGCAGGCCCTTGACGACGCCGTAGGTGAAATAGGCGTTGAGGCCCATGCCCGGCGCCAACGCCAGCGGATAGTTGGCGTAGAGGCCCATCACCAGCGTGCCGATTGCCGAGGCCACACACGTGGCGACGAACACGGCGCCCTTGTCCATGCCGGCATCGCCCAGAATCATCGGATTGACGAAGACGATATAGGCCATGGTGAGGAAGGTCGTCAGACCCGCCACCACCTCGATGCGCACGGTCGTGCCGTGATCTTTGAGCCGGAAATAGGATTCGAGCATGGCTTCCCCCGTCGCCGTGATCGCCCCGCGTGGTAAGTTTTTTTATTCCGTCATGCCCGGACTTGTTCCGGGCATCCACGTCTTTTTTGCGTGGATGGCCGGGTCGAGCCCGGCCATGACGCCTTCGGCGTCATCTTGGCCTATCGCGTAGGCTTCGGCTAGAGTGCGGCGCCGTTGCCGCTCTCAGAAAGGCCCGACTTGCGATGCGCCTGTCCCAGTATTTCCTGCCGCTGCTCAAGGAGACGCCGAACGAGGCGCAGATCGCGTCGCACCGTTTGATGCTGCGCGCCGGCATGATTCGCCAGACAGCGGCCGGCATCTACACCTGGCTGCCAATGGGTTTCCGCGTTCTGCAAAAGGTCGAGCAGATCGTGCGCGAGGAACAGGACGCCGCCGGCGCGCTAGAGTTGCTGATGCCGACGCTCCAGCCGGCGGAACTCTGGCGCGAGAGCGGCCGTTACGAGGATTACGGCGAGGAAATGCTGCGCGTCAAGGACCGGCACAAACGCGAGATGCTTTATGGCCCGACCAACGAGGAGCTGATCACCGAAATCTTCCGCCAGGCGGTACACAGCTATCGCGACCTGCCCAAAAACCTCTATCACATCCAGTGGAAGTTCCGCGACGAGGTGCGGCCGCGTTTCGGCGTCATGCGCGGCCGCGAATTCCTGATGAAGGACAATTATTCCTTCGACATCGACAAGGCGGCGTCGCTGGTGTCGTATTTCCGCATGTTCAAGGCGTACATGAAGACGTTCAAGCGCATGGGCCTGACGCCGATCCCGGTGCGCGCCGCCGCCGGGCCGATCGGCGGCGACCTGTCGCACGAGTTCCACGTCGAAGCCGATACCGGCGAAAGCCAGCTCTATTTCGACAGCGAGATCGAAAAGCTCGACGAGGACAAGCTCGACCCCGCGAGCCCGACAGTGCAGGACGAAGTGCTGCATTGGTACGCCGCCACCGACGAAAAGCACGATGCGGCTTCGTTCGCGCGCGTGCCCGAAGCGCGGCGGCGCGAAGCCCGCGGCATCGAGGTCGGCCAGTTGTTCTATTTCGGCACCAAATATTCCGCGCCGATGAAGGCGACGGTCGCCGGTCCCAAGGGCGACACGGTCGCGGTCGAGATGGGCTCCTACGGCATCGGCGTATCGCGGCTTGTTGGGGCCATCATAGAAGCCAGCCACGACGACGACGGCATCATCTGGCCGGAAAGCGTGGCGCCGTTCCGCGTCGGCTTGATCAATTTGCGGCCCGGCGACAAGGAATGCGGCGAAGCCGGCGACCAGCTTTATCATCGGCTGATGGGATCCGGCATCGACACCCTCTATGATGAGCGCGAGGAATCGCCGGGCGCCAAGTTCGCGACCATGGACCTGATCGGTCTGCCGTGGCAGGTCATCATCGGGCCGCGCGGTCTCAAGCAGGGCGTGGTCGAGATCAAGGAGCGCAAGACCGGCGCCAAGCAGGAGCTGTCGCTCGATGCGGCCGTCGCGCGACTGGTGGGCTTGCGATGAAAACGGTTGTTCAAGCCCGGAGCACGCTGCCCACCCCCACCCTAACCCTCCCCCCTCGAGGGGGAGGGAATGGGAGGGGGGCAGATGGATGGAGCGGACCGGCATGAATCCTTTCGAGCGGATGATCGCCTTTCGCTATCTGCGTTCGCGGCGGCAGGAAGGCTTCGTTTCGGTGATCGCCGTATTCTCGCTGTTGGGCATCATGCTCGGCGTTGCGACGCTGATCATCGTCATGGCGGTAATGAACGGCTTCCGCGCCGACCTGCTCGGCCGCATCCTGGGCTTCAACGGCCACATGACGGTTTATTCGGCGCCGGGCCAGCCGCTGACCGACTTCGACCAGATCGTCGCCAAGATCAAAACGGTGCCCGGCGTCACCGCGGCCTATCCCGAGATCCAAGGCCAGGTGATGGCGACCTCGCGCGATCAATCCTCGGGCGTGCTGGTGCGCGGCGTCAGCGCCCAGACCATCCAGGCGCAAAGCCTGATCGCCAAGAACCTGTCGCCCGGCGCGCTCACCGGCTTTAACGAGGGCGGCATCATCATCGGCCAGCGGCTTGCGTTCAAGCTCGGAGTCAAGCCCGGCGACAGCGTGACGCTGATCTCGCCGCAAGGCACGCCGACCGCCTTCGGCACCATGCCGCGCATCAAGGCCTATCGCGTCGCCGGCACGTTCAACGTCGGCATGTATGAATTCGACAGCAGCGTCATCTTCATGCCGCTACCGCAGGCGCAGGTCTATTTCCAGCTGCCGAACGGCGTTTCCGAGATCTCGGTGTTCGTCGACAAGCCCGACGACGTGCGCACCTACGATCAAGCGGTGGCGAACGCGGTGGGCGGCCGCATGCGCATCTTCGATTGGCAACAGAGCAACCTGTCGTTCTTCAACGCCGTCGAGATCGAACGCAACGTCATGTTCCTGATCCTGACGCTGATCATCGTCGTCGCGGCGTTCAACGTCATCTCGAGCATGATCATGCTGGTGAAGGACAAGGGCCGCGACATCGCGGTGTTGCGCACCATGGGCGCAACGCGCGGCATGATCCTGCGCATCTTCATGTTGTCGGGCGCGTCGATCGGCGTCGTCGGCACCGCGTTGGGATTCGTCCTGGGCGTCGAGTTCGCCGCCCACATCGAAGCCATCCGCCAGTTCATCCAGAGCATCATCGGCGTCAATCTGTTCTCGGCCGAGATCTATTTCCTGACGCAGATTCCGGCGCGCCTCGACCCGTACGAAGTCGGCTCGGTGGTCATCATGGCGCTGGCGCTGTCGTTCCTGGCCACGATCTATCCCGCCTGGCGCGCGGCGCGTCTCGATCCGGTCGAGGCGCTGCGGTATGAGTGATTTCGACCTCACGCTGCGCGACGTCGTGCGCACGTACGTCCAGGGCGGCAACAAGCTGCCGGTGCTGCGCGGCGTGAATTTCACGGTCAAGGCCGGCGAGATCGCGGCGCTGGTCGGGCCGTCGGGCGCCGGCAAATCCACCTTGTTGCACCTGGCCGGTCTGTTGGAAAAGCCTGACGGCGGCGCCGTGCTGCTCGGCGGCCGCGATTGCGGCGCGATGGGTGACGAGGAACGCACCACCACACGCCGCGCCACCATTGGCTTCGTCTATCAGTTCCACCAGCTGCTGCCGGAATTCTCTGCCGCCGAGAACGTCATGCTGCCGCAGATGATCGCCAGCGTCGGCAAGCGCGCGGCACGGGCGCGGGCGCTCGAACTCTTGGGCCAGGTTGGGCTGACCGCGCGCGCCGATCACCGGCCGGCGCGCTTGTCGGGCGGCGAACAGCAACGCGTCGCCATCGTCCGCGCGCTGGCCAACCGGCCGAAGCTGCTCTTGGGAGACGAACCCACTGGCAATCTCGATCATGAAACCGCCGGTGAGGTCGTGGGCGTGTTGCTCGATCTGGTTCGGCGCACGGGCCTGGCGGGGTTGATCGCGACGCACAATCTCGCCTTGGCACGGCGGATGGATCGCATCCTCGCGCTCGAGGACGGTAAAGTGGTCGAGCGATGACAATTTCTTTCAAAAAGCTCAAAAGGACCTGGATGAGGGACGCGGCGTTTCGCCCCGAGTACAAGGCCCTCAAGCCGGAATTTGCGCTCAAACGCGCTTTGCTCCGCGCGCGTTCCAAGGCGGGGCTGACGCAGGTGCAGCTTGCGAAGCGGATGGGGACGACGCAATCCGTGGTCGCCCGCATCGAGAGCGGGAGAAATCCGCCCAATCTCAGGACCCTCGATAAATATGCGCGCGCCGTCGGCCGGCGAATCGAAATCAAACTGATTTCGGCAGCGTAAAGCGCACGGGCCTGGCGGGGTTGATCGCGACGCACAATCTCGCCTTGGCGCGGCGCATGGACCGCATCCTCGCGCTCGAGGACGGTAAAGTCCGAGTATTAGGCAAGTAAAACAACCCGTTATCGTTTTGGCGTCAATTGGCCGGCGGTTAAATATTTTTCAAAAACGATTGTAATACGGGCGCTGGCGCACGATTTGTTCTAATATCCGGCTTCCGAGCCGCACCCGGCCCGCCGCGATCCGACATCGCCAGGAGTATCCAATGAAGCGTCTGCTCGCGGCCGCCCTCAAGGGCGATCCCGATGCCGAATACAATCTTGGCGTCATGTACGACAACCGGATCGACGATCACGGCAACGCGGTCGATCCGACCGACGATAACGGCAATCCCATCGCCAGCAATCGTGCCGAGGCCATGAAATGGCTGCTGCGGGCGGCCGAACACGGCCAGCCGCGGGCGCAGATGCGGCTGGCCGAGCTCTATGCCGCCGGGCCGGTCGTCCAGCGGAATTACGGCCGCTCCTGCCAGTGGTTCATCGTCGCGATGCACGGCCTCAACGGCTTCCACCGCCAGCGCGCGCAGGACGGCTACGACGGCGCCCGCTCGCAGTTGACGACGACGGAAATCCGGGCCGCGGAACGCCGGGCGTGCGACTGGGAGCGCCGGCGCCGCGCGGCGAATCCGCCGCCGGCGCTCGCGCCGATCCGGGCGACGCGATGACGCCGGAACGATTCCAGACTCTGGCGAGCGGCCTAATGATGGCGGCGTTGGTGGTCGTTGTGGTGGTTACGGTCGTCGTCTTCGGCGCTTTCCGTTGAGGGACACCATGATCGGCACCGTGACATCATTCAGCGAGAAAAAGCGCTACGGCTTCATCAAGCCCGAAGACGGCGGCGCGGCGGTCTTCGTCCATATCTCGGCGGTCGAGCGGGCGGGGATGAAAGTGCTCACCGTCGGACAACGTCTCGTCTACGAGGTGACGTTCGATGAGGGCGAGCGGTCGATGACCATCATCGGGTCGGCACCCTGACGGGCGCGCGAAGACAGGAGGCAGGCATGGAACGGGAAACCGCGATCGATCGCCAGGCGCGGGAGACGATCAAAGCATACGGGCGCAGTGCCAGAATCATCGCCGACCAGCGCGCGGCGAGCTACATCGCCACCGGCGATCTTGGCCAGTCGCGTGCCTGGCTCGAGACTGCGGCGGCGATCCGCAAACTCGACGCGCGCCCGACGCGGCCAGGCTAATCCCCTTCCGGCGTCTTGGGCGCGTTGTCGGGATACCACTGGCCCTTGCGCATCCGGCTGATCTTGATTGAACGATAAAGTCCGGCGTTGCGGAACGGCTCGGCCGTTACGAACGCCTCGGCGGCGGCGCGGTCCTTGACGTTGATCACCGAGACGCTGCCGACGCGCTTGCCGGAATCGTCGGTCAGCAGCGCGCCGGCCAGAACGATCGCATGCTTATGCCGGTCGAGATAGGCGAGATGCTCCGGCGTTTTCGCCTGACGGATGGCGGCCGCGCCGTCCTCGCGGTCTTCGCCGTAGATGATGAACAGCATCGTGACCCGATCTCCTTTTCCTTTGGACCAAGTCTCAGATGAGCGCGCCGCTAAGGTCGAGAAAGCGAACGATCGCTCGATTCAGCCGAACCAAATCATCGGGCGCCAGAATGCCGACGCGCGTTCCAATTTTTGTTTTTGGAACGGTGGCGATCTTATCCACCATCAACCTTGCGGGTGCGCGCAAGCCATTGTCGCCGCTCGGCTCGACCAGGATGCGAAAGATCGGTGCTTCGGTAGGGTCGGTCGTGAATCCGCAAATCGTGATCGATTCCAGCGCATCGAAGCGGTCGTTTTGAACGATCACGGCAGGCCGCGGTTTACCGGCGTAGTTCGAGCCGCCCGCGACCGTCCAGATTTCGCCGCGCCTCAACCGCCGCCCCAGTCCGAGATCGCATCGATGAATGCCTGGTCTTCCCTGGCATGCGGACTTTGCGCGACCGCCAGCGACTGGCGACGTGCCTCGGCGGCAAATGCCGCCGAATTTTCATAGTCGATTCCGAGCACATCGCACGCCAGTCGCTGTTTGTCCTCCGGCACCTCGCGCAACAGCGTTTCGTAGAGGTCTTTCGGCAGGATGAACCACGTCGGCATCCCGTGCGATACGGGGTTGCCCTTGTCGCCGGGGTCGTCTTTCCAGTTCCAACGAATTGCCAACCGCGCGCCGCCATCCCATCGGCCGAGCGCAAGCGACCATTCCTCCTCGTTGCGCAAAACGCTGACGAGGCTCCAGCGGTCCCTCGGCGATACAACCGTAACCGGGTCGACCATGTATCCCTCCATATGCATTGATACATACTCCTGTATATGGAAGGGGTCAAGTGGCCGACAGCCCTTGACATTCTATACTCGTACGCATACGTACGCTATATACGTATATATGTGCGTACGATCGACAAGAGGCAAACCATGGCCAGTCTCGCCCAAATCGCGGCCAACCGGCGAAATGCCGCCAAGAGCACCGGCCCCAAGACGGCGGAGGGCAAAGGCGTTGCCAGCCGCAATGCGCTGCGCCATGGCCTGACCGCCAAGCAGGTCGTGCTGTTCGACGAAGCGCCGAAAGACTTCGCAGCATTCCATGCCGAGCTGCATGCGGCTCTCGACCCGGCGGATGCATTCGAGGAGGCGTTGGCGGAGCGCATCGCATCCTGTGCGTGGCGTTTGCGGCGGGTTGGCTGGATCGAGGCGGCGTTGCTCAACAACGCCTCCAGCCATGTCGGAACGAGCGCCGCTTACGGGACCGAAGTCGGTGTGGGGTTTTCCCGCGTGGCGCCAGAGATGGCGGTTCTGTCGCGCTACGAGTCGACGCTCGATCGCGCCCTGCGCCAGGCCGAGATGCAACTCGAGCGCCGGCAGGCACGCCGCCGCGGCGAGGCGGTGCCGCCGCCGGTCGCGGTCGCGATTACCGGTCTCGACTTTGCGACGGATGGCGGCGAAGAAATTAAAATTTGCGAAACGAAGCCAATTTGCGAGCCGGATCCGGTAAGCGACAAGGCGGGGGCGATGTGACGTGTGCCTCAATCGTCATGGCCGGGCTCGACCCGGCCATCCACGTCTTGAAGACGTGGATGCCCGGCACTTCGGCCGGGCATGACACATAAATGTATATGGAATCGCCGGGATAAATGTACGGCCCAGCTTTGACCGCCGTGCGCGTTGTGCCAAGCTGACGCCATGGCGCACGCCGATTTCGTTCATCTGCGGGTTCACTCGGCCTATTCGCTGTCGTCCGGCGCCATCAAGATCAAGGATTTGGTCGCGCTCTGCCGCCGTCATGCCATGCCAGCGGCGGCGATCGCCGACTCGGGGAATCTCTTCGGCGCGCTCGAGTTCGCCATGGCGGCAAGCGAGGCGGGCGTGCAGCCCATCATCGGCTGCGAGCTCGGCATCCGGCGCAGCGAGGGCGAGGGCGGCAACCGCGCCGCGCGCATCGGTCCGCCGCTGCCGCCCGATTCGGTGGTGCTGTTGGTGCAAAGCGAGGCGGGCTACCGCAACATCCTCAAGCTGGTGAGCCGGTCGCACCTCGAAAGCGCACCCGCCGAAGGGCCGCAGCTCGACCTCGCCGCGCTTGAGGGTCACACCGATGGTCTGATTTGTCTCACCGGCGGTCCCAAAGGGCCGGTCGGGCGGCTCATCGGCGAGGGCCAGGCATCCGCGGCCGACGCGATCTTGACGCGGCTCGCCGCGCTTTTCCCCGGCCGACTTTATGTCGAGCTCCAGCGCCACAACACGGCGATCGAGGAGCGCATCGATGCCGCGCTGATTGAATTGGCGCTGGCGCGCAATTTGCCCCTCGTCGCGACGAATGACGTTCATTTTGCCGAACGCGACGATTACGAAGCGCACGACGTGCTGCTGTGCATCGCGCAAGGCACGACGATCGCCGACGGCAACCGCAAGCGGCTGACGCGCGAGCATTATTTCAAGTCGGCGAACGAAATGCGCATCGCCTTCGCCGACGTGCCGGAGGCCTGCGACAACACGCTGGTGATCGCGCAGCGCTGCGCCTTCATGCCCGAGCCGCGTCAGCCCATCCTGCCGCCGTTCAAAAGCGCATCGGGCCGCGACGAGGCCGCGGAGCTGCAAGAGGCCGCCGCCGCGGGCCTGGAACGCCGCTTGGCGCGGGCGCTGCCGGCCGATCTCGGCGCGCCGCAACGCGATGCAGCGGCGGCGCCTTATCGCGAGCGGCTGGCTTTTGAACTCGACATCATCGTGAAGATGGGATTCGCCGGCTATTTCCTGATCGTCGCCGAATTCATCCAGTGGGCGAAGGCGCAGAACATCCCGGTCGGGCCCGGGCGCGGTTCGGGCGCCGGCTCGCTGGTCGCCTGGTCGCTCACCATCACCGACCTCGATCCGCTGCGCCTTGGCCTCGTGTTCGAGCGGTTTCTCAATCCCGAACGCGTGTCGATGCCGGACTTCGACATCGATTTCTGTCAGGACCGGCGCGACGAGGTCATCCGCCACGTCCAAGAGCGGTACGGCAGCGACCGCGTGGCGCAGATCATCACCTTCGGCAAGCTCCAGGCGCGCGCGGTGCTGCGCGACGTCGGCCGCGTTCTCGGCATGCCCTACGGCCAGGTCGATCGCATCTGCAAAATGGTGCCGAACAATCCGGCGGCGCCGGTGACCTTGCAGCAGGCGATCGACGGCGAGCCGATGTTGCAACAGATGCGCGACGACGATCCGCAGGTGGCGCACCTAATCGAGATTGCGTTGCAGCTCGAAGGGCTCTACCGCCACGCGTCGACGCACGCCGCCGGCGTGGTGATCGGCGATCGGCCGCTCGATGAATTGGTTCCCATGTACCGCGATCCGCGCTCGTCCATGCCGGTGACCCAGTTCAGCATGAAATACGTCGAGGCCGCCGGGCTGGTGAAGTTCGACTTCCTCGGCCTCAAGACGCTGACCGTGCTGGCCAAGGCGCGCGATCTGCTGGTCGCGCGCGGCGTGCCGATCGATTTGAGCAATCTGCCGCTCGACGACAGCAAGACCTACCGGTTATTGGCTCACGGCGAGACCGTCGGCGTGTTCCAGCTCGAAGGCGCGGGCATGCGCGACGTGCTGAAGAAGCTCGACGCCGACCGCTTCGAAGACATCATCGCGGTCAACGCGCTCTATCGGCCCGGTCCGATGGAAAACATCCCGCGCTATATCGCGGTGAAGCACGGCAATGAGCGGCCGGAATACATGCATCCCGATCTCGAGCCGATCCTCGAGGAAACCCAAGGCATCATCATCTATCAGGAACAGGTGATGGAGATTGCCAAGGTGCTGTCGGGATATTCGCTCGGCAGCGCCGATCTGCTCCGCCGCGCCATGGGCAAGAAAATCAAGTCCGAGATGGAGGCGCAGCGCAAACAGTTCATCGACGGCGCCAAGGCGCACGGCGTCAACGACCGCCTCGCCGAATATATCTTCGAGCAGGTGGCGAAGTTCGCCGGCTACGGCTTCAACAAATCGCACGCCGCCGCTTATGCGCTGGTCGGCTATCAGACAGCGTATCTGAAGGCCAACTATCCGGTCGAGTTCATGGCGGCGTCGATGACGCTCGACCTCGGCAACACCGACAAGCTCAATGTCTTCCGGCAGGAATGCGACCGGCTCGGCATCAAGCTGCTGCCGCCCGACATCAACCGGTCCGACGTCGAGTTCGCCGTCGAGGCGGCAGGCGGCGCGATCCGCTATGCGCTCGCGGCGGTTAAGGGCGTGGGATCGGGCGCGATGCGCCAAGTGGTCGCCGAGCGCGCGGCGCACGGTCCGTTCAAGAACCTGTTCGATTTCGCCGCGCGCATCGATCCCAAGCATTTCAACAAGCGGCAGTTCGAAAGCCTGGTGAAGGCCGGCGCCTTCGACGCCATCGCGCCCAACCGGGCGCAGGCCTTTGCCGCGATCGAGTTGTTGCTGCGTCACGCCAACGCCTCCGCCAACGAGCGCGTCAGCCAGCAGGTCAATCTGTTCGGCGGCGCTTCGGGTCCGGCCGCCGGCCCGGCGCTGCCGGCGATCATCGATTGGCCGCTGGCCGAGCGTCTGCAAAAGGAGTTCGAGGCGATCGGCTTCTATCTCTCGAGCCATCCGCTCAGCCCCTACGGCAAAAGCCTGGCGCGCCTCGGCGTGCTGCGTTTTGCCGACCTCGCCCGCAGGCCCGCCGGCGCAGAGACGCGCGTCAAGCTCGCCGGCGTCGTCATCGGCAGCAAGGAACGCACTTCGGCGCGCGGCAACCGCTTCGCCTTTCTCCAGATCTCCGACATGAGCGGCATCTACGAGGTGATGGCGTTCTCGGAAGTGCTGCGCGACAGCCGCGCGCTGCTGGATTCCGGCCAGCCGTTGCTGGTCACCGCCGATGTCCGGGTCGAAGGCGACACATTCCGGTTGACGGCACAGCGGATCGAGGCGCTCGACAAAGTCGCCGCCGGCGCCGCGGCCGGCTTGCGGTTGGTGTTGGAGCGCGAAGACGCGCTGCCCGGCGTGCGCAAGGCGGTCGCGGCCGAAAGCGGCGGGCGGGGACGGGTGAGCGTGGTGGTGGCCTTGGACGACGCGCGGGAAGTCGAAATTGCCCTGCCGGGCGGCTTCAAGGTAACGCCGCGCTTGGCCGCCGCGCTGCAAACCGTGTCCGGCATCCGCGAAGTGGCGGAAATCTAGGCGGCGCGCCGCCGCTGCCGTCGGTGCGTTTGACGCGCCACCGCCGCGAACGGCAAGGCGGCCGACGGAAGATTAAGGCAATTATCACCTTGACTCAGCACGAATCGAAGGATAGCCCTAAGGGGCATTGCGAACGTCGCGCTGAGGTTACGCCCGAGATGGTTGATGTCGGCGTTGCCGAGCTCGAGAATTCTTCAGGCTCTTACCCGGACTATTTGATTGTTGAGCGGGTTTATATTGCCATGGCGCGTCAGCTTGCTGCTGGAAAGTCGCCAAAAGATTCTGGGCGCTTGCCGCATCGACCACGAGCAAAAAGAGGGAATAGATGATCTTCCGTAGGTCATGCGTCATTTGGTCAAGAATTTTGTCTGAAATTGGGTGTTTTTTCATGCGGCCTTCCGTGAGCGCCAGGAAGGCATTTGTAATTTGCCAAGAGCCGTCCCCGACCGGCTGAACGCCGAAGTGAATGAGGTCATTGCGGACGGAATTGATTGAGGCGAGATGGACAAAAAGTTCGTCTGTTGTGTCCTTCTTTGATTTTTCCCATTTCTCGACTTCAGATATTCGTTTGATTAAACCCATTGCAGCATCGGCCCTCACCCCGGAGAACACCGCGCGCCCGATATTGGGAGATACATTCGCATAATGCCAAAGCGCCAATTGCATCGCGGATTCAAGGCTGGCGAATTCGGTCACGAAGCGGCCGAGGGATTGCCAATAGGCACGCACTTCGGGCCGAAGCGATAGGTCTTGAGTGTTTTGCCACGGATCCATGTTAGGATTCCTCCATGCCTAAGACTTCCAAGAAACCCGCTAAAGAAATCGAATTAGAGCCCGACGCGTGGCAGCGCTTCGAGCGCCTTATTGTGAAAGCGGCGAAGACGCCACCGCAGCATCGCTCACCTAAAACGGCTAAAGTTTCCCGCCACAAAGGCGGAGGGAAACGTGCCGCTAAAGACCATAAGCATTGATGAGCTTGATAATTTCAAGATCGACACCGAGACACGACGACTGTTCTGGTACGAAAGGGAAATCGTGACGACAATGCGCCTGCCGTGGTGGGTCAATATCTCCGCGATAGCGACTGGTATAGGCACATTAGGGCTTTTCCTGCTTACTCTTTTCGACAAGCTGAAATAGCAACGCGCGGAATTTCCTGCGCGTAAGCGCTGGCTTACTGGTGCGCCCGTTCACCAGTCCGCCGATAGGTGAGCCTCTTTCCAACGATGCCCCTTAGGGCTTTCTCGGCTCGCAACTTGTCATCCACGTCGAGGGTGGCACGCTCGTTATAGCGAAAGTCAAATTCCGCGAGATAGCGCTTTAGGTGCTGCTGGCTGACATGATGATACGTCCCGGTGATGCCACGCTTGAGGATTGAGAAGTAGTTTTCGACCGTGTTCGTGTGCCAGAAGCCCCCGCGCACGTATTCCTCGATTGAGTGGTTGACCGAGCCATGGCCGGCAAAGTCCTCGCCTATTGCGCGATAGACCTTCGATTCATCGGTCATCAGATATGAGTGTCGGTCAATTTGACTGTAGAGAAGTGGCCTGAGGTTCTTTGAATTGACGGTCGGTAGGTGCGTCGAACGAACACGCCCTTTGCGCTCGACCAATGAAACGACGGCCTCCTTGCCGACAGGACCGCGACCGTCGCGGCTTCGCTTCGAGCGATGTTTGTTTGCTTCCTTGCCGCCGATGTAGGCTTCATCGGCTTCGACGGTCTTGTTCTTTCCGCCAAGCGGGCCAGCCTGCGGGCCTTCGCGCATAGCCTCACGCAGACGGTGCATCATAAACCACGTGGATTTGTAGCTGACGCCGATCATGCGGTGCATCTGATGGGCCGAAATGCCCTTTTTGGACGAGCAAAGCAGGAACGCCGCCATCAGCCACTTGTTGAGGGGGATATGTGAGCGCTCAAAGAGCGTTCCGACCATGACGGTGAACTGGCAGCGGCAAGACGGCTCGTTGCATTGGTAGTAGCCCGGGCGCGTAGCGAGTGGGGTGGCATTGTTAACGGTTCCGCAGTAGCCGCAGACTGGACCATCGGGCCAAAGGTGGCCCTCAAGCCACGCGCGGGCCTTGTCGGCGTCTTGAAAAATGGGGTTGTCCAGATGATTGGTGGCCATGGCTCAAATCCTCGATTTCTGAGCAAAATCATAGCCCTGGAATACTGCTGAGTCAAGGTTATAATTGCCAAGATTAACGATCCGCGCTTGACTTGACAGTTTCGCGTTAACTATTTTGCTGCAACAGTCGAATAGTTCGCGTCGACTGTGGTGCTTTTGCGCTTGCAATAGTAATGGCCTCAGTTATATTAACATTACCTTTTGATAATCTTAACGCGGCGCGGGCTTCAACCACGCGCCCGACGCGGGGGTTGAGTCGCTATGGCCGGACGCAGTGGTGGCGCGCAAAGTCGCCCGGGGTGGGTGCTCGAAGCCGACCTCGATCCCGTCGACGAGCAATTGCGGCGTCGGCGCTGGCGCATTTTGCGCGCGGTGTTGCCGATCGGCCACGGCCTCGATCCGTTGCCGACCTGGGTCAAGACGCCGGAGCAATTCGTCGGCTGGCTCATCGGGCGGCTGAGCCCTGCCGGCTTGCGGACCTATTTCGAGGATCTCGAGGAGATCGCCAAGCAGACTTGCGATCTCGAATTGTTGCGCCTGGCGCGTCGCTACCAGGGTCAGCGCTGACTTTCGGCGAGACTCGTCGCGTTGTCACTTGAGCGTGACAAGAGAATCACCTTAGGGTTTCATTCGCGTGACAGCGACGCACGGGCGGGGGCGTCATGGGTTGCAGCGGCCAGGTGATTTATCGGCAGGCCAAATTCGCGGTCGGCCAGATCGTGCGCCACCGGCTTTATCCCTTCCGCGGCGTGATCTACGACGTCGATCCGATCTTCAACAATTCCGAGGAATGGTACCAATCGATCCCGGCCGACCGGCGGCCGTCGAAGGATCAGCCGTTCTATCACTTGCTGGCGCAAAACGCCCAAGGCGGCCCGTACGAGGCGTACGTCTCGGAACAGAACCTGCTGCCGGACTCCGATAATGGTCCGATCAGCCATCCGATGATCGACGTGATGTTCGAGAAGATCGCCGGCGACCGCTATCAGATTCGGCCGCAGCGCCGGCAATAGCGACGCCGCGCTATTTTCGCTTCCAGGTGAAGACCGAGGACACGGCGTAGTTCCACACCGAGCCGACGACCACGCCCGCGACACTCGCGAGCCACGGAATGCCTTTGACCCCGGCCAGCCAGTTCGAGTCGCCGGCAAAGACGAAGGCGGCGAAGCCGACATTGGCGACCGCGCCCAGCGCGCAGATCACGTAGAACGAGAACAGGCCGCGCCACAGGCGCCAGCCCTTGAGCCGCCGGTCGCGGTAGGTGAAGACGTTGTTGAGGAAGAAATTCGAGGTCATCGCCACCAGCGTGGCGATTGCCTGGGCGGCGATGAAGCCCAAGCCAGCCGTGAGCGACAGCGACAACACGATCAGATCGACGACGACGCCGAGCGCACCGATCGTCGCGAACAGCGCGAAGCGCACCGGCACGATGTGGCCGACCAGCTTATCGGCCAGCAGCATGCCGAATTCCCAGGCGACCATCGTGTCGAGCTTGCTTTCGCCAAAACGGCGGGTGCGGAACTGGTACGGCAGCTCCTTGAGTCTCGGCTTTGCCGGTACGGAGGCAAGCAGATCGAGCAGGATCTTGAAGCCCTGGCCCGACAGATTGCGCACGGCACTTTCAAACATTTCGCGGCGCAGCATGAAGAAGCCGCTCATCGGATCGGCAATCTCGGCCTTGCAGATCAGGCGCGACAGCTTGGCGGCGAGGCCGCTCATGCCGGCGCGGGTCTTGTCCCATTCGCCGACGCCGCCGCCCGCGACGTAGCGCGAGCCGACGACGATATCGTAAGGCTCGTGGCGCAGCACGTTGAGCATGCCCGGCAGCAGCGATTCATCGTGCTGCAGATCGGCGTCCATCACCGCGACGAACGGCGACGCCGATGCCAGGATGCCTTCGATGCAGGCGGTCGACAGGCCGCGCCGACCAATGCGCTGCAAGCAGCGGACGCGCGGATCGCTGCGGCCGATTTCGCGCACCGCTTCGGGCGTGCCGTCCTTGGAATCGTCGTCGACGAAGATCACTTCCCAGCGCGTGCCGGCGAGCACCAGATCGAGGCGTTCGAGCAGAGGTCGGATGTTTTCGCGCTCGTTGAGCGTCGGGATGACGACGGTGAGATCGGTGGCGCGCAACGGCAGGGCCTGCGGGTCGACCTTACGGGCGGTGGCTTCGCTCATCCGAAAAGGGTCCTCAAACGCAAAAATGCATCGATTCGCCTTGATTCCTCAAGGCTTATCCGTCACAGGCAGGTCGTAGAACAGCCGACATTGTAATAGAATCGCGACCCGCAGGAGGACCCTACCAGCCCATGGTTAAGCGCGCGTTGATCACCGGCGTCACCGGCCAGGACGGGGCCTATCTGACGGAATTGCTGGTCGGCAAGGGTTATGCGGTGCACGGCATGCTGCGCCGGGCGAGCCTGTTCAACACCGACCGGATCGATCACCTCTATCACGACCCGCACGTCGCCGGCGCCAATCTTGCGCTGCATTACGGCGATCTGTCGGACGGCACCGCGCTGCGTCGGGTGTTGGAAAAGGTCCAGCCCGACGAGATCTACAATCTCGGGGCGCAAAGCCACGTCAAAGTTTCGTTCGAGGTGCCGGAATACACCGCCGACATCGATGCGCTCGGCACGTTACGGCTGCTCGAGACGTTGCGCGATCACGTCGCGCACGGCGGACGCAAGGTCCGCTTCTACCAGGCGGGCTCGTCGGAGATGTTCGGTGCCGCCAAGCCACCACAGCACGAAAAGACACCGTTCGAGCCGCGCAGCCCCTATGCCGTCAGCAAGGCGGCGGCGCATTGGTACGCCGTGAACTACCGCGAAGCTTACGGCCTGTTCATCTGCAACGGCATCCTGTTCAACCACGAAAGCCCACGGCGCGGCGAGACGTTCGTCTCGCGCAAGGTGACGCGCGCGGCCAGTCGCATCAAGGAAGGGCTGCAGGACAAGCTCTATCTCGGCAATCTCGAGGCGCGGCGCGACTGGGGGTTCGCGGGCGATTATGTCGAGGCGATGTGGCTGATGTTGCAACAGGGCAAGCCGGACGATTACGTCATTGCCACCGGCCAATCGCATACCGTGCGCGAACTGGTCGAAGCCGCGTTCGGCGAACTCGGCCTCGACTGGAAAAAGCACGTCGAGGTCGATGCGCGTTATCTGCGGCCGACGGAAGTCGACGCGCTGCAAGGCGACGCGTCGAAAGCGCGTAAAGTACTGGGTTGGCGGCCTAAGATGGATTTCAAGATGCTGATCAAGACGATGGTGACGCACGATCTCGGCCTCGCGCAGCAGGAGAAGACGCTGCAACGCGCTGGCTTCGAAAATCCTGCGCGCGGCGCCGCATCGACGGGGGTCGGCTGATGCGCGAGCCGAAAACGGCGCCGGCGGCGCCGGTGATCTTTCCTCTCGCGGGCAAGCGCGTGTTGGTCGCCGGCCATCGCGGCATGGTTGGCAGCGCCGTCGTGCGCCGGCTCGGTAACGCCGGTTGTACGGTGCTGACCGCGGGACGGGCCGAAGCCGATATGCGCCGGCAGGACGCCGTCGAGGCGCTGCTGCGCACGCTCAAGCCCGACGCTTTGTTCGTCACCGCCGCGACGGTCGGCGGCATTCTCGCCAATTCGACGCGGCCGGCGGAATTTCTCTACGACAATCTGATGATTGCTGGAAATCTGATCGAGGTCGCGCGGCAGACAGGCGTCAAGAAACTGCTTTATCTCGGCTCGTCGTGCATCTATCCGCGGCTCGCCAAGCAGCCCATGGTCGAGGCGGAGCTCCTGTCGGGTCCTTTGGAACCGACCAATCAATGGTACGCCATCGCCAAGATTGCCGGCCTGAAGCTGTGCGCGGCCTATCGCCGGCAATGGCAATGCGACTTTATTTCTGCTCAGCCCACGAACCTCTACGGTCCGGGCGATCGCTACGATCTCGAAGGCAGCCACGTCATTCCGGCGATGATGATGAAAGTCGACCGTGCGCGGCGCGAGAACGCACCGCATGTGGACATCTGGGGCAGCGGCAAGCCTCGGCGCGAATTTCTCCATGTCGACGATCTCGCCGACGCGATGGTGTTCCTGATCGAGCGCTATTCCGACGAGAGCCAGATCAACGTCGGGTGGGGCGAGGATTTGACCATCGCCGAGCTTGCCCAGACGGTTGCCGACGTCGTCGGCTACAAGGGCACATTCCGCTTCGATGCGTCGAAGCCCGACGGCGCGCCGCGCAAGCTGCTCGATACCGGCAAGCTCGAGGCGATGGGCTGGCGGCCACGGATCCGGCTGAAGGAAGGTCTCGCCGACGCCTATCGCTGGTATCGCGAACACGCCGCAAGTTGAGGCACCGGGCATGAGCCAAGGCGTCGTCCGCCGCAAGGACAAGGCGATGAGTCGCGCCGAGGCCGAAGCCTTCCTCGGCCGGGTCGCGCTCGGCCACATCGGGTCGGTTGACGCCGCCGGCCAGCCGTACGTGATTCCGAACCTCTTCGTTTACGAGTCCGGCAAGGTCTATATCCACACCAGCGCGGCCGGCCATTTCCAGAGCAACATCGAACGCAATCCGCGCGTTTCGTTCGAAGCCGCCGAGATGGGCACGATCTATCCCTATGGCGAATTCGAGTGCGACACGACGGTGAGCTACGCCAGCGTCGTCGCCTTTGGCACCGTCACAATCGAAAGCGATCCGGCGGCCAAGGCGCGCTTCTTCGACCGCTTCATGGCGAAATACGCCGATCCGAAATGGGTGCGGCCCAAGGGTTTCTATCCGCGGCTCGACCAGGTGACGGTCTATCGCCTCGATCTCGAGCGCGTCACCGGCAAGAAAGGGCCATTGCCCGCCGTCAGCGACCAGTGGCCGGCGAAGAATTTCACCAAGTCGCCGGGCGCGAAGGCGCCGCAGCATTAAACGCGGTTATCTTTCGCCGTCTGAATCGCCTGCCACAGCCGCTCGGGCGTCGCCGGCATGTCGAAGTGGCGGATACCGAGCGGCAGCAGCGCGTCGTTGATCGCGTTCATCACCGCCGGCAGCGCGCCGACGCAGCCGGCTTCGCCCGCACCCTTGATGCCGAGCGGATTGCTCTTCGACGGCACGTTATGCTCGCCGACTTCGATCGGACAGAAATCGGTCGCGCGCGGCAGGCAGTAATCCATGAACGAGCCCGACAGCGGCTGGCCGCTGTCGCGGTCGTAGACCATCGCCTCGCACAGCGCTTGGCCGGCGCCTTGGGCGATGCCGCCGTGGATCTGGCCTTCGAGCAGCAGCGGATTGACGATGCGGCCGACATCGTCGACCACCGCATAGCGCGCGATCGTCGCCACGCCGGTGTCGGGATCGATCTCGACCTCGCAGATATGGCAGCCATTGGGAAAGGTGCCGGCCGGCGGCCGGAAGACGGCGTTGGCGTCGAGGCCGATTTCCAGACCCGGCGGCATCCGCAGCGGGTTGAACGACGCGCGCGCGACGGCGGTCAGGTCGATGGATTTGTCGGTGCCGGCGACGGTGAACGTACCGTCGGCGAATTCGATGTCGGCGATGGCGGCTTCGAGCAAATGGCCGGCGACCTTCTTGCCTTTCTCGATGACGCGCTCGGCCGCCAGTTGCAGCGCGGCGCCGCCGACCGACAACGAGCGCGAGCCGAAAGTGCCGCGGCCGTGGAACACCTTGTCGGTGTCGCCATAGATCACCGTCACCTGTTCCGGCGCGAGGCCGAGGAAGTGATTGGCGAGCTGGCGAAACGCGGTCTCGTGGCCCTGGCCGTGATTGTGCGAGCCGAGCAGCAGCGTGGCGCTGCCGGTGGCATCGAAGCGGATTTCCGTCGCCTCTTCAAACGGTGCGGCGGCGGGACCGCCGGCGACTTCGATCACCGAGACGATGCCGGCGCCGTAGAGATTGCCGCGGCGCCGTGCTTCCTCTTTGCGGGCTGCCACGCCCGGCCAGTCGCCGAGCGCCAGCGCCTTGTCCATGACGCGCTCGAACTCGCCGCAATCGTAGGTAAAGACCAGGCCGGTCTTGAACGGCATGGAAGACGGCGGAATCAAATTGCGGCGGCGCAGCGCGACGCGGTCGATCTTCAGCTCGGCGGCGGCCATGTCGATGACGCGCTCGATACAGAACGAGGCCTCGGGCCGGCCGGCGCCGCGATAGGGACACGTCGCGTTGGTGTTCGAGAAGACGCCCGTGACCTTCACATGGATATCTTTCGTGGTGTAGGGACCGGCGAGACCGCCGAGATTGCCGACCGGCACGTGCAACCCGTTCGATGCGATATAGGCGCCGATATTGGCGACCGTCGCGACGTCGAGCGCCAGGAACTTGCCGTTTTCGTCGAGCGCCAGCGCCACCTCGGAGACGTTGTCGCGCGCGTGATGGTCGCCGATGAAGGATTCGCCGCGCTCGGCAAACCATTTCACCGGCCGGCCGACACGCTTTGCCGCCCACAGCACCAGGGCATATTCGGGAAAGGCGCTGCCTTTCATGCCGAAGCCGCCGCCGACATCGGGCGAGATCACGCGGAAGCGATTTGCTGGCAGCTTGAAGATGTTGTCGGCGAGATCGGCGCGCATCAGATGCGGCGCCTGCAAGCCGGCGGTCAGGGTGTAGCGCTCCTCGCGCGTGTCGTAGACGCCGAGTGCGGCGCGGCCTTCCATCGGCGACGCGGCGACGCGGCTGACGACGAACCGCTGGCGTACAACAGTTTTGGCGCGGGCAAAGGCTTCCTTGACCTTGGCTTCGTTGCCGACATGCTCGACGAAGCAGATATTGCCCGGCGCTTCGTCCCAAACTTGCGGCGCACCGGGCGCCAGCGTGCCGGCGGTATCGGTGACGGACGGCAGAATGTCGTAGTCGACGGAAATGAGCTCGGCGGCGTCCTTCGCCTGTGCCAGCGTCTCGGCGATGATCGCGGCCACCGGATCGCCGACATGCTGGACGCGGTCGAGCGCCAGGATGCGGTAGGCCGGCTGGTAATTGGGACTGCCATCGGGCCGTTTGCGGGCAATGCGGCCGCGGAACGTCCCCAGCCCGTCGGCGGCGGCGTCGCGGCCGGTCAATACGCCGATAACACCCGGCGCGTCCTGCGCGGCCGTCGCGTCGATGCCGCGAATCCGCGCGGCGGCGTGCGGCGAGCGCAGCACATAGAGGTGCGCCACGCGCGGCAGGTCGACGTCGTCGGTGTAGCGGCCGCGGCCGCGCAGCAGCAGCAGATCTTCGGTTCGCGGCACGGCCCGGCCGAGGTCGAATTCTCGCATGGCGTCACAGTTCCGGCATCGTCGCGGGCGGCGATCCTGCCCATTCCGTCCGGCGCAGTCCAGAGTCCGAACATGTTCGAGGATGGGTTGACAATCGAAGGTGGGACCGCAAAAGTCCTGCAAGCGTCGCGCAAGCCGACGGTCGGGGAGGGATAAACGATGCGTAAGATTCGTGCAGCGGCGATGGCGATGGCATTCGCGGCCGCCGTCTTTGCCGGATACGCGCCGGCGCGTGCCGCCGAGCCGTTGAAGATCACGATCTCCTGGGCGGTGGTTCCCGGGCAACTGACCGCGGTGCTGTTCAACAATCCGGCGATCCTCAAGCACTACGGCAAGAGCTACACCGTCGAGCTGACGCATTTCCGCGGCAGCACGCCGCAGATCACCAGCCTGGCCTCGGGCAATGTCGATTTCGCGTCGCTGGCCTTCTCGTCCTTCGGATTGGCGATTCAGAACGCGCACCTCGACGACATCCGCGTCGTCGCCGATCTCTATCAGGACGGCATTCCCGGCTACTACACCAGCGAGTACATGGTCCGTGCCGACAGCGGCATCACCAAGCCCGAAGACCTGAAGGGCAAGATCGTCGCCACCAACGCCATCGGCGGCGCGGTCGACATCGCCTCGAAGAAATTCCTGCTGAACCACGGCCTCCAGGCAAACCGCGATTATCAGGTCGTCGAGGTGCAGTTCCCGAACATGCTGGCCTCGCTCGAGGAGAAGAAGGTCGATCTCGCCACCCTGATCATGCCGTTCTCGATCGAGGCGCATAAGCAGGGCAACCTCAAGACGCTGTTCACCGTCGGCGACGCGATGGGTCCGGCGCAGACGACGCTGCTGGTGGCGCGCGCGCCGTTCATCAAGGCGCATCGCGCCGTGCTGGTCGATTTCTTCGAGGATTGGATCCGCGCGCTGCACTGGTTCTACGATCCGAAGAACCGCGAGCAGGCGATCAAGATCGTCGCCGACTTCACCAAGAAGCCGCCGTCGGAATATTCCGACTGGCTGTTCACGCACAAGGACAACTACCGCAACGTCAACGCGCTGCCGAACCTGACGGCGTTGCAGAACAATCTCAACGTCCAGAAGGAATTGGGATTTCTCAACATTCCGATCGACGTGAAGAAATACGCCGATATCTCGCTCGTCACCGAGGCGGCGAAGCGTCTGCACTGACACGGCCGGTTTGACCATGGCAGGGATTTCGTTCCGCGAGGTTCGTCACACGTACCGGCCGCCGCGCGGAAAGCCGGTGCTCGCGCTCGAAGGTGTGTCGCTCGACGTTCCGGATCGCGAGTTCCTGGCGCTGCTCGGCCCGTCAGGTTGCGGCAAGAGCACGCTGCTCTATCTGCTCGGCGGTTTCATTCCGGTCGAAGGCGGCGCGATCACCGTCGGCGGCAAGCCGGTCGACGGACCAAGCCCCGACCGCGGCATCGTCTTCCAGCATTTCGCGTTGTTTCCGTGGAAGACGGTGCGCCAGAACATCCTCTACGGCCTCGAGAAGCAGGGCATGGCCAAGGCCGAGCGCGAAAAGCGGGCGCAGGAATTCGTCGAGCTGGTGCATCTGAAGGGCTTCGAAGACAGCTATCCGTCGCAGCTGTCGGGCGGCATGCGCCAGCGCGTCGCCATCGCGCGGACGCTGGCGGTGGAACCCGAAATCCTGCTGATGGACGAGCCGTTCGGCGCGCTCGACGCGCAGACCCGCGCGCTGATGCACGAGGAACTGCTCGCGATCATGCGGCGCGCGCCCAAGACGGTGGTGTTCGTCACCCACGACGTGCGCGAGGCGGTCTATCTCGCCGATCGCGTCGCGGTGATGTCGGCGCGGCCGGGCCGCATCAAGGAAATCGTCGACACCAAGTTTAAGAGCAACGCGCGCGGCGAGGAACTTTTGCAGACGCGCGAGTTCGCCGACAAGGTCGACCATCTGTGGAAGCTGGTGCGCGACGAGGCGATCCGCGCCCAAGGGACGCGCGCGTGAGCGGCGCGGCCGCGCTCGAAGCCGATACCCGGCGGACACCGGCGCGGCCGCTGATCGAACGCCTCGCTGGCGCGCTCTGGCGCGCGCTGCCGGTGATCGTGGTCTGTATCGCCTGGCAAATCGCCCCATCGGTCGGCGTGATCAATCCCGACGCGCTGCCGCCGCTGAGCGCCGTCGTCACGGCATGGTGGGGCCTGGTGACGGACGGCAGCCTGGCCAGCAACGGCCTGACCTCGCTCTACGAAGTCGTTGTCGGCCTCGGCCTCAGCATCGTCGTCGGCGTCGGCGCGGGCGTGTTGATGGCGTGGTACGCGCCGGTCGAGGCGATCGTCAGCCCGCTGATGAAGAGCCTCTATCCGATGCCGAAATCGGCGCTGATTCCGGTGATGATCCTGTGGTTCGGTCTCGGGCCGAACTCCAAGATCGCCTCGATCTTCGCCGGCTGTTTATTGCCGGTCGTGCTCAGTTCCTATAACGGCGCGCGCGGCGTCGACCAGACGCTGATCTGGTCGGCGCTCGGCCTCGGCGCGTCGCGACGCCGGGTGCTGTGGGAGGTCGTGGTCCCCGCCGCGTTGCCCGAGATCATGGCCGGCATCCGCAATGCGCTGGCGATTTCCTTCATCCTGATGGTGGCGGCCGAATTCCTCGTCGGCCAGCACGGCATCGGCTATCTCATCTCGTTCCTCGGCGACGGCGGCGTCTATGACGCGATGTTCGCCGGCGTGCTCACCGTCTCGGCCTTCGGCTTCCTCGCCGACCGCGTCTATCTCCTGTTCATGAACCGGATGCTGCGATGGCGGGAATGAGCGATCCCGGCCGCCGCGAGGCCGCTCTCACCGCGCTGCGCGTGGGCTCCGGTCTCGTGTTCTTCGCCGCGTGGCAACTCACCGCCATGTCGCACGTCTTCTCGGACTTCCTGCTGCCGTCGGTGCCGGTGGTGTTCGAGCGGCTGTGGCACGATCTGATCACCGGCGATCTGCTCTACGGCATCGTGCTGACGCTGATCCGCACCTTCATCGGCTTCGTGCTGGCGGCGGTGGGCGGCGTGATACTCGGCGTGTCGATCGCGCGCGTTCCGTTGGTGCGCTGGTTCTTCGATCCGCTCGTTTCGGTCGGCCTGCCGATGCCCAAGATCGCCTTCCTGCCGATCTTCATGCTGTGGTTCGGCGTGTTCGACACGTCGAAGGTGCTGATGGTGGCGTTCTCGTCGATCTTTCCGGTGATCGTCGAGGCCTGGGCCGGCACGCAGAACATCGATAAGTACATGACGTGGTCGGCGATGAGCTTGGGCGTCAACCGCCACCGGTTCTTGTGGGAGATCGCGCTGCCGGCGGCGCTGCCGCAGGTCTTCACCGGCCTTCAGGTGGCGCTGCCGATCGCGCTCATTGTCGACATCGTCTGCGAGATGCAGATGGGCGGCGAGGGCATGGGCGGCTCGATCATGACCGACATGCGCTTCGCCGATTCACCCGGCGTCTTCGCCTATATCATCGCCATCGCCATCGTCGGCATGATCCTGGTGAAAGCGATGGAGATCGTCCGCCGGCGCCTCTTAGTTTGGCACCAAGAAACGCAGACGGCGTAGATGTCCTTCTAGTTCCGAGGCGCTGCTCAACATGGAAACGACAGAAAAGATTGTTGAGGCCTATGTACGGCACGTAAAGGGGTGGGCGACGATCGCAAACGTCCGCTGCGATAAGCAATTTGAGATCGATCTCTTGGCAATCGATCCGAAGACATTGTCACGTTATCACATAGAAACAAGCGTTTCGGGTTCTCAGGCTTATGCGAAGCTCACTGCCAAAAATTTCGATGCCGCGCTTCTTAAAGTCCGCGTCCAGAAACCAAAGATGCGCCGCACAATTGGGTATTTCATCCAGAACAAATTCGGGCCAACAGAAATTGTCTCGAAGCTGCGGTCATACGGTTTCACACCAGGCGATTATGAAAAGGTAATCGTGACCTGGGGGTGGACGCCCGAGGCAAAACAGGCGGCGGATAGTGCTGGAATTAAACTCTGGGACTTCCGCGATATCATGCGTCAAATCGCGCATTCGATTCACGATAAGCGTTCGTATTTCAGCGACGATACACTTCGAACAATTAATTTGTTTGTACGCGCTCTTGATGACGTCGAATTCGCGGACGACGGCGATGATATTTTGATTTCGAAGAACCTGACGAGAAACGTGCATCAGAATCGATCGTCAGAAAATCCATTGGCGGCACCATTTTGGGTTTATCGCAACTGGATACACCAACGAGCAAGGCTTCACCGGTCTAGTTGCAGCTATTGCAAAGATGGAAAGGGTGCCCAAGGCACAAAGGCAACGACCACGGGCGATTGGAAACCATTTCCGAATGAAGCAGAAGCCAAAGCGTTCCTTGTTGGAACGCGCTACGGAGATGCGAGACCATGCGGCGTCTGCATGCGCTGATCTAATCTCCGGTGGTTGCTCATTGTCTTCACCGCCGCAACGGTGATGAACCGCCCACGCGGGCGTCACTCGCCGAGTATGACGCCGGCCTCGATGCCGGCTTCGCCAGCCGCGACTTTCTTGCCGTCGCCGAGCCGGCAGCGCTTGATCTCGACGAAGCCGCCGTGGGCATAGACGCTGAAACCCTCTGGCGTGGACGCAACGATTTGCCCGGCCTTGAGGCCGCGCACGGCGCCGAAGGTCGCGGCCGGCCGCTTGCGCGCGTCGAACAGCTGGAGCTTCTGGCCGCGATATTTGGTCCACGCGCCGGGCGACGGATCGCAGCCGCGGATCAAATCGTAGATCCGGTCGATCGAGCTCGACCAATTGACTTGCGATTCACGCTCGCGCACCCAGCCTTCGTAGGTAGCGAGGCTTTCGTCCTGCGGCGCTTCATGGCCGCGGCCCTCGGCCACCATTTGCGCCGCTTCGATCATCGCGGCGACGCCCATGTGGAAGATCTTGTCGAAATAGAGCGTGCCCACGGTGTCGTCGGGGCCGATTTCGACTTCGCGTTGCAGAATGATGGCGCCCTCGTCGAGCCCGTCCGACGGACGCAGGACGGTGAGGCCGGTGCGTTTTTCGCCGTTGATCACCGCCCAGCTGATGGCCGACGGTCCGCGATGCAACGGCAGCAGCGACGGATGGAACAGCAGCATGCCGTGCTTCGGCAGGTTGACGAAAGCCTGCGGCAAGAACTGCGTGACGAAGGCGAGCAGGCCGATATCGGCGTTGAGATTGCGCAGCGTATCGAGCGCTTCGGCCGCGCCGTAATCCTTGAACGTGAAAACCGGAATCTTGCGCTCGACGGCGGCCGCGCGGAGCGGATCGGTTTTGCCGCCCGGCTGCTCGGGCGGACTGAACACGGCGACGACCTGATCGCCGTGGCCGGCGAAAGCATCGAGCACGGCCTTGCCGAAGGCCTGTTGACCAACAATCACGACGCGCATTTTTTCTTGTCTCCCCGGCCCTCATCTAACATGCGTCGGCGTGCCGCAAAAGAGGTCGGCGAGGGCGGCGAAGGCGGGATGCGATGCACCCAGCGACAGGCGCGGAATTGCCACGACCGGGACGGGCGCCGTAAAACGCGCGAGAGAACGCATGTTCTCGCTCAAGCTGACGGTTGAACCCGCTGTTTCGCTTGCAACCACGGCGTGAACGGCGATGCTGCGACGTTGTAACGCAGCCAACGCCGTCAGCGCGTGAGTCTGCGCGCCGAGATACGTGCCGCTGACGAGCAGCGCCGGAACGCCCAATGCAGCGATCCAATCGATCACAGTCTGCCGCTCCGTAATCGGCGACATCACGCCACCGACGCCCTCGATGATGACCCTATCGGCGGCGGCCATCGCCCGGCGCGAAAAGGCGACGACGGCGTCGAAGTCGACGCTCTTGCCTTCGGCCGCCGCCGCCATGTCGGGTGCCAACGCGGCGCGATACCGGAACGGCGCGATGCGATCGAGACCAGCCGGCGAAACCGGCTCGCCGAGCGCGGTCAGCAGTGAACCCGGATCGCTCGCTGGCGCGTGCGCCGGATCGAAACCGCTGGCCAGCGGCTTGAACGTCGCGACCGCGCGGCCGCGACGGCGAAGCTCGGCAACGAGCCCGCAGGCGACGAAGGTCTTGCCGACATCGGTGCCGGCGCCGGTGATGAAAATCGCGCTCACGCCAGCACGCGCTCGCGCATCAATGCCGCGACCCGATCGATATCGGTATCGGCGTGGCCGGCGGTGAACGCGAACCGCAGCCGCGCCGTGCCGTCGGGGACCGTGGGCGGCCGGATGGCGACGGCGAGGAAGCCTTCGTCCTCGAGCCGGCGCGACGCCGCGAGTGCGCGCTCGGCCGTGCCCAGGACCACGGGTACGATGGCGCTCTGCGCTTCCGGCAAGCCGGCGGCGCGGGTGAAACGGCGCGCATTGCGCAGCGGCTTTGCCGTCAGATCGGGATCGCCGGCGATGATATCGAGCGCGGCGCTGGCGGCGGCCACCGTCGCCGGCGGCAAGCCGGTCGAGTAGACGAAGCTGCGGGCGCGGTTCGCGATCAGGTCGATGACGGGGCGCGACGCGCACAGATAGCCGCCGTAGCCGCCGGCTGCTTTCGACAGCGTGCCCATCTGCAGCGGAATGTCGGGGAGCGCGGCGTGCGCGAACCGCGCGCCGCGGCCGCCGCCGACGACGCCGAGCCCGTGCGCATCGTCGACCATCAGCCACGCATCGTGACGCGCCGCCAAGGCGGCGAGGTCCGGCAGCGGCGCCAGATCGCCATCCATCGAGAACACACCGTCGGTCGCGATCAGCACGTTGGCGTGTTGCGGCCGGAATTCCGTGAGCAGCGCCGCGGCGTGTTCGACGTCGTTGTGGCGATAGGCCAGGACGTTGGCGCGCGCCAACCGCGCGCCCGCCCACAGGCAGGCATGCGCGAGCTCGTCGATCAACACCAGATCGTCGCGGCCGATCAGCGCCGGAACGATGCCGGCGTTGGCGAGATAACCGGAGCCGAAGACGCAGGCGGCTTCCGAACCTTTGAGTCGCGCCAGGCGCGACTCAAGCGCGGCGAAGAGCGGATGATTGCCGGTGACGAGGCGGGACGCGCCGGCGCCGGTACCATGGCGTTCGAGCGCCGCGCTCGCCGCCGCCTTGACCTGCGGATGATGCGACAGGTTGAGATAGTCGTTGCACGAGAACGACACCAGCCGCCGCCCGTTGCGCAGCACGTGGATGCCGTCGGTGCGCGCCGTGTCGATCAGGCTGCGGCGCAACTGTCGTGCCTCGAGGTCACGCAGTTTCTGGGCGGCGAATTGATCGAGCGCGGTCACGGGAGCTTTCGCTTGACGCTGGGTCCTTGTAGCCTTAACCCGGCATCGCATGAAAGCAAGACCGGAAGGGGCGGGAATGCCGAAGGACGCCGAACGGCACGACATCCGGCACAATTGGACGCGGAACGAGATTGCCGCGCTCTACGATTTGCCCTTTGGTGAATTGTTGTTCCGCGCCCAGACGCTGCATCGCGCTTATTTCGAGCCCAACCAGGTCCAGCTTTCGACCCTGCTGTCGATCAAGACCGGCGGCTGCCCCGAAGATTGCGCCTATTGTCCGCAAAGCGCGCATTACGATGCCGGCGTCGACGCCGCCAAGTTGATGGACGTCGACGCGGTCCTGGCCGAAGCGCGCGCGGCGAAGGAGCAAGGCGCGCAGCGGTTCTGCATGGGTGCGGCGTGGCGCGAACCCAAGGACCGCGATCTCGACGCGGTTTGCGCCATGGTCGCGGGCGTCAAGGCGCTCGGTCTCGAAACCTGCGCGACGCTCGGCATGCTGACCGGCGATCAGGCGGAGCGTCTCAAGGATGCCGGGCTCGACTACTACAACCACAATCTCGACACCGCGCCCGAATTCTACGGCACGATCATCAGCACACGGCAGTATCAGGACCGTCTCGATACGCTCGCGCATGTGCGCACGGCGGGCATGAAAGTGTGCTGCGGCGGCATCGTCGGCATGGGCGAGAACCGCGAACATCGCGTCGGCTTGATCGCGGCGCTCGCCAATCTGCCCGAGCATCCCGACAGCGTGCCGATCAACATGCTGGTCAAGGTTGCGGGCACGCCTCTGACCGATGTTGAAGCGCTCGATGATCTCGAGTTCGTGCGGACGATCGCGGTTGCGCGCGTCTGCATGCCCAAATCGGTGGTGCGGCTGTCGGCCGGACGCGAAGGCATGAGCGAGGCGCTCCAGGCGCTGTGCTTCCTGGCCGGGGCCAATTCGATCTTCTGCGGCGCGCGCCTGCTGACGACGCCCAATCCGGCACGCGACGTCGATCGCGCGATGATGGACCGGCTCGGTCTGTCGCCGATGACGTCGTGAAGCGCGCCGAAGCGTCCATCGATCCCGCGCCGCTCGCCGGTCTCGATCATCTCTGGCTGCCTTATACGCAGATGCCGACGGCGTCGCCGCCGCTGGCGGTCGTACGCACCGAAGGCTGCAAGATCCATCTCGCGGACGGGCGGGTTCTGATCGACGGCATCGCGTCGTGGTGGACGGCGTGTCACGGCTACAATCACCCGCACATCCGCGACGCCGTCCAACGCCAGCTCGACAGCCTGCCGCACGTGATGATGGCCGGTCTCGTGCACGAACCCGCCGTCCGGCTGGCCCAGCGCCTCGCTTCCCTGCTGCCGGGCGATCTCGATCATGTGTTTTTCTCGGATTCCGGCTCGGTTGCGGTCGAGATCGCTTTGAAAATGGCGATGCAGTTTTTTCTCAATCGCGGCGAGGCGGGCCGCGATCGTTTTATTGCGTTCACCGACGGCTATCACGGCGACACCTTCGCGGCGATGGCCGTCAGCGACAGCCGCACCGGCATGCATGGGCGCTTCGGTGCGGCCGCGCGCCATCATTACTTATGTGAGCTGCCGCGCGACGATGCCAGTGAGAGCGCGCTTGACCGGTTCGTCACCGACCATCGTCACGAATTAGCGGGCATCATCGTCGAACCGCTGGTCCAGGGCGCCGGCGGCATGGTGTTTCACGCGGCGGGGGTTTTGCGCCGACTGCGTCGGCTCGCCGACCGCCACGGCCTGCTGCTGATCTTCGACGAGATCTTCACCGGTTTCGGCCGCACCGGCCGTCTGTTTGCCATGGAAGAGGCGGGCGTCGTACCGGATATCGTCACGCTGTCGAAGGCGCTCACGGGCGGCACGCTGCCCCTTGCCGCAACGGTCGCCCGGCGCCGGGTCTATGCGGGATTTCTATCCAGCAATCCGCAGGACGCGCTGATGCACGGGCCGACTTTCATGGGCAACGCGCTCGCCTGCGCCGCGGCGAATGCGTCGCTCGATCTGTTCGCGCGCGAGCCCCGATTGGAGCAGGTTTCAGTCATAAGCCGCCAGATGGAAGCAGAACTCGCGCCCTGTCGTGGCGGACGCGGCGTCCGCGACGTGCGCATCAAAGGCGCGATCGGCGTTGTCGAACTTGAATCGGCGGACATGGCGGCGGCGCTGCGCGATCGCTTTGTCGCTCAAGGCGCGTGGATCCGGCCGTTCGGCCGGATTGTCTATCTGACGCCGGCCTTCACCATCGCGCCGGACGAACTGGCGCTGCTCACGCGCGCGATCCGGCGCGCGATTGCCGATTAATGGAGCTGCGACGGCGTATCGGTGCGGTAGGTGGGGATGATCGCGCTCGCCTGATGATGGATCATGCGCCAGGCGCCGTCTTCACGAATGAAAATATTGGTGGCGGCCAATAAGCCGCCGGCAAGCTCTTCCTCGCAGAGCACGATCGCGACGTCGCCATAGAGGTGAACGCGCTCGTCGAGACACCGGATGTTGAAATCGGGATCGCCGAGCACGTGCCGCCAGCTTTCCATCACCGCGTCGCGGCCTTCGATCGCGGCCCAGCCGGGATGGAGACAGGCGACGGCGGCGCGGCGTGCCCAGATCGCATCCATGCCGGTGTAATCGCCGTCGACGAAGGCGCCATAGAATCGGAGATTGGCCGCAAGAACGGCATCCGCGTCGGCCATGGGCCGGTCGGTCATCATAAGCGCTCCGCGAATCTCAAAATTTGGACAGCGCACTATGTCCTGCGAACCGGGCCGAAAGGTGGCGAAAGGCCTGCGGCATATTGCCCGCAAGGCACTCGAACCCGGGTCTGAGCGCCGATTGCCGCTTGCACCGGAATCAGGCCGCCGCTATATTGCGAACGCTTCGCATTTGCATCTGAGGTCAGTCCGCCCATGCTTGCCGTCGCCGTCATCGTTTTTCGCGAGGTCCTCGAGGCCGCGCTGATCGTCAGCATCGTGTTGGCCGCGACGGTAGGCGTGCCGCGCCGAGGGCGCACGGTGGCGCTCGGAATCGCCGCCGGCGTCGCGGGTGCTGCCCTGGTGGCGGCGTTTACCGGCGAAATCGCGTCGGCCGTCGCCGGCATGGGCCAGGAGCTGTTCGACGCCGCCGTTCTGTTCACCGCCGTTGGCATGCTCGGCTGGCACAATGTGTGGATGCAGCGGCACGGCCGCGAGTTAGCGGCGTCGGCCTCGGAGGTCGGCGATGCGGTACGAAGCGGCGCGCGGCCGCTCTATGCGCTGGGGCTCGTGGTCGGGCTGGCGGTGCTGCGCGAAGGCGCCGAGGTCGTGCTGTTCGTTTACGGCATCGCCGCCGCTTCCGGCACCGGCGCGCTGGCGCAACTGGGCGGCGGCCTGCTCGGCCTGGCGTGTGGCGTCGCCGTCGGCGCCGGACTCTATTGGGGCCTGTTGCGGATTCCGATGCGCCATCTGTTCACCGTGACGAGCTGGCTGATCCTGTTGCTTGCCGCCGGCATGGCGTCGCAAGGCGCGGCGTTTCTCAATCAGGTCGGCTTGCTGCCGTCGGCGGGCGGCGTGTTGTGGGACAGCTCATTCCTGTTGAGCGATGACAGCCTACTTGGCAGGACGCTCCATGCGCTGGTCGGCTATGTCTCGCATCCGCTCGGCATCCAACTCGTGTTCTATATCGGCACGATCGTCGTCATCGGCGCGTTGATGCAGCTCTGCGGACGCGAACCCGAGCGGCTGGCGCCCCTCAAGCCGGCCGAGTAGCGCCGCCGCTTTGGCGATTGAAGAGGCAGGTGAAACCCAATAGGTCTTAAGGCTTCTGCCGCATCTGGAGCCCCGCGTGACCTCCCGCCGCGCCGCGCAAATCCTCGTCGATCAGCTCAAAATCCACGGCGTCGATACGGCCTTCGGCGTGCCGGGCGAAAGCTATCTGGCGCTGCTCGATGCGCTGCACGATGCGAATTCGATCCGGCTGACCGTCTGCCGCCAGGAAGGCGGCGCGGCGATGATGGCCGAGGCCTATGGCAAGCTGACCGGCCGGCCCGGCATTTGCCTGGTCACGCGCGGCCCCGGCACGGCTAACGCGACCGCCGGGATTCATGTCGCGATGCAGGATTCGACGCCGATGATCGTGCTGATCGGCCAGGTTGCGCGCGATGCGCGCGGGCGCGAGGCGTTGCAAGAGATCGACTACAAGCAGTTCCTCGGCGGCATGGTGAAGTATGTCGAGGAGATCGCCGATCCGCGGCGCATTCCCGAATATGTCAGCCGCGCGTTCCACGTCGCGACCAGTGGCCGTCCCGGGCCGGTTGCGCTCGCCTTGCCCGAAGACATGCTCGACGAGATGGCCGACGTCGCCGACGCCGAACCCTATAGCCGGATCGAAGCGCATCCGTCGACGCAGCAGCTTGAGACGCTCGCGGCAATCCTTGCCAAAGCGACGCGGCCGGTGCTGCTGCTCGGCGGCAGCCAATGGGACACCGCGGCGGCGAAGCAGATCGAGACCTTCGCCGACGCCTTCGCGCTGCCGGTGTGCACCGGCTTTCGCCGGCAGGACCGGTTCGACAACCGCCATCGCTGTTTCGCCGGCGATCTCGGCATTGCCGCCAATCCGAAGCTTGCGGCGCGGGTGCGCGACGCCGACGTGCTGATCGCGCTCGGCGGCCGGCTGGGCGAGGCGACCACCGCCGGTTACAGCCTGGTCGCGGTGCCGCATCCACGCCAGACGCTGGTGCATATCCATCCCGATCCGGACGAGCTCGGCCGCGTCTATCGGCCGGCGCTGGCGATCAACGCCAGCCCGCGAACCTTCGCGCCGCTCGCGGCGGCGCTCAAGCCGAAGGACAAACCGCGCTGGGCCGGCGAAACCGAGGCCGCGCATCGCGATTATCTGGCTTTTGTCGAGCCGTCGAAGCTACCGGGCGCGGTGCAGCTCGGCGCGATCGTCCGCTGGCTCGACGCCGCTCTGCCGGCGGATACGATCTGGTGCAACGGCGCCGGTAATTTCGCCGGCTGGGTCCATCGCCATCATCAATACCGCGGTTACGGGACGCAGCTCGCACCGGCCAGCGGCTCGATGGGATACGGTTTTCCCGCTTCGGTCGCGGCGAAACTCGTGCATCCGGATCGCGCCGTCGTCTGCTTCTGCGGCGATGGCGATTTTCTGATGACCGGCCAGGAACTGGCGACGGCGGTGCGCTATCGGCTGCCGATCGTCACCTTGGTCGTCAACAACGGCATGTATGGCACCATCCGGATGCACCAGGAAATGCACTTTCCCGGCCGCACCTATGGCACCGATCTGGTGAATCCGGATTTCGCCGCGCTCGCCAAGGCCTATGGCGCGCATGGCGAGACCGTCGAGCGCACCGAAGATTTTGCCGCGGCTTTCGCGCGCGCCGCGGCCGCCGGCAAACCGGCGGTGCTCGACCTCAAGGTCGATCCGGAAGCGATCACCACGCGCTCGACCATCGCCGACTTGCGCGCTGCCGCGAAGAAGAAGACGCACTAAACCACGCGCGGCGCTGCCCGTCAGGTGTCGCCGGCCCGGTGCCGCGCGTGCCACCAGACATAGACCGCAATGACGAGCGCGGCGGCGACAGCAAGCGCAATCGCCAGCGGCGTCGCGTGGCGGAATGCATCGGTCAAGGCGAAGATCTTTTTGCCAAGCCAATAGGCGAGCGTGCTCCAGAATCCAACCCAGAGCGCGGCGCCGATACAATTGAATATCAGAAACCGCCACCACGGCATGCCGAGGCTGCCGGCGGCGATACCGTTGAGCTGCCGCGCGATGACGACAAAACGCGCGAAGATAATGACGGGCGCGCCATAGCGCTTGACGAAGCGATCGACCTTGGCGAGGCGTTCGGCGGTGATGCCGATGCGACGGCCATGGCGGACCAGGAGGCCGCGACCGCCGCTGTGGCCGATCAAGAAGCCGATATTATCGCCGAGCACCGCGGCGACCCAGGCAAAGCCGGCGATCATCCAGATGTTGAGCGCGTCTTGGCCGGCAAACGCGGCGGCCGACACCAGCAGCGTCTCGCCGGGAACCGGCATACCGAAATCCTCGAGAAAAATGCCGACGAACACGGCGAGGTAGCCGTAATCGTGAACGTATTGATGGACGAGGTGGCCGATGTCGGCGTGCACGAATTTCTGCCGGAAGGGTGAGGTCCGCCTGTTTAGGGCGAACCGGATTGAACGGCAATGTGCGTCGGCTGGGGCGCCGAGCGGCAAATAGCCGCGCCATTATACATCTATTACAGGTTTCACCAATTTCCCGGTTTGCTGCATATTTCGCGCGGCCCTGCAGCCTGCGGGGACCGCCGAATTTGTCCGTCACGGGGAGAACAATGAAAAAAACGATCGGGATCTTTTTGCTGGCTGCCTTGGCCACGCTGACCACGGGTGGCACGCCAGGGCGCGCCGCCGAACCGACGACGCTCAACGTCTTCGCAGCCGGCACGCTCGCGGTGCCGTTCAAACAGGTCGACGCGCTTTTCGAGAAGAAATATCCCGACATCACGGTGCAGCCGCAGTTCGGCGGCAGCGTCAAGATGGCCAGACAGATCACCGACTTGCACCAGGATGCCGACATCCTGGCGGTGGCCGACTACAACGTGATTCCGAAGTACCTCTTTGGCGGCGACGGCAAGACGGCTTACGCCGACTGGTATGTCGGCTTCGTCCGCAACGCCATTACCTTCGTCTATACCGACAAGAGCAAGTTCGCCAATACGATCACGTCGAAGAACTGGTATTCGGTGCTGGCGCGCAAGGGCGTCGAGATCGGCCGGTCCAATCCCGACACCGATCCCTCCGGCTACCAGACCGTGCAGATGCTGAACCTGGCGGAGAAATTCTATTCGTCGCCTGGTTTGGCCGATAAAATCCTCGCCAATGCGCCGCTCGCCAATATGCGCGACACCGAAACTTCGCTGATTTCGGCGTTGCAGCTGGGGCAGATCGATTATCTGGCGATCTATCGCTCCGACGCGTTGCAGCACCATCTCAAGCTGCTCAACCTGCCGGCGAAGATTAATCTGAGCGATCCGAATTACCCGTCGTTCTATGCCCAAGGCGTGGCGCACACGAAGAACGGCGATCTCGCCGGCAAGCCGATCATCTACGCGATCACCATCGTCGCCAGCAGCACGAAGAAGGCCGCCGCGGAGAAATTTGTCGCGTTCCTGCTGGGGCCAGAGGGACGCAAGGTGATGAGCGACGACGGCTTCGGCACCTTCAGCCCGGCTTATGCGGCCAATCCGGAGAAGCTGCCGCCGGCGCTGAAGCCGCTCGTCAAGCCGTGGCCGGCTTCCTGACCGGAGCGATTACTGAATGATCGCCGTGCCGCAGCCGTGGCGCGGGGGCGGGAGTCTCGGCTCGCCGCTCGTCGTACTCGCCGCCTGGCTGTGCGGCGGCGTGTTGCTCGCGTTCATTCTGCTGCCGCTGTTCCAGCTGGTCGCCGTCCAGACCGCCGGAACATTGCTGGCGGCCGCGCGCGCGACCGACGTACAGAGCGCGCTGACGCTGAGCGTCACGGCGTCGGTGCTGACGGCGCTGATCGCGGGCCTGTTCGGTGTGCCGTTCGCCTATTTTCTGGCGCGGGCCGATTTCGTCGGTAAAAGCGCGGTCGCGGCGATCGTCGATGTGCCGTTGACCGTGCCGCATACCGTCGCCGGAATCGCCTTGCTGATGGTGTTCGGCCGGCACGGGGTGATCGGCGGTCCGGCCGAGGAATTTCTTGGTTTGCGGTTTTGGGGCACGCTGGCGGGAATCGTCGTCGCCATGCTGTTCGTTTCGTTGCCTTATACCGTCAATGCCGCGCGCATCGCATTCGAAGGCGTCGACCCGCGGCTCGAGATGGTGGCGCGCACCTTGGGCCTGGGACCATGGCGCGTGCTCGCGCAGATCACGGTGCCGCTCGCCTGGCGCGGCATCGCCACCGGTTTGACGCTGACCTTCGCGCGTTCGATCAGCGAATTCGGTGCCGTCGTCATTCTCGTCTACTACCCGATGACGGCGCCGGTGCAGATCTACGAGATGTTCCTGCGTTACGGCATCGAAGAGGCATCGGCCGTCGCCGTCTTGCTGCTGGTCATTTCGCTGGGTCTCTTCATCCTGTTTCGCCACGTCGCCTACGGCCGCAGGCCGATCGCCGGCGGCGGACGATGACCGCGCTGACGGTTGCCGGCCTTTCGCTCCGGCTCGGCGACTTTGCGCTCGACGACGTCTCGCTTACACTTCCGGAACGCGACGTCATGGTCGTGCTCGGTCCGAACGGCGCCGGCAAGTCGGTTTTGCTCGAGACCATCGCGGGATTCCATCGCTCGGCGCGCGGCCGTATCGCGATCGGCAGCCGCGACGTCACGGCGTTGCCGCCGGAGCAGCGCCGGGTCGGTTTTGTCGTCCAGAATTTCGGTCTGTTTCCGCATCTGAGCGTGGCGCACAACGTTGCGCTCGGCGCGCGCGGCCATCGGCGGGGCGGACCGGTGGCGGATCGCGTCGATGTCGCGGCGCTGCTGGAGCGTTTCGGCATCGCCCATCTGGCAAACGCCAGTCCGACGGTGCTCAGTCCCGGCGAAAAGCAACGCGCCGCCTTGGCGCGTGCTGAAGCCAGCCATCCCGATCTTTTCCTGCTGGACGAACCGTTTGCCGCCCTCGATGCGCCGGCGCGTGCCCAATTGCGCCTCGAGCTGGCGCACTTTCTGCGGGAACGGCGCTTGCCGGCGCTGTTCGTGACGCATGACTATGTCGATGTCGCGGCGCTGGGCGACCGGCTGGCGTTGATGCGCGGTGGGCGGATCATTCAGTGCGGCACGGTCGACGAGGTTTTCCATCGTCCCGTCAGCCGTGCTGCCGCCGACATTCTCGGCTTCGAAAATCAATTGGTCGGGCGCATCGAGGGCGGCGAGAGGCGATCGACGCGCGTCGTCGTTGCCGGCCGAATACTGCACGCGTCGGCCACCAGCGACGCGCCGGCAAACGGCGAGATCACCGTCGCCATTCGGGCGGAAAACGTGCGTTTGGCAAGCCCGGCCACGCCGCCAAAAGGCGCGGCGGATAATCGGCTGACGGCCACGGTCGTGGCGCTCGAGCCGCTTGGCGCGCTGACCAAGGTTACGCTCGATTGCGACTTTCCGTTGGTCGCTTGCTTGATGAGCCGCGACGTACCGGATATCGGACTGGCGCCCGGCGCTGCGGTCGCGGCAACGATCGCCGCTTCCGACGTTCACATGGTTGTGGCCTAGACTCCGACCGTTCCGCGGCTCCATATAACCGGCATGGGCAACGATCGCGAACGCGAGCGGCCGGTGCCGGCGAACCGCCAATCGGCCGAGATCAGCGCGTTTCTTGAGAAGGTCGCCAGCCTGCCGACGCCAGTGCGCCCGGCCGCGGCCAAGGGACGGCTGATCTTCGCCATGGACGCGACGGCGAGCCGCGAGCCGAGCTGGGATCATGCCAGCCGCATCCAAGGCGAGATGTTCGAAGCAGCCGCCAATCTCGGCGGCATCGAAATCCAGCTCGTCTATTACCGCAGCTATGCCGAGTGCAAAGCGAGCCGTTGGCTGCGGACTGCCGCCGAGCTCCACGATGCGATGCGCGCGGTAATCTGCGCGGCTGGCGAGACGCAGATCGAGCGGGTCTTGCGACATGCCATCGCCGCCGCGCGCAGCGCGCATCTCGACGCGCTGATATTCGTCGGCGACGCGATGGAAGAGAACGCCGATACGCTGGCGCAAGTGGCCGGCGAGCTTGCGTTGCTCAACGTGCCCGCGTTCATTTTCCACGAAGGCAACAATCCAGCGGTGGCGCGTGTCTTTCGCGAAATCGCGCGACTGTCGCGCGGTGCCTACTGCCCGTTTGATTCGTCGAGCGCCGCCGAGCTCAAGGCGCTGCTGGGCGCCGTCGCCGCCTATGCCGCCGGCGGCCGTCAAGCGCTCGCCGATTACAGCCGCCGGACGGGTGGCAGCGCGCTGCTCCTGGCACGTCAGATCGGCGGTTCATGATCTATCTGCTCGCCGGCGTCGGCGTCCTTGCCGTCTTGTTCCTGCTCGCGCGGCTATTCGTTGCCGCCGACCCGGCGCGACTCAGCCGTTTTCTCATCTGGTTTTTCGGCGCGATTGCCGTGCTTGGCGCCGGCGTCGCCTTGATCTTGCTGCTGTTGAGCGAGCGGTTGGCGCCAGCGCTGGTCGTCGCCGGGACCTTCTCGCCGCTCGCGATCCAGCTCTGGCGCCGGTGGCGCAGCCAAGCGCCGCCGGCCGGTAGCGGAACCGGGCACACATCCAAAGTCGAATCCGAGATGATCGCGATGACCCTCGATCATGCCACCGGGGACATGGGCGGCACCGTCAAGCGCGGCGTCTATGCCGGACATCGCCTCGAACGGCTTGGCGAGAGCGCGTTGCTCGATCTCTGGCAACAATGCCGCGCCGCCGATGCCGACGGTGCGCGGCTGCTCGAAGCCTATCTCGACCGGGCCGTTGTCGATTGGCGTCAAAAGATTGCCGCTGGCGCCCGCCAAGGCGGCACGGGCGACGCGATGACGCGCGACGAAGCCTATGCCGTTCTCGGTCTCGCGCCGGGTGCCAGCGAGGCGGCGATTCGCGAAGCCCATCGCCGCCTGATGAAGAAAGTGCACCCCGACCAGGGCGGCTCGAATTATCTCGCCGCGAAACTCAATCGCGCCAAGGACGTTCTATTGGGCACGTAAGTCGTATATCGATACGCGGCACGTGCCCGTGCGGCGCGCAAGTCCAAATTAGCCACGATCTGCGACTGGATTAGCGCCGGGAAGCAGTATAAAAGCGGCGGACGCGACGGAGGCGAGGCGGGAACATGGTGCAGCGCGTTCGCAAGGCGGTGTTTCCGGTCGGTGGCCTCGGCACCCGATTCCTTCCGGCGACCAAGGCGATGCCGAAGGAGATGCTGCCGGTCGTCGACAAGCCCCTGATCCAATACGCCGTCGAGGAAGCGCGCGCGGCCGGAATCGAGGAGTTCATCTTCGTCACCGGCCGCTCCAAAAGCGCGATCGAGGATCACTTCGATCATTCTTACGAGCTCGAAAGCACCTTGCAGGCGCGCGGCAAAAAAGCCCAGATCGCCGAGGTCAAATCGTGGATGCCGGAGCCGGGCCAGATCGCCTATACGCGCCAGCAACATCCGCTCGGCCTCGGCCATGCCGTGTGGTGCGCGCGCGCGCTGATCGGTGACGAGCCGTTCGCCGTCCTGCTGGCCGACGATTTGATCCTGGCGGACGAGGCCTGTCTCAAACAGATGGTCGACGCCCAGGCGAAGGTTGGCGGCAATATGGTCGCCGCGATGGAAGTGCCGCGCGAGCACACCAGCCGTTACGGCATTCTCGACGTCGAGAAGGACGACGGCCGCCTGGTCGCGGCGCGCGGCGTCGTCGAAAAGCCCGATCCGGCCAAGGCGCCGTCGCGCTTGTGCATTATCGGCCGCTACATTCTCCAGCCCGACGTGTTCGACGCTTTGGGTCGCGTCGGCAAGGGCGCCGGCGGCGAGATCCAGCTCACCGACGCGCTGGCGCAGTTGATTGCCGCCAAGCAGCCGTTTCACGGCTTGCGATTTGCCGGCCGGCGGTTTGATTGCGGCGATAAGGTCGGCTTCCTCGAAGCCAATGTCGCGTTCGCGTTGGCGCGGCCGGAGCTCGGCCCGGCGGTGAAAGAATTCATCAAGCACTACGCGTGAGGTCCAATCCGTGATGCGCACTGGCGAAGGCCATGTCTTCGATCCGACGATCCTGCGCGAGTACGACATTCGCGGCGTCGTCGGCCAGACGCTGCACGAAGCCGATGCGCACGCCATCGGCCGCAGCTTCGGCTCGATCGTCGCCGAAAAAGGCGGCAAGCGGGTCGCGGTCGGACGCGACGGCCGGTTGAGCTCGCCGGCGCTCGAGCGCGCGCTGGTCGATGGGCTTACGGCCTCCGGCATCGATGTCGTGCGCGTCGGTCTTGGCCCGACGCCGATGCTCTATTTTGCCAGCCATACGCTCGACGTTGCCGGCGGCATCATGGTGACCGGCTCGCACAATCCGCCGACGCATAACGGCTTCAAGCTGGTGCTCGACCACAGATCGTTTTTTGGCGCCGAGATCCAGCGGCTCGGCGCGATCGCCGCCGCCGGGCGTTTTTCGGTCGGCAAAGGCAGCGTCGTCGAGAAGCCGGTGCTGACCGATTACGTGAAACGGCTCGCCGCCGATTATCGCGGCGGTCCACGTACCCTGTCGGTGGTATGGGACGCCGGCAATGGCGCGACCGGCGAGGCGCTGCAGCTATTGGTCAAGGCGCTCCCGGGTCGCCACAAGCTGCTCAACGAGACGATCGACGGCCGTTTCCCCGTCCATCATCCCGATCCGACCGAGCCCAAGAACCTGAAGCAACTCCAGCAAACCGTGTTGCAGGAGAAAGCCGATCTCGGCATCGCCTTCGACGGCGACGGCGATCGCATCGGGGTCGTCGACGGGCAGGGGCGCATCCTGTGGGGCGATCAGTTCATGATCCTGCTCGCCGGCGAGATCATCGCCAAGCAGCCAGGCGCCACGATCATCGCCGACGTCAAAGCGAGCCAATCGCTGTTCGACGAGATCAAGCGCATCGGTGGCACGCCGTTGATGTGGAAAACGGGACACTCGCTGATCAAGGCCAAGATGGCCGAGATCCACGCGCCGCTCGCGGGCGAGATGAGCGGCCACATCTTTTACGCCGACGGCTATTACGGCTACGACGACGCGCTTTATGCCGCCGTGCGGCTCCTTGGCATCATCGCCCGCGGCGGCGACAGCTTGGCGGCGCTGCGCGACCGCATGCCGGCGGTAGTCAACACGCCGGAGCTGCGGTTTCCATGCGCGGAGGACCGCAAGTTCAAGGTGGTCGACGAAGTGCGCGCGCGGCTCAAGGCAGCCAAGGCCGATGTCGCGGTCGTCGACGGTGCGCGCGTCAAAACCGCCGATGGCTGGTGGCTGTTACGGGCGTCGAACACCCAGGACGTGCTCGTGGCGCGGGCGGAAGGCCGCGATCCGGCGGCCTTAGAACGGCTGAAGGGGTCGCTCGCCGAGCAACTCAAGGCCAGCGGCATCACGCCGCCGCCTGAATTCTACGGCCACGAATCAGTCTAGTTGCTGGTGTCGGCTTCGGCCGACGTCGACGGATTGGCGTCGGCGGCTGGCGCCGCTGGAGCGGCGGTCGGCGTTGCCGGAGCCGTGGTCGGCGTCGCGGCGGTCGGCGCCGGCAGATGCAAATCAAGCGGCCGCGGCGTCGGCATGGCCGCGGCGATCGCCTGGATCGGCGCGATGACGGCGCACAATTTGTGTCCGTGCGGCTTTTCGCGCAACACGCGGCAGGCGTGTTCGGCCTCGCGTTGCGTGAACCCGGCGATGCGCGCGCGGAACAGCGGTTCTTTGTCACCCGGCGCCGGCGGCACCACGTGCCCGTCCTTCGCCGGCAAGCGGAGCCGCGCAAGTGCGAGCTTGGCCGCATGCTCGGCCGCGCTCTGGTTGCCGAAGGCGCCGACTTGAATCTCCCACGTATGGCTGTTCTTCAGCGCGCGGAGCGTCGGCGCCGGGGGCTTCGGCGCCGGCTGCGGCACCGCCGCTTCGGCGTTTTGCACCGGGTTGAGCTCCGCCATCGGTGACGGCGCGGCGGCCGTTGCCGTGGTGTTGGCGGCGGTGTCGTTGCTCGCGGTTCGCAGGGTGGTATCGGCGGCCGGTACGGCGCCGGCGAAGGCGTCGTCGAGCAGACCGGCCATCTGCAAGTCGCGCGAACGAGCCGAGCTGCCGCCCATGATGACGCCGATCAGCCGCCGCCCGTCGCGCACCGCCGACGCCGCCAAATTGAAGCCCGAGGCATGGATGTAACCGGTCTTGATGCCGTCCATGCCGGCGAAACTCGCCATCAGATGGTTATGCGTGTCGTAGACCGTGCCCCGATAGGTGAATTCCTCCGTCGCGAAGAAACGGTATTCGGTCGGATAGTCGCGCCACAGCGCCCGCGCGAGCGTCGCCAGATCGCGTGCGGAGCTCATGTTTGGCGGCGTAGGCAAGCCCGAAGCGTTGCGGAACGTGGTCGCCGTCATGCCCAAGGCGTGCGCCGTCGCGGTCATGCGCTGGGCGAACCCGGACTCGCTACCGGCAAGGTTTTCGGCGATCGTCACGGCGGCGTCGTTCGCCGAATGCGTGACGACCGCAAGGATCAGGTCGCGCACCGCGATACGTTGACCGGGACGCAGGCCGAGCTTCGACGGCGCCTGCCGCGCCGCGTGCGCCGACACGACAAATTCGCTATTGAGCGAAATCTTGCCCTGCTCCAACGCGCCGAACGCGAGATAGAGCGTCATCATCTTGGTGAGCGACGCCGGATAATCGGGCCGGTCGGCGTTGTGCTCGCTCAGCACCTTGCCGGTTTGGGCGTCGATGATGATCGATGAGATATCGCCGGGCGGATAGGGCGAACGCAGCGTGTGGCCCTTCGCGAACACCGGCTGCATCATCACGAAAGAGAGAAAAAAAACGGCACAGGCAACGATCCACCCGCGCCGGCATCGCGCACACCGTCGTGACGCCGCGGCAATCATTCTGCTTTCACCCACAAACAACCATTCCCCCGAAAACTTAACGCCCCCCAAGCGCCTGCGTGCGTCGCAAACGAAAACAAACCGACGTCTGAAGGCCTTGGAACAGATTAGAAATTCGGTGAATCTCTGTCCAGCTATTCCGGCTTTCTCGGGTAAAGTTTTCGAAGAAGTCGGAATGTGCGCGTGGTTGCGGCATTCTTGGACGCTCGCCGCGACCGGCGCATTGCCATGGCGAACCGCCGGGTTGGCGCGTCCGACGCACCCTCTCTTGACACACGGTACTGACACACGAGCGTGGCACTATGCCTTTGTTGCAGCGCGGCAAGAGGCCCGGATCGTGCCGCGTCGCATAATCGATTCGTGAGCAGGAGACCCCAATGAGTTCCAAACCCAAGAAGCCCCTAGTGAAGGCGATGCCGCCGCAAGCCAACGCCACAGAAGCGAAACGCGCGGTCCCAACCGCCGCGGCGCCGGCACGCGGCTATTACGACGAGTTCGCGGCGCTATCGCGCGAGAATTTCGACGCGGTCCTCAAGGCCAATGCGGCCTGGGCCGACGGTGTCGAGGCGATTGCCAGCGAAGCGGTTGGCTGTGCCCGCGAGACCCTTGCGGTGACCAATGCTGCGACCATGGAATTGCTTGCCGCGCGGACGCTCGACCGTGTCATCGAGATCCAGACCAGTCTCGCGAAGACCGCGTTCGAAGCGCTGGTCGAACGGACCACGCGTCTGTCGGAGCTCGGTGTCGCGCTCGCCAACGACACCTGGGCGCCGCTCTCGATGGCGGCGTCGAAACAACCCTGACCGAGCCGGCGCGGTCGTTCACGGCCTGCGTTGCGCCGACGGCGACAGGCGAACGGCCCGCAGGCAAGCGCCCAGGCCGCACACGCCGAACTTGTCAGGCTGTTAACGAGCCGACCGTAGGCTAAGGAACGCGGCCGGAAGGCGCGCGACGGCGTGTAATTGCCCCTTTTACGCCGTCGCAGGCATCCAATATCATGGCCAAGATGGTCAGAGTGGGGTGTGGAGTCGCGTTCGATCAGGCAGTTCGTGCGATGAGCGATATCGAGAAACGCAATGGCAACGAAGGGCCGTCGACGGGCGTCATCGTCAAGGCGAAGCCCAAGACGAAAAAGCCTTCGATGTACAAAGTCCTGATGTTGAACGATGATTACACGCCGATGGAGTTTGTCGTGCACATTCTCGAGCGGTTCTTCGGCAAAAGCCGCGACGAGGCGACCCGAATCATGTTGCACGTGCATCGCCGCGGCGTCGGCGTTTGCGGCGTGTATACTTACGAGGTCGCGGAATCGAAAGTGACGCAGGTGATGGACTTCGCGCGCCAGCACCAGCACCCGTTGCAATGTACCCTGGAGAAGGACTGACCCGCACCCAGGAGCCTGTGACCCGTAGAAGGATTGACTTCGATGTTGTCGCGTAATCTCGAAAAGACCCTCCATCGCGCTCTCGGCTATGCCAACGAGCGCCGGCACGAATACGCGACGCTCGAGCACCTGCTGTTGGCGCTGACCGAGGATCAGGACGCGATGGCGGTGCTGCGCGCCTGCACCGTCGACATCGAGAAGCTGCGCCGCGAGCTGGTCAATTACGTCGACAACGAGCTGGTCAATCTGGTCGCGACGCACGTCGAAGACGCCAAGCCGACCGCAAGCTTCCAGCGCGTGTTGCAGCGCGCCGCGATTCATGTCCAATCGTCGGGCCGCGAGGAAGTGACCGGCGCCAATGTTTTGGTCGCGCTGTTCGCCGAGCGCGAGAGTCATGCCGTCTATTTCCTGCAAGAGCAGGACATGACCCGATTCGACGCAGTCAATTATATCTCGCACGGCATCGCCAAGGCGCCGGGTCGCTCGGAAACCCGCCGCGTCCAGGGCGCCGAAGAGGAAGAGCGCAGCGAGAAGCCGTCGAAGCGCGCGCACGACGCGCTCGACGCCTATTGCGTCAACCTCAACAAGAAGGCGCGCAACGGCAAGATCGATCCGCTGATCGGCCGCGAGCCCGAAGTCGACCGCACCATCCAGATCCTGTGCCGGCGGTCGAAGAATAATCCGCTCTATGTCGGCGACCCCGGCGTCGGCAAGACCGCCATCGCCGAAGGCCTGGCGCGCCGCATCGTGCAGCGCGAAGTGCCCGACGTGTTGCAGAACGCGACGATCTACGGGCTGGACATGGGCGCGCTGCTCGCCGGCACGCGCTATCGCGGCGATTTCGAGGAGCGCCTGAAGGCCGTGCTCGCCGAACTCGAGGCGCTGCCGGGCGCGATTCTCTTCATCGACGAAATCCACACCGTCATCGGCGCGGGCGCCACTTCGGGCGGCGCCATGGACGCGTCGAACCTGCTCAAGCCGGCGCTGGCGTCGGGCGCGATCCGCTGCATCGGCTCGACCACGTATAAGGAGTATCGCAACTACTTCGAGAAGGACCGCGCGCTGGTGCGGCGCTTCCAGAAGATCGACATCAACGAGCCGACGGTCGAGGATTCGGTCAAGATCCTGCGCGGCCTGAAGCCGTATTACGAACGGCACCATCGCGTGCGGTACACCGCGGATGCGATTCGCGCCGCGGTCGAGCTGTCGAACCGCTACATCGGCGACCGCAAGCTGCCCGACAAGGCAATCGATGTGATCGACGAGGTTGGCGCGTCGCAGATGCTGTTGCCCGAAAGCAAGCGGCGCAAGACGATCACCGCCAAGGACGTCGAGGCCGTCGTCGCCATCATGGCGCGGATTCCGCCCAAGAGCGTGTCGCGCGACGATCGCGAAGTACTCAAGAACCTCGACCGCGATCTGAGGACCATGGTCTTCGGTCAGGACAAGGCGATCGAGGCGCTGACCGCGGCGATCAAGCTCGCCCGCGCCGGCCTGCGCGAGGCCGAGAAGCCGATCGGCAGCTACCTGTTCTCCGGTCCAACCGGCGTCGGCAAGACCGAGGTCGCGCGGCAGTTGGCGCGCACGCTCGGCATCGAGCTCAAGCGCTTCGACATGTCGGAATACATGGAGCGGCACACCGTGTCGCGCCTGATCGGCGCGCCGCCGGGCTATGTCGGATTCGATCAGGGCGGCCTGCTGACCGACGCGGTCGACCAGCATCCGCACTGCGTCCTGTTGCTCGACGAGATCGAGAAGGCGCACCCCGACCTGTTCAACATCCTGTTGCAGGTGATGGATTACGGCAAGCTGACCGACCATAACGGCAAGAACGTCGATTTCCGCAACGTCATCCTCATCATGACGACCAATGCGGGCGCGTCCGACCTGGCGAAACCGGCGATCGGCTTCGGCAGCGACGTGCGCACCGGCGACGACGAGGAAGCGATCAACCGGATGTTCACGCCGGAGTTCCGCAACCGGCTCGACGCGGTGATCTCGTTCGCGGCGCTGACGCCCGAGACGGTGGGCCGCGTCGTCGACAAGTTCATCCTGCAGCTCGAGGAGCAGCTTGCCGACCGCAACGTCGCCATCGAGCTTGACGAGGCGGCGCGGAAATGGCTCGCCGAGAAGGGCTACGACCGGCTCTATGGCGCGCGGCCGCTCGCCCGCATCATCCAGGAGCACGTCAAGAAGCCGCTCGCCGAGGAACTGCTATTCGGCAAGCTCGCCAAAGGCGGCGTGGTGCAGGTGCGGCGCGACGGCGACAAGCTCGCCTTCGCCTACATCGAGGCGCCGCCGAAGCTGCCGAGCAAGGATTCCGGCGGGCAGCCGGAGCAGGAACTCGTCGACCAGTAAGCGAAAAGGCCGCCTCCGGGCGGCCTTTCTCGTTTCGGCTTACATCGCCGCGCCGGCGAGCCGCCACATGTAAAGCGCCAGGAGCGAGCGATAGGGCGCGAACTGCGCCGCGACGCGTTCCGGCTTGCGCCGCCGCGCGAAGCGTTTGACGCCGCGCACAACGGCCAAGTCGCCTTGGGGCCAGACGTCGAGGTCGCGGCAATAGAAAATCGCCAGCATGTCGCACGTCCACTGGCCGATGCCCCAAATCTCGGTCAGTCGCGCCGAACGGGTTGCATGATCGAGCGCGCGGATTTCGGCGCTGTCGAGCAAGCCCGCCGCGTGCGCCGCGCCGATGTGGCACAACGCCTTGATCTTGTTGCGTGACAGGCCGCATTGCTTGAGCGCTGCTTCGTTCGCGGCGCAGAGGAAATCGGCGAGCGTCGCGCCGCCGGCGGTTTCGACGCGCGCCCAGATGCTGCGCGCCGCAGCCGCCGAAACCTGTTGGCCGGTCACCGCGCGCGCCAGAAAGGCGGTGACGCCCTTGTCCTCGCGTTCCGGAAACCAGATCGGCGCGGCGGCGATATGTGCCTGCAATTCCGGCGACACCGTACCGGCGATCGCGATCAGTCGCCGATGCAGTTCAGGATCCATCGCCTTCCCGGCGGAACGGCGACAGGCTCTGTTCCAGTTCCTCCATCTCGTTCTCCACCGCCACGGTCTCACGGCGGAGAAAATCCGCCACCGCGCGGCGGAAGCCGGCGTCGCGGATCCAATGGGCGCTGTAGGTCGGTTGCGGCAGATAGCCGCGCTGGAGCTTGTGCGGGCCCTGCGCGCCGGCTTCGACGCGCTTCAGGCCGCGGGCGATCGCGAAATCGATGGCGCGGTAATAGCAGGCCTCGAAATGCAGGAAGGGAAAGTCGCCGACGCAGCCCCAGTTGCGGCCGTAAAGCGTGTCGGGGCCGATCAGGTTGAGCGCGCCGGCGACATAGCGGGCGCCGTCCTTCGCCATCACCAGCAGGATACGGTCGGCCATACGCTCGCCCAACAGGTCGAAGAATTCGCGCGTCAGATAGGGCGAACCCCATTTCCGGTCCGAGGTCAAGGTATAGAACCGGAAGAACGCGTCCCAATGATGCGGTTTTAAATCCGCGCCGGAAAGCAGTTCGATGCAGACCGTTGCATTGGCGTCGCGCCGCTCGCGCTTGATCTGCTTGCGCTTGCGCGCGTTGAGCGCACCGAGGAAATCGTCAAAGCTGCGATAGCCCTGATTTTTCCAGTGGAACTGACGGCCCACGCGTCGAAGAAAACCCGCGTTGACGAGCGCGTCGCCTTCGGCGCGCGTCGGGAAGGTGACGTGCAGCGAGGACACCTCCGTGCGTTTCGCCACGTCGAGCAGGCCGGCAATCAACAGGCGCATCGCGTCGCCGCCGGCTTCGGGCCGCAGCAACAACCGCGGACTCGGAACCGGCGTGAACGGCACCGCGACTAGTAATTTCGGGTAATAGCGGCCGCCGGCGCGTTCATAGGCGTCCACCCAACCGTGGTCGAACACGTACTCGCCATAGGAGTGGCTTTTGACGTAGAGCGGCGCCGCGCCGATCAGCTTTCCGTTAGAATCCTCGAGCAACAGATGCTGCGGCAGCCAGCCGGTCTCGGCGGTCGCCGAGCCCGATTCTTCGAGCGCCTGGAGGAAGGCGTGCGTAACGAACGGATGGTCGCCGGCACACGCATCCCAGGCGGCCGGCGCAATGTCGGCCAGCTTGTCGATGACCCGCAGCTTCGGGCGGTCACCGCCGTCCATCAGCCGACCTCGAACATCGCGTCGATTTCGACGGCGACTCCGCCCGGTAACGACGCCACGCCGACCGCGATGCGCGAATGGCGGCCGGCGTCGCCCAGCACCTCGACGAACAGATCGGAACAGCCGTTGATGACCTGGGGTTGCTGGACGAAATCCGGCGCGCTGTTAACGAAGCCGTTGAGCCGGACGCAGCGGTGGATGTGATCGAGGTCGCCGGCCGCGGCACGCGCCTGCGCCAGCAGGTTGAGGCCGCAGAGGCGCGCCGCCTGCTGGCCATCTTCGAGCGAAATGCCGGCGCCGAGCTTGCCGATAAATTTGCGCTCGCCGTTCCACTGGCAGACCTGGCCGGAAACGAACAGCAGATCGCCGGCGCGCACATACGGTACATAGTTGGCGAGGGGCGCCGCCGCGTTCGGTAGCTCCAATTTTAGGTGTTTCAGTCGTGCTTCGACTCGTCCGGCCATGGTCACTCCCGCATTTGGCTGCTGGCGATTATCGGCCATTTGCCAGGCGGCAGACCAAAAAAATGCCGGCCATCGGGGAGCGATGGCCGGCAGTCAACTGCGCGTGGCTCCTCGCCGAAAGTGGGGGCGAGGGCACAAGGTGATAGGGCCGGCGGCGGCCGGATATCCCCGCGCGGACCGGCGATTTCTTGACTAGCCGAGGCGGGTCCCGCCGCTGGCGTCGGACAGGCTGGCTTTGACGGCGTCGGGTACGGGTTCGGGCTTGATGCCGCCATCCGCAAGACGGCGAGCCCAAATGCGCTTCTCGAAGCCCTCGACGGCGGCTTTGCCGCCCTTCAGCACGCGGTGTTGGACGGTGAAGCTGGTGCGGCCCCATTGGCTGATCCCACTTTCGACGGTAACGGCATCGTCGAAATGGCAGGGGACCAGGAACTTGGCGCCGGATTCGACCAGCGGAAAGCCGACGATGCCGTATTTGGCGCGGATTGCCGACGCGGACAGGCCGGTGCGCGCGAACAGCTGGCCGGTGCTGGCGTCGAAGATGATGAAATATTGCGGATAGAAGACGATTCCGGCCGGGTCGTATTGCGCCCATTCGATGCGCAGGTCGCGGCGGTTGAGGAGCATCGTAAGTCTCGAAAAAGAGGGGGCGCGGTTTTAGCCGCGCCCCCCAATTTCTGCCTCAGTCACGGTGCCGGCCGGGAGGCTGTAGCCGGAGGACCGCGTTGCGATCAACTACAGCCGCTGGTGCCGCCGCAGGTATCGCATTTGAGGCAGGTGCCGTTACGGACAAGGGTGAAGTTGCCGCATTCGCCGCAACTGTCGCCCTCGTAACCTTTCATGCGTGCTGCCTTGATCTGCTCTAAACGGACATCCACTGTCTTGACCGGTTCGATCTCCATGGCGATGTCGTGGCCGACCGCGACGTTACCGGCGGCGGGCATTTCGAGCGCACCGGCTTTCGCGGTCGTCGCCTGCGTGCCGCCTTGGACGGCGGCGCCGCCCTGCAACACGGTGAGCTTGTTGCGCACAAAGCCGGCCACGGCCGCCTTGCGCATCACCGCCGCCATGTCGGGCTTCGGGCCTTCCGGCAGGTTCGATTCCGCCGCGCCCTTGCCGACGGTGTCGGGTGTGACGTCGGCCGGCTGAACATGCGCCAGATCGTTGCGGCCGAGATACGAGATCGCCAGCTCGCGGAAGATATAGTCGATCAGCGACGTCGCCATCTTGATGGTGTCGTTGCCTTCGACGATGCCGGCGGGCTCGAAGCGCGTGAAGGTGAACGCCTCGACGAACTCCTCCAGGGGCACGCCGTATTGCAGGCCAATCGAAAGCGCGATGGCGAAATTGTTCATCAGCGAGCGGAAGGCCGAACCTTCCTTGTGCATGTCAATGAACACTTCGGCGAGCTTGCCGTCCTCGTATTCGCCGGTGCGCAGATAGACCTTGTGGCCGCCGACGATGGCTTTCTGCGTATAGCCCTTGCGACGTTGCGGCAGGCGGCGGCGCTCGCTCTTTTGCGCGACACGCTCGATCACGCGTTCGACAATACGCTCAGCCACAACGGGCACACGCTCCGCCGGCGTTTTTTCCGCCAGCTCGGCGACCGCGTCGTCGTCCGCGTCGTCGGCGATCAGCGCGGATTGCAGCGGCTGCGAGAGCTTGGAGCCGTCGCGATAGAGCGCATTCGCCTTGAGGCCGAGCTTCCAGGACAGCATGTAGGCGTCCTTGCATTGCTCGACCGACGCTTGGTTCGGCATGTTGATGGTCTTCGAGATCGCGCCGGAGATGAACGGCTGCGCCGCCGCCATCATCCGGATGTGGCTCTCGACCGACAGCGATCGCTTACCGATGCGGCCGCATGGATTGGCGCAATCGAACACCGGCAGGTGCTCGGCCTTGAGACCGGGCGCGCCTTCGAGCGTCATGGCGCCGCAGCAATAGGTGTTCGCCTGCTCGATTTCGGCCTTGCTGAATCCCAAAGCCGACAGCATGTCGAACGACACGTCGTTCATCTGCGCGTCCGTGAAGCCGAACGCCGCGCGGCAGAAATCTTCGCCCAACGTCCATTTGTTGAAGGCGAACTTGATGTCGAACGCCGTCGCCAACTGGCCTTCCAGCGCCTCGATCGCGCTTTCGGTGAAGCCCTTGGCCTTGAGCGTGCCGTAGCCCAGCGCCGGCGCGTCTTTGAGCGTGCCGTGACCGACGGCGTAGCGCGTGATCGCCTCGATCTCGGCGCTCACGTAACCGAGTTTCGCAAGCGCCTCGGGCACGACGCGGTTGATGATGCGGAAATAGCCGCCGCCCGCCAGCTTCTTGAACTTGACCAGCGCGAAGTCCGGCTCGATGCCGGTGGTGTCGCAATCCATCACCAAGCCGATCGTGCCGGTCGGCGCGATGACGGTGGACTGCGCATTGCGGAAGCCGTGCAGCTCGCCGAGCTGCAACGCATGATCCCACGCCTGACGCGCCGCCTGGACAAGGTTGCGGTCCTGACAATTGACCGCGTCGAGCGGCACCGGCGGCACCGAAAGGCTTTCATAACCGTTGCGCTCGCCATGGGCGGCGCGGCGATGGTTGCGGATGACCCGCAGCATCGCCTGACGGTTTTTGGCGTAGCCGGGGAAGGGACCGAGCTCGCCGGCCATTTCGGCCGAAGTCGAATAGGCGACGCCGGTCATCACCGCGCTGATGGCGGCGCAGAGCGCGCGGCCTTCGTCGCAATCGTACGACAGGCCGGACGCCATCAGCAGGCCGCCGATATTGGCATAGCCGAGGCCGAGCGTGCGGAACTCGTAGCTGAGCTTGGCGATCTCGCGTGACGGGAACTGCGCCATCAGCACCGAGATCTCGAGCGCGATGGTCCACAAACGCACCGCATGCTCGAACGAAGGCGTGTCGAACGCGCCGCCTTCGTGGCGGAACGTCATCAGGTTGAGCGACGCCAGATTGCACGCCGTGTCGTCGAGGAACATGTACTCGGAGCACGGATTGGACGCGTTGATGCGGCCGGATTCCGGGCAAGTGTGCCACTCGTTGATCGTGGTGTCGTATTGCAGGCCCGGATCGGCGCTTGCCCAGGCGGCATGGGCGATCTTGTCCCACAGCTCGCGTGCGTCGATGGCTTTGTGCAGCTTGCCGTCGGTGCGGCGGATCAACTCCCACTTGCCGCCCTTAAGCACGCGGTCGAGGAAGTCGTTGGTGACGCGCACCGAATTGTTCGAATTCTGACCGGCGACGGTGAGATAGGCTTCGCTGTCCCAGTCGGTGTCGTAGGTGCGGAAATCGACGGTCTCGAAGCCCTGCTGCGCGAATTGGATGACGCGCTGAACGTAGTTCTCCGGGATCATCGCCTTGCGCGCCGCCTTGATCTCACGCCGCAGCGCGAGGTTGCGGTTCGGGTCGAAGCGCGCGTCGCCGAGCGCCTTGGCCGCGGCGCCGTGGCACGCCGTCATGATGAGATTGAGGTGCTTCTGCGCCAGCTTCGAGCCGGCGACCAATGCGGCGACCTTCTGCTCCTCGATGACCTTCCAGTCGATATAGGCCTCGATGTCAGGATGGTCGATGTCGACCGTCACCATCTTGGCGGCGCGTCGCGTCGTGCCGCCCGACTTGATCGCGCCGGCGGCGCGGTCGCCGATCTTGAGGAAGCTCATCAGACCGGACGAGCGGCCGCCGCCGGACAGCTTTTCACCGTCGCCGCGCAGCCGGGAGAAGTTCGAGCCGGTGCCCGAGCCGTATTTGAACAGCCGCGCCTCGCGCACCCACAGATCCATGATCCCGCCTTCGTTGACGAGATCGTCGGCGACCGACTGGATAAAGCAGGCATGCGGTTGCGGATGCGCATAAGCGCTCTTCGACGCGGTCAATTCGCCGGTCTTGTAATCGGCGTAGTAGTGACCCTGCGCCGGGCCATCGATGCCATAGGCCCAATGCAGGCCGGTGTTGAACCATTGCGGCGAATTCGGTGCCGCCATCTGGCGGCACAGCATGAAGCACATCTCGTCGTAATAGGCGCGCGCGTCGGCTTCGCTGTCGAAATAGCCGCCCTTCCAGCCCCAATAGGTCCAAGTGCCCGCCAAGCGGTGAAACACCTGCTTGGCGCTGCGTTCGCCGTGGCTGCGTTCGGCGCTCGGCAATTTTTCGAGTGCCTTGGTGTCAGGCGCCATGCGCCACAACCAAGCGGGGACGTCGGGTTCCTCGGCTGCCTTCAACCGGGTTGGCAAGCCCGCCTTGCGGAAATATTTTTGCGCCAGGATGTCGCAGGCGACCTGGCTCCAATCCGCCGGCACCTCGATGTCGGGTAAATAAAAAACCCGCGACCCGTCGGGGTTGCGGATTTCACTGGTGGCTGACTTGAAGGCGATCCCTTGGTACGGGTCTTGGCCGGCCGTGGTGAATCGACGGTCGATACGCATATGCTACATCCCCCCGACGCCAACGTGACATTTCCCCTATGTCGCACGCCACAACATGTTGTGTGACTAGCAAACGCAGAATCAAAATGTTGGCAGAAGGGGCCGACCCGTTCAACTAGATTTTGTGTCCTGCGCGCTTATGTCACAAAATCTAGTAGGAGCAACGGCTTATCCACAGGCGAAAAATCACGGCCATGAGCGTGATCTGAGCCGCCCGTCTAAAAATGTTTTGTACCAGCGTATTACGTGGTGTTCTTCAGACATGAAAGCAGACAGTTTTGTCGGCAGTCAGGCGCCGCAATTTCGCGCGGCCAGCGACGATCGTGGCACGCGTCGATCGCCGCAGCTTCAATCGCTTACACCGTGAATTGCATTTGCCGACAGGCCGCGTCCCGCGGCACGACGCGGTGGCGATCGCCGCGCCGCGTGTCCACGGCCGCGTGGCCTGGACGCACACGCGGTGTGGTGCCATAGTCGCGCGCGTTTCGGGACGGCAATGACCATCGGCACACGCATCTTCACCTGGCTCAAGGGCGAGCTCGTCGGCACCGACGCGCTTGGCAACCGCTATTACCGCGAACGCGGCCATCGGACGCTGAAGCGTGGCGGCGGGCGCGAGAGCCGCGAACGCCGCTGGGTGATCTATCAGGGCGACGAGGACGCGTCGCGGGTGCCGCCGGTGTGGCACGGCTGGCTGCACCATACGACCGACCAAGTGCCGGCCGACGCCAACAAGCCGATTTATCCCTGGCAGAAGCCGCATCAGCCGAATTTGACCGGTACGCCGGCCGCTTATCGCCCGTCCGGTTCGGTGCTGAAAGGCGGGCCGCGCGCCCGCGCCACCGGCGACTACGAGCCCTGGACGCCGGGGTGATGTTTCGACAAGCTGCGAAGCGATTCGGACCGCACCGATCGTCCGGTCCATGCAGCCTGCAAGGAGTCGAACTGCCATGAACCGCAATGCTGTCGAGACCATCATGGGCGCGGTCGTCCTGGTCGTGGCCGCTGTCTTCCTGTTCTTCGCCTATACGACGACGCAGGTGAATGCGACCGGCGGCACCGAATACACCGCCCAGTTCGATCGCGTCGACGGCTTGCGCGACGGCGGCGATGTCAAGATCAGCGGCATCAAGGTCGGCACGATCGAATCGCAATCGCTCGATCCGAAAACCTTCCTCGCAACCGTGACGATTAACATCGATCCGCGGATCAAGCTGCCGGAGGATTCGGTGGCGGTGATCACCTCGCCCGGATTGCTCGGCGACAATTTCCTGTCGATCGAGCCGGGTAACGACGACAAGAATATTGCGCCGGGCGGCCGCATCACCCACACCCAGGCCGCGATGAACCTCCAGTCGCTCATCGGCCAGGTGATCTACAACGCCGGCCAGAACAAAGGGCAGGGCGGCGGCGCAGCACCGCAAGGCCAGGCGCCGAGCCCGCCGAAGCCATGACCGCTGGCGACTCACGCGCGGCGGGGGTCGTTCCAGGCAAGCCCGAAACCGAACAGCGCTGGGATCCCGAGCGGTATCGCCGTAACGCCGCGTTCGTGCCGGCGCTCGGCGCCGGCGTCGTTGCGTTGCTCGCGCCGCGGTCCGGCGAACGTATTCTGGACCTCGGCTGCGGCGACGGCGCGCTGACCGCGACCTTGGCGACGCAAGCGTCGGTGGTGGGCGTCGACCAAAGCGCCGAGCAGGTTGCGGCAGCGGCGGCGCGCGGTCTCGATGCGCGTGTCGTCGATGGCGCGCACTTGCCATTCGCGGCGGAATTCGACGCGGTATTCTCGAACGCGGCCTTGCACTGGATGCGCGCGCCGGATGCGGTGATCGACGGAGTCTGGCGCGCGCTCAAGCCCGGCGGCCGTTTTGTCGCCGAATGCGGCGGTGCCGGCAATGTCGCGCAGGTTCTGGCGGCGCTGCTCGCGGCCTTGGCACGCCGGGGCATCGATGGCCGGCCGTCGATGCCGTGGTTTTTCCCGACCGCCGAGGATTATCGCGCGCGGCTCGAAAGGCGCGGCTTCACCGTGCGAAACATCGCCTTGATCGCGCGGCCGACGGTGCTGCCCGGCGCGCTGGGCGACTGGCTCGACACCTTCGCCGAAACCTTCCTCGCGCTGGTGCCGCCCGCCGAGCGCGCGGCGCTGAAGGCCGACGTCGAAGATCTGGCGCGACCCTATCTCTTCCACGATGGATCCTGGACCGTCGATTACGTGCGCTTGCGCTTTGCCGCGGTGAAGCCCGGCGACGCCAAGCGCGGTTGTGAGGCCGCATGAACAAGCTGACGTTGCCGACCTGGCTGACGCCCGAGGGCGAGCGGGTGTCGTGCCTCGACAAGATCAAGGTGCTCAACGAGAACCTCGAGGAAATCCGACAACTCGCGCAGGATGCGCTCGAAGACGCGGTGTTGATGGGCTGCGACGAAAGCCAATTCCGCCGCGTCATGCGCGAATTGGCCGAAAGCCTCGACAATCCCTACAAGAAAAAGGTCAAACCGTGAGATCGCTGCTGGTGGCGCTGGCCGTGCTTGCAATTGTCGTCCTGCCGGCGCGGGCGCAGCAAATTCAACTCAAACCGCCGGCGCCGAGCCAGAGCCAAAGCCAAGGCGCTCAGCAGCCGCAGGCCGTCGCGGCCGTGCTGCAAGGCCTCGACAAAATCACCGCGCGCGTCTCGCGGTTTGATGCGCCGATCAATCAACCGGTGCATTTCGGCACGCTGGTCATCACCGTGCGCGCCTGCGTCAAGCAGCCGCCGGAGGAACCGCCCAATACCGCCGCCTTCCTCGAAATCGACGAAGTCCGCACCGACGTCAATGCGGCGGCGACCAAGCTTGTCTTCAGCGGCTGGATGTTCGCCTCGTCGCCGGCGATTTCGGCGCTCGAGGATCCCGTCTATGACGTCAATGTGCTGGATTGCAAGATGGCGGCGACCGCCGCGCCGTCGAGCCCGCCGGCGAAGTGAGTCTTGCGGCGCAGCGCCGCCGCCAGACGCCGGCGATAGTCGGCGCGCGGAATCTCGACGGCGCCGAAGCGCTTGAGATGCGGCGTGACGAACTGCACGTCGAGCAGCGTGAATTTTCCGCGCCGCAGCGCGGCGACGAGATGGGCCAACGCGACTTTGCTGGCGTCCCGCTCGCGCGAGAACATGCTTTCGCCGAAAAAAGCGCCGCCGAGGGCGACGCCATATAGACCGCCGACGAGCGCGCCGTCGCGCCAGCATTCGATGCTGTGCGCAAAGCCCTGGCGGTTAAGCGCGGCGTAAAGCGCGACGATTTCCCGGTTGATCCACGTCTTCGGCCTTTGCTCCGTCGATTCCGCGCAGCCGCGGATCGTGGCGGCGAAATCGCCGTCGCAGCGCACGTCGAACCGGTTCGACCGTATGGTGCGCGCCAGGCGCTTCGACAGATGAAATCGGTCCAGCGGCAGCACGCCGCGCAGCTCGGGATCGACCCAGAACAGTTCCGGATCGTCCGCCGATTCCGCCATCGGAAAGATGCCGGCGGCGTAGGCGCGCAGCAGCAGGTCTGGGTTCAACGCAGGCGTCATGCCGCCTCGAAACGTGGAGCGTGCGCGGCGCTGGATCAAGTCCGGTTTTCGCGAGCCGGTTCCGTCACGCCTTACCGTTGAAAGTTCGCTCGAACCAGCCGATGTCGTAGTCGCCGTTGAGGAAGGTTTCCGACGCCATCAGCCGCTGGTGCAGGGGGATGGTGGTCTCGATGCCGGAGATGACGAACTCCTCCAACGCGCGCCGCAGCCGCATGAGACACTCGTTGCGCGTGCCGCCATGCACGACCAGTTTGGCGACGAGACTGTCGTAATGCGGCGGCACGGTGTAACCCTGATAGAGCGCGCTGTCGACGCGCACGCCCATGCCGCCGGGCGCGTGGTAACGCTGGACCACGCCGGGTGACGGCGCGAAGGTTTCAGAATTCTCGGCGTTGATGCGGCACTCGATCGCGTGGCCCGAGAACTTGATGTCGTCCTGGCGATAGCCGAGCGGTGCGCCGTCGGCGATGCGGATTTGCTCGCGCACGATGTCGATGCCGGTCACCATTTCCGAGATCGGATGTTCGACCTGAAGTCGCGTGTTCATCTCGATGAAGAAGAACTCGCCGTCCTGAAAGAGGAATTCGAGCGTGCCGGCGCTCTTATAACCGAGCTTGGCCATCGTCGTCGCGGCGAGATCGTAAATCCGCTGCCGGTCCGTCACGTTGAGGCCGGGCGACGGCGTTTCCTCCAGCAGCTTCTGGTGCTTGCGCTGCATCGAGCAGTCGCGGCCGCCGAGATGCACGACGCCGCCTTGGCCGTCGCCGAGGATTTGCACCTCGATGTGGCGCGGCTTGGTGAGGAAACGTTCGACATAAAGCGCGCCATTGCCGAAAAAAGTCTGCGCCTCCGCCTGGGCGATGGGGAATTGTTGCCCGAGTTCGGCCTTGTCGCGCGCGACGCGCATGCCGCGCCCACCACCGCCGGCCGCCGCCTTGATCAGAACCGGAAAGCCGACGCGGTCGGCTTCCGCGCGCGCCTCGGCGACGTCACTCACCGCGTGGCCGCCCGGCACCACCGGAATGCCGAGCTCCTGAGCGGTGCGTTTGGCCACCACCTTGTCGCCCATCAGGCGGATATGCTCGGGCGACGGACCGATGAAGACGAGGTCGTGCTCGCCGACGATCTGCGCGAATTCGGCGTTTTCGGCGAGGAAGCCGAGGCCGGGATGGATCGCGTCGGCGCCGGTAATGGCGGCCGCCGACAGGATCGCCGGAATGTTGAGATAGCTTTCGCGCGCCGGCGGCGGACCGATGCAGACGCTTTCGTCGGCGAGACGCACGTGCATGGCGTTGGCGTCGGCCGTCGAATGCACCGCGACCGTGCGAATGCCCATTTCGCGGCACGCCCGATGGATGCGCAGCGCGATTTCGCCGCGATTGGCGATCAACACCTTTTCGAACATGTCAGCTCATGCCCGTCGTCACGGCGCCCGGCATTGCAACGCGCTTATTCCAGAACCATCAGGACCTGGCCGAACTCGACCGGCGTGCCGTCGGCCACCCGGATCTCCTTCACCTGGCCGCCGCGCGGCGCCTGAATCTGATTCATCACCTTCATCGCTTCAATGACCAGCAGTGGTTGACCCTCGCGCACCTGGTCGCCGACGTTGACGAAGCGCGTGGCGCCGGGTTGCGGCGCGAGATAGGCGGTGCCGACCATCGGCGCCTTGACCGCGCCGGCTGGCTCGGCCTCGGCAACCGGCGCGCCGGCGGGCGCCGACGGCGACGGCATCGAGACAGTCACCGCCGGCACCGTCGGCGCGTTGCGCACGACGCGGATGCGGCGATCGCCTTGCGCGAATTCGATTTCGCTTAGACCGGTCTCTTCGAGCAACGCGGCGAGCGCGCGAACGAGATCGCCATCAACCATCAACTCACTTTGTTTGGTCATCGAACCCCGGATCAGTCGTTGTCGGCTTCAAGCAGCCGCGCCATCGCCTCGAGCGCGAGCAGATAACCCTGCGCGCCCAGGCCGCAGATCACGCCGGTTGCGGCGCGGCTCACCAGCGAGTCATGGCGGAAGGGCTCGCGGCGATGGATGTTGGACAAATGCACTTCGATGATCGGCAGCTCTGCGGCGAGCAAAGCGTCGAGGATCGCCACCGACGTCGTGGTGTAGCCGGCGGGATTGATGATGATGCCGTCGGCGTTTTCGCGCGCCTCCTGGATCCATTCGACGAGTTGGCCTTCGACGTTGGTCTGGCGGAAATCGACCGTCAGGCCGAGCACCGAACCGCGCTCCATGCACGCCTCTTCGATGTCGGCGAGCGTGTCGCGGCCATAGGTCTCCGGCTCGCGTACCCCGAGCAGGTTCAGATTCGGACCGTTGAGGATCAAGATGGTCGCGCCGGCCACCGCGGATGCCCCCGAAATGCCTTGTCGGAAAAAGGCTTATAGCACGGGTTAACGACGCGCAATCATCCCGTTTCGCCGATCTTAACTTTCGCTTCATAGGATCACGCCGGCAGAGCGGGAGTAGGGACCAGATGGTTTCGCCGTCGGCGGCGGAAGCGGAGTGGCGCGGGGCAAAGTCGGCGAACGGCTGGCTGCGTCTTGTGCGTCGGCTCGCGCCTTACGTCGTCATCGTCATCGCCGGCGGCGCGCTACTGGCGACGTCGCCGCTGGGCGGCGACTTCGCGTGGAGCGATGCGCCGCGCCATGCGCTCAACGGCGCGTTCCTCAAGGACCTGATCGCCGCACTGCCGCGGCATCCGGTGGCGTGGGCCGAAAGCTATTACCTGCAGTATCCGTCGCTTTCGATCCTGTTCTATCCGCCGCTGTTTTACGTCTTCGAGGCCGCCGCCTTCGCCGTGCTCGGCGTCACCCAGTTCGCCGCGCAGGCGACCGTGATGCTGTTCTACACGCTGCTCGGTCTTGGCACCTATCGCCTGACGCGGTTGTGGGCGTCGCGGCCGGCGGCGCTCGGCGCCGCGCTCATGTTGATGGGCATGCCGGAGCTCGCGCTATGGGGCCGGCAAGTCATGCTCGACATTCCGGCGATGGCGTGGCTGGTCTGGGGCGTCTATGCCTTTGCGCGCTTTTTGCAATTCGATCGCGGCCGCGATCTGGCGTGGGCGGCCGCATTGCTGCTCGCCGCGCTCTACACGAAATACAACGTCGCGTTCATTGTCGCGCCGCTGCTGTTGACGCTCGTTGTCGCGCGCGGCTGGCCGCTGCTGCGCGACCGTCGTTTGTGGTGGATCGCGGCGCTGCCAGCGATCGGCCTACTGCTGACGTTCGGTTCGGCCAATCTGCAATCGGCCGCCGATCTCAGCGGCGAGTTGCCGCGCTGGAGCTTCGCTGCGTGGTCGTTTTATCCGGACCTGTTGCCGCGGATTGTCGGCTGGCCGGTGCTCGGCCTTGCCGTCGCCGGGCTCGTCGCGTTGATGGCCGGACGAATTCCGGCACTCAAAGGATGGCCGGCGTGGCTGCTCGCCGGCTGGACCGTCATCGGCTATATATTTTTCACGGCGATCGCTGTCCGCGAGCCGCGCCACCTGATGACCGCGCTGCCGCCGCTCGCCGTCCTCGCGGCATGCGCCCTCGATCAGCTACGGCCGCGTCGCGTCGGCGGCGTCGTGGCGCTGGCGATCGGCGTCGGCGTGCTCGCGTGGACCGTCGCCGACGATCCGGTGCCGACGGTCATCGGCTACAAACCGATGGCGGATTATGTCGCCGACCGCGTGCCGGCCAATGCGCGCGTTCTGTTCTCCGGCTATCGCGACGGCAATTTTGTCTTCGACCTGCGCAGGCGCGAGGATCGCCGCGATATCGCGACGATCCGCGCCGACAAGCTCCTGCTGCGCATCGCCATCGAACGGCGCCGCGGCGTCGGCGAGGCAGATTATTCGCAGGCGCAGATCGCTTCGTTGGTCCGGACCCTCGGCATCGATCTGGTCGTGGCGCAGGACGGGTTCTGGGCCGACCTGACCGAGATGCACCGCCTGGCCGACGTGCTCGCCGGCCCCGATTTCACGCCGGTGGCGCATTTCACCATCGGCGGCACGATGGGACGGACCGACAAATCGTTCACGATCTATCGGCCGAACTACCCAATTGAACAGAAAGCCCGTACGCTCGAACTCGATATGCCGATCTTCGGCGGCAAGATCGGCGGCCAGCTCCGCTAGCTGGCCGCGACGTCGTCCGCGGTGCGCGTCTGCGCCATCGCGACGCTGCGTTGCTCCAATTTCACCAGCATGGTTTCGAGCGCGTCGCGCTCGTCGGTTTTCAGCGTCGAAAGAATCTCATCCTGGAAGGCGTGCAGCCACGGCACGATCTGCTGATAGGTCGTCGCGCCTTGCGGTGTCAGTTCGAGAATCGCGCGCCGGTGGTCGGCGGGATCGACGCGCCGCGTGAGATGGCCGGCCGAGGTGAGGCGCGCCACGGCGCGGCTGACGCGCACCTTATCCATGGCCGTCCGGTCGACGACGTTATTGGCGGTCATCGCACCGTAGCGGCCGAGTACCGCCATGGTCCGCCATTCGGGCGCCGACAGCCGGAACCGCCGCGAATAGACGCGCGCGGAGGCTCGGGTCAATCGGTTGCTCAGGACGGACAGGCGGAAAGGCAGAAACTGTTCGATCGTGAACGCAGGCGTCATGCGGGTTTCTGCCACTACCACCCCCGATGAATTAGTTTCATTGTTAACCGTCGCGCCTTTTGGTCACCGCCGTCAAGGACCGCCCCCAGGGACCGTTCCGCCGCTTGACGGAATCGGTCATGCCGACGACAACCACGGCCATCGAATCGCGAGGCGCCGATGCTCAAGCTCCACGGCTATTTCCGCTCATCGGCGGCGTTCCGCGTCCGCATCGCCCTCAATCTCAAGCGGCTCCCGTACGAGCAGGCCTTCGTGCATCTGCGCAAGAACGAGCAACGCGCGCCCGATTATCTCGCCAAGAATCCGCAAGGCCTCGTGCCGCTGCTCGAAGACGGTGAGACGCGGTTTATTCAATCGTTGGCGATCATCGAATATCTCGACGAGGTCCATCCATCGCCCAAATTCCTGCCCGAAGGTCCGGAAGATCGGGCGCGGGTGCGCGCCATGGCGCAAATCATCGCCGCCGACATTCATCCGCTCGATAATCTGCGCGTGCTGCGTTACCTCGCGAAGCCGCTGGGTCACGACGAGAAGACCGTCGAAACCTGGTTCAACCACTGGATCAGGCTGGGCTTCGAGGCGATCGAACCGATGCTGCGCGACCGCCGCACCGGCGATTTCTGCCACGGCGACGTGCCTGGCCTCGCCGACATCTGTCTGGTGCCGCAGATGTTCAATGCGCGGCGCTATCCGAGCTTCGACATGACGCCATTTCCGACCATCGCCCGGGTATTCGACAATTGCCTGCGGCTCGACGCCTTCAAGCGCGCCGCGCCGGACCAGCAGCCCGACTTCGAGAAATAATTAGAGCCGCGCCCAGCGCAGCCGCAGCGCGTTGCTCACCACCGACAGCGAGCTCAGGCTCATCGCCGCCGCCGCCACGACCGGGCTGAGCAGCAGGCCGAAGATCGGATAGAGGATGCCCGCAGCCAAGGGGATGCCGAGCGCGTTGTAGACGAAGGCAAGCACCAAGTTCTGCCGGATGTTGCGCATGGTCGCGCGGCTCAGGCGCCGCGCCCGCGCGATGCCGGCAAGATCGCCTTTGACCAGCGTGACGCCGGCGCTTTCGATGGCGACGCCGGCGCCGGTGCCCATGGCGATGCCGACATCGGCTTCGGCCAGCGCCGGCGCATCGTTGATGCCGTCGCCGGCCATGGCCACGATACGCCCTTCGCGCATCAGGCGCTGCACGATGGCGTGTTTCCGTTCCGGCAGCGCTTCGGCCTCGATCTCGGCGATGCCGAGCTTGGCGGCAACCGCCTGCGCCGTGATGCGATGATCGCCGGTCACCATGACGATGCGGATGCCGTCGGCGCGTAGCGCCGCCAGCGCGGCGGGTGTCGTCGCCTTGATTGGATCCGCAACGGCGATGATCCCGGCGCGCCGACCATCGACGGCGACGAACATGACTGTGGCGCCGTCGCGGCGGAACGCTTCGGCGCGTCCGGCAAGATCGCCGGTGGCGATGCCGAGCGTGTCGAGCAGCGCGGCGTTGCCGATTGCGGTCGGACGGCCGCCGATACGGCCGGTGATGCCCTGGCCGGCATGCGCGCGGAAATCCTCAACCGCGCGCAAACCCAGACCGCGCTGCACGGCGGCCGATACAATAGCGGCCGCAAGCGGATGCTCGCTCGCGCGCTCGAGACTGGCGGCGAGTGCCAGGAGCGTGCTTTCGTCGGACCAAGCGGCGGCGAGCATGGCGACGACGCGCGGCTTGCCTTCGGTCAAGGTACCGGTCTTGTCGACAACCAGCGTGTCGACCATCTCGAACCGCTCCAGCGCTTCGGCGTTCTTGATCAGCACGCCGGCGGTCGCGCCTTTGCCGATGCCGACCATCACCGACATCGGCGTTGCCAAGCCCAGGGCGCATGGGCAGGCGATGATCAGGACCGAGACGGTCGCGACCAGCGCATAGGCGAAGGCAGGCGCCGGGCCCCATATCAGCCAGCCGACGAAGGCGATCGTGGCGACGCCGACGATGGCCGGCACGAACCAGGCGGCGACGGCATCGGCCAACCGCTGAATCGGCGCGCGGCTGCGTTGCGCCGCTGCCACCATCTGCACGATCCGCGCCAGCACGGTGTTCGCACCAATTTTCTCCGCCTGCATCACCAACGCGCCGGTGCCGTTGATCGTGCCGGCGATCAACGGGTCGCCCGGCGATTTCTCAACCGGCATCGGCTCACCCGTGATCATCGATTCATCGACGGCGCTCGCACCTGTCAGGACGCGACCGTCGACCGGCACGCCATCGCCGGGCCGGATGCGCAAACGGTCGCCGATCTGCACCCGATCGAGCGCGATTTCCTCGTCGCTGCCGTCATCGCGCAGTCGCCGAGTGATCTTGGGCGCAAGGTCGAGCAGAGCGCGGATGGCGCCGCCCGTGCGTTCGCGCGCCCGCAACTCCAAAACTTGGCCCAGCAGGACGAGCACGGTGATGACCGCGGCAGCTTCGTAATAGACCGCGACCGTGCCGCCTTCGCCGCGCAGGTCCGGTGGAAAGAGCCCCGGCGCGATCGTCGCGGCCAGGCTGTAACCGTATGCCGCGCCGACACCGAGCGCGATCAGCGAGAACATGTTGAGATTGCGGCTGACGAACGAGGCCCAGCCGCGTTGGAAGAACGGCCAGCCGGCCCACCCCACGACCGGCGTCGCCAAGACGAGCTGAAGCCAAATCGACAGGTCGGGCGAAATCCCGAGCCACGAGCCGCCCATGTCGAGCAGCACGACCGGCACGGCCAGCGCCGCGCCGATCCACAGCCGTCGCGTCATGTCGGCAAGCTCGGGATTCGGCTCGGCCGTCATGTCCGTCGCCTCGAGCGCCATGCCGCAGATCGGGCAGGCGCCGGGTGCATCGCGCACGATCTCGGGATGCATCGGACAGGTCCAGGTCGCGCGCGGCGGTACTGCGGAACGCGATGCCGCTGGCGCGAGATATTTCTCCGGCGCCGCGATGAATTTCGCGCGGCAGCCGGCGCTGCAGAAGAAATAATCCGCGCCGTGATGATGGACGCGGTGCGACGTCGCGGCCGGATCGACGGTCATGCCGCAAACCGGATCGCGCGCGCGGCTTATCTGAGGACTGTCAGGCACGGCTGCCGGCGAGATCGTCGAGGATCGGGCAATCGGGACGCGCATCGCCGTGACAATGCGCCGTCAGATGCCGGATGGTGCGTTTCATGGTTTCGAGCGCCGCGATCTTGCGCTCGATCTCGGCAATCTTGCCGAGCGCGATCGCTTTGACCGCCGCACTCTGACGTCGCTTGTTGCGCCACAGCGCCAGCAGGTTCTCGACCTCGGCCACCGAGAATCCCAGTTCGCGCGCGCGATGGATGAAGCGCAGCGTGTGCAGGTCAGTCTGGCTGTAGCTGCGGTAGCCGTTATCGCGCCGCATCGCCGCCGGGATCAGCCCGACGCTTTCGTAATAGCGGATGGTCTTGGCCGGGACGCCGGCTTGGCTCGCGACTTCGCCGATATTCATGGCACGCCTCGCCTGTGGAACACCCTCGATATAATGGTTCCAGTAACTGGAAGGTCAAGGCGGATCGAAAACGGCCGGCGGCGGCGCGCCGGCCGGTTCGGCGCGGCGCTACTTCTTCTTGCCGGCCTTGCCGTCGAGGATGCCCATGAGGTCGCTTTCTTTCATCACGAGGAGTTCGTTACCGTCGAGCTTGATCTCGGTGCCGGACCATTTGCCGAACAGCACGCGGTCGCCTTCCTTGACCTCGGGCGGATGCAGCTTGCCGTTATCGTCGCGCGCGCCGGGGCCGACCGCGACCACTTCGCCTTCCTGCGGCTTTTCCTGGGCGGTGTCGGGAATGATGATGCCGCCGGCGGTCTTTTCCTCCTGCTTGAGGCGGCGGACCACGACGCGGTCGTGCAACGGGCGGAATTTCATGCGTGTCTCCTTGGCGGGCAACGGGCGCCGAATCGGCGAATAAGCGATGGTGGGCGCTGTAGGGATTGAACCTACGACCCCACCCGTGTGAAGGGTGTGCTCTCCCGCTGAGCTAAGCGCCCGAAGAGGCCTGAAATAAGGCGCGGGCCGCGCGCCTGTCAAGGAATCGCCGGGCCACCCCACGCCTATATAAGGCTAGACGCGCCCGGCGCCTTTCCGTATGAGACAAACCCCATGGCCGCTTCGTTTGCCGCTCTCATCCTGGCCGCCGGCAAGGGCACGCGAATGCACTCGGCGCGTCCCAAGGTGCTGCACGAGCTTGCCGGCAAGCCGCTGATCGCGCACGTCTTGGGCGCGGTGGCTTCGTTGAAGCCGCAGCACACCGCCGTGGTGATCGCGCCCAACCAGAACGACGTCGCCGCCGCGGTGGCGCCGGCCGATTTCGTCATCCAGCGCCAGCAGAAGGGCACCGGCAACGCGGTGGCCGCCGCCAAGGCGCTGCTCGGCCGGTATCAAGGCGATGTCCTGATCCTGGCCGGCGATGCGCCCTTGATGACCCGGGATACCTTTCGGCCGCTGTTCGACGCCCGCAAACGTCATCCCAACGCCGCGGTCATCGTGCTCGGCATGCGCTTGTCCGATGGCGGCCCGTATGGCCGCCTGATCCTGGCCGACGACGGTTCGCTCGCGCGCATCGTCGAAGCCGGCGATTGCACCGAGGAGGAGCGCGCGGTCGATTTCGTCTCGTCCGGCGTCATGCTGGTCAAGGCGCCGGTGTTGTTCGATCTCGTCGCGCAGCTTGGCGCGCACAACGCCCAAGGCGAGCAGTATCTCACCGACATTATCGGCATGGCGCGCGCCAAGGGTCTCGCCTGCCGCACCGCCGAAGGCGATCCGGCGCAGCTCTTGGGCGTGAATTCGCGCGATGAGCTTGCCTATGCCGAAGCGGTGATGCAGCAGCGCCTGCGCTACGCCGCGATGGAAAGCGGCGTCACTTTCACCGCGCCCGAAACGGTTTTCCTCTGCGCCGACACAAAAATCGGCCGTGACACCATCGTCGGGCCGTTCGTCGTGTTCGGTCCCGGCGTGAAGGTGGGCGAGGGCGTCGAGATCCCCGCCTTCTGTCATATCGTGGGATCGACCATCGGCGACCACGCGCGCATTGGCCCCTTTGCACGGCTCAGGCCCGGCGCGCAGCTGGCCGACGAAGTCCACATCGGCAATTTCGTCGAAGTGAAGAACGCGCGCCTGGCGACGGGCGTCAAGGCGAACCATCTGGCTTATCTCGGCGACAGCAATGTCGGCGAGGGCAGCAACATCGGCGCCGGCTCCATCACCTGCAACTACGACGGCATCGAGAAATTCCGCACCAATATCGGCAAGGGCGTGTTCGTCGGCACCAATGCGTCGCTGGTGGCGCCGCTCACCATCGGCCCCGGCGCGATGATCGCCGCCGGCAGCGTCATCACCGACGACGTGCCGCCCGACACGCTCGCCTTGGGCCGCGCGCGGCAGCGCAATAAGCCGGGCGCCGCCAAGGCCTGGCGCGCCAAGCGCAAGGCCGAGATCGCCGCCCGCGCCGCCAAGCCCCAGGCTAAAGGCCGGCGGTAAGCTTGCCTTGGTGTTTTTGCGATATGGTGAGCAACCCTCGCCCCGCGTTAGCGGGGAGAGGGAAGGGTGAGGGGTAAAGCGGCGGTGCGCAGTCGCCCAAACTTGACGACGACGATGCGAGCGCGCGAATTGCGGCGCAACCAGACGGACGCCGAGCAACGATTGTGGCAGGCGCTGCGTGCGCGCGGCTTTGCCGACGCCAAATTTCGTCGTCAGTTGCCGATCGGTCGCTACATCGCCGATTTCGCGTGTCCGTCGCGTCGCCTTATTGTCGAACTGGACGGCGGCCAGCATGCCGCACAAGTCTTTCGCGACGAAATGCGCGGACGGACGCTCGCCGCGCACGGTTACCGGGTCATTCTCTTCTGGAACAACGAGGTGCACGAGAATTTGCCGGGCGTGTTGGCGGCAATCGAATCCGCGCTCGCCGACCCCTCACCCTGCCCTCTCCCCGCAGACGGGGAGAGGGTCATAAAGGATCGTTCTACTCCCTCGCCCCGCGTTAGCGGGGAGAGGGTTGGGGTGAGGGGCGCCCGCTGATGTGCGGCATTGTCGGCATCGTCGGCAAGGGCGAGGTCGCCCCACTCCTCATCGAGGGTTTGAAGCGCCTCGAGTATCGCGGCTACGATTCCGCCGGCGTCGCCACGCTGGTCAACGGCCACATCGACCGCCGCCGCGCCGAAGGCAAGCTCGACAATCTCGCCCGCCGCCTCGCGACGGAGCCGGTTTCCGGCCGCACCGGCATCGGCCATACCCGCTGGGCGACGCACGGCGTGCCGAACGAGACCAACGCCCATCCGATCGCGACCGACCGCGTCGCCGTGGTCCACAACGGCATCATCGAGAATTTCCAGGAATTGAAGGCCGAGCTCACCAAGGCCGGCTACAAATTCGAAACCCAGACGGATACCGAAGCCGTCGCCATCATGCTGACGCGCTATCTGAAGGACGGCCTTTCGCCCAAGGACGCGGTGTCCAAGGCGCTCGCCCGCCTGCACGGCGCCTTCGCCCTCGTCATGCTCTTTGCCGGCCATCACGACACGCTCATCTGCGCGCGCCGCGGCTCGCCGCTTGCCATCGGCTATGGCGACGGCGAGATGTTCGTCGGCTCGGACGCGCTCGCCTTGGCGCCGCTGACGCAAAATCTCGTCTATCTCGAGGAAGGCGACTGGGCGGTGGTGACGCCCGCGGGTGCCACGATCTATGACGCGCAGAACCGCGTCGCCAACCGCGAGATCCGCAAGACCGCGCTTTCGGGCGCGCTCATCGGCAAGGGCGGCCATCCGCACTTCATGAAGAAGGAGATTTTCGAGCAGCCGGCGGTGATCGGCGACACGCTGCGCGCGCTGTTCAATCCGGCGACGCGCTCGATCCACCTGCCCAAGCTGCCGTTCGATTTGAAGTCGATCGAGCGTATTTCGATCGTCGCCTGCGGCACCTCGTACAACGCCGGCCTGATCGCGCGCTATTGGATCGAAAACCTGGCGCGCGTGCCATGCGAAGTCGACATCGCGTCGGAGTTCCGCTACCGCGAGACCATTCTGCCCAAGAACACGCTGGCGCTCTTCATCTCGCAATCGGGCGAGACCGCCGACACGCTCGCAGCACTCAGATACGCCAAGGCGCAAGGCGGCCGCATCCTGTCGATCGTCAATCAGCCCGAAAGCTCGATCGCGCGGGCAAGCGACGCGGTGTTGCAGACCATGGCCGGCCCCGAGATCGGCGTCGCCTCGACCAAGGCCTTCACGACGCAGCTCGTGGTCCTCGCCTGTCTCGCGATCGCGCTCGCCAAGGCCAAGGGCGCCATCGACGCCAAGCGCGAAGCGGCGCTCACGGTGGCGCTGACGGAGGTGCCCGAGCGCGCCGCCGAAATGCTGGCGCACGATGCGCGCATCGAGGCGATGGCCGAATGGCTGGTCGAGACCAAGGCGCGCGACGTGCTCTATCTCGGCCGCGGCACGGCCTATCCGCTGGCGCTCGAAGGCGCGTTGAAATTGAAGGAGGTCAGCTACCTCCACGCCGAAGGCTATGCCGCCGGCGAGATGAAGCACGGCCCCATCGCGCTCATCTCCGACAACGTGCCCGTCGTCGTCCTGGCGCCCAGCGACGCGCTGTTCGACAAGACGCTCTCGAACGTTCAGGAGGTTTTGGCGCGCGGCGGCAAGGTGATGCTGATCTCCGACCGCGAGGGCCTAAGCCGCCTCAACGGCCAGCTCGCCCACGAGATCGAAGTGCCGCGCTGCGATCCCTTCGTCGCGCCCTTGCTCTACGCGATCCCGGTGCAGCTCCTGGCCTATCACGTCGCGGTGCACAAGGGCACCGACGTCGACCAGCCGCGCAACTTGGCGAAGAGCGTGACGGTGGAGTAGGCCCTTGTCCTCCCTCGCCCCGCGTTAGCGGGGAGAGGGTAGGGTGAGGGGTGTCGACAACATGCGCACGCGTCGGCCACTGGTGCGCCACCCTTGACATGAGTATAAACTCATAATATAAATCGGGCGATGATAAGCGTCGCGCCGCCGCTTCGCCCGCTTTTCTGGGTCGGGTCGAGCAAGCGCGACTACAAGCGCTTTCCGCCGCGCGTGCAGGACGGTTTCGGCTTTGCGTTGTTCCTGGCGCAGACCGGCCAACATCCGCCGGCGGCGAAGCCGCTCAAGGGATTCGGCGCGGGAACGGTGGAATTGGTGGCGGAGTTGGATGGCAACGCCTATCGGGCGGTTTACACAGTGCGGTTTAAGGGCGCAATTTACGTGCTGCACGCCTTTCAGAAGAAATCGAAGCGCGGCATTGCCACACCGCGGCGCGAGCTTGAACTGATCCAGCGCCGCCTGCGCGACGCTGCTTTCGATCATGCGGTGCGGTTTGCGAAGGAGTAAGTAACATGGTGCGACGGGCAAAAATCGAACCGGGCAGCGGCAACATCTTCGCCGATCTTGGCCTTCCGGATGCCAAGGCTCACCTGCTCAAGGCGCAGATCGTGTCCGAGATCTATCGGCTCGCCGCGGCGCGCAAGCTAACCCAGGCGCAAGCCGGTGCCCGCATGGGGATCAGCCAGCCGGAAGTCTCGCGTCTGTTCAACGGTCACTTCCGCGAGTATTCGGTCGATCGCCTGATGGGCTTCCTGACGGCCTTCGGCCGCGACGTCGAGATCGTCGTGCGACCGCGCACGAAGGCGCGCAAGGGCGGTCGCATTATCTTCAAGCCGGCGGCGTGAGGCGCGGGATCGTGGCCTACACACTGGCCGAGCTGATTGAACGAGCGCGGACGATCGAGATGACATCTGACGAGCGTGAGCAGCAACGACGCAGCTTCGCTTACGGCAACACCAGTATCGAAAATGATCTCATCACGCGTGCCATGGTGGATGAATGTGCGGAGACGCTGAAGCGACGCCCGAGCGGCTGAAATGGTCGACCAGCCGCGCAACCTGGCGAAGAGCGTGACGGTGGAGTAGGGGCTAAACGATCGGACCGAGCCCGTCCGGATACCGTTCGAACACGAACTGGAAGGTTCGTTCGACCTTTTCTTCCCATAGTCGCCGGTTGTAAATCTCCGGCAGGCCGTCGAATTCCTCACGGATGGTCTGCCGTACGTCGGCTTTCGCGTTCTCTTTAAGCCGCCAGTCGAGGATGAGCTTTTCGCGCTTCAACTTCGCAAGTAGCGACCGGGCGATGGCTTTGACCTTCACTTCCTGTGCCTTCGTCAGCTTGGGTTCCGGCTTGGTTAACAGGTCGAAAATCGCCAGCTCTTCTTCGTTCATCCCTTCGCGAGCGGCGCGCTGGTCTTCCTCGCTCATGCCGCGGATGAAATCGAGCAGCTGCTGGAAAAGCTGCTCGACCGTGGCACTGCCGGCGTTGTATTCAGCGATCATCGTTTGAAACTTTTCGAGCATATCGGCGCGCGTCGGATTCTGGCGGACCATCGCCGCCAGTTTTTGTTCGACCTGAGCACGCAGCGCCTGAGCTTGCGTTCGTTTTTGGCCTTTGCGGAACGCCGCCGCTAGCTTGTCGAAGTCGATCTTACGCAGGTCGAACAAGCCGGTGAAATCCTCGCGGATGGGCGCGCGGATGGCGTGGCCGACGATCGCCTCGTCGAGCAGGCTTTCGATCTTTTCCATGACCGCCGAAACATCCGGTGGCTGCGTTAGTGCGCGCAGTCGGTCGGCGAGCACATGCAACACGGCCACGTCGGCGGCAAAGGGCGCCTTCCGGCAGATCGCGCAGATAGGAAAACCGCGCGTCAGGCTTGAGGTAGATGACGCCGCGCGCCTTGAAGGCGTCGGGACCCGGCGTCAGGCGCGAGCCGGGTTTGGGCTTGAGCGCTTTTTCGGCCTTGGCGAAGATCGCATCCGCATAACGCAGGAATAGGAGGCCAAGCACAGGCCGCGAATATTGCGACGGCAGCAGGCCCGAATTTGCTCGCAACTGATCTGCGCTGCGCCACAAACGATGTTCGATTTCGGCAAGATTGGCCGCCATGCGCCTCCCCCAACCACGGCTTAAGGCGCATCCTAGCAGAACAACTTTGAGGTGTAAGGGGAGGAGCTAAGCCCTTTTCCGCCCCAACAATTTCTCTGCCGCTTCGGCAAGGAAGCGCGAACGGTTGTTAGTGCGCTCGTCGATCCGCTGCACGAGGTCTTCCGGCAGCGTCACATTGACGCGCAGCATGCGCTCGGACGGCACGACAGCACGCACCAGCATGCGGGCCGCCTCGCGCACCTCGGGATCATGCTCGATCCGGTCGAGCGCGCTGGGTTCGGGAATTTCCATGCCGTCCTCGATCATCAGCTCGAGATGGTCGTGCAATGCTTCCTCCGCATTGCGCGCCGCCTCTTGCGTGCTCTCGCCGGCGCTGGCCAGCCCCGGAAGATCGGGAAAGAAGACGCTGTAACCGGGCAAATCGCCGGTCTCGACAATGGCGGGAAAATAGATGATCGCCATGCTTATCCTATATCGCCGCCAGCGGCATTTTCATCGCCCGCGCCGCGGCGAGCAGTCGCTGGTCATAACTCGCCAACGCCACGGTCTGCCGCTGGCCGCGCAGCCATTCGATCGACGCCAGATGCAAAGCGTCGAGCGCGCGCACCGGCACCGGAAAGGGCTCGAGCGCCCGCGCCAAAACCGGCGGCGCCAGCTCGAGCAGCGCGAGCCGGCCGATAAGGGCGCGCGCCGCCTCGCCGCGCGTCGAGCCGAGGCCGCGGGCGTGGATGCGCGTCCATAATTCGTATTCGAGCAGCCGGCTCGCCACGAGGGTCTCGTTCCAAAACGCCGCCCGCGGCCGCTTGTCTTCGGCCAGCAGATGCGCGAGCGCGACGGATGTGTCGAGATAGATCACCGCGCGTCGCGGTCGGCGGCGAGTTCGGCGAGAAGCTCGTCGAGTTTCGCGACGGGCAGGCTGGGCGGCGGCGTTTTGTCGGCGAGCGCCGGCGGCGTGAGCCAGCCCTGGCGCACGGCCTCGGCCAAGGCGGCGTCGGCCAGCAATTCGCTGCGGCCGGCGCGTGGCGGCACCAGTTCCGCGACCACGCGGTCGCGATCGGTCACCAGCACGGTTTCGCCGCTGGCGGCGAGCCGCACGTACTCGCTGAGCTTGTCTTTCAGTGCCTTGAGTCCGATGGCGCGCATACCAGCAATGTAGCTACCAGTGGCTACGTCGTCAAATTCGGGTTTGTCCATTCGTGATTCCCCTTGACTTTCCACCCGCAATATGGAACAAATAGAGAACATCTGCAAGGCGGCTTAGGCGGCAGGTTAGGGGCGAGCCGGCGCGGCGCGCGAGAAGGCGCGCACGCAACGAAGGAGTCCCATGACCTACTACAAGCGCAAGCGGCCGCTCAGTCCGCGGCAGCAGAAATTCGTCGAGCAATACCTGATCTGCGGCGTCGCCCGCCAGGCGGCAATCCGCGCCGGCTATTCGCCTGGCAACGCCGGCAGCGCTGCGTGGCGGCTCCGGCGGATGCCCCATGTCGCCAAGGCGATCCGCCTCGGCCGCTCGAGCGAGGCACGCCGCGCCCAGGTCGCGCGCGAGCGCGTGCTGCTCGAGCTCGCCCGCGTCGCCTTTTCCGATATCGGCGAAGTGCTCGATTGGACCAACGGCGACGACATCACGCTCCGTCCCAAGGTCGAAATCTCGCCGCACGATCGCGCGGCCATCGCCGAGATCGCGCCACGCCGCTATGGCAAGGGTCCGCGCATCAAGCTCCACAGCAAGTCGCGCGCGCTCGATGCGCTGGCGCGCCATCTGGGCGTGTTCGACAAGACCGTGCCGCCCGTGGATCCGGCGCAGATGATGAAGCAGCGCCAGGCCAACCACGAGAAGATCATGCGCCGCATCAACCAGATCGTCGAAGAGCGCATCGCCGAACGCTGCAAAGCGGGCACGCTGATCGTGGTGGAGCCCGGCCCGCCTTCAACCCTCTCCCCGTCTCCGGGGAGAGGGCAGGGTGAGGGGGTTTAAGCCCCGCCATCACGCAAAATTCATTCGAATCGGCGGCGCGTGGTCGCGTAGATTGCGCGCCGTCGGGCCCGCTTGGTCCGGCGCAATCCAGGGGTTCCCGTTTCATGTCGGTTGCAACGACGCTCGCCGCGCGGCGCCGCTCGCCGTTTTCTGCGCTCGCCTTCGTCGCCGCGCTCTTCGCCTTGGCCGTCGGCGCGCCGGCCGCCTTCGCCGCCACGCTCACCGTCACGATTACGGGCGTGCACAGCGCCACGGGCGACGTTTATGTCGCGCTCTTCAACGGGCCCGCGAATTTCCCCGACGGCGATTATGCGTTGCGTCATTTGAAGGTGAAGGCGTCGACCGCGCCGATCGTCGTCAGCTTCGATCACCTTCCGCCCGGCACCTATGCCGTCGGCTGCTATCACGACGAGGAAAAGCTCGGCCATTTCAAGACCAACTGGTTCGGCTATCCGCTCGATGGCTATGCGCTCTCCAACGGCATCCGCGCCGTGATCGCGCGGCCGACCTTCGCCCAGGCCGCCTTTCCGGTCGGCAATCCCACCACGTCCATCGCCCTCGACGTCCGCTACTAGCCCTCCGCATCGCCGCCCGCGACGACCGGCCCGCTTTCCGGCTATAGAGAAGGCGACCCATTGCCGCGCGCCGGGCTGCCGGCGCATGCGGCCGCAACCCAGGGAGAGCGCGATGCATGACACTGTGATGATGATGGACGATGCGATCACGTCGCTGCCGCTTTTCACCGGCCTGGTGGTTTTGTGGGCCGGCTGCGCGATCGGCAACGGCTTCATCGCCCACCGGCTCCGCCACAGCGTCGCGCTGTGGGTGATCCTGTCGCTGATCCCGATCGTCAATTATTTCTTCTACATCTTCGTCATTTACGCGACCGTGCTCGGCATCATCAAACGCCTCAACGTCCTGACCGAACGCCTCACCGCCACCGCCGCCCAGACGACGTGACCCTTTTTTCTCCCTCTCCCCCTTGGGGGAGAGGGCAGGGTGAGGGGGTGCACGGCCCTCGTCACATCAGGTAGCATCGGCCGATGGCTTACGATTTCGACCTGTTCACCATCGGCGCCGGCTCGGGCGGCGTCGCGGCATCGCGCCGCGCGGCGAGCTATGGCGCGCGCGTCGCCATCTGCGAGGCGGATCGTGTCGGCGGCACCTGCGTGCTGCGCGGCTGCGTGCCGAAAAAGCTCTTGGTCTACGGCTCGCAATTCGCCGAGGCCTTCGCCGACGCGCCAGGCTTTGGCTGGAGCGTGCCGCCGGCGACGCACGATTGGGGGGCGCTGATCGAGGCCAAGGACAAGGAGATCGGCCGGCTGTCGCAGATCTACGTCAACATGCTCAATAATGCGAAAGTGCAGATTCTCGAGGCGCGCGGGATCGTCGTCGACCCACACACGGTCGAGGTCGGCGGCAAGCGATATACTGCCGAAAACATCATGATCGCGGTCGGCGGCTGGCCGGAGACACCGAAGCTCCCCGGCATCGAGCATGTGATCTCGTCTAACGAGGCGCTCGACCTGAAGGAACGGCCGCGCCGCATCGTCATCGTCGGCGGCGGCTATATCGCGGTCGAGTTCGCCGGCATCTTCAATGGGTTTGGCAGCGAGGTGCACGAGATCATCCGCCGCGACGACCTGCTCTACGGTTTCGACGACGACGTTCGAATCAACCTGGCGCAGGAGATGCGCGGCCGCGGCGTCGAGATCCATTCCCGCACCAAGGTGGAGCGGATCGAGAAGCGCCCGCACGGCTACGACGTCTACACCGACATCGGCCAGGAGATTTCCTGCGACGTGGTGATGTACGCGACCGGCCGCGCGCCCAACACCAAGGGGCTCGGCCTCGCCGAATTGGGGGTCGAGATGACCGAGAACGGCGCGATCAAGGTCGATGAGTGGCAGCGCAGCTCGGTCAAGAGCATCTACGCCGTCGGCGACGTTACCGACCGCATCAACCTGACCCCGGTGGCGATCGCCGAGAGCCGCGCCATCGCCGAGACGCTCTACAACAACAACCCCATTCGGATGGACCATGCCGATGTGCCGTCGGCCGTGTTCTCGCAGCCGCCGATCGGCACGGTCGGCCTCACCGAGGACCAGGCGCGCAAGCAATACGGCGAGGTCGATATCTACCAGTCGCGCTTCAAGCCGATGAAGAACACGCTGTCGGGCCGTGACGAGCGCACCTTCATGAAGCTGGTGGTCGACGCCAAGAGCGACCGAGTCGTCGGCTGCCACATGCTGGGGCCTGACGCGCCCGAGATCATCCAGGGCCTGGCGATCGCGGTGAAATGCGGCGCCACCAAGAAGCAGTTCGACGCCACCGTCGGCATCCACCCGAGCGCGGCGGAGGAATTCGTCACCATGCGCGACAAATACGTGCGTCCGCCGGAAAAGGCCGCGGCGGAGTAGATTGGATGGAAGACAACAACAAAGTTGAGACCGTGAGGAGGCATCCGACTCTTCGCGCCAAGCCGGTCAAAGGTCCG
>DASYXI010000015.1:0-22345 GCA_035934995.1 Allostellaceae bacterium
CCAGTTTTCATCGCACATGCCGAGGCGGTCAACGTCGAGTTCGAAAGCGCGCTCGACGAGGATGCGGCGCGCGAAGCGCTCAAACGGGCGCCGGGCGTCGTCGTGGTCGATCGTCGGGCCGACGAGGGCTATGTGACGCAGGTCGAAGCTGCCGGCGAAGACGCGGTGTACGTCAGCCGCATCCGTCGCGATCCGACCGTGCCGCACGGCCTCAATTTGTGGGTCGTGGGCGACAATCTGCGCAAGGGCGCGGCGCTCAACGCGGTCCAGATCGCCGAACTGCTGGCCCGCGATCACCTCAAGAAGACGGCCGCCAAAGAGCCGGCACGCGCCGACTAGCGGATGCGTCCGCGCCGCAGCGTTCTTTTCGTCCCGGGCATCAATGCGCGTGCGCTGGAAAAGGCGCGCGGGCTCGACGCCGACGCGCTGATTTTCGATCTCGAGGATTCGGTGGCGCCCGACGCCAAGGCCAAGGCGCGGACGGCGATTGCCGCGGCGATCGGGCAGGGCGGATGGGGGCGGCGCGAGCTGATCGTGCGCGTCAACGCGCTCAATACCGAATGGGCCGAGGACGACCTTCGCGCGGCGGCCCACATGAAGCTCGATGCTGTGCTCTTGCCCAAGGTCGAAAGCGAGACGGAGCCGCGCAAGGCCGAGGCGATGCTGATTTCGGGCGGCGCACCGCTCGATCTCGGCATCTGGTGCATGATCGAAACCGCGCGCGCCGTGCTGCATGCCGAGGCGATCGCCGCCGCGACGCCGCGGCTCAAGGCATTCGTCATGGGGACCGCAGACCTGTCGAAGGAAATTCGTGCCGAAGAAACGCCGCTCCGTGAGCCGATGACGACCGCACTCGGCCTTTGCATTCTGGCCGCGCGCGCGTACGGGCTGGCGGTCCTCGACGGCGTGCATTTTGACATCACCGATACGGCAGGGTTCGAGCGCTCGTGCCGGCAAGGCCGCATGCTCGGTTTCGACGGCAAGACGCTCATCCATCCGAGCACGATCGCCGCGGCCAACCGAATTTTTGCGCCGGATGACGCCGCAATCGCGCAAGCGCGCCGGGTGATCGCCGCGTTCAACGCAGCCAAGGCGCAAGGCAAGGGCGTCGCCGTGCTCGATGGCCGACTGATCGAACGTCTGCACGTCACCGAAGCCGAACGCACGTTGGCATTGGCGGCTGTCATTGGCATGCCACAGACCGATCACTGAATCGACGCGCCGCATTCACGGTCTGCAGGCATGCCGTGTGCGACCCGACGTTGACGTTCGATAGGGGGAGGGCTAAACCAAATCCTCTTCGCATGTGCGAAAGCGCAAGGTTTGTCTGCCAATGACTCCCGCCGAGCGGCCGCTTTCACCTCATTTGCAGATTTACAAGCCGCAGCTGACCTCGGTGCTGTCGATCACGCATCGCGGCACGGGACTGGCGCTCGGAGTCGGCGCGATTTTTCTCGTCTGGTGGCTGTCGGGCGCGGCCTGGAGTGATGCGTGCTTCCGCGCAGCGCAGGCGTTTTGGAGTTCGTGGCTCGGCAAGCTGTTTCTGCTCGGCTGGACGTTCTCGCTGTTCTTTCATCTGCTCAACGGCGTGCGGCATCTGTTATGGGATGTCGGGTTCGGCTTTGACCTGCCGACGACCTATCGCACCGGTTGGACGGTGGTCGCATTCAGCGTGCTGTTGACGGTGCTCGCCTTCGGCAGTGGCCTTTATGCTGGAGGCTCGCCGTGACCGGCCGCGCAGCCGTGCGTCATTGGCGGGCACAACGCGTCAGCGCGTTGGCGCTGATTTTCCTGGTGCTTTGGCTGGTCGTGTCGTTGCTCATGCATCTCGGCGCCGACCGCGCGCAAGTCCAGGCCTGGCTCGGTGCGCCGGTTTCCGCCGTGCTTGCCGCCGCGTTGGTCGTTGTCGCGTTCTTTCACTTGGGGCTGGGCATTCGCGTCGTGCTCGAAGATTACGTGCATACGCCATGGCGCCTCGCCGCGGGGTTAGTGGCCAACCGCGTGACCTGCTGGGCACTGGCGCTCATTGCACTGGCGGCGGTCGCCACACTCGCGTTCGGTTGGTGAGCGTGTCGGTCGCCTATCCCGTAACCGACCATATCTACGATGTCGTCGTGATTGGCGCCGGCGGCGCCGGATTGCGCGCGAGCCTCGGCATGAGCGCCGCCGGCCTCAAGACCGCCTGCATCAGCAAGGTCTATCCCACGCGCAGTCACACCGTGGCGGCGCAAGGCGGCATCGGCGCGGCGCTCGGCAACATGGGCGAAGATGACTGGCGCTGGCACATGTACGACACCGTCAAAGGTGGCGACTGGCTCGGCGATCAGGACGCCATCGAATTTATGTGCCGCGAGGCGGTTCCCGCCGTGATCGAGCTCGAGCATATGGGTGTGCCGTTCTCGCGGACGCCCGAAGGCAAGATCTACCAGCGGCCGTTCGGCGGGCACACGGTTGAGTACGGCAAGGCCCCGGCGCATCGCTCGGCCTCGGCTGCGGATCGCACCGGTCACGCCATTCTGCACACGCTTTATCAGCAGTGCCTGAAGCACGATGCCGAATTCTTCGTCGAGTATTTCGTGCTCGATCTGCTGATGGACGGCGATACCTGCCGCGGCGTTGTTGCTTGGTGTCTCGACGACGGTTCGATCCATCGCTTCCGGGCGCACATCGTGGTGATGGCCACCGGCGGTTACGGCCGTACCTATTTTTCGTGCACCTCGGCGCACATCTGCACGGGCGACGGGAACGCCATGGTGCTGCGCGCCGGACTGCCGCTCCAGGACATGGAATTCATCCAGTTCCATCCCACCGGCATCTATGGCGCCGGGTGTCTCATCACCGAGGGCGTGCGCGGCGAAGGCGGCTACCTCACCAATTCCGAGGGCGAGCGGTTCATGGAGCGTTATGCGCCGCATGCCAAGGATCTGGCGTCGCGCGACATCGTAAGCCGCGCCATGACCATCGAAATCCGCGAGGGGCGCGGCTGCGGCCCGAAGAAGGACTATATCCACCTTCATATCGAGCATCTCGATCCGGCCGTCATCCACTTGCGCCTGCCCGGCATCGCCGAAACCTCGCGGATCTTCGCCGGCGTCGATGTGACGCGCGAACCAATCCCAGTGCTGCCGACGGTGCACTACAACATGGGTGGCATTCCGACCAATCTGCGTGCCGAAGCGCTGGCGCCGACGTCGGACAATCCGGATCGCGTCACGCCGGGACTGATGGCGATCGGTGAGGCCGCCTGCGTATCCGTGCACGGCGCCAATCGGCTCGGCACCAACTCGCTGCTCGATCTCGTCGTCTTCGGCCGCGCCGCCGCCCAGCGCGCCCAGGAGATCGTCAAGCCGGGGGCCGCGCACAAACCGTTGCCGGCGTCGGCGGACGACCGGGCGCTGACGCGGCTCGATCGCGTGCGTCATGCCAAAGGCAAGACGAAGACGGGCGAAATTCGCCTGGCGATGCAACAGATCATGCAGGAATACTGCGCCGTGTTCCGTACCGCCGAGCTGCTCGAACAAGGCGTGCGCAAGATGGAGCGGGTGATGTCGTCGGCCGGCGATCTCAGCGTGTCCGACCGCTCGATGATCTGGAACAGCGATTTGGTCGAAGCGCTCGAACTCGACAACCTCATGGCGCAGGCAACGGTGGCGTTGCACGGCGCGCGAGCGCGGACCGAAAGCCGCGGCGCGCATGCGCGCGAGGATTTTCCGAAGCGCGACGATCAGCACTGGATGAAGCACACGCTGTCGTGGGTGAACGGCGGCGGCAAGGTCGAACTCGGCTACCGGCCGGTGCACAATTTCACCTTGTCGAACGACGTCCAGCCTTTCCCGCCCAAGGAACGCGTCTACTAGGAACCGCCATGGCCGAATTTTTCCTGCCCCAGAATTCCAAGGTGGTCGAGGGCCGTCACCATCCGGCGCCGTCCGCCGCCAAGCGCGTCAAGACGTTCCAGATCTATCGTTGGGATCCGGAGGTTGGTGGCAACCCGCGCATGGACAGCTACGATCTCGATCTCGACCAGACGGCGCCGATGGTTCTCGACGCCTTGATCAAGATCAAGAACGAGATCGACACCACGCTGACGTTCCGACGGTCATGCCGTGAAGGCGTCTGCGGCTCGTGCGCGATGAACATCGACGGCACCAACACCTTGGCCTGTCTCAAATACATCGCCGACGTCAAAGGCGACGTCAAAATCTATCCGCTGCCGCATTTGCCGGTGATCAAGGACCTGGTGCCGGACATCAATGCGATGTTCGCGCAACACCAGTCGGTCCAGCCGTGGCTCAAGAACGACGCGCCGCCGCCGGTGGATGGCGAGCGCCTGCAATCGCCCGAAGAGCGCGCCAAGCTTGATGGGCTTTGGGAATGCATCCTGTGCTTCTGTTGCACGACCGCCTGTCCGAGCCACTGGTGGAACCCAGACAAATATCTCGGCCCGGCGGTCTTGTTGCAGGTCAACCGCTGGCTGGCCGACAGCCGCGATACCAAGACCGGCGAACGGCTCGATCAACTCGATGATCCGTTCAAGCTCTATCGCTGTCACACGATCATGAATTGCACGCGCACGTGCCCTAAAAGTCTCAACCCCGCCGAAGCAATCGGCGAGATCAAGAAGCGGATGGTCGGGCGGCTCTGACGCGCCGGCTAGAACTCGATCGAGCCGTCGATCACGTGATCGAGTCCGATCTCGGGTATGCGCAGTGTCATCTTGGCGGAAAGCCTACCGCTGTTCTTGAGTGCTCCCGACACGACTGCCGCATGCACCGCGTTCTCGATCTCGCGTTGCGATGTGACGCCAACGACCTTGAGAAACTTGCGGAGTTCCATGTTGAAGCGGTCCTCGTCCATGTTCCGTCTCCTTCCGTCGTGGCATGCCAAACCCGATGACATCGTAGACGAGACTGTGTAATCGCGCCGCAAATTTGGCTATGACTGCGCCGTCGATGCAATCCTCTAGCCAACCGTCAACCGTACAGCCGAATTCACCGATGTCCGGTCCGCTTGCGCGGTATCGTGCGCGCGTCGCCGCGGGCGAATTGGTCTATGACGCCGCCCAGGAGCGCGCCGCGGCAAAACTCGAAGCCTTGTGGTCGGCGTTGGTCGACGACCGCATGATCAGCGCGCGGCGCGGCTGGCGCGCCCGGTTGGGGCTGGTCCGGCCGCATATCGCGCCACCAAAGGGCATCTATCTCCACGGCGGCGTCGGCCGCGGCAAGACCATGCTGATGGACATGTTCTTCGGATCGGTCAGCCTGGCCGCGAAACGGCGCACGCACTTCTATGCCTTCATGGCCGACGTGCATGACCGCATTCATGCGCTGCAGGCCAGCAAAGATGACCCGATTCGGCAGGTCGCCGCTTCATTCGGCAAGGACTCGGTGCTGCTCTGTTTCGACGAGTTTCACGTTACCGATATCGCCGATGCCATGATCCTCCGGCGTCTGTTCGAGGCGCTGCTCGATCTCGGCGGCGTCGTCGTCGCGACGTCGAACCGTGCGCCCGACGAATTGTATGAGGGCGGTTTGCAGCGCGAGCGCTTCCTGCCGTTCATCGCGTTGATCGAGAGCCGGCTCGACATCGTCCCGCTCGACAGCGGGCACGATTACCGTATGGCCCGCCTGATCGGTCGCCAGACCTATTTCGCGCCGGCCAACGATCGCGCCTACCGGGCGCTCGAACGCGCCTTCATGGCCTTGACCGACAATGCGTCGGCGCATGCTCAGACGCTCACCGTTCTGGGTCACAAGCTGATCGTGCCACGCGCGGCGCGCCGCGTGGCTTGGTTTAGCTTCGCCGAATTGTGTGGCGGGGTTCTGGGCCCTGCCGACTATCTCGAATTGTGCCGGCGCTATCACACATTTGTCATCGACGGTGTGCCACGGATGGATCCGGCGCGCCGTGACGAGGCCAAACGCTTCAACACCTTCGTCGACACGCTTTACGACGCGCATGGCCGCATCGTGATGTCCGCAGACGTGCCGCCGGATCAGCTTTATACGGAAGGTGACAGCGCGTTCGAATTCCAGCGCACGGCGTCGCGCCTGCACGAAATGCAAAGCCCGGAATACATCGCCGCGGTTCCGGGTTAATCTGTTGTAACCGTCGTCCCCTTGCCGCAGAGGCGAAATCGCGGTAAACCCGCGGCGTTCTGCGCTCTCCGCGCGGCCCGCACTGCCCAAAAATGAGGTCTTCGATGGCACGCAACAAGATCGCGCTGGTTGGAGCCGGCCAGATCGGCGGCACGCTCGCCTTGCTCGCCGGTTTGAAGCAACTCGGCGACGTCGTCCTTTGCGACATCGTCGAGGGCGTGCCCCAAGGCAAGGCGCTCGATCTCGTCGAGGCGACGCCGGTCGAAGGCTTCGACGCCAAATACGCCGGCAGCAACGATTATGCAGCAATCGCCGGCGCCGATGTAGTGATTGTCACCGCTGGCGTACCGCGCAAGCCGGGCATGAGCCGCGACGATCTGATCGGCATCAACGCCAAGGTGATGCGCCAGGTTGGCGCCGCGATCAAAGCGCATGCCGCCAACGCGTTTGTCATCTGCATCACCAATCCGCTCGACGTGATGGTTTGGGTTTTGCGCGAGGCCTGTGGCCTGCCGCATCACAAGGTCGTCGGCATGGCCGGCGTGCTCGACAGCGCGCGCTTCCGCTATTTCCTCGCTGACGAGTTCAAAGTCTCGGTCGAGGACGTCAGCGCCTTCGTTCTCGGCGGCCACGGCGACAGCATGGTGCCGTTGGCGCGTTATTCGGCGGTCGCCGGCATTCCGCTACCGGACCTGGTCAAGATGGGTTGGACGACTCAGGACCGCATCGACAAGATCGTGCAACGGACGCGCGAGGGCGGCGGCGAGATCGTCAACTTGCTGAAGACCGGCTCGGCGTTCTACGCGCCGGCGGCGTCGGCAATCGCCATGGCGGAGTCCTACCTGCGCGACAAGAAGCGCGTGTTGCCGTGCGCCGCTTGGCTCGATGGTCCGTACGGTGTCAAAGGCGTCTATGTCGGCGTGCCGGTCGTGCTCGGCGCCAAAGGAGTCGAGCGCGTCGTCGAGATCGCGCTCAACGCCGACGAGAAGGCGGCATTCGACAAATCGGTCGGCGCCGTCAAAACCTTGCTCGAGGCCACCAAGAAGTTGCTGGTGGACGCCAAAGCCTAGGCTAACACCTTGCAAAGGCATGCAAATTTCCGATCCCACGGGCTCATGGCAGCCATGAGGGCGCAACGCTGGGCAGCGCCCGTTCGTCATCTTATTTAAGGCTTGAGCCGGTAAAACGGATACAGGCCACACGAATTTGAAAACCATGCCGCCGCTTGCAAACGACACTTTCCTGACCGGCCAAAACGCGGCGTTCATCGCCGAACTCTACGGCCGGTTTTTGGCCGATCCGCAGTCCGTGGATCCGAGCTGGCAAAAATTCTTCGCCGAGCTGGGCGAGGAGCCGAAAGCCTTCCTGAAGGAAATGGAAGGGCCGGGCTGGGGCGCGAGGCGCCCGACGCTGCTGGGCAACGGCCATCTGACGGAGGCCGCCGTGCCGGCCGCGGCTGCGATCGCGGCGCTGCCCGCCGACGTGCATCAGGCGGCGCTCGATTCGATCCGCGCAATGAATTTCATCCGCAGCTATCGCGTGCGTGGGCACCTGATAGCCGATCTCGATCCGCTCGGCCTCGATCGCCGCACCTATCATCCCGACCTCGATCCAGCGACCTTCGGCTTCACCGAGGCGGAGTACGACCGGTCGATCTTCGTCAACGACATGCTCGGTTTCGAAACCGCGACGATCCGCGAGCTCGTAGCGGCGCTGCGCGCAACCTATTGCGGCCACGTCGGCGTCGAATACATGCATATCCAGGAGCTCGAGCAGCGCCAATGGATCCAGGCGCGCATCGAAGTGCCGCGCAACCAGACCGAATTCACCGAACGCGGCAAGCGGACGATCTACGAGCGGCTGGTCGAGGCTGAGTTCCTGGAGCGATTCCTGGATAAGCGCTACACCGGAACCAAGCGGTTTGGCATCGAAGGCGCCGAGGCGCTGATTCCGGCGCTCGAGCAAATTCTAAAGCGCGGCGGCCAACTCGGCATGAAGGAGCTGGTCATCGGCATGCCGCATCGCGGTCGGCTCAACGTCCTGACCAACATGATGGGCAAACCCTATTCCGCCTTGTTCTCGGAATTCCAGGGCAACTCGGCCAATCCCGCGGACGTGCAGGGTTCGGGCGACGTCAAGTATCATCTCGGTACCTCGTCCGACCGCGATTTCGACGGCAATGTCGTGCATCTGTCGCTGACCGCCAATCCGTCGCATCTCGAAGCGGTCAATCCGGTGACGCTCGGCAAGGTGCGCGCCAAGCAGCATCAGCGCGCCGATCAGTCGCACGATGAAGTCGTGGGACTGTTGATGCACGGCGATGCCGCTTTCGCGGGCCAGGGCTTGGTCGCCGAGACGCTCGAGCTCAGCGAGCTCAAGGGCTATCGCACCGGCGGCACGATTCACGTCATCGTCAACAACCAGATCGGCTTCACCACCAGCCCGGCACAGGCGCGTTCGGGCCCTTATCCTTCGGACGTCGCCAAGACCATCCAGGCGCCGATCTTTCACGTCAACGGCGACGATCCCGAAGCCGTCGTGCACGTCGCGCGCATTGCCACCGAATTCCGCCACCGCTTCAAGAAGGACGTGGTGGTCGACATGTTCTGCTATCGCCGCCACGGCCATAACGAGACCGACGAGCCGGCGTTCACGCAGCCGCTGATGTACCGCACCATTGGGGCACACCCGACGACGCGCGAAATCTATCGCCAGCGCCTGATCGACGAAGGCTTGCTCGGTGCCGCCGACGCCGACACGATCGAACGAACGTTCATGGCGCGGCTCGAAGGCGAATTCGAAGCGGCCAAGAGCTACCGGCCCAACAAGGCGGATTGGCTCGAAGGCGAGTGGAAGGGCTTCACCATCGCGGGCACCGACGACCGCCGTGGCGTGACCGCGGTCGAGCAGCCGTTGCTCAAGGACGTCGGCGCGGCTTTGACGCGCGTGCCGCAGGGCTTCAACCTCAACCGCAAGATCGCGCGTCAGCTCGACGCCAAGCGCGAAACGATCGACAAGGGCGAGGGCGTCGATTGGGCGACCGCCGAAGCATTGGCCTTCGGCACGCTGTTGTCCGAAGGCGCGTGCGTCCGCTTGTCCGGCCAGGATTCCGGTCGCGGCACCTTCTCGCAGCGCCATGCCGTCTTCTATGACCAGGAGACGGAGGAGCGTTACGTGCCGCTCAACCACATCCGCGACGGCCAGGCGCAATTCGAAGTCATCGACAGCCCACTATCCGAGGCCGCGGTGTTGGGATTCGAATACGGCTACAGCCTGGCCGATCCGCGCTCGCTGGTGCTGTGGGAGGGCCAGTTCGGCGATTTCGCCAACGGCGCCCAAGTCATCATCGACCAGTTCATCGCCTCGGGCGAGGCCAAATGGCTGCGCATGTCCGGCGTCGTGCTGTTGCTGCCGCACGGTTACGAAGGGCAGGGACCGGAACATTCGTCCGGCCGAGTCGAGCGCTTCTTGCAGCTATGCGGCGAGGACAATATCCAGGTCTGCAACCTGACCACGGCCGCCAATTATTTCCATGTGCTGCGTCGGCAGGTACGGCGCAATTTCCGCAAACCGCTGGTGGTGATGACACCCAAATCGCTGCTGCGCAATCCCGATGTCGCCGGCAAACTGGCGGACATGGGACCGGGAACGTCATTCCACCGTGTCTTCGGCGAACCCGACAAGCTCGCCGCCGATGCCCAGGTGCGCCGCGTGCTGTTGTGCAGCGGTAAGGTCTATTTCGACCTGCTGCACGCCCGGCGTGAACGCAAGATCGACGACGTCGCCATCTTGCGGGTGGAGCAGCTCTATCCGTTCCCGGTCAAGCCGCTGGCCGAGGAGGCCATGCGCTACCGCAACGCCGAATTCGTCTGGGTCCAGGAAGAGCCCGAAAATATGGGCGCATGGAGCTTTGTCGACCGGCGCCTGGAAAAGACGCTAAGCTCGCTCGATATGAAGGCGAAGCGCGCGCGCTATGTCGGTCGTCCCGAGGCGGCCGCGACCGCGACCGGCCTCTTGAAGCGCCACAACACCGAGCAGGCGCGGCTGGTCGACGAAGCGCTCGCCCCCTGACCGCAGGAGAGTCATGGCGACCGACATCATCGTTCCGCCGCTCGGCGAATCCGTTACCGAAGCTACGGTCGCGCGCTGGCTCAAGCAGCCCGGCGATTCGATCGCGGTCGACGATCCTTTGGTCGAGCTCGAAACCGACAAAGTGACGCTCGAGGTCAATGCGCCCGCCGCCGGCACACTGGCCGAAGTTCTGGTGCCGAAGGACGGCAACGTCGCGGTTGGCGGCGTGCTCGGTCGCATTACCGAGGGCAACGGCAAGGCCAAGCCCGCCGCCAAAACCGAAAACAAACCCGCGCCGGCCGCGCCGCCACCGAAGGCCGTGCCGCTGAAGACTCCGGCCGCCGCGCCGACCGCATCGGTACCGGATCAGGCTAAGCGCTCCGGCCCCGCGGTGCAGCGGTTGGTCCAAGAAAACAAGGTCGAACCGGCGCGCATCCCGCCGTCAGGCCGCGACGGTCGCCTGACCAAGGGCGATGTGCTTGCCGCGCTCGAGAAGGGTGGCACTGCGTCGGCGCCGGCTGCCGTCCAGTCGGCGGTTCCGGCCGTGGCGCGCGAAGCCGGCCTGCGCGAAGAGCGCGTGCACATGACACGCCTGCGGCGGCGCATCGCCGAGCGCCTCAAAGAGGCGCAGAACACGGCCGCCATGCTCACGACGTTCAACGAGGCGGATATGGGCGCGGTCATGGCGCTACGCGAGCGCTATCGCGAAAGCTTCGAGAAGAAGCACGGCGTCCGCCTCGGTTTCATGTCGTTCTTCGTCAAGGCGTGCATCGTCGCGCTCAAGGAGATTCCGGCAGCCAACGGCGAGATCGACGGCGAGGATATCGTCTACAAGAATCACTATGACATCGGCGTCGCCGTCGGCACCGAACAGGGTCTGGTGGTGCCGGTGGTGCGCGACGCCGATCGGCTCGATTTCGCCGACATCGAAAAACAGGTCGGTGATCTCGGTCGGCGCGCGCGTGACGGCAAATTGAAGCTCGAAGAGCTGTCGGGCGGCACGTTCACCATCACCAACGGTGGCGTCTACGGCTCGTTGATGTCGACACCGATTCTCAATCCGCCGCAATCGGCCATCCTTGGCATGCACAAGATCCAGCAGCGGCCGGTGGTTGTCGACGGCCAGATCGTCGCGCGGCCGATGATGTATCTGGCGCTGAGTTACGATCACCGTCTTGTCGACGGTCGCGAGGCCGTTACCTTCCTGGTCCGTGTCAAGGAGTGCATCGAAGACCCCGAACGCCTGCTGTTCGGCGTCTAGGCGATGGCCGACGCGTTCGACGTCATCGTCATCGGTGCGGGACCCGGCGGCTATGTCGCGGCGATCCGCGCGGCGCAGCTGGGAATGAGCGTCGCCTGCGTCGACAAGCGCGACGCGCCAGGCGGTACCTGCCTCAATATCGGCTGTATCCCGTCGAAGGCGCTGCTGCAATCGTCCGAGCATTTCGCCGCCGCGCAGCATGAGCTGGCGGCGCACGGCGTCAAAATTGCCGGCGTGACGCTCGATCTCAAGACGATGCTGGCGCGCAAGGACAAGGTCGTCGCCGACAACACGCGCGGCGTCGAATTCCTGTTTCGTAAGAACAAGGTCGAATACGTCAAGGGCGCGGCGCGGCTGGCGGCGCGCGATCGCGTTACCGTCGCGCTCAATGGCGGCGGCAAGCGGGAGCTTAGCGCCAAGAAAGCGATCGTGCTGGCGACCGGTTCCGACAGCGCCGGCCTGCCTGGCATCGCGATCGACGAAAAACGTATCGTCACCTCGACCGGCGCCCTCGCGCTCGCTTCGGTGCCGGCGCATCTGGCGGTGATCGGCGGCGGTTATATCGGGCTCGAAATGGGCTCGGTGTGGCGCCGGCTCGGCGCCGATGTCACGGTGATTGAATTTCTCGACCGCGTGACGCCCGGCATGGACGGCGAGTTGTCGGCGGCGTTGCAGCGCAGCCTCGAGCGCCAGGGCCTCAAATTCCGCCTCGGCACCAAGGTGATCGAAGCCAAAGCCGGCAAGGATGGTGTCGCGCTGGCGCTCGAGCCGGCCAAAGGGGGCACCCGCGAAAGCATCAAGGCCGATGTCGTGCTGGTGGCGGTCGGCCGCGTGCCCTACACCGCCGATCTCGGCTTGAAAGAGGCTGGTGTGGCGCTCGACGACAAAGGCCGCATTAAGGTCGACAGCCGGTTCGCCACCAATGTTCCCGGGATCTATGCAATCGGCGATGCGATTGCCGGTGAGATGCTGGCGCACAAGGCGTCGGAGGAGGGCGTCGTTCTGGCCGAGACGCTGGCCGGCGGCCGGTCGCCCCTCGATTACGACGCCATTCCGGCCGTGATCTACACCTGGCCCGAGGTCGCGTCGGTTGGCCGCACGGAAGAACAGCTCAAGCAGGCCGGGACGGCGTACAAAACCGGCAAGTTTCCGTTCACGGCCAATCCCCGCGCCCGCGCCAACGGTTTCACCGAAGGCTTTGTGAAAATCCTCGCCGACACCAAGACCGATCGCGTGCTCGGCGTCCATATCATCGGGCCCGACGCCGGCACGATGATCGGCGAAGCGGCGCTGGCGATGGAATTCGCCGCTTCGGCCGAGGACATCGCGCGCACCGTCCACGCCCATCCGACGCTCGAAGAGGCGGTCAAGGAAGCGGCGCTCGCGGTCGATGGCCACGCCATCCATATCTGACGCGCCGGCGGCCGTTCGGGGGCCTTCGCCTCAGGCGCTGATCGCGATCCTGAACGCGAGCATGATCCTCGGCATGCTCGGCAGCTCGAGTTTCGCCGCCTTGCTGCCGGACTTCGAGACGCTCTGGCATCTGTCCAACACCGAAGCCGGCTGGATCGGCGCCGTGTATTTCGCCGGCTATGTCGCGGCCGTTCCCGTGCTGGTCGGCTCGACCGATCATGTCGATCCGCGGCGCATCTACCTCGGCTCGCTCGTGCTCGGCGGTGCTGCGTCGGTGGCCTACGGGCTCCTGGCGCAGGGCTTCTGGTCGGCCGCGATCATCCGCGGTTTTGCCGGCATGGGCCTTGCCGGCACTTACATGCCCGGTCTCAAGCTCCTGACCGATCGCTACGACGGTCCGCGCCAGGCCCGCTACATCGCCTATTACACTGTCGCGTTCAGCTTCGGTACGGCATTCTCGTTCGCGTTCACGGGCGAGATGACCGCGTGGTTCGGCTGGCGTGTCGCCTTTGCCGCCGCCGCCGCGGGTTCTCTCGTGGCCTATGCCCTGATCTGGTTCCTCGTGTCACCCGGCGCTCCGCCGATGACGCACAACGACGGCCCGCGCCAGCTCGCGTTTCATCCGGTCTTCAAGAACCGGGCCGCCATGGCGTTCGTGCTGGGCTATACCGGCCATTGCTTCGAACTCTTCGCGTTGCGTGGCTGGCTCAACGCCTATCTCATCTATGCCGATCGCGTTCGCGGCGGCGCCGGTGACGTCTCGCTGGCGAGCTGGATTTCGACCGCCGTCGTGCTCGTGAGCAGCGGTGCCAGTGTTTACGGAGCTGAGGTCGCGGCGCGCGCCGACCGGCGGCGGATCATCGGCCGCGTCATGATCCTGTCGGTGCTGGCCTCAGTCGCGGCAGGCTTCAGCAGCGGCCTGCCGGTCTGGGTGGTCGCGGCGCTGTGCTGCGTCTATTCGATGCTGATCATGGCCGATTCGGCTGCGCTCACGGGCGGCGCCGTGGTGAGCGCGGCGCCCGGCCAGCGCGGCGCCACGCTGGCGGTGCATTCCGTCCTGGGGTTCAGCGGCGCCGTCGTCGGGCCGCTCGCGGTTGGTTTGATGCTCGATCTCGCCGGTGGCGATAGCTATCTTGCCTGGGGCCTGGCGTTTCTCACCATGGGCGCGGGCTCGTTCGCCGCGCTGTTCGCGATCCGCGGCCTTTAATCTAATCCCGCGCTCGCGGATGGGCGCGATCATAGACTGCCAAGAGGCGTGCCGGGTCCATGGCGGTGTAACGCTGCGTTGTCGACAGGCTCGCGTGGCCGAGAAGTTCCTGAATGGCGCGCAGATCGCCGCCGCCGGCGAGCAGGTGCGTCGCGAAACTGTGTCGTAGCGCGTGTGGCGTCGCATGCTCCGGCAGGCCGAGCGCGCGACGCAGCTTGGTCATGGTCGCCTGCACCTGGCGCGGATTGAGCACGCGGCCGCGCGCGCCGACGAACAGCGGATCGTCGGGCTTGAGGTCAATGGGACAGGCCGCCAGGTAATCGCGCACGGCGTCGGCGACCGCCGGCAACACGGGCACCAGCCGCGCCTTGTTACCTTTGCCGACGATGCGCAGCATGCCGCCGGTCTCGGGGGCCGCGCCGCGCGTCAGCGACAAGGCCTCGGCGATGCGCAAGCCGCAGCCATAGAGCAGCATCAGGATCGCCAAGTCGCGCCGCGCCATCCACGGCCGCGTGTCGAGCAGTGCAACGCGGTCGAGCGCCGCCCTGGTTTCGTTTTCGGTCAGCGCCTTGGGCACGGCGCGGCCGAGCTTGGGCGTCTTGACTGCCGATAGTGCGCCATTGGCGACGATTTTCCGCTTACTGAGGAAACGGAAGAAGCCGCGCAGCACCGATAGCTTGCGCGCCGTCGTGCCGCGCGCCGCGTCGTCGCGCGCCAAGCGGGCGAGGAACGCACGGAAATCGGCGGGCTCGAGTGCTGCAAGCATTGTCAATCCGGGCACGCCACTTCGATGGGCGACGAGAAAATCGAGAAAGCCGGCAAGATCGCGGCCATAGGCGGCGATGGTGTGCGGCGACGCGCGTCGTTCGCCGGTCAACCAGCCCTGCCAGAGCGCGATTGCCTCGATCAGCTCTTGCGAGGCAACGAAACGGACCAGCGGAACCGGCTCAGGCCGGAGAGAGCGGGGAAGGGGGCGCGTGCCCTTTACGTCGGCAGGTCGAGCCATGCGGCGATGGTGATGCCGAGCGCGCGGGCGAGAAAACCCAGCAACTCGGTGCCCTGGCCGGCATGGAATTTCCCCGGCCGGCGCGCGCCGATGCACAGCAGCCCGGCCGGCGCCGTCCGGCTCACCGCCAGCCGCAACAGCGCTGCCGAGCGCACCAAATCGGCGCCAGCGCCGAACAGGGTTGGGTCGCCGCTGGTGTCGGCGAGCAACGACACGTCCCGCTCCGGGCCGAGCACGCGGTCGACGGTGCCGGTTTCGAGGATCTGCACGCCGGGATGCGGCAGGCGCGGTTTGGAGCTGCCGTTGCTTTCGACACCGATGGTGACGACGTCCGAATCGAGCAGCATGGCGAGGTCGGTGGTGACGATCTGGATCAGCTGCTCGAAGCTGTTGGCGGCCAGCAGCGTCAGGACCGCACTATGGACGCGCGTCTGGCTCGCCAAGTTCGCGCGTGTCGTGCTGATCAGCTGCTTCTGTTGCCCTTTGAGCTTGGCGATGTCGTCGCGCTGCCGCTTGAGCATGAATTGCTGCATGTCGACCACGCCGGTACCGCCGCGTGCGGCCGGTGGCGTCAGCAAGTCGAGAATCTCCGGATGCTCGGCGAAGAAATCCGGGTGGCGCTTCAGGTAGGCCACGACCTGCGGCGCCGTAGCGGTATGCTCGGTGACCGTCGTCGGTGAAGCGGTGACTTTGTCCCGGGTACGATCCACCACAATCCCGCTATTCGGCCGCCGCCGCGGACTTGTCGTCGCCCAAGATCGACTGGCCGGTCTTCTTCCAGTCGGCGAGGAACGCCGCGAGTCCCTTGTCCGTCAGCGGATGAGAAAACAGCTGCCGCATGATCGCCGGCGGCATCGTGCCGACATGTGCGCCGAGCTTCGCGGCTTCAAGCACATGCATCGGATGGCGGATCGACGCCACCAGCACTTCGGTCTTGAAGTGGGGATATTGGCGATAGATCTCGACGATGTCGCGGACCAAGGTCATGCCCGATTCGCCGATATCGTCGAGCCGGCCGACGAACGGCGAAATGAACGTGGCCCCCGCCTTGGCGGCGAGCAGCGCCTGCGGCGCCGAGAAGCACAACGTGACGTTGACCATCGTGCCTTCGCCGCGCAGCACCTTGCAGGTCTTGAGTCCATCGGGCGTCAGCGGCACCTTGACCGCGATGTTCTTGGCGATCTTCGCCAGCTTGCGGCCCTCGGCCAGCATGGTCGGATGGTCGGTGGCGGTGGTTTCGGCGCTGACCGGGCCAGACACGACCGTGCAGATCTCGCGCACGGTTTCGATGAAGTTGCGGCCTGATTTGGCGATCAACGAGGGATTCGTGGTCACGCCGTCGACCAGGCCGGTGGCGGCCAGTTCGCGAATGTCGGCGATGATGGCGGTATCGAGGAAGAATTTCATGTGCGCCTCTCTCCTACTTCCGGCGAGCCCCCTTTCGTAAGAGAGTGTAGACCATGCCGCCGCACCCTGCCAACGCCGAACCGGCGCGCGCCGATCGCGTCAGTGTGCTGCTGCCATTGCCGCTTGCGGGTGCCTATGACTATCGCGTGACGAATGGCCTGCGCGTCGCCATTGGCGACTTCGTGCGCGTGCCGCTCGGCCGCCGGCGAGTCGCCGGTGTCGTGTGGGGGCCGGACCGTGCCGGCGTCGCCGAGAGCAAGCTCAAGCCAATCGCCGAGACGTTGGCGGCGCCGCCGTTGCACGATGAGTTGCGGCGATTCGTCGACTGGGTCGCGAACTACACGCTCACCGCGCCGGGCGCCGTGTTGCGCATGACCATGAGCGTGCCTGACGCACTCGAGCCACCGCGCGCCATCGCCGGTTATGAAATCGCCGACGCCGGACGACGCGCCTTGAACGATGCGGGTGCACGACTGACACCGCAGCGCCGCCGCGTGCTCGAACTCGCCGCCGAAGGTGGCGGCGCCACCGCCGCCGACTTGGCGCACCGCGCGGCCTGCGGTCCCGGCGTCGTCAAGGCAATGGCCGCTGCCGGCTTGCTTGTGTCGGTTGCCTTACCCGCTTCGTTGCCGCCGCCGACGCCGGACTGGCGATTGCCCGGCCCGCCATTGTCGTCGGCACAGGACGTCGCCGCCGCCGATTTAGTCGGCAAGGTCAAACGCGGCGGCTTCGGCGTCACGGTACTCGACGGCGTCACAGGCTCAGGCAAGACGGAAGTTTATTTCGCGGCAATTGCAGCGGCGTTGGAACGCGGCCGGCAGGCCTTGGTGCTGTTGCCCGAGATCGCGCTGTCGGCGCAACTGCTGAAACGGTTCGCCGACCGTTTCGGCGCGCCGCCGGTACTCTGGCATTCCGATCTCGGCCATGCGCAGCGCCGCGTGACCTGGCGTCACGTCGCCGACGGCCAGGCGCGCGTTGTCGTCGGCGCGCGCTCGGCCTTGTTCCTGCCGTTCCGCGATCTCGGCCTGATCGTCGTCGACGAAGAGCACGACGCGTCATTCAAACAGGAGGACGGCGTCATCTATCAGGCGCGCGACATGGCGGTGGTGCGGGCATCGCTGGCGCAGCTGCCGATCGTGTTGGTGTCGGCGACGCCATCGCTCGAAACCACGATTAACGCGCAATCCGGCCGCTATACGCGGCTCCATCTGCCAGCGCGGCACGGTGCGGCGCGATTGCCGGAGATCCGCGTCGTCGATCTGCGCAAATACAAGCCGGAGCGGCAGCGGTTCCTGTCGCCGCCGTTGGTTCAGGCGCTGGCTGAAACGCTGGCCGCCAACGAACAGGCGATGCTGTTTCTCAATCGCCGCGGCTATGCGCCGCTGACCTTGTGCCGCGAGTGCGGCCATCGCTTGCAATGTCCGAATTGCACGGCCTGGCTGATCGAACATCGACGGGCCGGTGGCTTGCAGTGCCACCATTGCGGCTACGCGACGGCGATGCCGCCGGCCTGTCCGAATTGCGCCGCCACGGGCAGCTTTGCTGCGTGCGGTCCGGGCGTCGAGCGTCTGTCCGAGGAAGTAGCGCAGCGTTTTCCAAATGCGCGCGTCACTTTGATGGCGAGCGACACCTTAAGCGGCCCGCGCGCCATGGCGGAGCTGCTCGAACGGGTCGAGCGCCACACGGTCGACGTGCTTATCGGCACGCAGGTGATGGCCAAGGGCCATCATTTTCCGATGCTGACGCTGGTCGGCGTGGTCGACGCCGATCTCGGCCTGTCGGGCGGCGACTTGCGTGCAGCGGAGCGGACATTCCAACTCTTGCATCAGGTTGCGGGCCGCGCCGGTCGTGCCGAGCGGCCGGGGGTCGTTCTGCTCCAGACCTATATGCCCGAGCATCCGGTGATGCAGGCGCTCGCCAGCGACGATCGCGATGGGTTCCTTGCGGCCGAGGCCGAATCACGGCGTGACGGCAACTGGCCGCCGTTCGGTCGGCTGGCGGCGCTGATCGTTTCGGCACCGGACGCCGATGCTGCCGACCGTGCCGCGCGCGTAATCGCCCGGCAGGCGCCGCAAGTCGACGGCATCGAGATCCTAGGTCCGGCACCGGCGCCGCTGGCGATGCTACGCGGCCGCCACCGGCGGCGCTTTCTGGTGAAGGCGCAACGCGCCGCGGCGCTCCAAAGCACGCTGCGCGCCTGGCTCGACGCGGTGAAATTACCGGCCGTCATCCGTGTCCAGGTCGACGTCGATCCTTACAGCTTCATTTGAGTTCAAACCGGCGCTTTTTGGCGTGATTCGCGCCCGTGGCGCAATCGCGCAAAACCCCGTCGCTGCTGGTGTTTTTCACCTGCGGCAACGCGACACGCCGCCGCTGGGCGGCCATGTTGCGTGCCCGAAATGCCTATGTTAGAACCGCCGCGCTTTCCGGCGCGGGCCGTTGTGGTGGGGGTTTTCGAACGGCGAAAACCCGGCGGAGGGTGTGTTCATTTTGAAACCGTCTCGGCGCCGGTTTCGGCCGGAAATTTAAGGGCATCAACTCGACGTGGCATCCGAAGCGACAGGTGTAGCCGGTTTGGCGGAGCGTTACGCGGTGGCGCTTTTCGAGCTCGCCGACGAGCGCAAGGCCCTCGATGCCGTGGCGTCCGATCTGACAGGTCTCCGCCGGTTGATCGACGACAGCGCTGATCTGCGCCGCATGATCCGCAGCCCGGTGTTGCAGCGCGACGAACAGGCGCGCGCCATCGGCATCGTCGGCGAACGTGCCGGCCTTGATCCGCTGACCCGCAATTTCCTGGGATTGCTGGCGCGCAATCGCCGGCTGTTTGCATTGCCGGAGATGATCCATGGATTTCTCCGGATTCTCGCCGAACGCCGCGGCGAGGTGACGGCGCAGGTGATCGCGGCGCGGGAATTGTCCGCGGCCCAGCGTCAGGCGGTCGACGAGCGCCTCCGTCAGGCCGTCGGCCGTAAGGTCGCCGTTGATTTTCGCGTCGATCCGAGCCTACTCGGCGGGCTGGTCGTCAAGGTGGGTTCGCGCATGGTTGACGCATCGCTCAAGAGCAAGCTGGCGCGGCTCGCGCTGGCGATGAAGGGGGCTGGTTGATATGGAAATTCGCGCCGCGGAAATTTCCGCGATCCTGAAAAAGCAGATCGCCGAATTCGGTACCGAGGCGGACGTCGCCGAGGTCGGTCAGGTCCTGTCGGTCGGCGACGGCATCGCCCGCGTCCATGGCCTCGACAAGGTTCAGGCCGGCGAGCTCGTCGAGTTCCCGAACGGCGTCAAGGGTATGGCCCTCAACCTCGAAACCGACAATGTCGGCGTCGTGATCTTCGGCGACGACAGCGGCATCCGCGAAGGTGACACGGTGAAGCGTACCGGCGCCATCGTCGACGTGCCGGTCGGCCGCGGTCTCTTGGGCCGCGTCGTCAACGCACTGGGCGAGCCGATCGACGGCAAGGGCCCACTGAAGGACGTCAAGCGCGCCCGCGTCGAGGTCAAGGCGCCGGGAATCATTCCGCGCCGCTCGGTGCACGAGCCGGTGCAGACCGGCCTCAAGGCGATCGATGCCCTGGTGCCTGTCGGCCGCGGTCAGCGCGAGCTGATCATCGGCGACCGCCAGACCGGCAAGACCGCGGTCGCGATCGATGCGTTCCTGAACCAGAAAGTGGTGAACGCTGGCAACGACGAATCGAAGAAGCTCTATTGCATCTACGTCGCGGTCGGCCAGAAGCGTTCGACCGTCGCACAGATCGTCAAGACGCTCGCCGATTACGGCGCGCTCGACTATTCGATCGTGGTCGCCGCCACGGCGTCGGAGCCGGCGCCGCTGCAATTCCTCGCGCCCTATGCTGGCTGTGCTATGGGCGAGTTCTTCCGCGACAACGGCATGCATGCCGTCATCGTCTACGACGATTTGTCGAAACAGGCGGTCGCCTATCGCCAGATGTCGCTGTTGCTGCGCCGGCCGCCGGGCCGTGAAGCCTATCCGGGCGACGTGTTCTATCTGCATTCGCGCCTCCTCGAGCGTGCCGCGAAGATGAATCAGGATCACGGTTCCGGCTCGCTCACGGCGCTGCCCGTGATCGAAACCCAGGCGGGCGACGTCTCGGCCTATATTCCGACCAACGTCATCTCGATCACCGACGGCCAGATTTTCCTCGAAACCGATCTGTTCTATCGCGGCATCCGGCCGGCGATTAACGTGGGTCTGTCGGTGTCGCGCGTCGGTTCGGCGGCGCAGATTAAGGCGATGAAACAGGTCGCCGGCAAGATCAAGCTCGAGCTCGCGCAATATCGCGAGATGGCCGCCTTCGCGCAGTTCGCCTCGGACCTCGATCCGGCGACCCAGCGGCTTCTGGCGCGCGGCGCGCGGCTGACCGAGCTGCTGAAGCAGCCACAGTTCAAGCCGGTGCCGGTCGAGGAGCAGGTGGTTTCGATCTTCGCCGGCACGCGCGGCTATCTCGACAAGGTCGAGATCGCCGACGTCACGCGGTTCGAGGCGCAGATGATCGGCGAGCTCCGCGCCAAGGCGCCGAAAGTCCTGGAATCGATCCGCGACAAGCGCGAGTTGAACCAGGATACCGAGAAGCAGCTGGTCGGTTTTCTCGACGGCTTCACCAAGGCCTTCGCCTGATCGACGGGCAATAGCGCGCCATGGCGAATCTCAAGGATCTGCGCAACCGCATCCGCTCCGTCCGCTCGACGCAGAAGATCACGTCGGCGATGAAGATGGTGGCGGCGTCGCGCCTGCGCCGCGCCCAAGAGCAGGCCCTGGCCGCGCGTCCCTATGCCGAGCGGATGGAGCGCATGCTCGGGTCGCTCGCTACCAGCCTGCGCAACCAGCCGAACGCGCCGAAGCTGCTTGCCGGCAATGGCGGCGACCAAACCCACCTGTTGCTCGTCGCCACCTCGGACCGCGGCCTGGCGGGTGGGTTCAACGCCACCATCCTACGCGAGGCACGCCGCACGCTGCGCGCGCTGCAGCGCGACGGTAAGACGGTCAAGCTGTTCACCGTCGGCCGCAAGGGGCGCGACGCGCTGCGGCGCGACAATGCCAAGCTGATCGTCGAAAGCTTGACCGAAATCGGCCGGCCGCGCTTGACCTTCGCCAATGCCGAGGACATCGCCGGCCGTCTGGTCGAACGCTTCGAGGCTGGCGAGTTCGACACCTGCACCGTGATTTTCAACCGCTTCAAGTCGGCGATCAGCCAGATCGTCACCAAGCAGCAACTCATCCCATTCGCCATTCCCGAGGCGAAGGAGCAGGACAAGACGAATCTCCAAGGCGCGATCTACGAGTTCGAGCCCGAGGAAAGCGAGATCTTGACCGAATTGCTGCCGCGCAACCTCGCGGTGCAGATCTTCACCGCGTTGCTCGAAAACGCCGCGTCGGAGCAAGGCGCGCGCATGACCGCGATGGACAACGCGACGCGCAACGCCGGCGACATGATCAAGCGACTGACCCTGCAATACAACCGCACGCGCCAGGCCTCGATCACCAAGGAGCTGATCGAGATCATTTCCGGCGCCGAGGCGCTCTAGGGGAAGCATTATGGCGAAGAACAACACTGGCACCATTGCGCAGGTCATCGGCGCCGTCGTCGACGTCAAATTCGAGGGCGAGTTGCCAGCGATCCTCAATGCGCTGCACGTGCAGAACCAGGGCAAGACCCTGGTGCTCGAAGTGGCGCAGCATTTGGGCGAGAACACGGTCCGCGCCATCGCCATGGACACGACCGACGGCCTGGTGCGCGGCGCCAAAGTGACCGACACCGATAGTCCGATCCGCGTGCCGGTCGGACCGGAAACTCTCGGCCGCATCCTCAACGTCATCGGCGAGCCGGTCGACGAGCGCGGCCCGGTCACCACCAAGATGCGCT
>DASYXI010000016.1:0-63338 GCA_035934995.1 Allostellaceae bacterium
CGCGGCGACACGGGATCACGCCAGCGCGGTTCAAGCATCTCAACCTGCTCAAGTTCGAGTGCGAGGAACCGAGGGCTGCCGAGCGACTTGAGCAAGCTATGTCTCTGCTTGAGCACGAATGGCAGAACAGCCGACGCTCAGATATGCCCCGTTTGTTCATGGTGATCGGAAAGCAGGTGCTTCGCAGTCACCGCTGAAGCGGCTACGGTCGTGAAAGGGATAATTCCTTAAGTTTTTGAGCGGGCCAATTTTTCCTCGATCCCCGACATGCCTTCACGCCGCGTCAGTTCGGTGGCGATATCGTCGGGCGAGAGGCCGGCGGCGGCCCACAGCACCATGAGGTGGTAGAGCAGGTCGGCGCTTTCGCGGGTGAGGGCGGCCTTGTCGCCCTTCACCGCCTCGATCACCGCTTCGAGCGCCTCCTCGCCGAGTTTGCGAGCGATCCCGGCCGGACCGGCGGCGAGCAGCTTTGCGGTGTACGACGCATCCGGGCTGGCACCGCGGCGCGCCGCGATCGTCGCCCATAGCCGCGCGAGCGCGTCGCCGAGGTCGTCCGCCATTACTACAGCCGCACCGGCACACCGGCGGCGGCGAGATGCGCCTTGGCCTCGCCGATGCGGAACGTACCGAAATGGAAGATCGAGGCCGCGAGCACCGCGGTGGCGTGCCCGTCGCGGATGCCCTCCACCAGGTGGTCCAAGGTGCCGACCCCGCCCGAGGCGATCACCGGCACCCGCACCGCGTCGGCGACCGCGCGGGTCAGCGCAATGTCGAATCCGGACTTGGTGCCGTCGCGGTCCATCGAGGTCAGCAGCAGCTCGCCGGCGCCGTAATCGGCCAGCCGGCAGGCCCATTCGACCGCGTCGAGCCCGGCGGGGTTGCGCCCGCCATGGGTGAAGACGCCCCATCTGCCCGGGCCGGTCTGCTTGGCGTCGATGGCGCAGACGATGCACTGGCTGCCGAATTTCTGCGCCGCCTCGCGGACGAATTCGGGTCGGGCGACCGCGGCGGTGTTGATCGACACCTTGTCGGTGCCGGCGAGCAGCAGCTTGCGGATGTCCTCGATCGTGCGCACCCCGCCGCCGACGGTCAGCGGCATGAAGCATTGCTCGGCGGTGCGGCGCACCACGTCATAGAGCGTGTCGCGGTTCTCGGCCGAGGCGGTGATGTCGAGGAAGGTCAACTCGTCGGCGCCTTCGGCGTCGTAGACCTTGGCCTGCTCGGCCGGATCGCCGGCATCGACCAGATCGACGAAGTTGACGCCTTTGACGACGCGGCCATCCTTGACATCGAGACAGGGAATGACGCGAACCTTCAGCATTCAGGCCGCCATCAGCGCCAAGGCCGATTTGAGATCGACCCGGCCGTCGTACAGCGCGCGGCCGAGGATCGCGCCAGCGACGCCGTCTTTCTCGTGCGCGCGCAGCGCCGCCAGATCGTCGAGCGAGGCGACGCCGCCGGATGCGATCACCGGCGTCTTGAGGGCGCGGGCGAGCGCCGCCGTCGCCTCGACGTTGACGCCTTGCAGCGCGCCGTCGCGCTCGATGTCGGTGTAGATGATGGCTGCCGCACCGGCATCTTCGAAGCGCCGCGCCAGATCAAGCGCCGCGACGGCGGCGGTTTCGGCCCAGCCTTCGACGGCGACCGTGCCGCCGCGCGCGTCGATGCCTAGGGCGACGCGGCCCGGCCAGCGCCGGCAGGCGGCGCGCACCAGGTTCGGATTCTTGACCGCCGCCGTGCCGAGCACGACCCGCGCGACGCCCTTGCCGAGCCAGGCTTCGAGCATCGCTTCGTCGCGGATACCGCCGCCGAGCTGCACCTTGACCGGCGCGGCCTTGACGATGGCCTCGACCGCCGCTTCGTTCTTCGGCTTGCCGGCAAAGGCACCGTCGAGATCGACGACATGGATCCAGGCTGCGCCGGCGGCCGCGAAGGCGCGCGCCTGCGCCGCCGGATCGTCGTTGAAGACGGTCGCGCTTTTCATTTCGCCGCGCACCAACCGCACGCAACGCCCGTCCTTCAAATCGATCGCCGGATAGACGATCACGGCCGCCACCGCAGGAAATTGGCGATCAGCCGCAAACCGATCGCCTGGCTTTTCTCGGGATGGAACTGGACGCCGAACAGATTGTCGCGCCCGACCGCCGCGGTCACCGCACCGCCGTAATCGACCGTCGCCATCACGTGGCGCGGCTCGCGCGCGCGGAGCTGATACGAGTGGACGAAATAGGCGTGCTCACCCGTTTTGATGCCATCCAAAAGCGGATGCGCCGCCGCGAGCTTGAGCTCGTTCCAGCCCATGTGCGGAATCTTGAGCGCCGGGTCGTTGGGCGCGATCGCCACCACCTCGCCCGGAATCCAGCCGAGTCCATCGACCGTCTCGAATTCGCGGCCGACCGTCGCCATCAGCTGCATGCCGACGCAGATGCCTAAGAAGGGCCGGCCGCGGACTATCGCCGCGTCGTGCAGCGCCTCGATCATGCCCGGCAGCGCGGCGAGGCCGCGCTTGCAATCGGCAAAGGCGCCGACGCCGGGGAGCACGACGCGATCGGCGGACGCCAAAGCGCGCGCGTCGCCGGTGACGGTCACCGCGCCGTCCAGTCCCGCTTCGCGCGCGGCGCGCTCGAACGCCTTCGCGGCCGAGCGCAAATTGCCCGAGCCGTAATCGATCAGCACCGTCGACATCAGAGACTTCCGCCGAGCACGCCCTTGGTCGAAGGCACTGCTCCGGCACGGCGCGGATCGATCGCGACCGCCTGGCGCAACGCGCGCGCCAGACCCTTGAAGCAGGATTCGATGATGTGGTGGTTGTTCTCGCCGTAGAGATTCTCGACGTGCAGCGTCACGCCCGCCGACTGGGCGAAGGCCTGGAACCATTCCTTGAAGAGCTCGCTGTCCATCTCGCCGAGCTTGGGCTTGGACAGCTTCACCTTCCAGATCAGATACGGCCGGTTCGACGCGTCGAGCGCGACGCGGGTCAGCGTCTCGTCCATCGGCACCATCGCCTCGCCCCAGCGGCCGATTCCGGCGCGATCGCCGAGCGCGCGCGCGATCGCTTCGCCGACGACGTAGCCCGAATCCTCGGTGGTGTGGTGTTGATCGATGTGCAGATCGCCCTTCGCCTCGAGATCGATGTCGATCAGGCTGTGCCGCGACAGCTGATCGAGCATGTGATCGAGGAAGCCGATGCCGGTGCGGATGCTGGCGCGGCCGGCGCCGTCGAGATCGACGCGGGCGTGGATGCGGGTCTCGCGTGTCGTGCGCTCGACCTCGGCGACGCGGCCTTTCCGCTTGGCGCGGCCGCGTTTGGTCTTGGCTTTGGCGGTGGTTTTCGCCATCGAATCAACTCCTTGCCGCGGTCTTGTAGCAGGCGTGTCGCCGCCGCACCAGCGCGGCCCGCGGCACTGCTTGATTAAGCGCGGCTGCAACCTACATTTAGGGCCGTTTCCTGCCTCGAAAGGACCTCATGCAAGAGCAGAATCCGGCGTCCTGGCACGGCACCACCATTTTGTCCGTGCGCAAGGGCGGCAAAGTCGTCATCGCCGGCGACGGCCAGGTGACGATGGGCGCCACCGTCGTCAAATCGAACGCCAAGAAAATCCGCCGGCTGGCGGGCGACACGGTGCTCGCCGGCTTCGCCGGCTCGACCGCGGACGCGTTCGCGCTGTTCGAGCGGCTCGAGGCCAAGCTCGAGCAGTACCCGCGCCAGCTGACACGCGCCTGCGTCGAACTCGCCAAAGATTGGCGCACCGACCGGCTGCTGCGGCGCCTCGAAGCCATGATGGCGGTGGCCGACAAAGACGTGTCGCTGGTGCTGTCGGGCACCGGCGACGTGCTCGAGCCCGAAAACGGCATCATCGGCATCGGCTCGGGCGGTCCCTATGCGCTCGCCGCGGCGCGCGCGCTGTTCGACCGGACGGAACTCGACGCCGAGGCCATCGTCCGCAAATCGATGGAAATCGCCGCCGATATCTGCATCTACACCAACCGCAACATCACGCTGGAATCGCTCGCCACGCAATGAACGCCGCTTTCAGTCCGCGCGAAATCGTCTCCGAACTCGATCGCCACATCGTCGGCCAGAACGACGCCAAGCGCGCCGTCGCCATCGCCCTGCGCAACCGCTGGCGTCGGCAGCAGCTGCCGGCCGAGCTGCGCGACGAAGTCCTGCCCAAGAACATCCTGATGATCGGCCCGACCGGCATCGGCAAGACCGAGATCGCCCGGCGGCTCGCCAAGCTGGCGCAAGCGCCGTTCATCAAGGTCGAGGCCACCAAGTTCACCGAGGTCGGTTATGTCGGCCGCGACGTCGAGCAGATCGTGCGCGACCTGCTCGAAGTGTCGCTGGGGCTGACGCGCGAGCGTCTGCGCAACGAAGTGACCAGCAAGGCCGAAGTCGCCGCCGAGGATCGTATCCTCGACGTGCTGGTCGGGCCCGGCGCCGGCCCCGACACGCGCACCAAGTTCCGCCGCATGCTGCGCGCCGGCGAGCTCGACGACAAAGAGATCGAGATCCAGGTCCAGGACAGCGGCGGCGCGCCGACGGTGGAAATTCCCGGCATGCCCGGCGCCCAGGTCGGCATGATCAATCTCGGTGAAATCTTCGGCAAGCTCGGCGGCGGTCGCACCAAGCCGCGGCGCATGAGCGTCGCCGAGGCGCAGCCGGCGCTGCTGCGCGAGGAAAGCGACAAGCTCTTGGACCAGGAAAAGGTCGTGAAGGAAGCGATCGCCGCCGCGGAGCAGAACGGCATCGTCTTCATCGACGAGCTCGACAAAATCGCCGGCCGCAGCGGCGAGCGTATGGTCGGCGACGTCAGCCGCGAAGGCGTGCAGCGCGACCTCTTGCCGTTGATCGAAGGCACGACGGTTGCGACCAAGCACGGCTCGGTGAAGACCGACCATATCCTGTTCATTGCCTCGGGCGCGTTCCATCTGGCGAAGCCGTCGGACCTGCTGCCCGAGCTGCAAGGACGGTTGCCGATCCGCGTCGAGCTCAAGCCGCTGACGCGCGACGATTTCCGGCGCATTTTGACGGAACCGGAAGCCAGCCTGATCAAGCAGTACAAGGCGCTGCTGGCGACGGAGAACGTCACGCTCGATTTCAAGTCCGAAGCGATCGACGAGATCGCGGCGCTCGCGGAGGAGATCAACACCAACGTCGAGAATATCGGCGCGCGGCGGCTGCACACCGTGCTCGAGCGTCTCTTGGAAGAGGCGAGCTATACCGCCTCGGACCAGCCGCCCGGCACCGTGCTGGCGATCGACCGCGACTACGTGCGCACGCGCGTCGGCGCGCTCGCCAAGAACGCCGATCTGTCGAAGTTCATCCTCTAGCGCGCCGCAACCGGCGCAAAGAAAAAGGGCGTTCCGGGGGAGCGGAACGCCCTTTGAAGGCCGGCCAGATTCGGGGGGCCGGTCCAGAGCCCGTTATTCGGCGGGCGCGAGATTGGCCGCGGCGTCCTTGCCGCGATCGCGCGCGATCTCGTACTTGAGCTTTTGCCCTTCGTTCAGCGCGCCCAACCCGGCGCGTTCCACCGCCGAGATGTGGACAAAAACGTCCTTGCCGCCGTCCTGGGGGCGAATGAATCCATAGCCTTTCTGTGCGTTGAACCACTTCACGGTGCCAAGTGCCAAGCTGGGTCTCCAAGCGTCGAGTGCCGTGCACGTCCACGGCGGCGGCGTCAATCAGCGTCGAGGGCGGGGATCGTTGACGATCGGGGGCGCGCGAACCGCAGATTGGGCGAAAAAACTGTGCGGCGCGGCAGGGTCGCAAAACAACCGTTTTCCGCCATTCTCCCGATTCTCCGGTGACATTTTAGGGGAAAGCCGGAGCCGTTAGGTCAGCGTCCGTTCACCGTCCGCCGACGCCGGGACGGCGACGTCGGCGCCGACTTGATCAACTCGAGCAGCCGTGCGACACGCGCCGGCGGCAGCTTGCGGATGCGCTCGGCGAGAAGGTTCGCGAGCTCGGTCGCTTCGGCCGACAGGCCGGCGGTGTCGACGGTGATGCGCGGATGCGAGAGGCGCGCCAAGCGCATCAATTCGTCGGCTTCGTCCCAGATGATGCCGAGCTGGGCGCAGATCGACACCACCATCGCATGCGTCGGCCGGCCGCGGCGTCCGTGTTCGAGCGCCGAGAGATAGGCCGCCGAGACGCCGAGGGTCGCGGCCATGTCCTTGAGACGGATGCCGCGTTCGGCACGGATGGCGCGCAGTTTGATGCCGAACGGCGTCATGATCGCGGCCGGCGCAGCAACACATAGAGCGCGCCCGCGCCGCCGTGATTGGCGGCGGCCGGCGTCACCGCCAGGATGCGCGTGCGCAGCGCCGGCTCGGCGAGCCAGCGCGGCACCGCGGCGCGCAAGATCCCTTCGCCGCCGCGCCCTTTCCCCGTGATTACCAGCGCCAGGCGCGCGCCGTCGGCCGCGTTGGCTGCGATGAAACGCGCCAAGGCGCGATGCGCCGCCTCCTGCGTCAGGCCGTGCAGGTCCAAACGCGCGTCGATCGCGACCTCGCCGCGCTTGATGCGCGTCAGGGTGCGGCGGTCGATGGTGCCGGGCGCCGCGCCGGTTTTCGCGTCGTCACGCCGCCATGCGAAATCGACCGGCGACGGTACGGCACGCGACGCGGGCGGCTCTGGCGATTCCTCGGGCTCTTTCGGCGTGAGCCGCAACGGCTTGACGCCGCGCATCGCGGCGCGCCAGACCGACCGGTCTTCGTCCTTAAGCTGCCTCGTCATCGTCGATCAGGACGATATGCAGCCGCCGCGGTCCGTGCGCGCCGAGCTCGATCTTCTGCTCGATGTCGGCGGTGCGCGACGGACCGGTGATGAAGTTGACCGTGCGCGGCATCGCCAAGGCGCCGTCGCGACTGCGCGCGGCGCGCAAGCGGTCCCAGCCGTCCTCGTAAGCCGCGACCACCTGACTCGCGCGCACCATGACGATATGCGTGTCGGGCAGGAAATTGTTGCGCGTCGGGCCGGCGGCGCCGGAGTGCAGCATCAGCGTGCCGGTCTCGGCGATGGCGGCGAAACAGGCAGTGACGCCGACGGGGTCGGCGTCCTCCGCGACGCCACGCCGGGCTTCGAGCAACGGAGTCTCCTTCCACGGCAGCGCATCGAGCACCGGATCGGGCGCGCGCACCAGCCGCGCCGGCAGGTTGAGGCGGCTCAGATAATCGGCAATCGCCGCCGGCACGTCGTCCGCGCGTTTGACCCGCGCCACCGTGGCATTCACGGTCTCCGCCATCTTGATGAAAAGCTCGACCTGGCCGCGCGGCGGCAGCGTCCGCGCCCGCGCCGGAATCAGATTGCGGCGATGCGTCACCAGACGGGTTTCGCACGCCGCCGTCGCCTCGGGCGCCAGCGGTCCGCGCTTCAGCGCCCGGCGGATCGAATTGAGAACCTGGTCGCGCGTGTCGTTCATCGGGCGACCCGTTTGGCCTGACGCGCCGCCCACAGGCTCATGAAACTGCTTCCTTCGGGCGCCGGCATGTCGCGCGTGCGAGTCCATCCCGCAGCAAAAGGCAGCGCGCGGAAACGGCCGCGGCCGCGACCGATGGCGCCGAGAAAACGCGCGCCGATGTCGGCGACGATGCGATAAAGCGCCGGCCGCCGCGCGAAAAACGCCCACACGGCAAGGCCGAGACGATAGGCCGGCGGCGGCAGGTGGCGCTGGAACTCGCGTTCGCGCCAGTGCCGCATCATCTTGGGCAGCGGAATCTTCATCGGACAGACGCTTTCGCATTGGCCGCAGAAGGTCGACGCGTTCGGCAAGTTGCCGGCGGCTTCGATGCCGATCAGCGACGGCGTCAGCACCGAACCCATCGGTCCGGGATAGACCCAGCCGTAGCTCTGGCCGCCGATCGCGCGATAGACCGGGCAATGGTTGAGGCAGGCGGCGCAGCGGATGCAGCGCAGCATGTCCTCGAACTCGGTACCCAACAGGTTCGATCGGCCGTTATCCAGCAGCACGACGTGATATTCGCCCGGCCCGTCGGCGTCGTCGGACCGGCGTGGGCCGGTCGAGACGGTCGTATAGGCCGAGAATTCCTGCCCGGTGGCCGAACGCGCCAGCAGGCGCAGGATGGTCGCCGCGTCCTCGAGCGTCGGCACCACCTTCTCGAGCGACGCCAGCACGATGTGCGCCTTGGGCAGCGTCTGCGTCAGGTCGCCGTTGCCTTCGTTGGTGACGATGATGCTCGAGCCGGTTTCGGCGACCAGGAAGTTTGCGCCGGTGATGCCGACATCGGCGGCGAGGAAGCGCGGCCGCAACACCGCCCGCGCCTCGTCGCACATCTGGCGTGAATCGTCGAGCGGTCGCGTTGCCGCGAGCTCGCGGTGCGTCGCGCGGAACGATTGCGCGATCTGCTCCTTCACCAGGTGGACGGCGGGCGCGATGATGTGGCTCGGCGGCTCGTGCCGGATCTGGATGATGTATTCGCCGAGATCGGTTTCGACCGGCGTGACGCCGTTGGCTTCGAGATAGTCGTTGACGCCCATCTCTTCGCCGATCATCGACTTGCCCTTGGTGACCATCTTGGCGCCGAGGCGGCGGCAGATCGCCAGCACCGTCTCGTTGGCCTCGGCGGCGTCGCGGCACCAATGCACCTGGCCGCCATTGGCGATCACCTTCTGCTCGAAGGCTTCGAGATAGAAATCGAGATGCGCCAGCGCGTCTTTCTTGATCGCCACCGCTTCCTCGCGCAGCGCTTCCCATTCCGGCAGCTGCGCCACCGCGTGGGCGCGGCGCTCGGCGAAGCCGGTGCGCAGATTGACCATCGCGCGTTGCAGGTTGGAATCGCCTAAGGCGCGGCTTGCATTGGCCTTGAAAGCGCGGCTGGTCGCCTTCATGCGCCGTCTCCGGGCTCGCCCAGCGCCGGCCCCGCGATGCCGGCCAGCACCTCGGCAACATGCCGCACCTTGGTCGGGTCGCCGGCGCGCTCGAGCTTGCCAGCCATATTGAGAAGACAGCCCATGTCGCCGGCCAGCAGCGTATCGGCGCCGGAGGCCCGGATATTGCCGGTCTTTTCGCCGACGATCTTGTCGGAGATGTCGCCGTATTTGATCGCAAAGGTTCCGCCAAAGCCGCAACACACCTCGCAATCGCGCATCTCCTTGACCGTCAATCCGTCGACGCTGGCGAGCAGCTTGCGCGGCTGCGCCTTGACGCCCAGCTCGCGCAGGCCGGAGCAGGCATCGTGATAGGTCGCGACGCCGTCATAGCGCGCGCTCACGCGCTCGACCTTCATCACGTCGACGAGAAACGAAATCAGCTCATAGGTGCGGCCGGCAAGTTCGCGGGCCCGCGTCGCCGTCGCGGCATCGTCGGCAAACAGCGCCGGATAATGGACCTTGATCATGCCGGCGCACGAACCCGACGGCGCCACGACGTAATCGAAACCCGCGAACGCCGACAGCACGGTGCGCGCGACGGCCTGCGCGGATTTGCGGTCGCCCGAATTGTACGCCGGCTGGCCGCAGCAGCTTTGCAGCCGCGGCACCTCGACCGCGCAGCCGGCGTCCTCGAGCAGCTTCACCGCCGCGAAGCCGACCGACGGACGGAACAGGTCGACGAGGCAGGTGACGAACAGCGCGACGCGCGGCTTCTCGGTCATGCGAATTTTTCCCGGCGTTTCTGCGCGCAGGATGGCGATGCGAGACCGCGAAATCAACCGCGCAAAGAAAAACCCGCCGGACCGGAGCCGCGGCGGGTTTGATTGGAGGCCGTCGCTCAGCGCGGCGGCGGGGGGGGTGGCGGCGGCGCATAGCCCGGCGGCTGCGCCGTGGGCGACGGCGCCTGGGCATAGCCCGGCACCTGATTGCCTTTCGAGTACATGCATTGCTGGTAAGCGATGTCGTAGCGCTGCTGGATCGTCATGTTGGCCTGGCTCGACTGGCTCGTGCCATAGAGCGTGCCGCCGCCCGCGCCGGCAGCCGCGCCGATCGCCGCACCGCGGCCGCCGCCGATCGCGGCGCCCAGGCCGGCGCCGAGCACCGTGCCGATCGCGGCCGAGCCGAGCGCCGAATTGTTCGCCGATTGGGCGGCGCCGGCGACCTGCTGATCGGCGAAGTTCTTGCACACCGCCTGGTCCTCTTCGAACGCCGAAAACGGCTTGTTCGGCGCCGGCATGACGGCAACCGACGGACCGATCGGATGCGAGGCGCAGGCCGACAACGCGGTCAGCGCGATGAGGCTGGCGGCGGTCGTCTTGATAGTTCGCACGGAAGCTCTCCTCTGGATCGTTAGAATATTTTCGCCGTTAGGGACGCGCCGGAACCTGACGCCAACCGCTGTTGCAGTTGGACACGTAGGGATAATAGCCCTGCGGGTTGTCGCAGTAATACCAAGTCTGCGCCTGCGGCGCGACCGGGGTTGGCGCGGGCGGCGGCGCATAGACCACCGGCGGCGGCGCGTAATAGACCGGCGGCGCGTAATAGACCGGCGGCGGATAATAATAGTAGGGGCCGCAGCACAGCGGCACGCCGATATGGACGAAGACCCGCGCCGCGGCCGGCGCCGGCGCCAAGGCCAAGCTGCCGCCAAAGACGATGGCGACGAGAGCCAGGGCGGATTTAAGCCAGATTCGCTTCAACATCGGAAACACTCCTCGCGCGCCCGGATCACGGCGCGTCCTCAAGACATAACGATACACCGCGCCATTATAGTTCGGTATTCAATGACGATAATTCTATGGCCGGAAACGGCCGTTCATCCCTGGGTAACGCCGATTTGAGGCAGAAGTAAGAACAGACGGCCCGCGGCCCGCAACGGCCCGGCCTGGGCGGCGGCGGCCGCGCCGGCGCCGCAGAACAGGTCGGCGCGCAACGGCCCTTTGATGGCGGCGCCGGTGTCTTGCGCCACGGCCAACCGGCGCGTCACCGTTTCACCCTGCACGACGTCAAGCCAAAGCGGCAGGCCCAGCGGCACGAAGCGCGGATCGACCGCAACGCTGTGCTGCGACGTGAGGGGGACGCCTTCAGAACCCAGCGGCGCGCCGCCGGCGAGCACGCGAAAGAAAACGTAAGACGGATTTTCATCCATCAGCGTCTTGGCGTCGGCCGGATGCACGCGCAGCCAGGTTTCGATCGACTGCATCGAGACCTGATCGAGCGTCATCGCCCCGCGTTCGACCAGGATCCGGCCGAGCGCGACATAGGCGCGGCCGTTTTCGCCGTCATAGCCGATCTCGACCGCGCTTCCGTCCGGCAGGCGCACGCGGCCCGAGCCCTGGATCTGGAGAAAGAACAGGTCGATCGGATCCGCGGCGTAGAACAGCGCACGATGGAATCGATCGAGCGCGCCGGCTTCGATCTCGGCGCGCGTCCAATAAGGCACGAGCTTGCCGTCGATGACGCGGCCGGCGATGCGTTCGCCGCGCCACGACGGCCGGAAATCGCCGAGCGATACGCCGACCAGATCCGGCGGACGTGCCAGGATCGGCACGTCGAAGCGCGCGCTCTTTTGGCGCGCGGCGGGAATCTCCGGCTCGTAATAGCCGGTCACCAACGCGTCGCTCTCGCCGTTGTCTGTCATGGCGAACGGCGCGAAGGCGCTTTCGATGAATTGGCGCGCCGCGGCGTCGGTTGGATGGTCGAGCGAAGCGGCTTCGGCGCAGGGCTTGCGCCAGTCGTGCGCCAAGCCGCCGACGCCGAGCTTGGCGTCATCCGGTAGCTTCGCCAGCGCCGCGCAGGAACGCAGCAACGCCGGCAGCGAAGCGGCCTGATTGCCGTCGCGCCAGCCGGGCAGATCGGAAAACGCGACGCGGGTCAGTTCGAGATGCGGCGGGGGCGGCGCTTTCGGCGCGCATGCGCTCAACAGCGAAAGCAACAGCAGGCCGACGGCGGTCGCGGCGTCGCGCCGCAACCGGTCATCAGCCATGCGGCGCCGAAGTCGCGATCAGCGTCCAGTTGGGATCGCGCGTCCGGACCGGCCGCGAGAAGGTCCAGCTATCGACATGCTCGTCGACGGCGTTGCCCTCGGCGTTCTGGTCGGAAACGAACTTGACCGTGACCAACGCGGTCGCGCCCTCGATGGCGCTGTCGACAATTTCGGCGCTCTTGATGCCGACCAGCGGGCTCGGCAGCTTGCTGCCGCCGCGCGCCTTGATTGCGCCGACGAAGCTGTCGAGCACGTCGGGCGCGAGCAATGGCCTGAGCGCGGCGATGTCGCCGGCGGCAAAGGCCTTGATCACGATCTCGAATGCGCCGCGCGCGCCCTTGAGGAACGCGCTCTCGTCGAATGAGGGATCCGCGGCCTTGATTGCGCCGGCGCCCGGAGTCTTGGTCGGCGCGGGCGCGTTGGCAACCGGCGTCGCCTGGCCCTCGATCACCGGGCCTTGGGACGCGCCAGGCGTGGCGAACGGCGACGGGCGCGCCGGCGGCGCCGGACGCGGCGCGAACGGATCGACGCGCTTCTCGGTGCCGGTGCGGCGGCCGAGTACGCTGCGGAGCCGCACCAGCAGGAACCCCGCGACCGCCGCAAAGATGATGATCTCGAAGATCTGGAAATCGCCGCCGTTCATGGTTGCTAGATAGGCCCGTGACGGCAAAAGGGCAAGGTTGCCGGTTGTGCCCCGTGGGCGATCCATGGTAGCGACCGCGTTACAGGAATAACGTCGAATTTAGGCGAGGCTGACGATGGCCGACAAAGACAATGGCGCGGGCGCGCCGGCGGCCGCCGGTGTGGGCGAGGCCGAGCCGAACCGCGCGCTGACGATCAACGCGCAGTACATCAAGGATCTTTCGTTCGAGAATCCGCGGGCGCCGTTGAGCCTGATGCAGCCGCAAACCCCCGATCTTCAGGTCAATGTCGATGTCCGCGCCGGCGCGCTCGGCGGCGACCGTTACGAAGTCGTGCTCGTCATTCATGCGCGCGCCACCGCCCAGAACGAGACGCTGTTCGTCGTCGAGCTCGCCTACGGCGCGGCCGTGACGCTGACCAACATCCGTCAGGAGGACATGCCGCAGGCGCTGTTAGTCGAGACGCCGCGGCTGTTGTTCCCGTTCGCGCGCGCCATCGTCGCCGACGCGACGCGCGACGGCGGCTTCCCGCCGGTGTTCATGCAGCCGATCAATTTCAGCGAGCTGCTACGCCGCCAAGCGGCGACGCAACCGGAAGCGCCGGCGGCCAACGCCTAATTCTGCCAGATCGGCGCTTTGAGTTTCGCCACCAGCGCGGCGTGGCTGGCGCGTTCGTCGGCGCTCGGCGCATAAGGCCGCGGCGCCCGCGCCGGTCGCTCGCTGGCGGCGCGCAGCGCCGCCTTCACCGCCTGGGCGCCGAGATCGAGCGCCGACTGCCGGCCGCCGACCAGCTCGAGATAAACCTTGGCCAGCAACTCGCAATCGAGCTTGGCGCCGTGCTTGTCGCGCGTCGATAGATCGATCGCGAAGCGGCGGCAGAGCGCGTCGAGGCTGGCGGGCGCGCCGGGAAAGCGCTTGCGCGCCATGTCGAGCGTATCGACGACCGGGCCGGCGAGCGGCGACAATTCGAGCCGTTTGAGTTCGGCGTTGATGAATCCGAGATCGAATGCCGCGTTGTGCGCGACGATCTGCGCGTCGCCGACGAACGCGACAAATTCGGCGGCGATCGAAGCGAACGGCTCATGCCGGCGCAGGAATTCGTCGCCCAGGCCGTGGATCGCTTCGGCTTCGGCGGTCATCGCCCGCTCGGGATTGACGTAACGGTGGAACACCTTGCCGGTCGGCAGGTGATTGTGCAGCTCGATGCAGGCGATCTCGACGATGCGATGCCCGTCGGCCGGATCGAGGCCGGTGGTTTCGGTGTCGAGTATGATCTCGCGCATCGCGCCTTAGTCTGAACTGTCGGATTCGTCGCCGCAAGGCGCTTGCAGCGTCGCGACGATGCGCGCCAGCGCACGCCGCGTCGCCGCGCGGCCGAGACCGGACGGCACGGCGAAGTCGGCGCGCGCGCGCTTGACGCGATCGGGCAGTTGCTGCGCCAGGATGGCGTGCAACCGTTTGGCATCCATGCCCGGCCGGCGCAGCACGCGTTGGCGTCGCAGCGCCGCCGGCGCCCACACCACCGCGACGGCATCGCAGCGGCGATCGCCGCCGGTTTCGTAGAGCAGCGGGATATCGAGCACCACCAGCGATGCACGGCGCGCGCGCATCTGACGCAAAAAGACCTTTTCCTGCCGGCGCACCAGCGGGTGGAGAATGGCCTCGAGGCGCTTGAGCGCGGCGGGCTTGCCGAACACCAGCCTGCCGAGCTTCGGGCGCGACACCCCTTTGCCGGCCTTGGCCGCCGGAAAGGCGCGGACGACCGCCTTCACCGCCGCGCCGCCCGGCGCCAGCAACGCATGCACCGCGCGATCGGCGTCGTAAACCGGCACGCCGAGATCAGTCAGCAGCGCCGCCGCGGTGCTTTTACCCATGCCGATGCCGCCGGTGAGGCCGAGGATTTTCATCGCCTCACCGCATTGCCGCCAGCACGGCCGCGCGCAGCGCCGGCGTCACGGCGGGCCGCACGCCGAACCACAGCTCGAAGCCCGGCCGGCCCTGGTGCAGCAGCATGCCGAGACCATCGACGGTCCGGTTGCCGCGCGCCTTCGCCGCCTTGAGCAGTGCGGTTTCGAGCGGCGCATAGACGATGTCGTTGACCACCGCCGTTTTCGGCAGTCGGGCGAGATCGAGTTCGAGCGGCGGATTCTTGTCCATGCCGAGGCTGGTGGCGTTGACGAGCAGCGTCGCGCCATCGAGCGCCGCGGCGCGTCGGTCCCATGGCACCGGCTCGATCGCGCCACCGAAATTGCGCGCGAGCGTGCGAGCGCGGTCGAGTGAGCGGTTGGCAAGCCGGATCGCCGGCGCGCCCGCGGCGCCAAGCGCGTCGATGATGGCCCGCGCCGCGCCGCCGGCGCCGAGCACGACCGCCGGCCCGGCTTTGGCGTCGAAGTCCGGCACCGCGGCGCGCAGATTTTCGATGAAGCCGAAGCCGTCGGTGTTGAACCCGGCGAGCTTGCCGTTTTCGACCGCGATGGTGTTGACCGCGCCGATGCGGCGCGCCGCGGCGTCGACGCGATCGAGCTGCGCCAACGCCGCCTCTTTATGCGGGATCGTCAGGTTGCAGCCGCGCCAGCCCTCAGTCCTGAGCCGCGCGAGCGCCGCCGGTAGATCGGCTGGCGCGACGGCCAGGCGCGAATATTCGCCGGCGATGCCGTGGGCCTTGAGCCAGTAGCCGTGCAACGCCGGCGACAGCGAATGCGCGATCGGCCAGCCCATGACGCAGGCCCTCATCATGGCGCGAGCCAGCCGCCGTCGCGCAGGAAATCAAGCAGCGGCAACAGCGGCAGGCCGAGAACCGCGAAATGATCGCCGTCGACCGCCGCCATGAGCTGGATGCCGCGGCCTTCGATCTGATAGGCGCCGACCGAGGCGAGAACGGCATCACCGGCGGCGGCAAGATAGGCGTCGAGGAATTCGTCACTGAAGCGGCGCATGGTCAGCGCCGGCTGCTCGAGCGCATGCCAGACCACGGCGCCGTTCCTGACCAGCACGGCGGCCGTCGCCAGTACGTGACGCTGGCCGCGCAGCACGATCAGTTGGGCGCGCGCCGCCGTACGGTCGGCCGGCTTGTTGAACCATTGCCCGTTACAGACCAGGATCTGGTCGGCGCCCAGCACCAACGCACCCGGCATGCGGCTGGCGACGCGTTGCGCTTTGGCCTCGGCGAGCTTGAGGGCGCAGGCGCCGGCATCGGCGCCGTCGGCCTTGCACGCCGCTTTAATGGGCGCTTCGTCGATGTCGGCTGGCTCGATCGTCGGCTTCAGGCCGGCCTCGGTCAGCAACCGAGCGCGCGTCGGGCTTGCCGAAGCCAGCACCAGCTCGGGCGGTTTCATGCGTCCTCGACGCCCCGTTTCCGCGCAAGCAGTTTGAGCACGGCCGCGGCGGTTTCCTCGATCGAACGTCGGGTTACATCGATCACCGGCCAGTCCCGCTCGGTGAACAGACGGCGTGCGTTGGCAACCTCGACCCGCACCGCCTCGATATCGACATAGTCGCCGTGATCTTCCTGCTTGAGTTGGACCAGCCGGTTGCGCCGGACTTGGATCAGGCGTTCCGGGTCGTTGGTCAGGCCAACGACCAGCGGCCGCGTCAGAGCGAACAGTTCGGGCGGCGGATCGGCGCCGGGCACCAGCGCGATGTTGGCCGCCTTGATGCCGCGATTGGCGAGATAGATGCAGGTCGGCGTCTTCGAGGTGCGCGACACGCCGACCAGCACGACATCGGCGTCGTTCCAGCCCCAGGCCGACTGACCATCGTCGTGATTCAAGGCGAAGGTCATGGCGTCGATGCGCTGGAAATATTCGCTATTGAGCAAATGCTGCTGGCCGGGCAGGCCGCGCGCCTGACTGCCGAGATAGGCGGCAAGGGCGCCGATCACCGGCTCGAGCACCGGGATCGACGGGACCTGGAGCTTGCGGCAACCCTCGACCAACGGCATGCGCAACGTCTCGTCGACCAGCGTGTAGAGCACTACGCCTGGATTGGCGCCGACGCCGCTGATCACGCGGTCGACCTGCGCCTTGGTGCGCACCATCGACCAGATATGTTCGATTGCCTCGCTGTTCTCGAACTGGACCAGGCAAGCGCGCGCGACCGAGTGCACGGTATCACCGGTTGAATCGGAGACCAGATGAAGATGGAAGCGCGTCATATGTGCCAAACTTGGGGACAAAATCGGGCCTGTCGTCGAGTCGGACCGCCGTCGGGGCGATCACACCCATCGACCGAAATTCGTTCCACAACGGTTTTGGCTGCGGATAGTTCGGCAGAACGCTCGGCGATACGGGAAAAACACGGCTGTACGGTTCGGCTTTCCATGATTTCCCCGCTTTTTCGTCTGCGGTTATCGACGGGCCTAATCGTTGTTTCTGCTATGAACGATCACCTTATGCGTATCTTATACCGGGCACATCCGCTGGACCGGCTGCTTACATCCGGCAACTGGGGACAGTTCGCGAACGACCTTAATCCCCCACTCGCCACCAACCAACTACCTTCACTACCTTTAGATTCTAAGACTAATAAGGTAAGAGCACGGGATGAGCGTGCCCAAGCCATTACTGACGGCGTTGCAAGGGCAAAGCATCCAGCCAACGCCGCTGTGGTTGATGCGACAGGCCGGCCGGTATTTGCCGGAATATCGTCAGCTCCGGGAACGCGCCGGCGGATTTCTCGACTTATGCCTGACGCCCGAGCTTGCGGCCGAGGCGACGCTACAGCCGATCCGCCGGTTCGGCTTCGATGGCGCTATTCTCTTTTCAGACATTCTGATTATCGCGAAAGCCTTGGGCCGCGCCGTGGCGTTTCGCGAGGGCGATGGTCCGAGCCTGCCGCCTTTGGCGGCTGTGGATGGCTTGGCGGCGCAGCCGGATGCCTCGGTGTTGGCGCCGGTCTATGTCGCCGTGCGCAAAGTCAAAGCGTTGTTGCCGGTCACGACGACACTCCTCGGCTTTGCCGGCGGACCCTGGACGGTGGCGGCTTATGTCATCGACGGCAGCGGCCGAACGCAATTCACCAAGGCACGCGCCTTGGCGCACGAAAATCCCGCGGCGCTGGATGCGATTATCGCCCGGTTGAGCGACGCAACAGCCGCGCATTTGATCGCGCAGCTTGATGCCGGCGCCGATGCCGTGCAGATTTTCGATAGCTGGGCGGGACTGCTGCCGCCGGAGCAGTTCCGCCGCTGGGTCATTGCGCCGACGCAGCGGATCGCTGCCGCCATTCATGCCCGCCATCGGCAAGCGCCAATCATCGGCTTTCCGCGCAATGCCGGCGCGCTCTATGCGGCGTATTTCGCCGAAACCGGCGTCACGGCCCTGTGTATCGATCAAGCGGTGCCGTTGACGCAGGCACACGAGCTGCAAAAGCACGGTCCGGTGCAGGGCAACCTCGATCCGGCGGTTTTAGTGGCCGGCGGCGCGGCGCTCGACCGCGCCGTCGCCGACATCCTCGCGATGCTCGGTCAGCGGCCTTTCGTGTTCAACCTCGGCCATGGCATCCTGCCGGAAACGCCGCCCGCCCATGTCGAGCGGCTGGTGCGGCTGGTGCGGCTGGTGCGCGGGGGGCCATGACGCGAACGGCGGTGGTGCTGTTCAACCTGGGCGGTCCGGATTCCTCGGCCGCGGTCAAACCCTTCCTTTTCAACCTGTTCTACGATCCGGCGATCATCGCCCTGCCCAAGCCGTTGCGGTGGCTCTTGGCGCGCGGGATCGCCCAGCGGCGCGCGCCGCTGACGCGGCAGATCTACGCCCAGATCGGCAACGCTTCGCCGTTGCGTGCCAATACGCGGGCGCAAGCGGCGGCGCTGCGTGCGACGCTCGGCGACGGCTATCGCGTTTTCATCGCCATGCGGTATTGGCATCCGCGCGCCAACGTCACGGCCGCCGAGGTGAAAGCCTGGCAGCCGGACGAGATCGTGCTGCTGCCGCTTTATCCCCAATTCTCCGGCACGACCACGGCATCGTCGCTGGCCGATTGGCGCGAAGCCGCAGCCAAGATCGGACTCAAGGCGAAGGAGCGCGTCGTCTGCTGTTATCCGAGCGAGCGCGGGTTCGCCATCGCCGCGGCGCGCGGCATCGTCGCCGCACTCGCCAACGTGCCGGCGGGCGCCAAGGTGCGCGTGCTGCTGTCGGCGCACGGACTGCCGCTGCGCGTGCTCGGCCGCGGCGATCCCTATCAATGGCAGGTCGAGGCCACTGCCGCCGCGGTGCGTGCCGCCGTGCGGCGACCCGAACTCGACATGCGGGTTTGTTATCAGAGCCGCGTCGGGCCGCTCAAATGGCTGAGTCCGTCGACCGAGCACGAGATCCGCCAGGCCGGTGCCGACGGCTTTGGCGTGATCGTCGCGCCGATTGCGTTCGTTTCCGAACATTCCGAGACGCTGGTCGAGCTCGATCGCGACTACCGCAAGCTCGCACGCGCCGTCGGCGTGCCGTTCTATCACCGCGCGCCGACCGTCGGCGTCGCCGCCGAATTCATCGGCGGCCTCGCCCGGCTGGTGCAGGGGGCGGCCGTGCCCGGCGCCGGCCGGCGCAATTGTCCCGAAGGCTTCGGCCAATGTCCGGCGATGGCGGCGCCATGAGCTGGCTCGCGCCCTATTACCCATGGCTCAAAACGCTGCACATCCTGAGCGTCATCGCCTGGATGGCCGGCATGCTCTATCTGCCGCGGCTGTTCGTCTATCACGCCGGCAGCGAGGCGGGCTCGCCGACGTCGGAGACCTTCAAGACCATGGAGCGGCGCCTTTACCGCGCGATCATGATTCCGGCGATGATCGCGACCTGGCTGTTCGGCATCGGCCTGGCGTTCACCGGAATCGTCGTGTGGACGACGTTCTGGCTCTACGCCAAGCTGTTGCTGGTGGCGGCGATGACGTGGCTGCACACGGTTTTCGGGCGCTGGCAGCGCGCCTTCGCCGCCGACACGCGACCGCACGGCGCCGGCTTTTATCGCGCGATCAACGAGGTGCCGACGTTGCTGCTGATCGGCATCGTCATTCTGGCGGTGGTTAAGCCGTTCTGACCGGGCGCGCCACCCAAAGCGCGTTTGACTCGGACCCGGGTTTTGGCTAAGGGATTGAGCGGAAGACCGGCCCGTCTCCGGCTCTCGTTTCTTCATCTGCATCGCTGATCCGCGCGCGGCCCGAGCCAGGACCGTCCGCTCTTCCGGTGAACCAAACCTTCCGGCCCACGGGCCGCACCCCTCCCGCCGCATTCATGATTTGCGAAAGCCGCAACCGATGAACCTCCAGGAACTCAAGCGCAAAACTCCCGCCGACCTCCTCACGTTTGCCGAGGAGCTGCAGATCGAAAGCGCCTCCAGCCTGCGCAAGCAGGAGCTGATGTTCGCCATCCTCAAGACAATGGCCGACAAGGACCAGGCGATCTACGGCGACGGCGTGCTCGAAGTCTTGCAGGACGGCTTCGGTTTCTTGCGCAGCCCCGAGGCCAATTACTTGCCGGGTCCGGACGACATCTACGTCAGCCCGTCGCAGGTCCGCCGCTTCGGCTTGCGCACCGGCGACACGGTCGAGGGCCAGATTCGCGCGCCCAAGGACGGCGAGCGCTATTTCGCGCTGCTGAAGGTCAACAAGATCAATTTCGACGATCCCGAAAAGCTGCGCCACCGCGTCAATTTCGACAATCTGACGCCGCTTTACCCGGACGAAAAGCTCAAGCTCGAGCTCGACGATCCGACCAAGAAGGACCTGACGACGCGCGTCATCGACCTGATCACGCCGCTCGGCAAGGGCCAGCGCGCGTTGATCGTGTCGCCGCCCCGGACCGGCAAGACGGTGATGATGCAGAACATCGCCCACGCGATCGCGGCGAACAACAAAGAGGTCTATCTCATCGTCCTGTTGATCGACGAGCGGCCGGAGGAAGTCACCGACATGGCGCGCTCGGTCAAGGGCGAGGTCGTGTCGTCGACCTTCGACGAGCCGGCGGTGCGCCACGTTCAGGTCGCCGAGATGGTGATCGAGAAAGCCAAGCGCCTAGTCGAGCACAAGCGCGATGTCGTGATACTCCTCGATTCCATTACCCGGCTTGCGCGCGCCTACAACACCGTCGTGCCCAGCTCGGGCAAGGTGTTGACCGGCGGCGTCGACGCCAACGCGCTGCAGCGGCCGAAGCGCTTCTTCGGCGCCGCGCGCAACATCGAGGAGGGCGGCTCGCTCACCATCATCGCCACGGCGCTGATCGACACCGGCTCGCGCATGGACGAAGTGATCTTCGAAGAGTTCAAGGGCACCGGTAACTCGGAAATCATCCTCGACCGCAAGGTCGCGGACAAACGCACCTTCCCGGCGGTCGACATCACCAAGTCCGGCACCCGCAAGGAAGAATTGCTCGTGGACAAGGCGGTCCTTGCCAAGATGTGGGTGTTGCGCCGCGTGCTGATGCCGATGGGACCGATGGACGGGCTCGAGTTCCTGATCGAAAAGCTCAAGCAATCGAAGAACAACGCCGACTTTTTCGAGGCGATGAACACGTAAGCCCGGTGGCCCGGGTGGCTCAATGCTGACGACCCGTCGCAAGATCGCGCTCGCGCGCATCGCGCAAAGGGCGGTGATGTTTGGCCGCCGAGCCTTTCGCAAGGGGCCGCAGACAAACGCATACCGCCGCGGCATCGCCTGGAATCTCGATCTGCGCGAAGGGATCGACTTCGCCATTTGGCTGCTGGGCGCGTTCGAGCCGGCGACGGTTGGCGCCTATGCCCGTCTGGTAAGGTCCGGCGATGTCGTATTTGACGTTGGCGCCAATATTGGCGCCCACACGCTGCACCTTGCGCGCGCCGTTGGCAGAGCCGGCCACGTTCACGCCTTCGAGCCGACCGAATGGGCGCGCGCGAAACTTGTTGCCAACCTGAAGCTCAATCCCGGCTTGCGGGATCGCGTAACGGTCGTGCCGGCGATGCTGATGGCGCAGTCGGCCGCCGCCGCGCCGCCGCTTTATTCAAGTTGGCCACTCGCCGGCGCCGGCGATGCCCACCAACTCCACGGCGGGCGTAAAATGCCGGCGCGCGGCGCCCATGTCACGACGCTCGATGATTACGTTGCCGACGCGAAGATCGACCGGCTCGATTTCGTCAAGCTCGACGTGGACGGGCATGAGCGCAGCGTACTGCATGGCGCGCGTACCGCATTTGCACGCCTTCGCCCGGTTGTCGTGCTCGAGCTGTCGCCGCATCAGCTCGCCGAAGAGGGCGACAGCGTTGACGGCCTCGCTGCATTGCTCGCGGCGATGGGCTACCGCCTGGCGACCCTGGCTGGCGGCGCGTTGCCGAGCGACGGCGCGACGCTGCGAACGCTCATCAAGCCGGGCGCGAGTCTGAACGCGCTGGCACGGCCGGCGACCGGATGAAAATCCTGCGCGCGCCCGCGCTGCTTTTGCTGCCGTTGGCCTTCCTCGCTGCGGAGTTGGTCCTGCGCAATCACGGCTTGCCGTACTGGCTGTGGTTCAACCTCGACCCGAGCTACTTTTTCCTTGTCGGCGGGCTGAACATCCTTCAGCACGCACCACCGGCGGATTTCCAGCATCCGGGCGTGCCGGTGCAACTGGTGGTCGCGGCCGCCGCCTGGTTCACGCCGGCCGCGGACCGGCTCAAGGACGCCGAGACCATCCTGACCCGCGCCAGCGACGCGATGCTGGTGTTCGACGCCGCGATGCTCTGGCTGATGGGGCGGTGCGTCCGGCGTCGCGCCGACGCGCTGCTGCCGGCGTTGTTTGCGCAGCTGGCCCCGTTCGTCACCATGCTGACGCTCAAGCACGGGATCGAGGTCGAGCCCGAGCCGCTGTTACTCGGTGCGGTTGCCCTGCTCGTCGCGACCATGGTCGAGGACGCGGTGATGCCGCGGACCGCAAGTCTTTTGGGCATGGCCTTCGCGGTCGCGTTCGGCGCGGCGTGCAAGATCACGTTTGCGCCATTGGGCTTGGCGCCGCTGATCACCATGCGCGGCGGCGCGCGGCGCATCGCGTATATCGCGTTGGTCGCGATCCTGTTCGCGCTGTGGATGGTGCCCGAGATTCCGAACCTGGCGCCGATGACGGCATGGTTCACCGCGCTCGCCAAAGGCAGCGGCGCCTATGGCCACGGACCGCAGACCGTCGTCGCCTGGGCGGCCTATCCGCACGATTTCGCCAAGCTGTTCTTCGCCCGGCCGCTGTTCCTGGCGGCTTTCGCCTTTGGCGTCGTCGCGTTGATTCTCGGCCGCCGCGACACGCCCGGCGCGCGGCTGCTGCTGGCGTTGTTGACGGCGCAGCTCGTGCAAATCGCATTGGTCGCCAAGCATCCGAGCGGTCACTACATCTTGCCGGCGCTCGAGCTCGCCGGTCCGGTGCTGGGTGTGGCGTGGTTCGTGGCGACCGAAAGCGGGTGGCTATCGCCGCGGCTCGCTGGCCGCATCGGCGCGGTTGTGCTGACAGTCATCGTCGTCGTTCAGGGCATCGCTTTCGCGGGCCAGGACGCCGAGATGCGCCGCCGCGCCGCCGCCGCCCAGTCGATCGATCTGGCGCGCGACCTGCCGCGCTGCGCCCACGTCTACGATTTCATGGCGTCGGCGCCGTCGGCGGCGTGGTTCTACAACGATAGCTATTCCGGCCAACGCTATGCGGCACAGCTGAAGGCGTTGATGCCGGCGAACGATTATTTCGCCGAGCCCTGGCGCGCGCCGATCGAGAATTGGGACGGTGCGGTGCCGGCGGCGACGCTGACCCAAAAATATCCGTGCATCGCGCTCCGCAGCGCCGAACCCAACGCGGTCGACGCGCTGGCGAAACAGTTCGGTACCCGCTTTGACCACGCGGCACGCTGCCGTGCCGGCGACGAGGATATCCTGGTCGCCGGCGCCGACTGTCCGGCGGCTAAACCGTAAACACCGTCGAGCCGGTGGTCTTGCGCGCCGCGAGATCGGTGTGCGCCTTGGCCGCGTCCTGCAGCGGATAGGTCTGATTGATCGCGATCTTGACAACGCCCTTGGCGACGACGTCGAACAATTCCTTGGCGCTGGCGACCAGATCCTCGCGCTTGGCGGCATAGGTGTTGAGCGTCGGCCGCGTCACGTAGAGCGAGCCCTTCTGCGACAGCAGGCCGAGATTCAGCGGCTCGGGCGCGCCCGAGCTGGCGCCGAACAGGGCGCAGACGCCGAGCGGCGCCAGGCAATCGAGCGATTTCATGAACGTGTCCTTGCCGACGGAATCGTAAACCACCGGCACCTTCTTGCCGCCGGTGATCTCGACCACGCGCTTCTGGAAATCCTCTTTGGTGTAGTTGATGACGTGATCGTAGCCGTGCGCCTTGGCGAGCTTGGCCTTGTCGTCGCTCGACACCGTGCCGATCACGGTGGCGCCCAGATGCTTCGCCCATTGGCCGGCGATCAAGCCGACGCCGCCGGCGGCGGCGTGGAACAGGATGGTGTCGCCGGATTTGACGCGATAGGTGCGACGCAGCAGGTATTGCGCCGTCAGGCCCTTGAGCATCATCGCCGCCGCCGTTTTGTCGTCGATGCCCTTCGGCAACGCGAGCAGGCGATCGGCCGGCATGACGCGGATTTCGGAATAGGCGCCGAGCGGCCCATTGCCATAGGCGACGCGATCGCCGGCCTTGAGATCGCTGACGCCGGGGCCGACTTCCTCGACCACGCCCGCGCCTTCGGCGCCGATGCCGCTCGGCAGCGGCGAGGGATAAATGCCCAGGCGGTTGTAGATATCCATGAAGTTCAAGCCGACGGCGGTGTGGCGCACGCGCGCCTCGCCGGGGCCGGGCTTGTCGACCTGGACCTCTTCCCATTTGAGGACTTCGGGCCCGCCGTTCTGGTGGAAGCGGATGGCGTGCGGCATCGGTCGTCTCCTCGGGTTCGGGTGTGGCTCAGCCGCCGAGATGGCGGCGGAAGAATTCGAGACTGCGCTTGCCGGCCTGATCGGCGGCGGCCTGGTCCCAATGCGCGCCGCCGGGCCGGGCGAAGGCATGGCCGCAATTGGGATAGTCGTACATCGTCACGTGCGAATTGCCCTTGAGGCCGGCGTGGATCTTCTCCTGCGCCGGCGGCGGCACGAATTCGTCCTTGCCGGCGATGTGCAGCAACAGCGAGCCCGTGATGTTCTTGGCCTCGCCGAGCGCGTCCTGGATGCCGACGCCGTAATAGCCGACGCTGCAATCGACGTCGGTGCGCGTCGCCATGAGATAGGCGAGCTTGCCGCCGAGGCAGAAGCCGACCGCGCCCACCTTGCCTTTGCACGCCGGATGGTTGCGCAGCTCGGCAAGCGACGCCTTCAGGTCCTCGACGCCTTTGTCGGCGTCGAAGCGCTGGAAATAGCCGACCGCCTGCTTCCATTCGGCCTCGGTCTTGTCGGTAATTTGAATCCCCGGCTTGAAACGCCAGAACAGATCGGGACAGAACGCGGTGAAGCCCTGGCCGGCGAGGCCGTCGGTGATCTGACGCATCACGTCGTTGACGCCGAAAATTTCCTGGATGACGACGACACCCGGACCCTTGCCGGACTTGGGCGTCGCGAGATAACCGGAAAAGCTGCCGCCATCCGCGGCGCGGACCGTGACTTCGGCCATGATGCCTCCCTTTGGGCGTTTATTGGCGGCAAGCCTAGCCGGGCGGCCGCGGCTTGTCATCGGCGCCGGCCGCGGTCAGGGCAGCCATGCACGCCATGGCGGCCAGCAATCGACCAGATCGGCGAGCGCCCGATAACCGCCGCGTCCCGGATGGGCGCCGTCGTTGGCGGTGGCTTCGCGCACCCACGCCGACGCTTGCAGCGCGCCAAAGACATCGAGGAACGGTACGGAAAGTGCCTGGCAGACCGCTTGCAACGCCGGCATCAGTGATGCAACCCGCGCATTCACATCGGCGTCGGCAATCGGCGGCGGTCCGACCATCAACGTCGGCGCCATCGCCTTGCCGTCTGTCAGGATCTGCCGCGCGTTGGCGACCGACGCCGCCGGCTCGACACGCGGCCCGCCGCCTTCAACGATGCAATCGTTGACGCCAAAGGAAAAGACCAGCGCACGCGGATGCTCGGCGGGTAACCGATGCACGGCTTCGTCATGCCACCGCGCCCGCACGTCGGCGCTGGTGTTGCGCCGGATGCCGCAATTGTAACCGGTGACGACGTGGCCGCGCGCGATCGCCGCGGCGCAAACGCGACCGGTCCAGCCGAGTGCGTCGGGATCGCTGTAGCCGTTGACGAAACTGTCGCCGAAAAACGCGATGCGCAAATCCATGGCCGCCATCCGCCGTTGCCGGCGTTATAGCAGCAACGCGCCTTCGAATTGCAGCAGCCGGCGCTTGGTCTCGACGCCGCCGGGCGCGCTGTAGCCGGTGAGTGCGCCATCGGCGCTGACCACGCGGTGGCAGGGGATGATGATCGGAATCGGATTGCGGCCGCAGCCCTGGCCGAGCGCGCGCGGCATCTGGCCAAGCTCGCGCGCCAGCTCGCCATAGGTCGCGGTCTGGCCATAAGGAATTTTTGTCATCCGCGTCCATAGGCGTTTTTCGTCGTCGCTGCCTTCGGGCGCCAGCGGCAAGTCGAAATGGGTGCGCTTCCTGGCGAAATATTGCTCGAGCTGGCGTTTGGCTTCGACCAGCACAGCATCCGGCTTGCCGCTGGCACGGCCGCCCCATTCGAGCGCGACGATCTTGCCGTCGCGTTCGACCAGCGTCAGGAAGCCGAACGGGCTGTCGAGCGGCAGGCGCTTCAGCGCGTCGCCAGCGCCTGGCGCAACGCGTCCGGGGTCGTGATCGGCAGGGAGCATGTCGGTCCCTCGCAGATATAGGCGGCGGCACGGCCGGCGACCGGCCCTTTGCCTTGCGCCGGATGGCCGTCCGGCAGTTTACCGCCAGGCGGCACCACCGTCAGCGTCCGGTTGGGCAGGCTCGCCGCGAACACCGTTGCGATGAGCGCGTCGGTTTCCGGCGCGCCGCGCGTGCCGGCAACGACGATCTGCAAGCCATGGTCGAGCGCGTCGCGCGCCGACAGCAGCGCCGCATGCGCGATCGGATTGCGCCCGACTTCGCCGGCGAACGCGGCGAACAGCGAATCGGCGCGCTCGCGATAACCTGCCTCGCCGGTGAGATAGAAGAATCGCGCCAGATTTTGGGCCATGACGCCGTTGGCCGCCGGCACTGGCCCGTCGTAAGCCGGCTTGGTCCGCACGATCAGGCTTTCGCCATCGTCGGCGGTGTAGCAATAGCCGCCGCTCTTGTCCCAGAAATGCGCGTCGGCGACCGCCAGCCAGCGCCGCGCGCGATCGAGATAGGTGTCGCCGCCGGCGATTTCGTGCAGCGTCAGCGCCGCGCGAATCATCTGGGCGTAATCGTCGAGCATGCCGGCATGCGCCGCGCGGCCGGCGCGGAACGAGTGCTTGAGCCGGTCGCCATCGCCGAGCGCGGTGACGACGAAATTGAAGGCGCGGATGGCCAGCGCGCGCCATTCCGGCCGGCCGAACGCCGCCGAGGCCTCGGCCAGCGCCGCGATCAGCAAGCCGTTCCAGTCGGCCAGCGCCTTGTCGTCGAGACCGGGCCGCACGCGCCCCGCTCGCGTAGCGAGCAAAATCCCAAGGTCTTGCGCGAACTTGGCCTCCTCGTCGCCGCGCCAATCGAGATGATGGAGGCGATTGACGATGACATGGCCTTCCCAGTTGCCCGCTGGCGTGACGTCGTAGATGTCGTTGAAGCGCGCCGCGCGATTGCCGAGCAGCGTGCCGATTTCGTCCGCCGACCAAACGTAGAACTTGCCCTCTTCGTGTTCGCTGTCGGCGTCGAGGCTCGAAGCGAAGCCGCCTTCGGCCAAGCGCATCTCGCGTTCGAGCCAGGCGACGGTTTCGGCGACACGCGCGGCGTAAAGCGGCTTGCGCGTTTCGCGCCAGACGTCGGTGAGCAGCCCGATCAGCAGCGCATTGTCGTAGAGCATCTTTTCGAAGTGCGGCACCAGCCAGCGCGCGTCGGTCGAATAGCGCGCGAAGCCGCCGCCGACATGGTCATAGATGCCGCCTTGGCCGATGTGATCGAGAGTCAACAGCACGGCATCGCGCAACGCCGGGTTCTTGCCGCGCTTCCAGCCGCGCCACATGAGATCGAGCAGCGGCGCCTGGGGGAATTTGGGCGCCGTGCCGATGCCGCCGTTGACGCCGTCGACCACGCGGACCAACGCTTCGGCCGCCTTGAGTGGCAGCTCGGCCGGAATGCCGGCGCCGGTCGCCGGCGTCGCGAGCTTGCCGAGCTCGACCTTGAGCACGCCGGCGTGTTGCAGCAGCTTGTCGCGTTCATGTCCGTAGGCGTCGGACACGGCGCGCAGCACGTCGGGAAAGCCGGGCCGGCCCCAACGCGCCGTCGGCGGATAATAGGTGCCGCCGAAGAACGGCTCGCCGGCCGGCGTCAGGAACATGGTCAGCGGCCAGCCGCCCTGCTCGCCCATCAGCATGAGCGCGTGCTGATAGATGGCGTCGAGGTCGGGCCGCTCCTCGCGGTCGACCTTGACGCTGACGAAGCGCTCGTTCATCAGCGCCGCGATCTCGGGGTTCTCGAAGCTCTCGTGCGCCATGACGTGGCACCAGTGGCAGGCGGCATAGCCGACCGAGAGCAGGATCGGCTTGTCCTCCTGGCGCGCGCGCGCGAGGGCCGCTTGCCCCCATGGCTGCCAGTGCACCGGGTTGTCGCGATGCTGCAGCAGATAGGGGCTGGTTTCGCGCGCCAGCGCATTCGTCGTCATGCGTCTATCAACCTCGTCCTGGCCGGTTGGGTTTCCGGCGTCATTGGGGCGCTTGCGCGCGCGCCGGCTTAGTCTTGCGCAAATAATGGCGGTGCGCTTTGGCGCGATTGCCGCAGGCACGCATCGCGCACCAGCGCCGCGTGCCGGCCTTGCTGTCGTCGAGAAAGAGCCAGCGGCATTTCTCGTTGGCGCACAGCCGCACCCGCGCCAATCGTTCGCCGGTCAGCAGATCGCCGGCCGACCAGATCACCGGCGCGAGCAGGCTGGCGACCGCCGGCGCGGCGGGTGGCAACCGCCAGCGATTGCCGGCGGCGGCGATCGTCACCGCAATGCGGCCGGGCGTGCGCGCGAGCAGGCGGTTCAAGGTCTCGATATCCGGCGCCGCCGGCGGAGCATTTTCGGCGGTCGCGCTGAACAACCGGTAGATCGTTTCGCGCGTCGCAATCGCCTCGTCGAAGAGGTGCGCCGCAACGCGCGCGTTGTGCTGCGCCCAGAGCCGGAGCTGGTCCGCGCTGGCCGGGTCGAGCGACTTGGTGGTTCGGCACCAAGCCAACAGGTCGGCGAAGGAATGGAGTTTCTCGACCGGCTGATCGCTCGGCCGCCACGACCGGCTATTGGCGAAGACAAGGCACAGGTCCTCGGGCGGCGCCGCGACCAGGCGCATTCGATCCTGTAGGCGGTCGGCTTCGCTCATGCCCCTACATATACTAACCACCTATAGGGTTGACAAGTCCGGCCCGGGTACTTATAACCTGTTGAATGGTTAGACGGCCGGCGCCTTGGTGCCGGCTTGGTGCGCAGGAGAAGAAAATGGCCAATTCGATGCACAGCGTGATCGCCCTACCGGCCGGTATGCGCGCGGCGGCACGGAGCGCGGCCGACCGCCGGAACCTGGTTCTCGGCGTCGTTTCCGGCTTGTTGGTCGTGTTGTGTTGGGCGGGGTGGGTGGTGGCGACGCGTTTTGCCGTGACGACACAGCTGCGGCCGGTCGACGTCGCCTTCCTGCGCTATTTGGTGCCGGCCATCGCTTTGCTGCCGGTGTTGATGCGGCAAGGCTTCGGGCCGCGGCAGATCGGCGTGGCGCGCACGGCGATCCTCGCCGCCAGCGCCGGCCTACCGTTTCTGCTGGTGGCGTCGACGGGCATGAAATTCGCGCCGGCGTCGGGCGTCGGCACGGTCATGGTGGGAACGATGCCGGTCTTCGTCGCGATGTTTTCGGCGTTGGTCGACCGCGAACGGTTCGACCGCATCCGTGTGCTCGGTTTCCTGCTCGTTGTTCTCGGCATCGCCGGCATCGCGGCGCACGGGCTGTTCGATTTCCAGTCGGGCGCGTGGCGCGGCCATCTGCTGTTTCTCGCCGGCGCGGCGATGTACGCGGTCTTCACCGTGACGTTCCGGCGTTCGGGCATCGGACCGTGGCACGCGGCGGCGATCGTCAATGTCTATTCGCTGCTACTGATCACGCCGGTCTATTTCCTGTTCTGCGGACCGCGGGTGCTGTCAGCCGCGCCGGGCGAAGTCGTGACCCAGGCGCTGATGCAAGGCGTCGTCGCCGGCATCCTGGCGCTCTATTTCTATGGCGATGCGATACGCCGGCTCGGCGCATCGCGCGCCGCGGTGTTCGGCGCGTTGACGCCGGTGGTCGTGGCGTTGGTTGGCGTGCCGTTGCTCGGCGAAATTCCGAACACCGTCGCGTGGGCCGCGATCGTCGCCGTCAGCGCCGGCGTCGTGTTGGCAAGCCACGGCGGCCTGGCACCCGCGCGGCGGCGCTGACCGGCGCTTGGCGCCCTAGGCTTCTTCGAAATTGGCGCCGAAATCGCCCGGCTCCGGCCCCCAAAGATAGAGCGAATCTTCGGCCGGATGATCCTCGGCCCGCCACGAGCCGTCGGCCGGAATCTGGTCGATGTCGCAGAAATATTCGGCGAGGCTGTTCCACGGATCGCGCAGATAGTGGAAGAAGTTGGAGCCGAGTACGTGCCGGCCGAAGCCCCAGCCGTTCCCGTAGCCGGCGCCCATGACCTGCTGCGCGCCGAGGCCGATCTCGTCGGGCGAGGCGACTTCGAAGCTGGCATGGTGGAAGCCCGGCCGATCGTCGGTGAAGAGCGCGATGACGTGATGATCGCCGCCGCCCGGCAGATGCAAGAAGGCGATGATGCCCGGCACGCGATCGGTCAGCTTCATGCCGAGTGTTTCGATGTAGAATGCCGTCATCTTTTCGAGATTGGGCGTGTGCAGCAGCACGTGGCCGAGACGATGTGGTCGCGCGACGTGACGCTTGGGCGCGCCGCGCTTGCCCGTCCGTTGGTAATGGCCGGGCGCGTTGATGGCGAAGGTGGGCGCGGAACGCCACGGCTTTGGACTTTCCGGCCGCACGTTGATCGGATGGCCGTCGGGATCTTGGAGCCACAGGCCGCCGCCGAAGGCGTTATGCGGTGCGTCGATTTCCTTGACGCCGCGCTGCTGCATGCGCGCGCGAATGGCGGCGATGCCTTTGTCGTCGCTGCCGAAGCGCACATGGTTGAGGCGCTTCTTTCGACCTTCGACCAGGAACACTTGGTCCTGGTCGCGACCGTCGCAACGGAAGGCGAGAACGCCGTCGCGCTCGCCGGGCGTCAGGCCGAAGGTCGTATAGAATTTCTGTCCGGCCTTGAGCTCGGGCACGGTGAGGGCGTAGCTCAACAGCGACTGCACCGACATGCGCATCCTCCTGCGGTCAGGCTGCGGTGCGGCTCTTGTGCGGCGGCTGCGCGGCTGACGAGCAACTTATATATCCCCGCGATCCAGCTTTTGCATCACACTCGCCCGGCTTATGGACGGCGACACGATTTACGCCTTTGCCACCGCGCCCGGCCGGGCCGGTGTCGCGCTGCTGCGGCTTTCCGGGCCGCAAGCCAGCGCCGCGTTGCGCGCGCTGGCTGGGCGGCTGCCCACGGCGCGACACGCGTTGGTCACGCGCTTTCGCGATCCGCGCAGCGGCGAGCTGATCGATCGCGGCCTGGCGCTGTTCTTTCCGGCGCCGCGCAGCCTGACGGGCGAAGACGTCGCCGAAATTCACGTGCACGGCGGTCGCGCCGTGGCGTCGGCGCTGCTCGAGGCGCTGGCCGCGCAACCCGGCTTGCGACTGGCCGAGCCCGGCGAGTTTTCGCGACGCGCTTTCCTCAACGGCAAGCTCGACCTGACCGAAGCCGAAGGCATTGCCGATCTGGTCGCGGCGGAGACGGCGGCGCAGCGGCGCCAGGCGCTGCGTCAAATGGCGGGCGAGGCCGGCCGTCTCTACGAAAGTTGGCGGACGCGCCTGTTGCGCGCGCAGGCGCGCGTCGAAGCCGAAATCGATTTTCCCGACGAAGGTTTGCCGGCCGACCTCGCCGCCGCTGTCGCCGCACAACTGGCTGAAATCAAAGGCGAAATCACGCGTTTTTTGGCCGATGGCCACCGCGGCGAACGGCTGCGCGACGGGCTCATCGTTGCCGTGCTCGGTCCACCCAACGCCGGCAAGTCGAGTCTGGTGAACGCGCTGGCGCGGCGCGAGGTGGCGATCACCGCCGCGACCGCCGGCACGACGCGCGACGTCATCGAAGTCGCGCTCGACCTCGCGGGATTTCCGGTGACGCTGGCCGACACCGCCGGCCTGCGCGAGGCGCGTGACGCGATCGAAGAAGAGGGCGTGCGCCGGGCGCGGGCGCGCGCGGCGTCGGCGGATTTGAAACTCGTCGTCGTCGACGCGACCAAGCCCAAGGAAAAAACTTCGCTCGCGGCGCTGATTGATAACGACACCGTCGTCGTCGCCAACAAGATGGATCTCACGCCGGCCGACGATGCGGCGTGGACCGACGCGCTCGGCATCGGGCCGGCGGTCAAAATTTCGGTGACGACCGGCGCCGGCATGACGGCGCTCGAGGCGCGGTTGGGTGCCGAGATCGCGCGTCGCTTCGGCGGTGAGGCGGCGCCGTTGATTACGCGGTCCCGCCATCGTCAGGCGCTCGAGGCGGCGAACGCGGCGCTCGACCGTTATCCGCAGGCCGGTGCGCCGGAGCTCGCCGCCGAAGAATTGCGCCAGGCCGTCCGGGCGCTTGGCCGCATCACCGGCCGGGTCGGCGTCGAGGATTTGCTCGATGTCGTGTTCCGCGAGTTCTGTATTGGCAAGTGAAAGTGAGCCAAAAACACGAACATTTCGTGATTTTCTAGCGTTAACACCACATCATATAGTATTGGTTCGCGAGACGTTCCGGGGTCGAATCGATCTCGCCTTACCAGATTTCGGCAGTCACCCGCCTTTGCGGGTTAATAGTTCCCCGAGTCTGTGTGACGTCTCGATGAATTTTCAAGCTATTGGGATTCGCAAAAATAGTATTTCGTATTACTAGAGCCGACTCGCCTCGCCCGAGTCGGTGTTTCACGTGAAACCTTGCCGCGCCCGGCTTTACTCGCTGCGGCGCCATCCGTAGATTGCCGCCATGCACCGGTACGACGTGATTGTCATCGGCGGCGGCCACGCCGGCTGCGAGGCAGCCGACGCGTCCGCGCGGCTCGGCGCCCGTACCCTGTTGCTAACCCATCGCCGGTCGACCATTGGCGAGATGTCCTGCAATCCGGCCATCGGCGGTTTGGCCAAGGGCCACCTGGTCAGAGAAATTGATGCCCTCGACGGACTAATGGCGCGTGCGATCGATCGCGCTGGCATCCAGTTCCGCATGCTCAATCGCAGCAAGGGTCCGGCGGTGCGGGGTCCGCGGGCGCAGGCCGATCGCAAGCTCTATCGCCGGGCGATGCAGGATTTGCTGGCCGCGCGGGCGGGTCTGGAGATCCGCGAAGGCGAGGCGGCGGCGCTGACTTTCGACGCGGCCGGCCGCTGTACCGGGGTGGAAACCGCTGATGGCGCGCGGCTTTTGGCCGGTGCTGTCGTGATCACCACGGGCACCTTCCTGCGCGGGCTCATCCATATCGGCGAAGCCAAGACCGCAGCCGGCCGCGTCGGCGAGCCGCCTTCGCTGCGCCTGGCGCAGAGCCTGATACAGGCGGGTTTCGTCCTAGGCCGGCTCAAAACCGGTACCCCGCCGCGGCTCGATGGCAAGACCATCGATTGGTCCGCGCTCGAGGCCCAGCCCGGCGACGACCCGCCGGAGCCGTTTTCCTTCCTGACCGAGCGCATCACGACGCCGCAGATCGTCTGCCATATCACCGCGACGACGCCGGCGAGCCACGCGCTGATCCGCGCCAATCTGCACCGGGCGCCGATGTATTCCGGCCAGATCGATAGCATCGGGCCGCGCTATTGCCCGTCGATCGAGGACAAGGTGGTCCGCTTTGCCGAACGCGAACGGCATCAGATTTTCCTCGAGCCGGAGGGGCTCGACGACGACACCGTCTATCCCAACGGGATTTCGACCTCGTTGCCGGCGGCCGTTCAAGCCGAGCTGCTGGCCACGATTCCGGGCCTCGAACGCGCCCGTATGGTGCGGCCGGGCTACGCCATCGAATACGATTTCGTCGACCCGCGCGAGCTCCGGCCAACCCTCGAAACCCGCAGGATTCCTGGGCTTTTCTTGGCTGGCCAAATCAACGGCACGACCGGTTATGAGGAAGCGGCGGCACAAGGCCTGATCGCCGGGCTCAATGCCGCGCTCACGGCCGCCGGCGGCGGCCGGGAATTCGTCCTCGACCGCGCCAGCGCCTATATCGGCGTGCTGGTCGACGACCTTGTTTCACGTGGAACAAGCGAGCCCTATCGCATGTTCACGTCCCGCGCCGAATACCGGCTCACGCTCCGCGCCGACAATGCCGACCAGCGTTTGACGCCGACGGGTATCGCACTTGGCTGCGTTGGCCAGGACCGTCGGGTCGCATTCGCGGCGAAGGCCGAAGCACTCGACGGCGCCCGCGCCTTGGTCCGCCGGTTGAGCATGACGCCGAGCGAATTGCGCCGTCATGGCCTCGCGATCAATGCGGACGGTATTCGCCGCTCAGCGGCCGATCTGTTGGCCTATGCCGAAATCGATCTGGCTCGGCTATCGGCCATTTGGCCCGAACTGGCCGCGATGCCCCGGCCGATTGCCGAGCAGCTCCAGATCGATGGTCGTTATTCCGGCTATCTCGAGCGCCAGGCCGAGGAAATCGCTGCCTTCCGGCGCGATGAAGCGCTCAAGCTGCCGTCCGATCTAAACTATGACGCCATCGGTTCGCTGTCGGCGGAAATCCGCCTCAAGTTGCGGGCCAGTCGGCCGGAAACCTTGGGTGCCGCGGCGCGCGTTTCGGGGGTGACACCGGCGGCGCTGGTCGCGCTGCTGCGCCATGTGCGGCGGCCGGCGGCATGATGCTGCAAGTCAACGATCGTCCGGTTTCGACCCGCCTGACGGCCGAGGGCTTTGCCAGGCTTGTGGCTGTTCCACGTGAAACGCTGGACCGGCTCCAGGCCTATGTCGCGTTGCTGACGGCGTGGAATCGCCGGATCAATTTGGTCGGGGCCAATACCATCGGCGATGTTTGGCGTCGGCACATTCTCGATTCGGCCCAGCTCATGCCGCTGCTTCCGAGCGGCGCGCGGATTGTGGTCGATGTCGGCAGCGGGGCGGGACTGCCCGGTCTCGTGTTGGCGATGCTCGGCGTGCCCGACATGCACCTGGTCGAAAGCGACCAGCGCAAGGCGGTATTTTTGCGCGAGGCGCAGCGCGTCACCGGCACGCCCGTCACCATCCACAGCCAGCGGGCGGAGCGCATGGCGCCCATTGCGGCGGATGCCGTCGTGGCGCGGGCCGTTGCGCCTGTGGATAATCTACTACTAATGGTGGACAAATTCCGCAAAACCCACACTATATGCTTGTTTTTGAAGGGTAAGGGGGTCGACGAGGAATTGACCCACTTGCCACCGGCGCTGAAGATGAAGGCGCAGATTCTGCCGAGCCGGAGCGACCCCACCGGTCGCATCCTGCGTCTCGAAGGGCCTTGATGGAACCGCTGGCGCAAACTGCAGAGCTGGTTCCGGCCGCCGGGCCGGCGGCCCCAGCGCGCGTCATCGCCATTGCCAATCAAAAGGGCGGCGTCGGCAAAACCACCACCGCGATCAACCTCGCCACGGCCCTGGCAGCGGCCGGCGAATCCGTGCTGCTGGTCGATTTCGATCCGCAAGGCAACGCCTCGACCGGTCTCGGCATATCCCGACAGGCCCGGACCGTGACGAGCTACGACGTGCTGTTGGGCGCGCGCGACCTCGCCGCCGCCGTCGTGCAAACCGCGGTGCCGCGGCTCGCCATCGTGCCGGCGTCGGTCGACCTGTCGGGTGCCGAGCTCGAGCTGGTCGATGCCGAGCGCCGCGAGTACCGCTTGCGCGACGCGCTCGCCGGCAAGCTCGGCCAGTTTCGCTACGTGCTGATCGATTGTCCGCCGTCGCTCGGCCTGCTGACGCTCAACGCGTTGGTCGCGGCGCACGCCGTGCTGGTGCCGCTGCAGTGCGAGTTCTACGCGCTCGAAGGTCTATCGCATCTGGTCAAGACGATCGAGCGCGTCAAAGGCAAACTCAACCCCGCGCTCGAGATCCAGGGCGTGGTGCTGACCATGTTCGACAAGCGCAACAATCTCTCCGACTTGGTCGCGGCCGACGTGCGCGGGCACTTTGGCGCCAAGGTTTATGAAACCGTAATTCCGCGCAACGTGCGCATCTCCGAAGCGCCGTCGCACGGCAAGCCGGTGCTGCTCTACGATTTCCGGTGTCCGGGCGCGCAAGCCTACGTCCATCTCGCGGGCGAGGTGCTCAAGCGCGAACGTTCGCTGATCGAGCGCATCGCGTCATGATCGAAAAGCGCGGATTGGGCCGCGGCCTGTCGGCCTTGCTCGGCGAAGACGCGTCGGCGCCGGAGCGCGATACGGCGGCGCCGGCCAAAGGCACGCGGACCGTGCCGATCGACCAGATCTATCCGGGCTGGTTCCAGCCGCGCCGCAATTTCGACGAAACCGAATTGAGCGCACTGGTCGAAAGCATCGTCGCGCAAGGCATACTCCAGCCGCTACTGGTGCGGCCGCATCCGAAATTCGCCGGCGCCTTCGAGATTCTCGCCGGCGAACGCCGTTGGCGCGCGGCGCAGCGCGCGCATCTGCACGAAGTGCCGGTGCTGGTGAAGGAGATCGGCGACCGCGAGGCGCTCGAGATCGCGCTGGTCGAAAACATCCAGCGCAGCGATCTCAACGCCATCGAGGAGGCGCAAGGCTTTAAGCGCCTGATCGACGAATTCGGCCATACCCAGGAGGCGCTGGCGACCGCGCTCGGCAAAAGCCGCAGCCACATCGCCAATCTTTTGCGGCTGCTGACGCTGCCGCAGGAGATCAAGGACATGGTCGCCGACGGACGGCTGAGCATGGGTCACGCGCGCGCGCTGGTCGGGCTCGATGCGGACAAGGCGCTGGCGTTGGCGCAGACCATCGTGCGCGACGGCTTGAGCGTGCGCGAGACCGAACGCGCCGCGAAGCCGCCGGAAGAAGCCCAGTTCGTCACGCACAAGCCGCGCGGCGGCCGCCGGCGCGATGCCAACATCGTCGCGCTCGAGCGCGAGCTGTCCGAGACCTTGGGCCTCAAGGTCGAGATCGCTTTCGACGGCAAGCGCGGCGCGCTCACCATCCGCTACGCGTCGCTCGATCAGCTCGACGACGTGCTCACCAAGCTCCGCGCCAAGCCCTGACGCGATGGCCGCGAAGGCGCCGGTCGCCGTCGTCGCCGCTGCGGTCGCACCCAACGCGAAACCGTCGGCCTATCCGGAACCGTTCTATTCGCGCGTGCTCGGACGACAGAAGCGCGCGCTCGGCGATGTTTTCGGCCTCAAGAATTTCGGCGTCAACCTGACGCGGCTCGCGCCGGGAGCGATCTCGGCGCTGCGGCACGCGCACTCGGCGCAGGATGAATTCATCTACATCGTCGAAGGCGAGCCGGTGCTGGTGACCGACGCCGGCGAAACGCCGCTCAAGCCGGGCATGTGCGCGGGCTTCAAGGCGGCTTCGGGCGACGCGCACCAGCTGATCAATCGCACGGCGCGCGAAGTGATCTATCTCGAAGTCGGCGACCGCTTCGTCCCGGATGACGTCGCTTATCCCGACGACGACATTCGCGGCACGCACGACGCGGCCGGCAAGCGAATCTTCCTGCGCAAGGACGGTCGGCCGTTTGACTGAGACGCGTGCCGCCGTTTCAGGCGGCTTTCGTCGCCATCATCTTCTTGCGGGCATCTTCGAGCGACAGCTTGGCGACGCCGACGATATGCGACGCTTCAGGATGTTGCTTGGCCGTCAGCCATTCCTCGATGAAGTCCAACCAGTCCACCACCAAATCGATTTCCGACATGTCCATAGGCAACTTCTCCCCCGAACGATTGCGCTCTCCGGGTGCGTGCGCCAGCCATGCCCTGGGATATCTATCCTGCCACAGATTTGCCTCGGGCGATCAAATGATCGCCGTCGGCATCAGGATGCGCGTTGCGATTCCGCCTGCATCGCGCCGCGTGCAATGCGCAGTAAAGCGGCACGGCAAATAGTTTCATCCTTCATGCCCGACGATTTGGCCTGGCGTTCGGCCTCGACGAGCGCCGCCAGCACGGCCGCGCCGCGCCGTGCCGGCCAAAGCCGCAATTGGCGCTTGAAACTATCTTTTATTTTAAAAAACAGCGGCGGTCGCACGGCGGCAATCGCCTCGTCCACGCTGGCACCGTCATCAAGCCGCGCCGCCGTCCGGTGGAGTTGCGTGAAATGCCGCAACGCGGCGCGCAGGATGCGGATCGGCGATTCACCTTCGGCCAGCGCCCGCGTCAAGGCGCGCTCGCACGCGGCCGGGTCGCCTTCGGCGGCCGCGAGGATGGCGTCATCGAGCGACAAGTCGGCGCTGTCGCCGACCAGCGCCGCGGCTTCGTTACGCGACACGGTGCCGCCGTCGCCGGCATAGAGCGCGAGCTTTTCGAGCTCCCGGCGGCTCAAGGCACGGTCGCCGCCCAACGACCCGACCAGATAAGGCACCGCGTCGGGCGCCAAATTGATGCGGTGAGCGCGCGCGACCTCGCGCACCAGCGCCTCGATCTCGCGCGGTCCGTCGAGATAACAGGCGATCGCGGCGGCGTTCTTGGCGCCCTCGAAGGCGCGGCGCAGACTTGAGCGCGGCTTCAGATCGCCACCCTCGACGATCACGAAACCGTCGCCGGCCGGCGGATCGGCAAGGTAGCGCGCGAACAGTGCGCCGACGGCGTCGCCGGCATCGGTCACATGCACCAGGCGTCGGCCGTCCATGAGCGACAGTTGCGCCGCCTCGTCGTGCAAGCGCGTCGGTGCCGCGAGCAGCGCATCCGCCGTCAAGGCTGCGACCCGGAAGGCGTCCTTCGGATCAGGAACGATGGCGCGCGCCAGCCGCGCGGCGCGCTCGCCGACCAGACCGCGATCGGGGCCATAGACCATGCAGGCGCGCAGGACCGGATCGGGCGCCGCGAGAAAGGATTCAATGCGGCGGGTTTCGAGCTTCACCGGCTCAGCGCGCGGCCGTTTGCTGCCGCGACCAGAGCGACAGCTGCATGTAAATCGCGTCGGCGAGATCCTCGATGGCGCGCTCGCGCGCATCGTCCTGGGCGACGGTCGCCGCCCAAGCGTCGTTTTGCAGGTTAAAGGCGCTGACCGTTCGGCTGCTGCCGGCGATATTGATGCCGGCGCCGCGCAACGTATAGTTCGCACCGGCATTGACCTCCGAACGGGTCGACGTCGCGTTGCGCTGGATGCCGAGATCGGTCAGGGTCAAAGTCAAAATAACGCTCAGCGTGTAAAGCGTCGGCGTCGTCACGCCACGCGGGTTGAGCTTTTCGCGCAGCGCCAACTCCAACAGCTGGCCTTCGCGGTCCGGAATCGGGTCGACCTTGATGGCGGCAAGCCGAGGATCGTATTCGCCCGCGGTATGGCCGCCGTAGAGCGGATGGAAGCCGCAACCGGCGAGCGGTGCTGAGGCGAGCGCCGCCAGGATGCCGCGCCTAGACCACGACATTGACGATCCGATTGGGCACGACGATGGTTTTGCGCGGCGTCTTGCCGGCCAACGCCGTGATGACGTTCGGCAGCGCGAGCGCCGCCTGACGCGCATCGGCCTCGCCGACGTCGCGCGGCATTTCGATCGTGCCGCGGAGTTTGCCGTTGACCTGGACCGCCAGCGTCACCGTCTCGGCGGTGGCGAGCGCAGCATCGGCTTTCGGCCACGGCTCGTCGGCCAGCAGGCGCTGATGGCCGAGCGCCTCCCACAACGCCTCGGCGAGATGCGGCATCATCGGACCGATCAGCCGCACGGCCGCTTCCAGCGCCTCGCGCACCACCGCGACGGCGGCGTCGGGCGCGGCTTCGATGGCGTTGGTGAGCTCGCGGATGCGCGCGACCGCCCGGTTGAAACGGAACTTGTCGAGATCGTCGGTGACCAGCGCGACCGTCTGATGGGTGACGCGCCTGAGATCCTGATCGGCGGTCGCGAGCTTCGCCGGAATCGGCGTGCCGGGCGGCGGTAAAGGATTGTCGCGTTCGGCCACAAGCCGCCATAGCCGGTTGGCGTAGCGCCAGGCGCCTTCGATGCCGGCGTCGGTCCATTCGAGGTCGCGCTCGGGCGGGCTGTCGGACAGCAGATAGAGTCGCGCGGTGTCGGCGCCATAGGCGTCGACGATGGTTTCGAGTCCGACCACGTTCTTCTTCGATTTCGACATTTTTTCCATGCGCCCGACGGTCACCGGCCGGCCCTTGGCGTCGCGCCAGGCGCCATTGTCGCCGTGCTGGACCTCCTCGGGGAAGAGCCAATTTCCCGCCGCGTCTTGGTAGGTCTCGTGGCAAACCATGCCTTGGGTAAACAGGCCGGCAAATGGCTCTTGGAGCGCCAGATAACCGCAACGTTCGAGCGCGCGGGTGAAGAAACGCGAATAAAGCAGGTGCAGGACCGCATGCTCGATGCCGCCGATATACTGGTCGACCGGCATCCAATAGGCGATATCCTTGCGCTCGAAGGCGGTGGGGGATCGGGGCGAACAAAACCGCGCGAAATACCACGAGCTTTCAAAGAAGGTGTCGAAGGTGTCGGTTTCGCGCCGCGCCTTGGCGCCGCAGCGCGGACAGGCGACGTGCTTCCAGGTCGGATGGCGATCGAGCGGATTGCCCGGCTCGTCGAACGTCACATCGTCGGGCAGGCGGACCGGCAGGTCTTTTTCGGGCACCGGCACGATGCCGCATTTGCCGCAATGGATCACCGGAATCGGACAGCCCCAATAACGCTGCCGCGATACGCCCCAATCCCGGAGCCGCCATACCGTCGCACCGGCGCCGGTTTTGCGCTTTTCGATTTCGGCGATGGCGCGCCGCTTCGCCGCCGGCACGTCGAGGCCGTCGAGAAAGCCTGAATTGATGTGCGTACCGTTGCCGGTATAGGCCTCGTCGGCGATCGCGAAACTTTTGGCGTCGATATCGGATGGCAACACGACAGGCGTCACCGGCAGCTTGTATTTGCGCGCGAATTCGAGGTCGCGCTGATCGTGCGCCGGACAGCCGAAGATCGCGCCGGTGCCGTATTCCATCAGCACGAAATTGGCGACGTAGACCGGGAGAGTCCGGTCCGGCGCGAAGGGATGGCGCGCCTTGATGCCGGTGTCATAGCCCAACTTTTCGGCGGTCTCGATCGCGGCCTCGCTGGTGCCCATGCGGTTGCACTCGGCGACGAAGTCGCGCAGCTTGGCGTCACGCGCGGCCAACGCCTCAGCCAGCGGATGATTGGGCGCGACGGCAAGAAACGACGCGCCGAAGAGCGTGTCGGGGCGCGTCGTGAACACTTCCAGCCGCTCGTCGCGTTCGCTCAGGCCGAAAAAGACACGCGCGCCTTCCGACCGGCCGATCCAGTTCTCCTGCATCAGCTTGACGCGCTCGGGCCAACGGTCGAGCGTCGCCAGCGCCTCGAGCAACTCGGACACGAAGGTGGTGATCTTGAGGAACCACTGCGACAGCAATCGTTTCTGGACGGGCGCACCGGAGCGCCAGCCGCGGCCGTCGATCACCTGCTCGTTCGCGAGCACCGTGTTCTCGACCGGATCCCAGTTGACCCACGATTCCTTGCGGTAGGCGAGCCCCGCCGCCAGGAAATCGAGAAACATCTTCTGTTCGTGCTTGTAGTAGTCGGGATGGCAGGTGGCGATCTCGCGCCGCCAGTCATAGGCGATGCCCATCCGTTTCAGTTGCTCGCGCATCACCGTGATGTTCGCCAGCGTCCATTCGCGCGGATGCTTGCCGGATGCCATCGCCGCATTCTCGGCCGGCAGACCGAACGCGTCCCAGCCCATCGGATGCAGCACGTTGAAGCCCTGTGCGCGTTTGTAACGCGCGACGACGTCGCCCATCGTGTAATTGCGGACGTGGCCGACGTGCAGTTTCCCCGACGGATAGGGAAACATCTCGAGCACGTAATATTTCGGGCGCGCCGGGTCGGTCTCGACCTCGAAGCTCTTGCGCTCCCGCCAGACCCGTTGCCAGTGCTCTTCGTTTTCTTTCGCGTTATACCGCGCCATCGCGCGAGGGCCGCGGCCTATTGCTGGTTCGAGGCCGTGCTCAGACGGATCTGGCGCGCCCGCGCGAGGATGGCATTCTCGAGATCGGTCGACGTGTTCTTGTCGACCGGCGCGTCGACCCAGTTGCCTTTGCTGTCGCGCGCCTGACGGAAGACGCTGCAACGCACGCCGTCGGCGCGGAGCTCGCGGTTGAGGATGAAGATGTTCACCTTGAAGCGCTCGTCGGGCGTCTGCGGCGGGCTGAACCAATCGGTGATGATGACGCCGCCGAACGGATCGGCCGAGGCCAGCGGCATGAATGAGACGGTGTCGAGGCTCGCATGCCACAAGAACGAATTGACGCCGACGCCCGGCGCGCCACCGCCACCGTTGCTGGCGGTGTTATTGTTGTTGTTGAAGAAGAGCGACAGCACCGAGCGATTGCTGTCGGTTTGGGTGCGCGGATTGAACGAACCCTGCGTGCCGCCGATGTATTTCGGATCGGTGTGGTAGGGGTCTTCGGCCCGTTGCTGCGCATCGGGGTCGTTGCCCTGCCAACGGTCGTTGTTGAATAGGCCGCAGCCACTCAGCAGCAAAACCGCGCCAAAGCACAGGAATCCGGCTTTCACGGATTGACGAAACACCATACCAACACTCCTCGGAGCTCCCCCCGGGCGCTTGCAGCCCCGGGTGTGGCAATATTAGCGCAGCGTCCCTCGACCCCGCCATACCTTTGAAAACTCAAGGCTGTCCGGCCTGCGGCGTCCGCGACCTTGACGGATCGGTTGGCGCTGGCGAGCCTGCCGCATGTCCGATCCGGCGAAAACTGACATCGCCGCGCGACTGGCGGCGGTGCGCGCGGACATTGCCCAGGCGGCACACGATGCTGGCCGTCGGGCGGATGCGGTCAAGCTGATCGCGGTCGGCAAGACGCAGCCGGCGCGCGCGATCGAAGCCGCTCTGGCCGCCGGCCAGCGCGATTTCGGCGAGAACCGTGTGCAAGAGGCGCAGGCCAAATTTCCGGCGCTGAAAGCGCGCGGTCCGGACCTGCGGCTCCATCTCATCGGGCCGTTGCAAACCAACAAGGCGCGCGACGCCGTGCGGCTCTTTGATGTCATCCATACGCTCGATCGGCCGCGGCTGGCCGAAGCGCTGGCCCGCGCGATGGAGCAAGAAGGCCGCCGTCCCGCCTTGCTCGTCGAGGTCAATATCGGCGACGAGCCGCAAAAGGCCGGCATCGCGCCCGCGGATGTCGATGGATTCATCGCCGATTGTCGCGGCCGCTGGCATTTGGCGATCACCGGCTTGATGTGCATACCGCCGGCCGACGCCGATCCGGCGCCGCATTTCACGGCGCTTGCCGCGCTCGCGCGCCGCAACGGCCTGGCCGAACTCAGCATGGGAATGAGCGCGGATTATCCGCTGGCGGTGGCGCATGGCGCCACGCTGGTGCGCGTCGGCACCGCGATCTTCGGGCCGCGGCCGCGCGCTTAAGGCGCCGCAACGACGACGCGCGACGTCGCGTCGGCCTCGGCCAGAACTCGGCGCAGATCCTCGGGTGCGAGAGCGACGCAGCCTTCGGTCGGCGCGTAATCCGCCGCGGCGACGTGCAGGAAAATCGCGCTGCCGGCGCCGGCGATTGCCGGGTCGTCGTTGTAGCCCAGCACGACCAGCAGATCGTAAAGCCGATCGTCCCGCCATAACCGCTCGGTTCGCGCCCGGTACGGCAACTTGACCGGCCGGTTATAAGCCCCGTCGGCGGGATCGTCGCACCAGCCGTCATCGGCCGCGATCGGCGCCATCGGCAGACGGGTCGCCGGTGCGGCGCCACGGTCGGGCCGATAGAGAAGCCGCCGCATGACGAAGACGCCCGCGGGCGTCGCGCCGTCACCTTCGCGCTTGGCCGGCCGCACGCCGCCCTTGCCGAGGGCGCAGCGGAAGCGTCGGGTGCCCCAACGCGTCCAGTCGGCAGGGTCGACCAGCAAATCCATCCCCGTTTCTATAGCCGATCGGCGTAGTCACAACCTGGTTTTTATCAAAGGACAATCAAACGAGGCCGCCGCGAGGCGGCCTCTTTTTTTCCGGCTACTGCGCCTGGACGGCGTCGACGGCGATCAGCGGCGATTGCCGGCCGACCGCCAGGAATTTCGCCGGATTGAGCGGCTGGCCGTCGATCCGCACTTCATAGTGCAGATGCGGACCGGTGCTGCGGCCGCTGCTGCCGACCGAGCCGATACGCTGATGCTCATCGATGCGGTCGCCGACGCGGACCAGAAGTCGCGACAGGTGGGCATAACGCGTCCGGATGCCGTTGCCGTGGTCGATCTCGATCATCCGTCCATAGGCGCCGTCGAAGCCGGCAAAGTCCACGATTCCGGGCGCGGTGCTGAAGACCGTCTCGCCGATTTCGGCTTCGAGGTCGATGCCGGGATGGAAGGAGCGCTCGCCGTTGAACGGATCATGGCGGATGCCGAACGGGCTGCTGATCGCGTAATGGGGCAACGGCGCCGCGAACGGCATGCGCGCGATCAGGCGTTCGAGCCGCGCCAGGCGCGAGGGGTCGAGTGCCGCATCACGGATCTCACCGGGCGGGATGAACGGTCCGCCCTCGTCGGCCGCGTGACGGGCCGGCGTCGCATGATGGAGCAGCGTTTCGAGGTTGATGCCGGCGGCGCGCAGCTGGGCCAGTCCGGCGTTCTCGCGCGCCAAGAGCATCGGATCGAGTAGCGTGGCATGGAAGCGGAGCGGCTCGGCGTCGACCGGCACGGGCGGCGGCGCGGCTTGAGCGACGGCCGGCGACGGCTTGGGTGTGATTGCGGGCTTGGCCGCCACCGCTGCGGCAACCTTTGGCGCGGCTGGATGCACGACGGCGCGCAGCACCAACGCACCAACCGCCAGATGCAGACCGGCGACCAGCACGATACAGAGCGAAATCGGACGGCCGATTCCGCGAAACGCTGTAGCCAGCGATTGCACGTTAGCCTTAGTTCCCCGCGGACCCGAGACGGGTCCAGGGACAAGGATAAGGCCGCGCCGTTAAAGCGGGCTTAACCCTCGGGCGATGGTGGCACGTGCGCGGTCAGGCCGCGCTTCGCCAGCACGGCCCAGGCTTCTTCCGCGGTATTGGCGAACTCGAACAGCGTCAGGTCTTCGCGGCTGATGGTTTCGGCTTCCGCCAGCGCCTCAAAGTTAATGACTCGTTTCCAATAATCGGCGTCGAACAGCACGATCGGCACCGCCGGCGCCTTCTTGGTCTGCACCAGGGTCAGGATCTCGAACAGCTCGTCGAAGGTGCCGAAGCCGCCGGGAAACGCGACCAGCGCGTTGGCGCGCATCGCCAAGTGCATCTTGCGCATGCCGAAATAGTGGAATTGGAAGGTCAGCTCGGGCGTGGTGTAGGGGTTGGGATGCTGCTCGTGCGGCAGCGCGATGTTGAAGCCGATGGTCGCCGCGCCGGCCTCCTTCGCGCCGCGGTTGGCGGCTTCCATGATTCCGGGTCCGCCGCCGGTGGCGACGACGTTGTCGCGCCAGCGGTGATGTGGCGCGAAGGCGCCGCCGCGCTCGGACACGATGCGGCCGAATTCACGCGCCGCCTGATAGCGGGCGACGCGCAAATCGATGCGGGCGCGCTCGGCGTCGGTTTTTGCCGCCTGGCGCAGCGCCGGCGCCTGTTCGGGCGACGGCGTGCGGGCGCTGCCGAAGACGACGACGGTCGAACGCACGCCCCAGTCGCGCAGCAGGAACTCGACCTTGGCGTATTCGATGGCGAAACGCAGGTCGCGCAGTTCGTCGCGCTTCGACAGGAAATCGGTGTCGAGCACCGGCAGGATGTAGCTCGGCGATCGTTCTTGCGCGGTGCTTGGCGGCGTGGCGTCCGACATAGCAAGGGTCCCTTCCGGTTACGACCGGCGCATCATGTCACGTCGGACATGCGACGGGAACGTTTGGCGGATTTATTCCGCGGCGGCGCTGTCGTAGTCGTTCTGCGCCTGGAGCCAGCTTGCCTCGGCGGCCGCCAGCATCCGCGCGGCTTCGGCGCGTGTCTTTGCCAAGGAAGCGGCGGTCACGGGATCGCGCGTGAACAGGTCCGGCGCGGCAAGTTGCGCGTCGAGTTCGCCGAGCCGCGCCGTGAGCGTGCCGACTTCGCGCTCGGCGGCGTCGGCGCGCTGTTTCAGCGGTTTGAGGCGCCGGCGCTTGTCGCTGTCGCCTTCGCGCCGCGCCGTCGCCGCGGTCGTTTCGGCGTCGATCGTTCGCGTCGCGGTGTTGCCCGGCGACAGCAGGAACCGGCGGTAATCGTCGAGATCGCCGTCGAACGGCGCGACCCGCCCATCGGCGACCAGCATCAAACGGTCCGCCGTCGCCTCGAGCAGCCGCCGATCGTGGCTCACCAGGATCACCGCGCCGGCGAAATCGTTGAGCGCCGTCAGCAATTCGTTGCGCGCGTCGATATCGAGGTGGTTGGTCGGCTCGTCGAGGATCAAGAGGTTCGGCTTGTCGAGCGTCGCCAGCGCCAGCATCAGCCGCGCGCGCTCGCCGCCCGACAGGCTCGCCACTTTGGTGATCGCCTTGGTCGCGGAGAAGCCGAAACCGCCGAGCTGCGTGCGCAGCGCCTGCGCCGGCAGCTTGGGCCGCAATTCGGCCAGGGTTTCCAGCGGCGTCAGGTTGCCGTCGAGTTCCTCAAGCTGATGCTGCGCGAAATACCCCGGCACCAGCTTGCGCGCGCGCGTCAGCGTGCCGCTCATCGGCGTCAGCTTGCCGGCGAGCAGCTTGGCGAAGGTCGATTTGCCGTTGCCGTTCTTGCCGAGGAGCGCAATGCGGTCGTCGGGATCGAAGCGCAGCGACAGATGCGCCAGCACCGCCTTGCCCGGCTCGTAACCGACCGACGCGCGATCCATGGTGACCAGCGGCGGGCTCGCCGGCAGCGGTTCCGGCAAGCGGATCGGCGCGACGTGTTCGTCGACCGGCACCGCCACCACTTGCATGCGCGACAGCATCTTGAGCCGGCTTTGCGCCTGCCGCGCTTTCGACGCCTTGGCGCGGAAGCGGTCGACGAATTGCTGCATGTGCTTGCGCGCGGCTTCCTGTTTCTTGGCGAAGGCGGCCTGGTGCGCGCGGTGCGCCGCGCGCGTCTCGACGAAGGTGTCGTAGCCGCCGGTATAAAGCGCGAGCTTGCCGTGCTCGAGATGCAGGATGAAATCGACCGCCGTGTTGAGCAGGTCGCGGTCGTGGCTGACGATCAGCACCGTGCCGCGATAGCGGCGCAGAAAGTCCTCGAGCCAGAGCAGGCCTTCGAGATCGAGATAGTTGGTCGGCTCGTCGAGCAGCAGCAGATCAGGCGCGGCGAATAGAATTGCCGCCAAGGCGACGCGCATGCGCCAGCCGCCGGAGAATTCCGCGCACGGCCGCGCTTGTTCCGCCGCCGAAAATCCGAGGCCTGACAGGATGCTGGCGGCGCGCGCCGGCGCGGCATAGGCGTCGATGGCGTCGAGTCGGGCATGGATCTCGGCAATCCGGTGACCGTCGGTTTCGGTTTCCGCCGCTGCGACCAGCGCCGCGCGCTCGCCGTCGGCCGCGAGCACGGTATCGAGCAGGCTGGCGTCACCGCCCGGCGCTTCCTGCGCGACCGCGCCGATTTTCCAGTCGCGCGGCCACGACACGTCGCCGCCGTCGGTCCCCATCTCGCCGAGGATCACCTTCAGCAGCGTCGATTTGCCGGCGCCGTTGCGGCCGACGAGACCGATGCGGCGGCCGGCCGGCACGTTGGCGCTGGCGCCGGCTAGAATCTCGCGGCCGGCGATACGGACGGTGACGTTATCGATGCAAAGCATAGCGGCGGCTGGCCGGCGGTCGTCGCCGCAATCTGTAAGAAAATGGAGCGGGCGAAGGGATTCGAACCCTCGACCCCAACCTTGGCAAGGTTGTGCTCTACCCCTGAGCTACGCCCGCGCTCCGAAGGCGGCGAATATGCAAAACCCGGACGGGCATTGCAAGCAAACCGCCACTGGTGATGTCTCGGTTTGACTGGCTTATCTCGATTTTCACCGTCATGCCCGGCCTTGTGCCGGGCATCCACGCCTTCAAGTCGTGGATGGCCGGGTCAAGCCCGGCCATGACAAGTCAAAATGGGACACCATCACGTCATCTCGGTTTACCGCGGCTATCTTAAGCGGCGCTTAAGGCGGCGGTTTCGTGCGCGAAGAGTTGGTCGACCGCCAGTCCGAATTGGTCGCGCAGGCCGGTCATGCCGGCCGGGGTCACCGTGACGCCGCGCCCCCGCGGCCCAATGCCGCGCTCGACCCAGTCCAGCGCCGTCAGCCGCGCCAAAAGACGCACGCCCAGCGGGCCGGCGACATGGTTGCGGCGCTCGGTCCAGTCGAGACATTTGCGCGCCATGCCGCGCCGGTCGGGTTTGACGTCGTCGAGGGAGACGCCGAAGGCGGCGAAGCGCGCGCGGCCTTCATCGGTCAGGGCATAGCGCGCGTCGTCGCCGGCGGTTTCGGCAAGCCAGTTCTCCCGCACCAACGCCGCGGCGAGCGCGACGCCGAGACGACCCGCGAGGTGGTCGTAGCACGTGCGCGCCACGCGCAACTGCCGCGCCAACGGCGAGCGCGGCGTTTCCAGGCTCTTCACCGCCGGCGCCAGACCGGACAGACCTTCGAGCACATGCGCGATCTCGGCGTTGGCGAGACAATAATAACGATGCCGTCCGGCGGCGCGGAGCTTCAGCAATCCGCCGGCCACCAGCTTGCCGAGATGATTGCTGGCCGACTGCGCTGAAATGCCGGCGGCATAGGCAAGCGCGGACGCCGGCTGGGCGCGGCCGTCGAGCAGCGCCATCAGGATGGCGGCGCGCGCCGGATCGGCGATCAGCGCGGCAGGCAGGGCGACGTTGGCGTCCATGGGCGGCTCCGTCGGATGGCGGTGCTGTCACAGTATATAGGTCCGGCGGCGTTCGTTTCACCCGCGGATGAAACGTCCGCGCCGCGCGGCCGCCTATTTCTTTCACGCATGACAACCGACAAACCGCTCGCGCTCCGGCCCGTTGGCGTGGCGCTTACCGCCGCCAGCCTCGGCTTCGCCTTGATCCAGCTCGACGTCACCATCGTCAACGTCGCGCTGCCGCGCATCGGCGCCACGCTCGGCGCACCGGTCGACGCGCTGCAATGGGTGGTCGATGCCTATGCGCTGGTGTTTGCCGCGCTGCTGTTGACCGGCGGTCTGCTCGGCGACCGGTTCGGCGCGCGGCGGCTTTTCCGCGTCGGTCTCGGCGTGTTTGCGCTGGCGTCGCTCGGCTGCGGCGCCGCGCCGAACGCCGGCGCGCTGATCGCCATGCGCGCGCTGCAAGGCGTCGGTGCGGCGGCGATGCTGCCGAGCTCGCTGGCGTTGCTCAATCATGCCTGCCATCACGATGGGCGGCTGCGCGCGCGCGCCGTCGGCCTGTGGACCGCGGCGGGCGGCGTCACCATCGCCGCCGGTCCGCTGATCGGCGGCTTGCTCATCGCGGTCGCCAGTTGGCGGACGATCTTCCTCGTCAACCTGCCGATTTGCGCCGCCGGCGCATGGCTGACGGCGTATGTCGACGAGACCGAACGGACACCACGCGCCGCGCATTTGGACCTTGCCGGTCAAGTGTTCGCGGTCATGGCGTTGGCCGGGCTGATCGGCGGCGTCATCGAATTGCGCCCGTTGGGCGCGCTGCATCCCATCGTCATCGGCGCGTTCATCGTGGCGCTTGCGGCCGGTGCGGCATTCGTTCGCTGCGAAGCGCGCAGCCGCGCGCCGATGGTGCCGCTGCGTTTTCTTCGCCTGCCGAGTTTCGCGCCGGCGGTCGGTTTCGGCATTCTCGCGAACCTCACCTATTACGGCGTCGTGTTCGTGCTGAGCCTTTATCTCCAGCGCGTGCTCGGTTACAGCGCCTTGACCGCCGGCCTCGCCTATCTGCCGTTGACCGCGACCTTTATCGTCTCGAACGTGGCGAGCGGTTGGCTCGCCGGCCGCGTCGGCACGCGCGGGCCGATGATCGTCGGCGCGCTGATCGGCGCCGCGGGATTCGCGCTGTTGCTCGGTCTCGGCCCGCACACGCCTTATGTCCAAATGCTGCCGGGCTTCGCGCTGATCCCGCTTGGCATGGGCCTGGCGGTGCCGGCGATGACGACGACGGTCCTTAGCTCCGTCGACAAATCGGCATCGGGCATCGCCGCCGCGGTGCTGAACGCCGCGCGCCAGGCCGGCGGCGCGGTCGGCGTCGCGGTGTTCGGCGCCTTCGCCGGCAACGATAACCTCGTGAATGGTCTGCATGCCGGCGTGCTGACGGCGTCGGTGGCCATGCTGGCGGCCGCCGGTCTCGCCGCCTGGGGCATCCGCCGACGTCGAGCCGTCGTCCAACCCGAGCGCGCCTGAGCGCCGATTCAGTTCAAGGCCGCGACGGCGCCGTCGGTTACGGCGCGCAGGAAGGCGATGCTCTCGGCTTCGCGGTCGCGCGTCGCCGCGATGCGGCTGGCAGGCGCGATCGCCGCCGTGAAGCCGCGCGTGTGCCAGTGACCGAGGGGCGGCAGCGGCGGCAGCCGCGCGGCGTCGGGATAGGGATAAGGGCTGACGTAGAAATAAGGCTCGTCGTACCAATCGTCGCCCGGCGACAGACCGGCATTCACGGAACGGACGCGATCGACTCCACCGGCATCAAGCAAAGCCAGCGTGGCGATGTCGAAATGGTGCGGCCAGCAGCGCACCGCCGATGTCGCGAAGCCGCGGCCGGCCATCGCCGCCCGGACACCGTCGAGCGCGCGATCGGCATTGGCGAACCACGCCGCCAGCTCGACGAATGCGTCGGCGAGCCCAGCGACCGCATAGGTTCCGCCGTCGGCGACCGCGTGCGCGGGTATCGTGTAAGGCGCCGGCGCGTCGAGGTCGGCCGGATCGAAGCCAAGCGCGGCGATCTGCGTACCGAGCCACTGGCGCACGGCGACATCGCGCTGGCCGTCCAGGTGCAGGGTCGGTGTGCCGCCGTTGTCGAGCACGATAAGCGTGAGATCGGCGATCTTCAGCCCAAGGCGAACGCCGTCGCGGAGTGCGTGGGTGGTGAAACCGTCGAGCCGGTCGTCCCAGCCCAGGTTGGTATGCGCATCGTCCGGCCGCGCCGGTATATAGGCGCGCGCCGCGCGGGCGAGCCATTGCGTCGCGTGATGCGCCTGGAGTCGAGCTTCCCGCAGCTGGCTGCGGTCGACTCCGCGCAACGGCCGCCACGCTGTTCCATCCATGACGGGCTTCCTTTCGCCAGCTTAATCCGCGGGCCGCGGCGGCTGAAGTAACATGCCGGTGAAGCCGCCTTTTATGGTGGATTGAACGCCGCGTCGAGTTCCCATCAAATACCGGCATTCGAGAGAAACGCGCCGAGAGGAGATGCATCCATGGCCCGGGAACCCGAATGGATCGACGTCGGGGCTGCCGACGATCTCGCCAAGCATTCGTGCCAGCCGATGAAGGTGCGGCGCGCGGACATCGCGCTCTCGTATCGCGACGGCGTGTTCGGCGCCATCGCCAATACGTGCAACCACGTCGGCGGGCCCTTGGGCGAAGGCACGCTCGACGAGGCCGGATTCATAAGGTGTCCGTGGCACGGCTGGAAGTTCGATCGCTGCACCGGCAAAGGCGAGCCCGGTTTTGAAGACGATTGCGTGCCCGCGTTTCCGGTGAAGGTCGAAAAGGGCCGCGTTCTGGTCGATCTCGCCAATCCGACCCGGCGCATGAAGAAGCCGCATGCGCCGCATCCGCTGTCGCGCGAACCGGTGCGCGCGCCCGGCCCGCTGCGCCTCGCGGGCATCTCGACCACCGTCATGGACGCGGCCCATCCGCGCTTCTCCGGTTCCGACCATCTGCTCGATTGCGCCTTGGCCGAAGGTCGCCGGCTCGGCGCCGAGACCAAGCTCATCACGCTCAACAATCTCAAGTTCCGGGCCTGCGAGGGCTATTTCTCCAAGAGCTATTACGCCTGCACCTGGCCGTGCTCGATCACGCAGATGGATCCGACCGACCAGATGGATCAGGTATACGAGACGCTGGTGTTCTGGGCCGATGCCGTCATCGTCGCGACGCCGATCCGCTGGGGCTCGGCATCGTCGCTTTATTTCAAGATGGTGGAGCGCCTCAACTGCGCCCAAGTGGACATTTCGCGGAACGAAAAACTTCTGATCTGCAACAAAGTCGCGGCCTTCATCGTCGTCGGCGGCCAGGACAACATCCAGGCCGTCGCCGGCTCGATGCTGGGCTTCTTTGCCGAGCTCGGCTTCCTGTTTCCGCAATTCCCGTACATCGCCCACTCGCGCGGCTGGTCGCACGAGGACATGGAAAACAACGTGCGCATCGTGCGCGAGTCGAAATCGCTGGCCGAGGGCGCCGCCGCGCTCGCCGGGCGCTGTCTGGAGCTCGCCGGCAAGCTCGTCGAGGCCGAGGCGGTACCGCCGCCGGTGACCTCCGGCGGGCGCAAGGGCCGCCCGATCATGGAAGAAGAAGAGACGGTCGATCCGGATTAGGACGGCGATTTTTTTGCATTGGGGGAGAACGCATGGCGCGCTCGCTTTACGCGCGGTTGCACCGACGGTACGGGCAGCCAATTTCCGGCCGCGATCAACAACGGTTGGTGCGCGACCGCATCGCCTGGTTCAAGCGGCGCTTCCCAATCGAGCAATGGCTGGCGGCGAGCGAAGCCGCGCCTAAGGCTCGGCGGCCGCGCGTGGTCATCGTCGGCGGCGGATTTGCCGGCCTCATGGCGGGTTTCATTCTGGCGAACAGCCACAAGGTCACCGTCTTCGAGGCGCGCCCGCGCGTCGGCGGCCGCGTCTGGAGCTGGATCGACGGCCGATCCAAGCAGATCACCGAGGCCGGCGGCGAGTTCATCGGCTATGCCCATCCGCTGTGGATGAGCCTCGCCGAGCATTTCAAGCTCGGTCTGTCGATGATCACCGACGACGACGACTATGCCGCGCTCAATCTCGAGATGCCGACGCAGTTCGGCGGCAAGCTCCTGCCGGCGAAGACGGTCGAGCGCATTTACGACGAGATGACCGGCGCGATCAACCGGCTATGCCGCGAGGCGCGTAGCCTGACCAAGCCTTACAAGCCCTGGCTCGCGCCGCACGCCGAACGCCGGGACAGCCGGTCGATCGCCGACTGGATCGACAAGCTGGACGTTTCCTCCACGGCGAAGGCGGTGATCAAGGCGCAATTCGCCAATAACAACGGCGTGCCCGCGACACGGCAAAGCTATCTCGGGATCTTGGCCCTGGTCGCCGGGGCCGCGCATGCGCAAACCGGCAAGGAGGCGCATGCCGATTCCTATTTCACCCAGGTCGAGAATGTCCGCTGCGAAAATGGCAACCAGTCGTTGGCGTTCCGCCTGGCTGAAACGATCGAACGGCAAGGCGGCGAGGTGCGGCTATCCAACTGGGTCAAGCGCATCGCGGTTGACGAGCGCGGCGTCACCGTGACGCCGTGGCGCGGGCGGCCGGTGACGGCCGATCACGCGGTGCTGGCGGTGCCGCCCAGCGCCTGGGACCGAATCGAGATCGATCCGCCGATCGACCCGGCCTATCGCATGTCGATGGGAACGGTGGTGAAATATTTCAGCCGGGTGCAAGAGCGGTTCTGGTTCGCCAGCAAGCTCTCGCCCAACAGCACGTCCGAGAATTTCGGCATGACCTGGGACGCGACCGACAATCAGATGCAGGCGCCGGGACAGGATATCCGTTTTGCGCTGTTTGCCGGCGGCAAGGCCGCCGAACAGGCGCTTTCCGTCTACGACAAACGCCATCCGATGCGCCTCCATCGCTTCTACGACCGGCGCATCGGGCAGGTCTACAAGGGCTATCCCGCCAGCCGCGAACGCTGGCCGCGCTTTGTCGCCTGGCCGCTGGAGCCCTGGACCTGGGGTGGATATTCCTGCCCGGCGCCCGGCGAAGTGACCCGAATCGGCAAATTCCTGAGCCAGCCGTTCCACCGGCGTCTGCATTTCGCCGGCGAGCATGTCTGCCTGCCGTTCTACGGCTTCATGGAAGGCGCGCTGCAATCGGGCGCGATGGCGGCCAGGTCGATCCTGAAATACTGAAGAGTCCTCGCGTAGCACAGGCGAAGGCCGAATTGAGGCCATCGCCGTCGTGCGAAGCAGTATCTTTTAGGGAATCTTGCGCGCGGCGTAAGGGAACCAGTCGGGCTTGCGTTCCTGCACGTAGTCGAGATGCACGTGCTTCGGCTCGCGGAAGGCGTCGAGCCCCTCGGCGCCCAATTCGCGGCCGATGCCGCTGTGGCGCATGCCGCCGAACGGCGCGGCGTTGTTGTCGGCCAGCGGATCGTTGATCCAGAAGCTGCCCGCCTTGATGTTCTCCATCGCCTTCATCGCGATCTCGAGGCTCTTGGTGTAGATCGACGCGCCCAACCCGTATTCGGAATCGTTGGCGAGGCGGATCGCGTCGGCGGCGTCCTTGGCGCGGAAGATCGACACCACCGGCCCGAACAATTCCTCGCTGGTGGCGATGCCGCCATGGCGCACGTTGGTCAAAACCGTCGGCTGGAAGAAATGGCCGGCGAGCCCGTTCGGCTGGAACCGCTTGCCGCCGAGCGCGCACTGCGCCCCCTCTTTGAGCGCGGTTGCAACCTGGCGTTCCAGCTTGTCGACGGCGTCCGCCGAGATCAACGGCCCCATGTCGGTCTTGGGGTCCATCGGGTCGCCGACCTTCAGCGTCTTGACGTGATCGACGATGCGCCGCGTGAATTCGTCGGCGATCGGTTCGACGACGTAGATTCTCTTTGACGACGTGCAAACCTGGCCGGCGTTCAGCAGCCGCGCCCAGGCCGCGCCGGGCACGGCGACATCGAGGTCGGCGTCGGCGAACACGATCAGCGGATCGATGCCGCCCAGCTCGAGATTCACTTTCTTGAGTTGCGCGCCGGCTGAAGCCGCGATCTGCCGGCCGACGGCGGTCGAGCCGGTGAAGGCGATCATGTCGACGCCGGGATGCTCGGTCAGCAGCTTGCCGGTTTCGCCGGCGCCGGTGATCATGTTGATCACGCCCGGCGGCAGGACGTCGTAGCACGCGGCCATCAGCAGGTTCGCCAGCGGGTTCTGGTGTGGCGGCTTGCAGACGACGGTGTTCCCGGCGGCGATCGCCGGCGCCACCTTCCATATCATCAGCAGCAGCGGAAAATTGAACGGCGCGATGCATGCGACCACGCCATACGGCTCCTTGCGCACGAAATTGACCTGATGTTCGGCGACCGGCGGCACGGTGAGGCCAAGCGACGAGCGCGCGACCTCGGCGAAATAATCGAACGCCTCGGTGACCCACTGCACGCAATCGATCGATTCGATCAGCGGCTTGCCGGTCTCCTGCGTCATCAGCGTGGCAATCGGCTTCTGCTGTTTGCGGATGCGCGCCGCGATCGCGTGCAGCAATTCGGCCTTGTCGAGGCCTGGCAGCCGCCACCAGCCGGGCTGCGCCGCGCGCGCCGCCGCCACCGCTTCGTCGATGTCGGCCGCGCTGCAAGCCGGAATGCTGTCGAGCGGCGCCAGGGTCGCCGGGTTGTGAATCGGGATCGCGGCGTTGGATTTGGCCAGACTAAATTTCCCGTTAATCAGGATCGGTCGAATCATGCGCGCCTCCTGCGCGTCAGGTTAATGCCGCGTCAGCCGCTCGGCGAGCGATTTACCGTCGGGCGCGACGCCGGTGCGCTCGGCTTTCCTGTCGAGATTCCAATAGGCGCGCTGGATGTAATGGACCGCGAGCCAGCGCAGCGGCTCGATCTCCCAATTCGGCGAGCGGTGGTTGACGCAGGGTAGTTCGGTGAGCGGCGAGCACGCGCCGGCGATCAGATCGGCGAGCACGCGGCCGGCGAGGTTGGTCGTAGCGACGCCGTTGCCGACATAGCCGCGCGCGCTCGCCACATTTTGGACCGGGTCGAAGCGCATGGTCGGCATGAAATCGCGCGGCACGCCGAGTGGCCCGCCCCAGGCATGGGTGAAGCGTACGGCCTTGAGGCGCGGGAACCAGGCGCGGACATTGTCCTCGAACATGCGAATCGTCGGCGCGTGGCGGTCGTAGGCATCGTCGATCCGCGAGCCGAAGTGATAGGGCGCGCCGCGGCCGCCGAACAGGATGCGTCCGTCCGCCGTCTTGGCCATGTATTCGATGGTGAGGCGGCAGGAATCGATGTCCTCGCGATTGCGCCAGCCGATCGCGTCCCAATCGGCCGCGGACAAGGGCTCGGTCAACGCCATCAGCGAATAGACCGGGATCAATTGCCGGTGCAGCGGCTTGAGACGCGTGAGATAGGCCTCGCCGCACAGCACGACGGTCTTGGCGCGGACGTCGCCGGCGGCGGTGTGCAGCACCGGCCGGGCGCCGGGCGTGAAACCGGTCACGTCGGTGCGCTCGTAAATCGTCGCGCCGCGCCGCTCGACCGCGCGCGCTAGGCCCCGCACCAACCGGCCGGGATGGATGCTGGCCGCGTCCTTGTAGAACACCGCGCCGAGCACGCCTTCGATCCGCACCCGCGCATCGGTCTGCGCCTTATCAAGCAACGCGACGCGGTCTTCGAGCCCGAGCGCCACGAACGCGGCATGGGCATCGCGCACCGCCGGCAGCTGCGCCGGCCCGTGTGCGACCGACAGGCTGCCGCCTTTGACGAACTCGATGTCGAAGTCCTCGTGCACGGCGACCCGCGCCACTTCGTCGACGGAGGCGGCCATCGCACGGTAAAGCGCGACGGCTTTTTCCCGTCCGAATTTCTCTGCGATCACGCCCGGGCTCACCGGGAAATGCGCGCTGCACCACGAGCCGTTGCGCCCCGAGGCGCCGAAGCCGGCGACCTCGCGCTCGACGATCGCGATCTTGAGCGACGGTTGCCGCGCCAGCAGGTAATAGGCGGTCCACAAGCCGGTATAGCCGGCGCCGAGGATCGCCACGTCGACCGCGGTCGATCCGGCCAGGGCCGGCCGCGGCGTCAAATCGTCGCCGCAGGTCTCGAGCCAGAAGCTGACGCCCGCGTAATCCTTCGTCGGGTCCTGCATCGCGTGCCATGGCAACCGATCGCGGGTCCGGCTGCAAGCGCCGCGAACGCGGTTCAGTCCCGAAGGTCCTTGCCATTATCGTGCCGCGCCGCCATTTATCTGGTCGGATAAGGAGCCCAATGGACGCAATTATCGGCAAACCCGGCAAAGGGCCGGCGCCAGGCGCCGCGGTCGACGCGGCGATCAAGGACGGTTCGACCGCGACGTTCATGGCCGACGTGATCGACGCCTCGGCCGAGGCGGCGATCGTCGTCGATTTCTGGGCGCCATGGTGCGGCCCGTGCAAGCAGCTCGGTCCGGCGCTCGAGAAGGCCGTCAAGGACTCGAAGGGCGCGGTACGCCTGGTCAAGATCAACGTCGACGAGAATCCCGAGCTGGCGCAGCAGATGCGCATCCAGTCGATCCCGGCGGTTTATGCCTTCAAGGACGGTCGGCCGGTCGACGGTTTCGTCGGCGCCCTGCCTGACACGCAGGTTAAGCAATTCGTCCAGCGCCTGGCCGGGCTCGCCGGCGGCGCCGCCGCGTCGCCGATCGCCGATGCGCTGGCGCTTGCCAAGGAAGCGCATGCCGCCGGCGACACGGCGCGTGCGGTCAACATTTGGACCCAGGTGCTGCAACACGAGCCGGAGAACCTAGAAGCGCTGGTTGGGCTTACGCGCGCGGCGCTCGCGCAGAAGGACGTCACCCGTGCCAAGGCGCTGATCGCGCGCGTGCCCGCCGATCAGGCGAATCATGCCGACGTCGCCGCCGTGAAGATCGCGCTCGAGCTGGCCGAAGCCGGGCAGAAGGCCGCCGGCGAGGTTGGCAAGCTCGAGGCCCGGCTCGCCGCCGATGCCAAGGACCATCAGGCGCGGCTCGATCTTGCCGTGGCGCTGTTCGCCGCCGGCGACCGCGAGAAGGCGATCGACCAGCTGTTCGAGATCATCAAGCGCGACCGGGCCTGGAACGAGGAGGCGGCGCGGCGGCAGCTGCTGAAATTCTTCGAAGCCATCGGCCTCGCCGATCCGCTCACCGTCGCCGCGCGCCGGCGACTTTCGACCATCTTGTTCGCATGACCGCGCCCGCACATCCGCTGCCCGACCGGCTGGCACTGTTTCCGCTCACCGGCGCGTTGCTGCTGCCGGGCGGCGTGCTGCCGCTCAACATCTTCGAGCCGCGCTATCTGGCGATGACCGACGCGGCGCTGGGCGAAGGCCGCATGATCGGCATGATCCAGCCGCTCGAAGGCAAGGGCGACGCCAGCGATCCGCCGCTCTACAAGACCGGGTGCGCCGGCCGCATCATTGAATTCCGCGAGAGCGGCGACGGTCGCTACGTCGTCAGCCTCGAAGGCGTGTCGCGCTTCGACGTCGCCGAGGAATTGCCCAAGACCGAGCTTTTCCGGCGCGTGCGACCGGATTGGTCGCGCTATGCCGCCGACGCCGACGAGGTCGAGCTGCCGGGCTTCGATGCCGGCCGCCTGGTCGAAAAGCTGACGCCGTTCCTCCGCCGCCATCGCATCAAGGCCGATCTGTCGGCCGCCAATTCGGTGCCGGCCGTGCGGCTGGTCGATGCGGTGGCGATGATGGGTCCGTTCGCGCCGGCCGAGAAACAGGCGCTGCTCGAAGCCGAGCCGGTGGCGCGCGCCCGCCTCCTGACGGAACTGGTCGACATGGCGCTGCTGGCATCGGCCGGCGACACCTTGTCGGCGCGGCACTGAGCGCGCTCATGGCCGACATCGATCCGCAGCTTCTCGAAATCCTGGTCTGCCCGCTGACCAAGGGCCCACTGGTCTATGACCGCGCGGCGCAGGAGCTGGTAAGCGCCGAGGCAGGCCTTGCCTATCCGATCCGCGACGGCATTCCGATCATGCTCACGGACGAAGCGCGGCCGTTGCGCGACGACGAGAAGGCCCGTCTCAAGCCCAAGTCGCAGCCGTGAACGCCGCGCCGTGGCCGGTCGAATTCCGCCTCAAATCGGCGGACAAGGCGCTCGAGGTCGATTTCGACAGCGGCGAGACCTTTCGCCTGCCGGCGGAATATTTGCGCGTCGAAAGCCCGTCGGCCGAAGTTCAAGGCCACAATCCCAGCCAGAAGCAAATCGTCGCCGGCCGCCGCCATGTCGGCATCCTGGCGGTCGAGCCGGTCGGCAATTACGCCATCCGGATCAAGTTCGACGATCTGCATGACACCGGCATTTATTCGTGGACCTATCTTTACGAGCTTGGGCGGGAACAGGATAAACGCTGGCACACCTATCTCGCCGAGCTCGACAAGCGCGGCCTGTCGCGCGAGCCGCAGCGCCACAGCTGAACCGTATCGCCGCCACAATTGATCGGGATCATCGCCGATCCTCGTTGCCCCAACCGAAAAATCGGTCCCTGTCCGGAGCTTCGCCTATGCGTCCTGCTACCTATTCGCCGGTTGCCAAATCGCTGCACTGGCTCGTCGTCGTCTTGATTGCGGCGCAGCTTGCGCTCGGCTGGTTGATGCCGGGTGCGCGGCGCACGACGCCGCCCGATCTCCTCAACAACTGGCACATGTCGATCGGCCTGGTCATTCTGACGGTGATTGTCATCCGGGCGCTGTGGCGCGTCTTCGCGGGCACGCCCGTGCCCGAGCCCGGGTCGCGCTGGCAAACCGCTACGGCCGAGGCGGCGCACCTGTTGCTTTACGTGCTGGTGTTCGCGATGTTGATCAGCGGTTGGGCGAATGCCATCGCGCACAACTGGACGATCACGCTGTTCTGGCGTGTGCTGTTGCCGCCGATGCTGCCGGCCAATGCGGGCTGGGTGCACACCATCGGCGAGCTGCATTCGACCATCGTCTGGGTCTTGCTCGGCCTCGTCGGACTGCACGTCGCCGCCGCGCTCGGCCATCATTTCATTCTCGGCGACAATGTCCTGCGCCGCATGCTGCCGGCGCGGACGAACGACCGGCGCTAAAGACGCTCGCCGCGCGACAACCGCGGCAGATTGCCACCGGCGCCCATGGCGTGGCGCATCAGCGCCTTTTTCAAGCGCGGCATGCGGTTGACCGCGGCGAGGCCGAGATCGCGCACCAAGCCGACGCTTTTCAAATCGTTCGAGAACAGCCGCGTCAGCCCGTCGGTGACCGCGGCCAGCGTCACCGCGTCGAAGCGCCGCCAGCCTTCGTAACGCGCCAGCAGATCGGCGGCGCCGACATCGAGCCCGAGCCGGCGCGCGTCGACCGTCAGCTCGGCGAGGCTGGCGACGTCGCGCAGGCTGAGGTTGAGGCCCTGACCGGCGATCGGGTGGATGGCATGCGCGGCTTCGCCGACCAGCGCCAGCCGCGGCGCGGTGTAGCGTTCGGCGTGCAGGAAAGACAACGGATAGGACCACACCGGCCCGGCGAGCGTGACGGCGCCGAGGAAATCGCCGAAGCGGCGTTGCAGCTCGGCGGCGAAGCGGTCTTTCGGCAGCGCCAGCAATTCCGGCGCGTGGTCGCGGCTTTCCGTCCACACGATCGACGAGCGGTCGCCGGTCATCGGCAAAATGGCGAACGGTCCCGACGGCCGGAAATGCTCGACGGCGACGCCGCGATGCGGCTTGGCGTGCGCGACGCAGGCGACGAGCGCGGTCTGGTGGTAGTCCCAGGTCAGCGATTTGATGCCGGCATCCTGGCGCAGCTTCGAGTTCCGCCCGTCGCAGGCGGCGACAAGACCCGCCTTGAGCCGTGAACCGTCGTCGAATTCGACCAGCGCCGTGGCGCCGGCGTCGCTCACCCGCGCCACGGTTGCCGGCGCGATGTAACGCAGATTCTTGAAGCTGCGCGCGCGCTCGTAAAGCACGCGGCGCAGCAGCACGTTCTCGACGATGAAACCCAGCGGCTGGTCACCGATATCGGCGTGGTCGTAATGTAGGAAAAAGGGCGAGGCGCCATCGGCCACGCGGATTTCGAGAATGGCGCCGGCATGCGGCGCCAATCGGTCCCAGACGCCGAGGCCGGCCATGACCTGTTTGGAGCCATGCGCCAGTGCCGTGGTGCGGCCGTCGAATTTGGCGTCCAGCATGACGTCGACCGGGAGGCGGTCGATCAGCGCGACCTCAAGGCCGGAAGCGGCCGCGGCAAGCGCCAAGGTGACGCCGGCCAAGCCGCCGCCGACCACGGCGATTTCGACGCGCATCTCCGGGCTTCGGGCCATGGCGCGACAATGGCCGGGAAGCCGGACGCTGTCCAGGCGCGGTCCGGGCAAAAAAAGACCGGGGTGGGACGTCTGCCCCACCCCGGTGCGTTGGCCGATATGTCGGCTATTCGCCTTCGGTGCCGATGGCGTAGGCGGTTTCGCCGTGCACCGCGTCGTCGCCCACCTTCAGCGTCGCCTCGTCCATGCGCAACGGCGTCACGAACGAGATGAGCTTGAGGATGATGAACGTGGCGATGACGTTGTACGCGATGATGAACGCCGCGCCGTAGATCTGCAGCACGAACTGATGAATGTCGCCGGTGTAGAAGAGACCGCCGATGCTGACGCCCGGCGCGTCCTTGTCCGTGCCGATGTACATCAGCATGTTCGGATTGGCGAGGAGACCGGTCAACAGGCCGCCCATGAGACCGGCGACGCCATGCGTCGAGAAAACGCTCAGCGTGTCGTCGACCTTCATCATCAGCTTGGTCTTCTGCAGCTTGTTCATCGCCAGCCACGGAATGATGCCGGCGCAGACGCCGATGACGATGGCGCCCAAGCCGTCGACATAACCGGCCGCGGGCGTGATCGCCACCAGACCCGCGATCATGCCGTTGACCGCGCCGATGACCGACGGCTTGCCGTAGGCCATCTTGTCCATCAGCGTCCAGACCAGCAGACCGACCGCCGTCGCGGTGTTGGTGTTGAGTACCGCGGCGCCGGCGTCGGCGTTGGCGAAGTACGGGTCGCCGCCGTTGAAGCCGTTCCAGCCGATCCACAGGATGCCGGCGCCGACCAGCGTCACCAGCAGGCTGTTGGGCGGGAAGCTTTCACGGTCCTGCCGCAAGCGCGGACCGACCATCGCCGCGGCGACGAAGCCGGACGAAGCCGCCGCGAGATGGATGACATAGCCGCCCGAGAAGTCGGCCACGCCCATGCTCGCCAACCAGCCGCCGCCCCATAGGCTGAACGCGCCCACGGTGTAGACGAAGGTCATCCACAGCGGACAGAACAGCACCCAGGCGCGGAAGCTCATCCGGCCCAAGACCGATCCGGCAAGGATGATCACCGTGATCGCGGCGAACACGAACTGGAAGTACATCAGGGTCGACATCGGGAACGCCAAGGCCGGCATGCCCGACGCGGCCGCGGGAATCGTGGCCTGGCCTAAGGTGAAGCCGGCCGAGATCCCGAGCGCCGGTGTTCCCAGGAACGGAAACCATTGCGGCCCGAACGCCATGTTGTAGGCAAACAGGACCCAGACGACGAGCACCGAGGCGAAGGCGTACATCGACATGAAGGCGGAGTTGATCGCCCATTTCTTTTTGACGACGCCGCCATAAAGCACGACGAGGCCCGGAATGCTTTGCAAGCCGACGAAGGTCGCGGCGGCCAATTGCCACGCATTGTCGCCGGTATCCAACCATTTTGGTGACGGAACGAGCATTGAAATCCCCCCGTGTTGCGTTGCGAGGCAGGCACAAAACTCCTCATGCCGCGGCAAGCCGCAGCCGGGATGACCGCACGGATCATCGCCGCCCAAGCAGAGGCAACCGGCGTGCCAATGGCGCGGCGCCGCCGATTTTTCGTCGTCGGTCGGCGGCGCGGCGGCGATCCGGTCGCCGGCACGCGCGGGCTGACCATAAAAACGGCACCCTGCATAGCGATCGTGCAGCGCCTTTATCCCGGCGCGCGCAAGTCGTGGGTCGCCGCCGAGTCGCCGCGGTGTGGCCCGCCGCATGCTTTGCACAGCGGCGGGATTTGGCTATGGATCGAAGCTGGCGAGGGAGGAACGACCATGTTCACCCGCGGACGGATCGCGGTATTGGCCGGGCTGGCGTTCGGCGGTGCTGGATTCGCCGTTCCAGCCGCGGCGCAGCCGGCGGCGGTGCTGAGTTGCACCAATCCGGCGAGCGGCGCGACCTGGCAGATCCATGTCGATTTCGCCCAAAACATGGTCGATGCCAATGCGGCGCGGATCAGCGACGACACCATCGCCTGGCACGATGCCAAGGACGGCGGCAACTACGCGCTCGACCGCAAGACCGGCAAGCTCACCGTTACGGTCGCATCGAGCACCGGCGGGTATTTCATTTATGACCGCTGCACCTCCGCGAAAGCCGAGTGACGCCATGGCCGCTGCCCGGCGGCGGAGGCGTGGCGATGGTTGAGCGCGTCAGCGGCGTCGAAGCCAGCGTCGGCTTCATCTCGGAAACCGGGCCGCGGCCGCGCAACGAGGATTTCGCCGGCGTGGTCTTCGGCGCCGAACTGCCGGTGCCGCGCCACGACATCGTCGCGGCGATCGCCGACGGCATCGGCGGCGCCAAAGGCGGTCGCGTCGCCGCCGAAATAGCGGTGCGTGGCTTCCTCGACGGCTTTTGCGACCTGCCCGAAACCATGGAGGT
>DASYXI010000017.1:0-36892 GCA_035934995.1 Allostellaceae bacterium
GAGATGGTGATGCCGGGGGACAACATCCGGATGGAGGTCGAGCTCATCGCCCCCATCGCCATGGACGAAGGCCTGCGCTTCGCCATCCGCGAAGGCGGCCACACCGTCGGCGCCGGCGTCGTCGCCAAAATTATTAAGTAACGAGCGATGGCAATCGAGAATCAAAATATCCGCATCCGGCTGCGAGCGTACGACCACCGTATCCTCGATCAGTCGACGAGCGAGATCGTGAACACGGCGAAGCGCACCGGTGCGCGCGTCCGCGGCCCGATTCCGCTGCCGACCAAGATCGAGAAATTCACGGTCAACCGCTCGCCGCACATCGACAAGAAGTCGCGCGAGCAGTTCGAGATCCGCACGCACAAGCGGATTCTCGACATCGTCGATCCGACGCCGCAAACGGTGGACGCGCTGATGAAGCTCGACCTCGCCGCCGGCGTCGACGTCGAGATCAAGCTTTAGGGCATTGGATCATGCGTAGCGGCCTTATCGCCAAGAAAATGGGCATGACCCGGCTCTTCACCGAGGACGGCAACCATCTGCCGGTCACGGTGCTGAAGGTCGACGATTGCCGCGTGAGTGCCGTGCGCACGGTCGAAAAGGACGGTTACACCGCGGTCCAGCTCGGCACCGGCGCCGCCAAGGTCAAGAACGTGTCGCAGGCGATGCGCGGCCATTATGCCAAGGCCAAGATCGAGCCGAAGCATAAGCTGATCGAGTTCCGCGTCAGCGCCGACGCCGTGCTCGAGCCCGGCGCCGAGCTCAAGGTCACGCATTTCACCGCCGGCCAGTACATCGACGTCACCGGCACGACGATCGGCCGCGGATTCGCGGGCGTGATGAAACGGCACAATTTCGGCGGCCTGCGCGCCTCGCACGGCGTGTCGGTGTCGCATCGCAGCCACGGCTCGACGGGCCAACGCCAGGATCCCGGCAAGGTGTTCAAGAACAAGAAGATGGCTGGCCACATGGGTGACGTGCGCGCCACGACGCAGAATCTTCAGGTTGTCGCGACCGACGAGACGCGCGGCCTGCTGATGGTGACCGGCGCGGTGCCGGGCGCCGCCGGCGGCTATGTCCTGGTGCGCGACGCCGCCAAGCGCGCGAAGCCGGGCCGGCCGCCGCTCAAGGCGCTCGATCGTCCGGTCGAGAAGACTGCGAAAGCCGCCAAGGAAAAGCCGGCGGCCAAGCCGGCAGCCAAGCCGGCCGCGGGAGGCGAGAAGAAATGAAGCTTTCGGTCAAAAGCCTCGACAACAAGGCCGCTGGCGACATCGAGGTCGCCGACGACATCTTCGGCTTGCCGGTGCGCAAGGACATTCTGGCGCGCATGGTGCAATGGCAGCTCGCCAAGCGCCGCGCCGGCACGCACAAGACCAAGGGTATCAGCGACATCTCCGGCACGACCAAGAAGCCGTGGAAGCAGAAGGGCACCGGCCGTGCGCGCCAGGGCTCGCTGCGTTCGCCGCAGTTCCGCGGCGGTGCGGTCATTTTCGGTCCGGTCGTGCGCAGCCACGAATACGGCCTCCAGAAGAAGGTCCGGCGCCTGGCGCTCAAGACCGCGCTGTCGGCCAAGCAGGCGCAAGGCAAGCTCGTGGTGCTCGACAGCGCCAAGGTGAAGGACGCCAAGACCGGCGCGCTCGCCAAGAGCTTCGCCAAGCTCGGCCTGGCGTCGGCGCTGATCATCGATGGCGCGACGCTCGACGAGAGCTTCGCGCGCGCCGCGCGCAACCTGCCGGGCATCGACGTGCTGCCGCAGCAGGGCGCCAACGTCTACGACATCATGCGCCGTGACACGCTCGTGCTGACGCGCGACGCCGTGCAGGCGCTGGAGGCGCGTCTGAAATGAGCCGCTTTCGTTACATCAAGCGCGAGACCCCCGCGCTCACTCGCGAACAGATGTACGACATCGTGCGCCATCCGGTGATCACCGAGAAGGCGACCATGATTTCGGAGCACAATCAGGTCACCTTCCGCGTGCCGCTCGATGCCGATAAGCGCTCGGTCAAGGTCGCGGTCGAGAATCTGTTCAAGGTCAAGGTCGAGGCCGTCAACACCGTGCGCGTCAAAGGCAAGCGCAAGATGGTGCGCGGCCGCCGCGGCCAGCGTTCCGATTACAAAAAGGCGATCGTCACTTTGGCCGAAGGGTCGAAGATTGACGTGACGGCGGGAGTCTAAACCATGGCGCTCAAGACATTCCGGCCGGTCACGCCGACCCTGCGCCACACGGTGCTGATCGACCGCAGCGAACTGTGGAAGGGCGACCCGGTCAAGGCGCTGTCCGTCGGCAAGCGCGAGCAAGGTGGCCGCAATAATCTCGGCCGCATCACCCAGCGCTGGCGCGGCGGCGGCCACAAGAAGCGCTATCGCCTGGTCGACTTCAAGCGCGCCAAGTACGGCGTGCCGGCCGAAGTCGTGCGGCTGGAATACGATCCAAACCGGTCGGGTTTCATCGCGCTGATCAAGTATACCGACGGCGAGCTCAGCTACATCTTGGCGCCGCAACGCCTCAAGGCCGGCGACAAGGTCGTCTCGGGCGAGCGTGTCGACGTGAAGCCGGGCAACGCCATGCCGATGAGCAGCATTCCGGTCGGCACCATCATCCACAACGTCGAGATGAAGCCGGGCAAGGGCGGCCAACTGGCGCGCTCCGCCGGCACCTTCGTGCAGCTCGTCGGCCGCGACGCCGGCTATGCGCTGCTGCGGCTCGCCTCCGGCGAAGTGCGCATGGTGCGGGGCGAATGCATGGCGACGATCGGCGCGGTGTCGAATCCCGACGAGCAGAACGTCGTCATCGGCAAGGCGGGTCGTTCGCGCTGGCTCGGCCGGCGCGGCAACGTCCGCGGCGAAGCGATGAACCCGGTGGATCATCCGCTCGGCGGCCGCACCCGCGGCAACCGGCATCCGACGTCGCCCTGGGGCAAGGGCGCCAAGGGCAACAAGACGCGTCACAACAAGGCAACCGACCGCTACATCGTGCGGCGGAAGCGCGACAAGTAGGAGATCCGAGCGTGGCACGTTCCGTGTGGAAAGGACCGTTCGTCGACGGCTATCTGATGAAGAAAGCCGAAAAGACGCGCGCGTCCGGACGCAACGAGATCATTAAGACGTGGTCACGGCGTTCGACGATCTTTCCGCAGTTCGTCGGGCTGACGTTCGGCGTTTACAACGGCCATAAGTTCGTTCCGGTGCTGGTGACCGAGCACATGATCGGCCACAAGTTTGGCGAGTTCGCGCCGACCCGCGTGTTCCACGGCCACACCGCCGGGGACAAGAAGGTCAAGCGCGAGGAAAGTCCGTAACATGGGTAAGCAAGCCGCACCGCGCCGTTTGCACGAGACCGAGGCCTCGGCCTATGCGCGCGCGCTCAAGACCAGCCCGCGTAAGCTCAACCTCGTGGCCCAGGCGATCCGCGGCAAGGCCGCGTCGGCGGCGCTGAACGAGCTCGCCTTCAACCGCCGCCGCATCGCGCGCGACGTACGCAAGGTGCTGCAGGCGGCGATCGCCAACGCCGAGAACAACCATCAACTCGACGTCGATCGGCTCTACGTCAAAGAGGCGACGGCCGGCCGCGCTTTCTCGCTTGGCCGCTTCCACGCGCGCGGCCGCGGCCGCATGTCGCCGGTCGAGAAATACTTTTCGAATCTGCTCATCGTGGTGCGCGAACGCGCGCCCGAAGAGCGCGCCAAGGAGGCGGACGAGGACAAGGGCGCGGCGGATGCCAAGGCCGCCGGCGCCGGCAAAAAGCCCAAGGCCAAAAAGGCCGGCGGCAAGGAGAAGGCGTAATGGGCCAGAAGGTAAATCCGGTCGGCCTGCGGCTCGGCATCAACCGGACCTGGGATTCGCGCTGGTTCGCGCGCAAGGACTATTCGAACTTGCTGCACGAAGACCTGAAGCTGCGCGATTTCCTGGTCGAGCGGCTGTTGCAGGCCGGCGTGTCGCGCATCGTCATCGAGCGCGCGGCCAAGAAGACCCGCATCACCATCCATTCGGCCCGGCCGGGCGTCGTCATCGGCAAGAAGGGCGCCGACATCGAGAAGCTGCGCGTCGATCTCGCCAAGATGACCAACAGCGAGGTCAGCCTGAACATCGTCGAGATCCGCAAGCCCGAGATCGAAGCCAAGCTGATCGCCGACGGCATCGCGCAGCAGCTCGAGCGCCGCGTCGCCTTCCGCCGCGCGATGAAGCGCGCCGTGCAGTCGGCGATGCGTCTGGGCGCGCTCGGCATCCGCATCAATTGCTCGGGCCGCCTGGGCGGCTCCGAGATCGCGCGCATGGAGTGGTATCGCGAAGGCCGTGTGCCGCTGCATACGCTGCGCGCCGACGTCGATTTCGGTTACGGCACGGCCAAGACGACCTATGGCACCTGCGGCGTGAAGGTGTGGGTGTTCAAGGGCGAGGTGCTTCAGCACGATCCGATGGCGCAGGACAAGCGCGCCGCCGAAGCTCAACCGGCGCGCGCCTGAGGAGAGAATTAGGGTTCGATCATGTTGCAACCGGCATTCTTCAAATACCGCAAGGCGCACAAGGGCCGCATCCACGGCCTCGCCACCAGCGGCAATACGCTCGCCTTCGGCACCTATGGCCTGAAGGCGACCGAGCCCGGCCGCATCACCGCGCGCCAGATCGAGGCGGCGCGCCGCGCCATTACGCGTCACATCCGGCGCGTCGGCCGCGTCTGGATCAACATCTTCCCGGACGTGCCGGTGTCGCGGAAGCCGGCCGAAGTGCGCATGGGCAGCGGCAAGGGCAGCCCGGAATTCTACGTCTGCCGCGTCAAGCCGGGCCGCATCCTGTTCGAGCTCGACGGCGTGCCGCATCAGTTGGCGGTCGAGGCCTTCGGCCTCGCCGCGGCCAAGCTGCCGATCAGCACCCGCTTCGTCGTCCGTCTGGGTCATACGGAAGGGCCGAGCGCATGAAGTCCGCCGACATCCGCCATAAGACCGACGACGAACTCCGCGGCGAGATCGAGCAATTGACCAAGGAAGCGTTCAACCTGCGCTTTCAGCGCGCCAGCGGTCAGCTCGAGAACAACGCGCGCGTGCGTCAGGTGCGCCGCGACATCGCGCGCATCCGGACAATCATGGGCGAACGCGCCCGCAAGGCCTCCTAAGGACAAAAACCATGCCGAAACGCATCCTGCAGGGGGTCATCATCAGCGACGTCATGGACAAGACCGTGACGGTGCGGGTCGAGCGCCGCTTCCAGCACCCGGTCTACAAGAAGTTCATCACGCGCTCGAAGAAGTACGCCGCGCATGACGAAGAGAATGCCTACAAGGTGGGCGACGTCGTTCGCATCGAGGAAACGCGTCCGATCTCGAAGCGCAAGAGCTGGCGGGTGATCGACGCGGTGACGCGCGCTCCGGCGCCGTCGGCGCCGCGCGCCGCCGATCCGGTGTCGGCGGAGGCGCCGGGCGGGCGCAAGCGCGTCCGTCGCGGCAAGGCTGATGCGGCCGCTGCGGCGCCGCAGAAGGCGGAAACGCCATGATCCAGATGCAGACCAATCTCGACGTGGCGGACAATTCCGGCGCCCGCCGCGTCCAGTGCATCAAGGTCCTCGGCGGCTCGATGCGCCGCTGGGCGACGGTCGGCGACGTGATCGTGGTTTCGGTCAAGGAAGCCATTCCGCGCGGCCGCGTGAAGAAGGGCGACGTGCACAAGGCGGTCATCGTGCGGACGGCGCAGCCGATCCGCCGCTCGGACGGCAGCGCGATCCGCTTCGATCGCAACGCCGCGGTGCTCATCGACAATCAGAACGAGCCGATCGGCACCCGCATCTTCGGGCCGGTGACGCGCGAACTGCGCGCCAAGAAGTTCATGAAGATCATGTCGTTGGCGCCCGAGGTGCTGTGATGTTGAAGATTCGCAAGGGCGACAAGGTCGTGGTCCTGGCCGGCCGCGACAAGGGCAAGGAAGGCGAAGTGCTGCGCGTGCTCGCCGACGAGAACCGCGTCGTCGTGCAGGGCGTCAACATGGTCAAGCGCCACACGCGGCAGAAGCCGGGCGAGCCCGGCGGCATCGTCGAGAAGGAAGGCACGATTCATATTTCGAACGTCGCGCACAAAGACCCGAAATCCGGCAAGCCGACGCGCGTCGGCTTCAAGGTCCTGGCCGACGGCAAGAAGGTGCGCGTCGCGCGCGCATCCGGCGAGGTGCTCGATGCCTGAAGCCCGCAAGAACACTCGGCTCAAGGAGCACTACGATAAGGTGGTGCGGCCGGAACTGATGAAGGAGTTCGGTTACAAGAACGCCTTCGAGGTTCCGCGGCTGGCGAAGATCGTCGTCAACATGGGCGTCGGCAAGGCCGCGGTCGTCGACGGCAAGAAGACCGAGGCGGCCGCCAAGGAACTGGCCGCGATCACCGGCCAGAAGCCGGTGGTCACGCTGTCGAAGAAATCGATCGCCACCTGGAAGTTGCGCGAGAACCTGCCGATCGGCGCCAAGGTGACGCTGCGGCGCGATCAGATGTACGAGTTCCTCGATCGGCTGGTGAATATTGCCCTGCCGCGCGTCCGCGACTTCCGCGGCCTTTCGGGCAAGAGCTTCGACGGCCGCGGCAATTACGCGCTCGGCCTCAAGGAACAGCTCGTGTTCCCCGAGATCAATTACGACCAGGTCGACGCCGTGCGCGGCATGGACATCATCATCGTCACCACGGCGAAGACCGACAAGGAAGCCAAGGCGCTCCTGCGCGGCTTCCAATTGCCTTTCGTCAACTGAGGATAGCGATATGGCGAAAACCAGTTCCATATGGCGCAACCGCAAGCGCGAACGGATGGTGAAGCAGTTCGCCGCCAAGCGCGCGAAGCTCAAGGCGATCGCGAACGATATGTCGCTGACGCCGGAAGAGCGGTTCGCGGCGCGGCTCAAGCTGTCCGAATTGCCGCGCAACTCGTCGGCGGTGCGCATCCACAATCGTTGCGAGCTGACCGGCCGCCCGCGCGGCTATTACCGCAAATTCAAGCTGTCGCGCATCGCGCTGCGTCAGTTGGCCTCCGCCGGACAGGTCCCCGGCATGGTCAAGTCGAGCTGGTAAGGGAGCAGACGGTAATGATGACTGATCCCCTCGGCGACTTGCTCACGCGCATCCGCAATGCCCAGCAGGCGCGCAAAGCGACGGTGCAATCGCCGGCGTCGAAGATCCGCGCCAATGTGCTTGAAGTGCTGCAACGCGAGGGCTACATCCGCGGTTATTCGCGCGAGGAAGTCCGCCCCGGCGTGGCCGAGCTCACGATCGAGCTCAAATACGTCGATGGCGAGCCGGTGATCCGCGAGATCACCCGCATTTCCAAGCCGGGCCGCCGGGTCTACTCGCGTATCTCGGACCTGCCCCGAGTCTATAACGGCCTGGGCATTTCGATTTTGTCGACGCCCAAGGGCGTCATGTCGGACAACGAGGCTCGCGCCGCCAATCTCGGCGGCGAAGTCCTCTGCCGCGTGTTCTAGGAGTACCGCGTCGATGTCGCGCATTGGCCGCTATCCGGTGGCGATCCCGCAAGGGGTGACGGTCGAGGTGTCCGGCGGCAAGCTCACCGCCAAGGGCAAGCTCGGCAACCTCACGATTCCGCTGTCCGCCGAGGTCAACGCCACGGTGAAGGACGGCAAGGTGTCGTTCGAGCCGAAGACCGAGACGAAACGGGCCCGCATGCATTGGGGCACGATGCGGGCGCTTACCAACAACATGGTCGCCGGCGTGTCGCGCGGCTTCACGCAGAATCTCGAGATCGAGGGCGTCGGTTATCGCGCCGCGGTGCAGGGCAAGAACCTGGTGTTGCAGTTGGGCTTCAGCCACGAAGTGACCTTCCCGATCCCGGCCGACATCAAGATCACGGCCGAGAAGCCGACCAGCATCACGATCATCGGCACCGACCGCCAGCGCGTCGGTCAGGTGGCCGCTGTCATCCGCGCTTTCCGCCGGCCGGAGCCCTATAAGGGCAAGGGTATCCGCTACGGCGCGGAGACCGTCCGGCGCAAGGAAGGGAAGAAGAAATAGGTGCGCCGATGACCAGCAAAAATGTCGATCTCTTCACCCGCCGCCAGCAGCGCGTCCGCTATCGCATCAGCCGTACGACGCAGCGCCGGCCGCGGCTGACCGTGTTCCGTTCGTCGAAGCACATCTACGCGCAGGTGATCGACGATTTGAGCGGCCGTACGCTGGCCGCCGCGTCGAGCCTCGACAAGGCGTTCAAGGACGGCGCCAAGACCGCCAACAAGGACGCGGCGACCGCCGTCGGCAAGCTCCTCGCCGAGCGCGCCAAGGCGGCCGGTGTCACGGCCGTCGTCTTCGATCGCGGCGGCTACCTGTTCCATGGCCGGGTCAAGGCCCTGGCCGACGCCGCCCGCGAGGGCGGCTTGCAGTTCTAGGAAGAAAGCACCCATGGCACGCACCCCTGGATCACGCACCGCTGGCGGCCCGCCTGGATCGCGCTCAGCCGGCGGTCCGCCCCGTCGCGAAGGCGACGGCGATCGTCCGCCGCGCGAACGCCGCCAGCGCCGCGACCGCGATAACGAAGGCGCGGGCGAAGGCGAATTCATCGAGAAACTGGTCGGCATCAACCGCGTCGCCAAGGTGGTGAAGGGCGGCCGGCGCTTCGGCTTTGCCGCGCTCGTCGTCGTCGGCGACCGCAAGGGCCGCGTCGGCTACGGCTCGGGCAAGGCGCGTGAAGTGCCGGAAGCGATCCGCAAGGCGACCGAGCAGGCGCGCCGCGCGTTGGTGCGCATTCCGTTGCGCGAAGGCCGGACGCTCCATCACGACATCGTCGGGCACTTTGGTGCGGGTGTCGTCGTCCTACGGGCGGCCAAGCCGGGCACCGGCATCATCGCCGGAGGTCCGATGCGCGCCATCTTCGAGGCGCTCGGCGTGCAGGACGTCGTCGCGAAATCGATCGGCACCTCCAATCCGCACAACATGATCAAGGCGACCTTCACCGCCCTGACCCATTCCGTCAGCCCGCGCACGGTCGCGCAGCGGCGCGGCAAGAAGGTCAGCGAGATCCTGGGCAAAGGCGCCGCCGCCGCGGCCGAGGCGCGGGAGTAGCGCATGGTCGAGCAAGTCAAGGCGAAGCGGCCGAGCAAAAAGACTGCGGCTCCGGCGGGTGGCAAGAACATCCGCATCGTCCAGATCGGCAGCCCGATCGGCCGGCCGGACTGGGCGCTGGCGACCCTCAAGGGCCTGGGCCTCAACAAGCGCCATCGCTCGCGCGTCCTCGTCGATACGCCCGCGGTGCGCGGCATGATCGAGCGCGTGAAGCACCTTCTGCGTGTCGAAGCGGCGTCGTGAAGACGCAATTGCGAGATCGGCTCGCGTTTTGCGATAATCGGGTGAACGCACCATGAAACTCAACGAGATCAAGGACAACCGCGGCGCGCATTATCGCGCCAAGCGGCGCGGCCGTGGCATCGGCTCGGGCAAGGGCAAGACCAGCGCCCGCGGCGGCAAGGGCCAAACTGCGCGCACCGGCGTCGCCCTCAACGGTTTCGAAGGCGGCCAGACGCCGCTGCATCGCCGGCTGCCCAAACGCGGCTTCAACCGCGAGGATTTCCGCAAGCGCTACGCCGTGATCAATCTCGGCGGGCTGCAGCGCGCGCTCGACCGGGGCGTGCTGCAATCGGGCGCGACGGTGAAGGCCGAGGATCTGGTCAAGGCTGGCGTATTGCGCCGGACCTGGGACGGCGTGAAGCTGTTGGCCAAAGGTGAACTGAAGGCGCCGCTGACCCTCGAGGTCGCGGGTGCGTCAAAGGCCGCGGTCGCCGCGGTCGAGAAACTGGGGGGCAAGGTCGTTCTTCCCGCCGTCAAGGCAAAGGCGCCGGCGGCGACGCAACCTCAGCAGGGCTAAATCTCCATGGCTTCCGCCGCCGAGCAGCTTGCCGCCAGTCTCAATCTCGGCGCCTTCGCCAAGGCAACCGACCTCAAGAACCGCATCTGGTTCACGCTCGGCGCGCTGGTCATCTATCGGCTCGGCACCTACATCCCGCTGCCCGGCGTTGACCCCCAGGTCTTCGCCGACGTGTTCCAGAGCCATTCGGGCGGTCTCCTCGGGATGGTCGACATGTTCTCGGGCGGCGCGCTCGGGCGCATGACGATCTTCGCGCTCAACATCATGCCGTACATCTCGGCATCGATCATTATTCAGCTGATGCAGGCGGTGTCGCCGCAGCTCGAGGCCTTGAAGAAGGAAGGCGAGCTCGGCCGCAAGAAGATCAACCAGTATACGCGCATCGGCACGGTGTTCCTGGCGGCGATCCAGTCCTATGGCATCGCGGTCGGCATCGAGGGCCTGCACAGCAGCTCTGGCGCCGCCGTCCTCCATCCGGGCCCGTTCTTCCTTCTGACCGCGGTGGTGACGATGACCGGCGGCACCGTCTTCCTGATGTGGCTCGGCGAGCAGATCACCGCTCGCGGCATCGGCAACGGCATCTCGCTCATCATCATGGCCGGCATCATCGCGCGCATGCCGTCGGCGCTCGCGGCGCTGTTGGAATTGGGCCGCACCGGCGCATTGTCGACCTTCTTCATCATGGCGGTGCTGGTCGGCGCGGTTGCGGTCATCACCTTCATCGTCTTCATGGAGCGCGCCCATCGGCGCATCCTGGTGCAATATCCAAAGCGCCAGGTCGGCAACAAGATGTTCGGCGGCGAGGCGTCGCACCTGCCGCTGAAACTCAATACCTCGGGCGTGATTCCGCCGATTTTCGCCTCGTCGCTGCTGCTGCTGCCCGTCACGGTGGTGAGCTTCGGCAGCAACCAGACCGGCGTCCTCGCCGAAGTGGCGGCCTATCTCGGACCGGGCCATCCGCTCTATCTCGTGCTCTACGCCGCCTTGATCCTGTTCTTCACCTTCTTCTACACCGCGATCGTCTTTAACCCGACGGAGACGGCGGACAATCTGCGCAAGTACGGCGGCTTCATTCCGGGCATCCGGCCGGGTAACAACACCGCCGAATATCTCGACTACGTCCTGAGCCGGCTGACCGTGGTCGGCGCGCTCTATCTCGCCGGCGTCTGCGTGCTGCCGGAATTCATGCGATCGGAGTACGCGGTGCCGTTCTATTTCGGCGGCACCAGCCTGATGATCGTGGTCAGCGTGACGATGGATACGGTTGCCCAGATCCATTCGCACCTGCTGGCGCATCAGTACGAAGGCCTGATCAAGAAGGCGAAGCTGCGCGGGGGTACGCGGTGAACCTGATCCTGCTGGGGCCACCCGGCGCCGGCAAGGGAACTCAGGCCAAACGTCTCGAAGAACGCCACGGCTTGGTTCAGCTTTCGACCGGCGACATGCTGCGGGCCGAGCGCGCTTCAGGCACGCCGCTCGGCAAGAAGGTCCAGGCGATCATGGATTCCGGCCAGCTGGTCTCGGACGACATCATGGTCGACCTCATTGCCGCGCGCATCGATCGGCTGCCCAAGGGCAAAGGCTTCATCCTGGACGGCTTTCCCCGGACCCAGCCGCAGGCCGAGGCGCTCGACGCCATGCTGGCGCGCAAGGGGTTGAAGCTCGACCGCGTCATCGAGATGAAGGTCGACGAGACGGCGCTGATCGATCGCATCGCCGGCCGGTTTTCCTGCGCCAAATGCGGGGCGTCCTATCACGACCGCCACCACCAGCCGCGACAGGAAGGGGTCTGTGACGCCTGTGGCGCCCGTGAGTTCACCCGCCGGGCCGATGACCGGCCGGAGACCGTCAAGGCCAGGCTCAACACCTATCGTGAGCTGACCGCGCCGATTCTGCCCTATTACCGGGCCAAAGGCGTGCTGCGGACGGTCGATGGCATGGCGCCGATCGACCGGGTCGCCACCCAGATTGAAACGATTTTAGAAAGCCCGGGAGCCGCCCCGAATGGTTGACTTTGAGGCTCGGATTTCTATAATCCGCGCCCTCGGCCTGGTGCGGGCCTGGGTCGTGTCCAACATCGCGAGCTGAACGGAGAAGCGCAGTGGCGCGCATTGCCGGCGTCAATATTCCGAGTCAAAAACGTGTCCCCATTGGATTGATGTACATCCATGGCATCGGACGCACGACGGCCGAGAAGATCTGCAAGGAATTGGCCATTCCGCCGGCGCGGCGCGTGCATGAGCTGACCGACGGCGAGATCCTCCGCATCCGCGAGTTGATCGACAAGAACTTCACCGTCGAAGGCGATCTGCGCCGCAACGTGGCACAGAACATCAAGCGCCTGATGGACCTCGGCTGCTATCGCGGCCTGCGCCATCGCAAAGGCCTGCCGGTCCGCGGTCAGCGCACGCACACCAACGCGCGCACGCGCAAGGGCCCTGCCAAGTCGATCGCCGGCAAGAAGATCGCGCCGTCTAAAGGATAAAGGGAACGACATCGATCATGGCGAAGCCTCCTGCAGCTCCCGCGGAAAAAACCGGCGCGGCCGCAACCGGAACCGGCGCCGCAGCCGGCGCACCGGGTGCGTCGCGCATCCGTCGGCGCGAGCGCAAGAACATCACGGCCGGCGTGGCGCACGTCAACGCCACCTTCAACAACACGATGATCACCATCACCGACGCGCAGGGCAACACGATCGCCTGGTCGTCGTCCGGCACCATGGGCTTCAAAGGCTCGCGCAAATCGACGCCCTACGCGGCGCAGGTCGCCGCCGAAGACGCCGGCCGCAAGGCGATGGATCACGGCATGCGCACGCTCGAGATCGAGGTCAAAGGACCGGGCTCGGGTCGTGAATCGGCGCTGCGCGCGCTCCAGGCCGTCGGCTTTACCGTTACTTCTATTCGCGACGTTACGACCATACCGCACAATGGATGCCGTCCGCCGAAGCGGCGGCGTGTGTAACAGGGAGTTTTAAGGCAACGGCGCTGCCTCGGTCCGTGGTGGGCCGCCGGCGCGCTCGCAGGCAATGGCCCAAGGCGGTTCGTCCGCAAAGGCAAAGGAAAGACTCGTGATCCAAAAGAACTGGCAAGCTCTCATCAAACCGAAACAGCTCGCGATCGAGGCGGGCGACGATCCCGCCCGGGCGGCAACCGTCGTCGCCGAACCTCTCGAGCGCGGCTTCGGACTCACTCTTGGCAACGCGATCCGGCGCGTGCTGCTCTCCTCGCTCCAGGGTGCGGCCATCACGTCGATCCAGATCGAAGGCGTGCTGCACGAATTCTCGTCGCTGCCCGGCGTGCTCGAGGATGTCACCGACATCGTGCTCAACATCAAGGGCATCGCGTTGCGCATGCACGGCGATGGGCCGAAGCGTATGCGGCTCCGCGCCGGCGGCCCCGGCGAAGTGCGCGCCAGCATGATCGAGCTCGGCCACGACATCGAGCTGATGAACCCTGACCATCTGATCTGCACGCTCGACAGCGGCGCCAAGATCTCGATCGAGTTCACGGTCGAAACCGGCAAGGGCTATGTGCCGGCGAGCCAGAACCGGCCCGAAGACGCGCCGATCGGCCTCATTCCGGTCGACGCGCTGTTCAGCCCGGTGAAGAAGGTCAGCTACAAGGTCGAGAACACCCGCGTCGGGCAAGTGACCGACTACGACAAGCTGTCGATGCGGATCGAGACCAACGGCGCTGTGACGCCCGAGGATTCGGTCGCGCTCGCCGCCCGCATCCTGCAGGACCAGCTTCAGCTCTTCATCAACTTCGAGGAGCCGCGCGCGGCTAGCGCCGAGGAGCGCCCAAGCGAGCTGCCGTTCAACAAGAACCTGTTGCGCAAGGTCGACGAGCTCGAGCTCTCGGTGCGTTCGGCCAACTGCCTCAAGAACGACAACATCGTCTATATCGGCGACCTGGTGCAGAAGACCGAGGCCGACATGCTGCGGACGCCGAATTTCGGCCGTAAGTCGCTGAACGAGATCAAAGAGGTGCTGGCGCAGATGGGGCTCCATCTCGGCATGGAGATCCCGAACTGGCCGCCCGAGAACATCGAGGAACTGGCAAAGCGCCTCGAGGAGCCGTACTGACCATGCGCCATCGTCTCCGCGGCCGCAGCTTCAGCCGCAAGTCCGCCCATCGCAAGGCCATGTTCGACAACATGGCCCATGCGCTGCTGAAGCACGAGCAGATCACCACCACGCTGCCCAAGGCGAAGGACCTGCGTCCGGTCGTCGAGAAGCTCATCACCCTCGGCAAGCGCGGCGGATTGCATGCGCGGCGCCAGGTCTTGGCTGCCTTGCAGGACGTCAAGATCGCCGACAAGGTGATGACGACGCTGGCCGAGCGCTACAAGACGCGCGCCGGCGGCTATTGCCGCATCCTCAAGGCCGGCTTCCGCCACGGCGACGCCGCCGCGATGGCCGTTATCGAGCTGATCGATCGCGACGTTGCGGCCAAGGGCCAGGATTCGGGCCCGGTGGTCAGCGCGAGCGAGACCGAAGCCGAAGAAGCGCCGGCCGCCTGAGTGCCAACGCGGCCGCCAGGGCCGCATTGGTCACGCCCAGCACCAGAAAGATCGCCGGCACGCCGCTGCCGAGCTTCAGCATGAGCGCCGAGCCGCCGCCGGCGGCGACGATGAACAGCGCATTGAGGATGTTGTTGCCGGCGACGACGCGCGCGCGTTCGCTTGCGGCGCTGCGCGCCTGCATGATGGCATAAAGCGGCACGGCGAAGATTCCGGCCGACAGCGCGATGCCGACAAGATCGCCGACGATCCGCCAGTTGCCGGGGGTGGCCAGGAAGTCGGCGATGCCGGTCAAGTGGCTCGCGGTATGCGGCGCCGGGCTGGCGAGCCACAGGTCGAAGGTGAAAATCCCCATCGCCAGCGCGCTCCACGGCACCAGCCGTGCGCTGATCGCGCCGCGCAGGATACGGTTGGCGGCGAGCGAGCCGCAGCCGACGCCGATCGAATTGAGCGCCAGGAACAACGTCACCACGTGATTGTCGGCGCCGAGATATTCCTTGGCGTAATTGGGGAACTGCGAGATCAGCGCGGCGCCGACCAGCCAGAACCACGAGATGCCCAGCACGGCGCGCCACACCTCCGGCCGTTCGCGCGCCTGGTTGGCGACCTGCCAGCTCGATGCCAGGATGTTGGCGCGCAGACGTACGGCGCCAAGCGCCTTGCCGGTCGCCGGGATGAGCCAGCTCACCCCATAGCCGAAGAGCGCCAGCGCCAGCAGCGCGCCGCCGGTCGCAAAGCGGCCGCCGGGCACCAGGATCAGCAATCCGCCGACGATGGTGCCGACCAGGATGGCGAGAAACGTGCCGGCATCGACCAGGGCGTTCGCCGCCAGTAGCTCGCTTTCGGGCATCAGCTCCGGCAGCACTGCGTATTTCACCGGTCCGAAGACCGTCGCTTGCACGCCGAGCAGAAATAGCACGCCGAGCTGGAAGTAGATGTTGTCGCCGAGCAGCGACAGCGCGCCCAGCGTAACGACGCCGATCTCGGCCAGCTTGGTCTGCCGCAGCAGCCACGATTTTTCATACTTGTCGGCGATCTCGCCGGCGAGCGCCGAGAACAGGAAATACGGCAAGATGAAAACCGCCGTGGCGACGGTGACGATGATCTCGGTCGCCTGGCCCGATTGCGCCTCGCGATAGGCGACCAGGATCACATAGGCGTTCTTCAGCAGATTGTCGTTCATCGCGCCGGCGAACAACGCCCAGAACAGCGGGCCGAGCCGCCGCGTCGGCAACAGGCTAAGCGCTGCGTTCCCCCGCGCCATGGCTCAATCGGTCGCGCGTTCGAAGAAGCCGGCCGAACCGTCGTCGTCGGCCGTGTTTTGATGCACGGCGTCGACATGGGACATGGGCGGGCCGCGGCGGCAGGCGGTCACCATCGCGGCGACCGCGTCCGGTTGACCGATGATCAGCGCTTCGACGCTGCCGTCACGGCGATTGCGCACCCAGCCGCGCAGATCGCGCTGCACCGCCTCGTCGACGGCCCAGGCGCGAAAGCCCACGCCCTGGACGCGTCCGACAATCGACAGGCGCAACGCGGTCACGGCAGCGGGCATGGCGGCAATCTATTCACGGACACTGCCGCTGTCCACGCCGGCCGCTGTCACAAAATCATGCGAATTCGAGGATGAGCTGGTCGACGGCCAGACTGTCGCCCGGCTTGGCGGCGATGCGCGCGACGCGGCCGTCGCGTTCGGCGCGCAGCACGTTCTCCATCTTCATCGCCTCGACCACGGCCAATGGCTCGCCGGCCTTGACCTCTTCGCCGGCCTTGACGGCGACCGAGACCAGCAGTCCCGGCATCGGCGACAGCAGGTGGCGCGATTGTTTGGCGGGCGGTTTCGGTTTCAGGCGGCGCAGCAGCGCCGTCGCATGGCATGGCACCACCATTGCCTCGAACGAAGCGCCGCCGCGCGCCAGATGCCACAGAAGCCCACGGCGCTCGATCCGGAACGTCGCTGCAATCTTGCCGATCTGAATTTGCATGGTCGGCTGACCCGGTTGCCACGGGGTGCGCAGCGGTTGCTGACGGCGCCTATGCGTGAGCGAGACGCCGTCGGCTGTGCGCCGCGCGACGACGGGGTAATCGTCGCGGCCGATCATCGCGCAGAGCGACTGCGGCGACGAACCGGGCGTCGCCAGGGTTTGCGCCGCCGCCGCGGTCAGCGCGGCCAGTTCGGATTCGGCGCGATCGGGCTTGGCGCCATCGAATCCAGTCGGAAATTCGCGGGCGATGAAATCGGTCGACAGAGTGCCGGCGCGGAATCGCGGACGGCGCAGGATCGCAGCCAGGAAATCGACGTTGTGCGCGATGCCGCCGACGACAAAGCCGTCGAGCGCCTGGGCGAGGCGCGTCACGGCGGTGTCGCGCCGCGGCGCATGGGCAACGACCTTGGCGATCATCGGATCGTAGAAGATCGGGATTTCGGCGCCTTCATAGACGCCGCCATCGACGCGGACGCCGTCGCCGGCCGGCTCGGCATAGCGCACCAGCCGTCCGGCGGAGGGCAGGAAGCCACGGCGCGGATCCTCGGCATAGACGCGCGCCTCGATCGCCGCGCCCGAGAGCTTCAGGTCCTTTTGCGCGAAGGGCAGTTTTTCGCCGGCGGCGATGCGGATCATCAATTCAACCATATCGAGCCCGGTGACGAGTTCGGTCACCGGATGCTCGACCTGAAGCCGCGTGTTCATCTCGAGGAAATAGAAATTGCGCTTCTTGTCGACGATGAATTCGACCGTGCCGGCCGAGCTGTATTTCGCCGCCTTGGCGAGCGCCACGGCGGCGGCACCCATGCGCGCGCGCGTCTTCGCGTCGAGAAACGGGCTCGGCGCTTCCTCGATCACCTTCTGGTGGCGACGCTGAATCGAGCATTCGCGCTCGAACAGGTGCACGACATTGCCGCTTCGGTCGCCCAACACCTGGATTTCGATGTGGCGCGGCTCTTCGATGAACTTCTCCAGGAACAGCCGTGCGTCGCCGAACGCGGTCTTGGCCTCGCCGCTGGCGCGCTGGAACGCCTCGGTCAGTTCGGCGTCGGACGTGGCGACGCGCATGCCCTTGCCGCCGCCGCCGGCCGCCGCCTTGAGCATCACCGGATATTTGATGCGGCGCGCGACCGCGATGGCGGCCTTGGCGTCCTTGATCACGCCAAGTTCGCCCGGCACGGTCGGCACGCCGGCTTTGACCGCGATCCGCTTGGCCGCGATCTTGTCGCCCATCGCCGCCATCGCGGCGGGATCGGGACCGATGAAGGTGATTCCCGCCTTGGCCAGGGCGCGCGGCAACGCCGGGTTCTCGGACAGGAACCCGTAACCGGGATGTACCGCCTCGGCGCCACTTTTGCGGCAGGCGGCGACGATCTTTTTGATGTCGAGATAGCTCTGCGCCGACGGCGCCGGCCCGATGGCGATCGCCTCGTCCGCTTCGCGCACGTGGCGCGCGTCGGCGTCGGCATCGCTGTAGACGGCAACGGTCGCGATGCCCATGCGCTTCGCCGTGCGCATGATGCGGCAGGCGATCTCGCCGCGATTGGCGATCAGGATTTTTTTGAACGGCGGCACGTCAGAGCGGGATGTTGTCGTGCTTCTTCCACGGGTTTTGCAGCTGCTTGCCGCGCAGCATCGCGAGCGAGCGGCACAGCCGCCGCCGCGTTGAATGCGGCATGATCACGTCGTCGATGAAGCCGCGCGATCCGGCGACGAAGGGGTTGGCGAATTTCGCGCGGTATTCCTCGGCGCGGCGCTCGAGCTTTTTCGCATCTTTGTGGTCGCCGCGGAAGATGATCTCGACCGCGCCCTTGGGCCCCATCACCGCGATTTCCGCCGATGGCCAGGCATAGTTGACGTCGCCGCGCAAATGCTTGGAGCTCATCACGTCGTAGGCGCCGCCATAAGCCTTGCGCGTGATCAGCGTCACCTTCGGCACCGTCGCCTGCGCGAACGCGAACAGCAGCTTGGCGCCGTGCGTGATGATGCCGCCATATTCCTGGGCGGTTCCGGGCAGGAAGCCGGGCACGTCGACAAAGGTGACGATCGGCAGGTTGAAGCAATCGCAAAAGCGCACGAAGCGCGCCGCCTTGCGCGATGAATCGATATCGAGGCAGCCGGCCAGCACCATCGGCTGATTGGCGACGATGCCGACCGGATGGCCCTCGAGACGCGCGAAACCGACGACGATGTTCTTGGCGTAGTCGGGCTGCAACTCGAAGAATTCGCCTTCGTCGGCGACCTTCTCGATCAACTCCTTGATGTCGTAGGGCTTGTTCGGATTGGCCGGCACCAGCGTGTCGAGCGAGTTCTCCACTCGATCGGCGGAATCCTTGGTCGGCCGCACCGGCGGCGTCTCGCGGTTGGAAGGCGGCAGGAAATCGAGGAACCGGCGCACCTGCAGCAGCGCCTCGGCGTCGGTAGCGAAGGCCAGATCGGCGACGCCCGATTTGGTCGTATGCGTGTGCGCGCCGCCGAGCTCCTCGTGCGTCACGCTCTCGTGCGTCACGGTTTTGAGCACGTCGGGCCCGGTGACGAACATGTACGAGCTGTCGCGCACCATGAAGATGAAGTCGGTCATCGCCGGCGAATAGACGGCGCCGCCGGCGCAAGGGCCCATCACCACCGAGATCTGCGGCACCACGCCCGAGGCGAGCACGTTGCGTTGGAACACTTCGGCATAGCCGGCGAGCGAGGCGACGCCTTCCTGGATGCGGGCGCCGCCCGAATCGTTGAGCCCGATGACGGGCGCGCCGACGCGCACCGCCTGATCCATGATCTTGCAGATCTTCTCGGCATGCGCCTCGGACAGCGAGCCGCCGAACACCGTGAAATCCTGGCTGAAGGCGAAAACGCGGCGGCCGTTGACCAGGCCGTGGCCGGTGACGACGCCGTCGCCCGGGATTTTCTGCTGTTCCATGCCGAAATCGGTCGAGCGGTGCTCGACGAACATGTCCCATTCCTCGAACGTGTCGCGGTCGAACAACAGGTCGAGGCGCTCGCGGGCGGTGAGTTTGCCCTTCTGATGCTGCTGCGCGATGCGTTTGTCGCCGCCACCTTTGCGCGCGGCTTCGCGCTTTTCTTCCAACCGCCGCAATATGTCCCGCATCGGCTTCCCCTTGGGCGTCCGGCGGACAGTTTGGCCTGTTTACGCGGCGCGGTGAAGCGCGGCGAAACGGGCGGCGATGCCGATGTCGTCGCGCACGGCGCCGCGCCGCGCCATCGCCTCGGCGTCCTCGCCCCAGCGCTCGATCTGGAAGCTCTGATCGAGCTCGGCCGCCGCGAACGCCTCTTCGGCGGTGATCCGCCCTTCAATCAGGGCGAGCGCCAGCACCAGCGAACCAAGCGTCGTTGTCGCCAGATGCAGCGCCGTGAGCGTCATATCATCGTAGGCGGCAACGGCACGATGATAAGCGGCGAGGGATTCCGGCGCCTGCGTCACCGGGCTAATGCCCGCGGTCACCGTCAGCGGCGCGTAGCGCGTTCCCGCCCAGTCGAGATGCGGCTGCCAGGCGCGGTGCTGGCGGGTGGCAAGCTCGGACGGCGTCTCGGCGCGATAGCAGACGAGGTCGGTGGCGGCATATTTGACGATCTCGCCGACGACCGCTTCGCGCCGCTGCGCGACGAGATCGATCGCGATGCCGGCCAGCCGCGTCAATGGCAGCGCCGCCGGCTTGATCGTCTCGCCTTGCGCCTGCCATTCGGCGGCGATGGCCTCGGCCAGTTTTTTACTGCGCACCGCGAGGGGCGCCTTGGCCGGTGTCCGCATCGGCTTGCCGTCGAGCAACACGGTGTAGCCGCCGGCCGTTTCGCCGACCGTGGCGGTCTTGAAGAACCGTTTCATCGGTCGCCGCGGGCCTTCTCAGGCGCGAGGTCGGCAAAGACGTCGCGCTCCTGACCGTCCTCGAAACCGAAAAAATCCCAGGTCTCGCGCATATGCGGCGGCAACGGCGCCATGACGATGAGCGTGCCGCCGGCCGGATGCGGAATGGCGAGCGCGCGCGCATGCAGATGGACGCGCCGGTTGCCGGGCACGCCGGGCACGTGCGTTGCCGCGCCGCCGTACTTGCCGTCGCCGAGGATCGGCGTGCCGAGCGCGGCGCAATGTGCGCGCAGCTGGTGGGTGCGGCCGGTCACCGGTTCGAGCGCAATCCAGGCGAGGCGGTCGCCGGCGTGCGCGACAGTGCGGTAATAGGTGACGGCGCGTTTGCCGTCCTCGTCGGGAACTACCCGTTCGCCGAGCCGGCCCGGCAATTTCGCCAGCCGCTGGTCGATGCGGCCGTGCTCTGGTTTCGGTACGCCGACCGCCGCGGCCCAATAGATCTTGCGCGCCGCCTTGTCGCGAAAGGCTTCGGCGAGTTTGGCCGCCGCGCGGGCACTCCGCGCCAGCACCAGCACGCCGCTGGTGTCCTTGTCGAGGCGATGGACGAGCCACGGCCGCTCCTCGGCGCCGAAACGCAGGGCGTCGAGCAAACCGTCAAGATGAAGGTCGGTCTTGGTGCCGCCTTGCACCGCCAAACCTTGCGGCTTGTCGATGACGATGACGTCCTCGTCGCGGTGCAGCACGCGCGCCTGGATCATCTTGGCGTCGTGCGCGCTCGGCTCGGCGGTGCGCTGCACGGCGGGCCGTGGGCTCGCCGCCGGCAGCGGGGGTACGCGGACGATTTGGCCGGCGGCGACGCGGTCGCGCGCCGCGGCGCGTTTTCCATCCAGCCGGATTTGGCCGGTGCGCAGCAGCTGTTCGAGCTTGCCGTGCGATAGGTCGGGAAAATGCCGCTTGAACCAGCGGTCGAGACGGATTTCCGCGTCGGCGTCGGCGACCGTGATCGATTGCACCTGTCCCATGCGCCGCAATTTAGCGGCGCGGGCTGGCTATCCGCTAGCTAATCAGGCGCGGCGCCAGCGGCCGGGAACCCAGACCCAGCCGCGCGGCCGAGCATCCCAATGGCCCGGCACCCAGACCGCGCCGTAATAAGGCGGATGGACGTAACGGCCGGGAATCCAGACATACTGTCTGCCGTCCCAGCGCCAGAAGCCCGGACGCCACACCCAATAGCCGGGTGCGACCGGTGCCGGCGGCGCGCTTTCGACGACGGGCGCCGGCGGTGCGAGATTGACGATGATCTCGGCGGCACTTGCCAGCGGGCTCATGGCCAGAATCAATGCGACCGCCAAAACAGCGCGGAAAAGCCGGGATTTCGGCATGCTTGGACTCCAAATCAGTTGCGAATATCGGTTCTTGATCCTTATAGGCACGTGGTCGCTACAGCGTCCCCCTTCGCGGCGGCGTTACTTTTTTGGCCGATCCGAAATCGGTGCCGTGCCGCTTTTTGCGCGCAGCTTCTGCCAATAGTCGAGCCGCTTGCGGATTTCGCGCTCGAATCCTGCCTCGACCGGGCGATAGAATTCGCGGCGGCCCATGCTTTCGGGAAAATAATCGAGGCCGGAAAATCCCTCGGGCGTATCCGGATCGTAGACGTAGCCGCTGCTGTAGCCGAGATCGCGCATCAGGCGCGTCGGCGCGTTGACGGCGTGCATCGGCGGCATCAGCGAGCCGGTCTCCTTCGCGGCGCGGGTCGCGGCGCCGAAGGCGACATAACCGGCGTTCGATTTGGGCGCGGTGGCGAGGAAGATCACCACCTGCGCCAGCGCCAACTCGCCTTCGGGCGAGCCGAGCCGGTCGTACGCTTCCCAGGCGGCAATCGCCTGCGGCAGCGCGCCGGGCTCGGCCATGCCAATGTCTTCGACCGCCATGCGCACCAGCCGACGCGCGATATAGATCGGATGCTCGCCGCCGACCAGCATGCGCGCCAGCCAATAGAGCGCCGCGTCGACATCCGAGCCACGCACCGATTTGTGCAAGGCGCTGATCAGGTTGTAGTGCCCTTCCTGCGCCTTGTCGTAGAGCGGCGCCCGCCGCTGCACCGCCGCCATCAAGCCTTCGGTATCGAGCGTCGTCCCTTCGGGAAGCGCGGCGATCTCCTCGGCGATGTTGAGGGCGTAGCGTCCATCGCCGTCGGCCATTGCCTTGAGCGCCTGGCGTGCGGCTGTGTCCACGGGAAGCTTGCGGCCGAGCGCGGTTTCGGCGCGGGCGAGCAGGGTTTCGAGTGCGGCATCGTCGAGGCGCCGCAGCACGAAGACCTGACACCGCGACAGCAGCGCGCCATTGAGCTCGAATGACGGATTCTCGGTCGTCGCACCGATCAATGTCACCGTGCCGGTCTCGACATAAGGCAGGAAACCATCCTGTTGCGCGCGATTGAAGCGATGAATCTCATCGACAAAAAGCAGCGTGCCTTGGCCGGCGCCGCGGCGCTGTTTCGCCGCATCGAACACCTTGCGCAAATCGGCGACGCCCGAAAACACGGCCGATAAAGGCTCAAAATGCATGTCGGTCGCGTCGGCGAGGATACGCGCGACCGTCGTCTTGCCGCAGCCCGGTGGCCCCCACAGGATCATCGACGCCAGCCGTCGCGCGGCGACCATGCGGCCGAGCGGCGCATCGGGGGCAAGCAGGTGATCCTGGCCGACGATTTCGGCGAGCGTTTTCGGCCGGAGCCGATCGGCCAGCGGGCGCGGAGCCTGCTGCTCGAAAAGGCTCATCGCACGACGAGCGAGAACTTCTTGTTGCCGCGGGCGATGACCAGGGCCCAAGGCGGCCCGCTGTTGGCAAGCAGGTCGCGCAGTTGCGCCACGGTGTCGATCGCGTGGCGGTCGAGGCTCGCCAGGATGTCGCCGCGGTGCAGGCCCAGTTGTGCCGCCGTGCTGCCCGGCGTCACCGCCGCGATCACCACGCCGCGCCGGGTTTGCGGCAGGTTCAGCTCGTCGTTGAAGGCCGGGTTGAGATTGCCGACCGATGCGCCAGCCAGCGGCTCGCGGCCTTCAAGCAGCGTGATGTCGCGCGGCGGCTGCTCGGGCGGTGCGATCAACGCCACGGTCACGGTGCGCGTATGGCCGTCGTGCCAAACCGAAAACTCGGCGCTGCTGCCGACGTGATGAGTCGCCAATCGGAAGCGCAGCGCCTCGGGGTCTTCGATCTCATGGCCGTCGACCGCGAGCACGACGTCGCCGGCGCCGATGCCGGCCTTCGCCGCCGGACCGCCGGCGGTCGCGGTGTCGACCAGGACGCCGCCAGGGCGCGGCAGGCCGAGCTTGGTCGCCTCGTCGGCGTTGACGCCTTTGCCTGCGAGCCCGAGCCACGGCTGCTGCACGTTATGCTCGCCGTGCTGCACCGCGTAGAGCACCGACCGCACCAAACCGGTCGGAATGGCGAAGCCGATGCCGACCGAGCCGCCGGATTCCGAGAAGATCGCGGTATTGATGCCGATCAACGCGCCATCCATATCGACCAGCGCACCGCCGGAATTGCCCGGATTGATGGGCGCGTCGGTCTGAATGAAGGAGCCGAATTCGTTGATGCCGGTTCCGGTGCGCGCGAGGCCCGAGACGATGCCGCTGGTCACGGTCTGGCCGACGCCGAACGGATTACCGATCGCCAGTACGAGATCGCCGACTTCGAGCTTGTCGCTATTGCCAATGGGCAGCACCGGCAGCTTCTCGCCCGGCACATCGATCTTGAGCACCGCCAGGTCCAAGTGTTCGTCCGCCAGCAGGATCTTGGCCGGGAATTCGCGCCGGTCGCTTAGCACCACGGAAATTTCTTGCGCGTCCTTGATCACGTGATCGTTGGTCACGATCAAGCCCGACGGGTCGAGGATCACGCCGGAGCCGAGCGAGTTGAGCACGCGTTGACGTGGCATGGTGAGTGGGAAGGCATTACCGAAGAATCGCCGCATCAGCGCGTCGTTGAAGATCGGCGTGCGCGTCTGCACCACGCGGCGGGAATAAACGTTGACCACCGCCGGCGCCGCCTCTTTCACGATCGGCGCGAACGTCAGGTGGATTTCGGCGCGCGACGTCGGCGGGCGGCTGGCGATGGGCTGTTGCGCCGCCGCCGGCAGTGCCGCGACAAGACCGACGAACAAGATGGCAGGCAGCCAGCGATTCATTTTGTTCTCGGCCGCACTTCGATGTCGTCGACTACCTGCCGCACGCCGGAAATCGCCTTCAGGTCCGCAAGGACCAGCTGGCGTTCGCTCGCCGACAGCGCTCGGCCGAGAACATAGAGCGTCGCGAAAGCGTCGGTCGCCAGCCGGTAATTGAGGTGGTCGACCCCTTTGGCCACCGCCAGTTTGGCTTCGGTCTTGGAATTGATCTCCAGCGCGCGTCCCCACGAGATGATCCCGTTCTTGTTCGCCTTCTGGTCGGCGTCGCTCATGTAAACGACGTGCCAGTAAAGCTGCTTGACGCCCGCGACGCCGCGCACGCTGTGCTCGAATTTGTCGTAGGTCGGCTGGTCGTCGAACAGGCCGGTGACGAGCAGGCGCTGTTCATAGATTTCGGTCGACGCCTTGATGGTCTTGTCCTCGGCCATCACGGCGTTGACCTTGATGACGATCTCGTTGTCCTTCGCGATGTCGGCGGCGCTGCGGTCCTCAAGCGCGCGATTGACCAGCGTCACCGGCGCGCCCAGCACGCCAAGCTGCGCGAACGCGGGCCGCGTCGCCAGCACGACACCGCCGCCAAGTCCGGCAATGATCCGCCGTCGTGTGCACATCATCGGATTAGAGCCCTCCGGTTCGATGCGATCATAGTTCAGGGAAATGCCGCCGCGAAGTTGGCCTTGAGCGCCGCGTCGACTTCGGCCATGCGCGGACGGATGCCGAGCTTCGCCAATGACGTAACGCCATGCTCGCGCACGCCGCACGGCACGATACCCTGGTAATGGTCGAGGTTCGGCGCGACGTTGAGCGACAGGCCGTGATAGCTCACGCTACGCCGCACGCGCACGCCGATCGCCGCGATCTTGCTCTCGGCGCCGTTTTTGTCGGCGACCCAGATGCCGATCCGGCCGCTGCGGCGTTCGCCGCTCACACCGAAGCCGGCCAGCGTCCGGATCACCCAGTCCTCCAAACCCCGCACGAAGGCGCGCAGATCGCCGCCGCGGCGATTGAGATCGAGCATGACATAGGCAATGCGCTGGCCCGGCCCGTGATAGGTCCATTGGCCGCCGCGGCCGGTGTGATGAACCGGGAGCAGGGGGTCTACCAGGTCGTCGTCGCGGGCGCTGGTGCCGGCGGTGTAAAGGGCCGAATGCTCGAGCAGCCAGACCAGCTCGGGTGCCGTGCCGGCGCGGATTTCGCGCACGCGCGCCTCCATGACGCTGACGGCCTCGTCATAAGGGACCGGCTTCGTGTTCTTGCGCCATTCGATGGCTTCCGTTTGGGGGGCCGCGCTTGCTATGCTCATGGGGATTTGGTAATCAGCCGCGCCATCAGCGGCATTTGCCGAATCCTATCGCGGTCGTGGCGGAATTGGTAGACGCGCTAGCTTGAGGTGCTAGTGGGGGAAACCCCTTGGAAGTTCGAGTCTTCTCGACCGCACCATTCCCGTCCCGCCAACGGACTGACACTCGGCCAAAAGGCCGGGACACGATCCGTTCGGCATCCTGAGGAGTGACGATGGCCGATCAATTGCGCGACGGGGCGCTCGAATATCATCGTCACCCGACGCCCGGCAAAATCGCCATCGTCGCGACCAAGCCGCTATCGACGCAGAACGATCTGTCGCTCGCCTATTCGCCGGGCGTCGCCGCCGCGTGCATGGCGATCGTCGTCGACCCGGGCGAGGCGTCGAGCCTGACCGCGCGCGCCAATCTGGTCGCCGTCATCACCAACGGCACGGCGGTCTTGGGCTTGGGTACGATCGGTCCGCTCGCCGCCAAGCCGGTAATGGAAGGCAAGGCGGTGCTGTTCAAGAAATTTGCCGGCATCGACGTCTTCGACATCGAGATCAACGAGCGCGATCCAGACAAGCTCGTCGACGTGATCGCCGCGCTCGAACCGACGTTCGGCGGCATCAATCTCGAGGACATCAAGGCGCCGGAATGTTTCGTCGTCGAGGAAAAGCTGCGGCAACGGCTCAAGATTCCGGTCTTCCACGACGACCAGCACGGCACCGCGATCATCGTCGGCGCCGCCGTGCGCAACGGCCTCAAGCTCGTCGGCAAGTCGCTCGATCAGGTGAAGCTGGTCGCGTCGGGCGCCGGTGCCGCCGCGCTGGCCTGCCTCGACCTGCTGGTCGACATGGGCCTGCCGATCGCGAACATCGTCGTCACCGACGTTCACGGCGTCGTCTACAAAGGCCGCAAGGAGGAGATGGACCCGCGTAAGGCGCGCTACGCCAAGGACACCAAGGCGCGCAAGCTCGCCGACGTGATCGGCGGCGCGGACATTTTCCTCGGCCTGTCGGCGCCCGATGTGCTGAGCGCCGACATGATCAAGGCGATGGCGTCGAAGCCGCTGATCCTGGCGCTCGCCAATCCGGTGCCCGAGATTTCGCCCGAGACGGCGCTGGCGGTGCGGCCCGACGCGATCATTGCCACCGGCCGCACCGACTATCCGAATCAGGTCAATAACGTCCTGTGTTTTCCATTCATCTTCCGCGGCGCGCTCGACGTCGGCGCGACCGGCATCAACGAGGCGATGAAGCTGGCGGCCGTCAACGCGCTGGCCGATCTGGCGTTGGCGGAGCCGTCGGACATCGTCACCGCGGCTTACGGCGAGACCATCCTGACCTTTGGCCGCGATTACATCATTCCGAAGCCGTTCGATCCGCGCCTGATCGTCGAGATCGCGCCCGCCGTCGCCAAGGCGGCGATGGATTCGGGCGTCGCCACGCGCCCCATTACCGATTTCGCGGCCTATCGCGACCGCCTCAACGAGTTCGTTTTCCGCTCCGGCCTGCTGATGCGGCCGATCTTCGAGCATGCGCGCAAGGATCCGAAACGCGTCGTCTACGGCGAGGGCGAAGACGAACGCGTGCTGCGCGCGGTGCAACAAGTGGTCGACAACGGTCTGGCGCGGCCGATCATCATCGCCCGGCGCGATGTCGCGCAAAAGCGCATCGAGCGCCTTAATCTGCGTATCAAGCTCGGCCAGGATGTCGAGCTGGTCGATCCGACCAGCGACCCGCGTTACAACGAGTACTGGTCGCTCTATCACAAGTTGATGGAGCGCAAAGGCATCTCGCCGGACTTCGCCCGCTATCTGGTGCGGACACGCACGTCGGTGATTGCGTCACTGATGCTGCGCCGTGGCGAGGCCGACGCCATGATCTGCGGCTCGGTCGGTCCTTACGACCGTCATTTGCGCCACGTGCTCGATATCGTCGGGCTCGTGCCGGGCGCCGCCGCGCCGGCGGCGTTGACCGGGCTGATCACGCCCAAGGGCACGTTCTTCCTCTGCGACACCTATGTCGTCGATGATCCGACGGCCGAGCAGGTCGCCGAGATGACGTTGCGCGCCGCGGAGGCCGTGCGCCATTTCGGCGTCGAGCCCAAGGTCGCGTTGCTGTCACATTCGAACTTCGGCGGTTCGGACACACCCGGCGCGCGCAAGATGCGCCAGGCGATGGAGCTGCTGCTCAAGCGCGCGCCCGACCTCGAAGTCGAAGGCGAGATGAACGGCGATGTCGCCATCGTCGAGGATATCCGCCACCGCATTTTTCCGAACTCGCGCCTCAAGGGCGCCGCCAATCTGCTGATCATGCCCAATCTCGATGCTGCCAATATCGCCTTCAACCTGCTCAAGGTGCTGGGCGACGGGCTCAATATCGGCCCCATCCTGCTCGGGGTTCGGAAGCCCGCGCATATCGTGACGCCGGCGGTGACGGTGCGCGGCTTGGTGAACATGACGGCGGTTGCGGTGTATGATGCGCAGGTCTCCGCGGGAGACCAGCATGAGCTTGGCTTTCAGCGTCTCTGACGTCATTCCGGCGTCGCCGCGGGCGATCTACGACGCCTGGCTCGACAGCAAGGGCCATGAAGGCATGACCGGCGGCAAGCCGGCGACCTGTTCCGCCACCGTCGGCGGCGCGTTCACGGTCTGGAACGGCTACATCATCGGCCGCAACCTGGCGCTCGAACCGGGCAAGCGCATCGTCCAATCGTGGCGTACCAAGAAATTCACGGCCGCCGATCCGGATTCCGAGATCGAAGTGCTGCTTGAGCCGGTCGGTAACGCAACGCGGGTGACCGTCAACCACCGCAACGTGCCTGACGGCCACACCAGTTACCGCGATGGCGGCTGGCAGCGCAGTTATTTCGAGCCGATGAAGGCGTATTTCGCAGCGCGATCCTAGCGCGCGATGGGGCCGGCCACGCGGGGGAAACGTGGCCGGCCGATCGTCACGCGCCGTCGCTCAGTTGAACGCGTGATGGTGGTGGAAATGCCCCGCCAGGATCTCGTCCGCCATCTTCTGCTGGTCGGGCGACAGGTTCTGGTAGAGCGGCCGGAACGCCGTCAGCATGCGCTCGGTGTTCTTCGCCATGGTTTCGGCGAAGCGACTGCGCCCTTCGAGCGCCTGGACCGCGGTCTGCGGCCCTTCGACCTTTTGCGCCCGTGCGGCGTCGATCGCCTTGGCGTTGACGCGCATTGCCTCGGCGACCTTGCTCCACTGCGCTTCCTGTTGCGGCGTGATCTTGAGCTCGGCCTTGAGGAAGGCGATTCGGCCGGCGACGAACTGCTCGGCGCTGCGGTGATGTTCGTGCATCGGCGGTGTTGCGGCGGGTGCCGGAGTCGCCGTGCCGGGCGCCGGCGCGGCGGTTTGGGCGAAGGCTGGGGCGGCCGCGGTCAGGCCACCCAGGCCGACAAGCAAGGCAAAAGCGGGCAGGGAAAGACGATGGGATGTCATGGTGAATACTCCTTGGGGGAAAGGTTGCCAGTCGTGACGTTGTACGGACACCGCCGGGCGCCCATCCCTGAGTGCGGGCGTCCTTGCAGCGATGTAATGCCCCGTTAAACTGCCGTTCAGGGGAGGGCCCATGGCGCGGAACCGCGGTCCGGCGTTCGATTTCGATCTGGGTTCCGAGATCGGGATGCTGCGCGACAGCGTGCGCAACTTTGCCGCCGCCGAGATCGCGCCCCTGGCCGCCGAGATCGACCGCACCGACGTCTTTCCGCGTCAGCTCTGGCCCAAGATGGGCAAGCTCGGCCTGCACGGCATCACCGTCGAAGAGGAATTCGGCGGCGCCGGCATGGGCTATGTCGCGCATGTCGTGGCGATGGAGGAAGTGAGCCGCGGCTCGGCTTCGGTGGGCTTGAGCTACGGCGCCCATTCCAACTTGTGCGTGAACCAGATCCGCCGCAACGGCACGGCGGCGCAGAAGCGCAAATACCTGCCCAAGCTGATTTCCGGCGAGCATGTCGGCGCCTTGGCGATGAGCGAAACCGGCGCCGGCTCGGACGTCGTCGCCCTGGCGATGCGCGCCGAGAAGAAAGGCGATCGCTACGTGCTCAACGGCAGCAAGATGTGGATCACCAACGGCAGCGATGCCGACACGCTGGTCGTTTACGCCAAGACCGATCCTACGGCCGGGCCGCGCGGCATCACCGCCTTCCTGGTCGAAAAGGGCATGAAGGGATTCCGCGTCGCGCAGAAGCTCGACAAGCTCGGCATGCGCGGCTCGCCGACCGCCGAGCTGGTGTTCGACGATTGCGCGGTGCCTGCGGAAAACGTCGTGGGTCAGCCCAACGAGGGCGTCCGCGTGCTGATGAGCGGGCTCGATTACGAGCGCGTGGTGCTGGCGGGCGGCCCGCTCGGCATCATGCAGGCGTGCCTCGACGCGGTGATCCCCTATCTCCACGATCGCAAGCAATTCGGTAAGGCGATCGGCGAGTTTCAGCTAATGCAGGGCAAGCTTGCCGACATGTACACCGAGCTCAACGCCGCCCGCGCTTATGTCTATGCCGTCGCGCGCGCCTGCGACCGTGGCCAGACCACGCGCAAGGACGCCGCCGGCGCCATCCTCTATGCCGCCGAACGCGCCACCCAGATGGCGCTTCAGGCGATCCAGGCGCTCGGCGGCAACGGCTACATCAACGAGTTTCCGACCGGGCGTCTGCTGCGCGACGCCAAGCTCTACGAGATCGGCGCCGGCACGTCGGAAATCCGGCGCATGCTGATCGGACGCGAACTGTTCGAGGAGACCGCGTGATGGCCGTGCTCAAGACCGCGCTCGATCCGCGCGCCGCCGATTTCCGCGCCAATGCCAAAGCGGCGTGCGCGCTGGTCACCGATCTCGACAAGAAGCTCAAGGCAATTAGCGAAGGCGGCGGCAAGGACGCGCGCGACAAACACGTGAAGCGCGGCAAGCTCTTGGCGCGCGAGCGCATCCGCCGCCTGCTCGATCCCGGCGCGCCGTTTCTCGAATTCTCCGCCTTCGCGGGTTACGAGCTCTACGGCGACGACGTTCCGGCCGGCGGCATCGTCACCGGCATCGGCCCGGTGATGGGCCGCGAATGCGTCATCGTCGCCAACGACGCGACGGTCAAGGGCGGTACCTATTATCCGATCACCGTGAAGAAGCATCTGCGCGCCCAGGACATCGCGCGCGAAAACGGCCTGCCATGCCTATATCTCGTCGACAGCGGCGGCGCCTTCCTGCCGGCGCAGGACGAGGTCTTCCCCGATCGCGACCATTTCGGCCGCATCTTCTGCAACCAGGCGACGTTGTCGGCCGCCGGGGTGCCGCAGCTCGCGGCCGTGATGGGTTCGTGCACCGCGGGCGGCGCCTATGTGCCGGCGATGGCCGACGAAAGCATCATCGTCAAGGGCACCGGCACGATCTTTCTCGGCGGCCCGCCGCTGGTGAAGGCGGCGACCGGCGAGGCGGTCTCGGCCGAGGAGCTTGGCGGTGCCGACGTGCACGCCCGCGTCTCCGGCGTCGCCGACCAGATCGCCGCCGACGATGCCGAGGCGTTGGCTCTCCTGCGCCGCAGCGTCGGCAATCTCAACCGCCTCAAGCCCAGCCAGCTCGACGTCACGGAGCCGCGCGAGCCGCTCTACGCGCCGGAAGAACTCTACGGCGTCGTGCCCGCCGATCCGCGCAAGCCCTATGACGTGCGCGAGCTGATCGCGCGCCTGGTCGACGGCAGCGAGCTTGACGAATTCAAGCCGCGTTACGGCGAGACGCTGGTGACCGGCTTCGCGCGGCTTTGGGGCTATCCCATCGGTATCGTCGCCAACAACGGCATCCTGTTCTCCGAGAGCGCGCTCAAGGGCGCGCATTTCATCGAGCTGTGCGCGCAACGCGGCATTCCGCTCGTCTTCCTTCAGAACATCACCGGCTTCATGGTCGGCAAGAAATACGAGGCCGGCGGCATCGCCAAGGACGGCGCCAAGATGGTCACCGCGGTCGCCTGTGCCAATGTGCCGAAATTCACGGTGATCGTCGGCGGCAGCTTCGGCGCCGGCAATTACGCCATGTGCGGCCGCGCCTATGGCCCGCGCTTCCTGTGGACGTGGCCCAATGCGCGCATCTCGGTGATGGGCGGCGAGCAGGCCGCCAACGTGCTGGCGACCGTGCGGCGCGACGGCACGCGCGGCAAATCCTGGCCCAAAGCGCAGGAGAACCGCTTCAAGGCGGCGATCCGCAAGCAGTACGAAACCCAGGGCCATCCCTATTACGCCAGCGCCCGGTTGTGGGACGATGGCATCATCGACCCGCAGGACACGCGCCGCGTGCTGGCGATGTCGATCTCGGCCAGCCTCAATGCGCCCATCGAGCCGACGCGCTTCGGCGTCTTCCGGATGTGACATGGACGCGGTGCTGGTTTCGCGGGACGCGCGCGGCGTTACTACGGTCACGCTCAACCGGCCGGAGCGGCGCAACGCGTTCGACGACGCGCTGATCCGCGCGCTCGACCGGCTCTTTGCCGATCTCGCCCGCGATCCGGCCGTGCGCGTCGTCGTTCTGACCGGCGCGGGTTCGGCGTTTTCCGCCGGCGCCGACATCAACTGGATGCGCCGCATGGCGGGCTACAGCAAGCGCGAGAACCGCGCCGACGCGATGGGCCTCGCGCGCATGTTGCGCCGCCTCGATACCTTGCCGAAGCCGACGGTGGCGCGGGTCAACGGCGCGGCCTATGCCGGCGCGATCGGTTTGGTCTGCGCCTGCGACGTCGCCGTTGCCGCGGCCGAGGCGACCTTCGCGACCTCCGAAGTGCGGCTCGGCCTGCTGCCGGCGACGATTGCGCCTTATGTGACGGCGACCATCGGCGCGCGCCAGGCGCGGCGGTTCAATCTGACCGGCGAAGCCTTCGGCGCCGACGAGGCGTTGCGCATCGGCCTGGTGCACAAAATCGCGCCGCTGGCCGAGCTCGATGCCGCTGTCGGCGCCATCGTCGACGCGCTGCTGCAGGGCGCGCCCGGCGCCCAGGCGAAGGCCAAGCGCATGATCGCCGCGGTCGCCGGCAAGCCGATCACGCCGGCGGTCATGGCGCGCACCGCCGATGCCATCGCCGAGGCACGCGCCGCGCCGGAAGGCCGCGAAGGCCTCGCCGCGTTTCTCGAGAAACGCAAACCGCGTTTCCGGACCTAGCGTGTTCAAAAAACTCCTCATCGCCAACCGTGGCGAAATCGCTTGCCGCGTCATTCGAACGGCGCGGCGGCTCGGCATCAAGACCGTCGCAGTCTATTCCGCCGCCGACAGCCGCTCGCTGGCGGTCGCGCTCGCCGATGAGGCGTATGAGATCGGTCCGGCGCCAGCACGCGAAAGCTATCTCAATGCACAAGCGATCTTGACCGCGGCGCGGCGCAGCGGCGCCGATGCGATCCATCCCGGTTACGGTTTTTTGTCGGAGAACGCGGCATTCGCGACCGCTTGCGTCAAGGCCGGTCGCATCTTCGTCGGGCCGCCGGCGAAGGCAATCCACACAATGGGCGACAAGGCGGCCGCCAAGGCGCTGGCCGAGAAAGCCGGCGTGCCGGTCGTGCCCGGCTATCGCGGTGAGCGTCAGCACGCCGCGATCTTCGCCACCGAGGCGGCGCACATCGGTTATCCGCTGCTGGTCAAGGCGGTGGCGGGCGGCGGCGGTCGCGGCGCGCGCGTCGTCGAACGGCCGAATGAGCTCGGCGCCGCGCTCGAAAGCGCCCGCCGCGAGGCGACCGCCGCGTTTGGCGACGGCCGGCTGATGCTGGAAAAATATCTGCGCGCGCCGCGCCATGTCGAAGTGCAAGTCTTCGGCGACCGGTTCGGCAATTTGGTGCACCTCTATGCGCGCGACTGCTCGGCGCAGCGGCGCTACCAGAAGGTGATCGAAGAGGCGCCGGCGTCAGGCCTGCCTCCGGCATTGTTGCGCCAGCTTTATGACGCGGCGCTCAAGATCGCGCGTGCGGTCAAATACCAGAATGCCGGCACGGTCGAGTTCATCGTCGAACGCGGCAAATTCTATTTCATCGAGATGAATACGCGGCTCCAGGTCGAGCATGCGGTGACCGAGATGATCACCGGCCTCGACTTGGTCGAATGGCAGCTACGTGTCGCCGCCGGCGAGAAGCTGCCGCTGAAGCAGCCGGGCATTCGCGCCCGCGGTCACGCCATCGAGGCACGGCTTTATGCCGAGGATCCGGCACGCGACTTTCTGCCGTCGACCGGCCGGTTGACGCGTTTCCATTTCCCGCTGCTCGACACCGATCTGCGGATCGAAACCGGCCTGCGGCAAGGCGATGCGGTGACCGAATTCTACGATCCGATGCTGGCGAAGCTGGTCGCGTCCGGCGCCGATCGCCGAACGGCGCGCGAGCGCTTGCGCGCGGCGCTGCGCCAGACCCGCGTGCTCGGCGTCATCAGCAATCGCGATTTTCTGCTGCGGCTGCTGGCGCAGCCGGCCTTCCGCCGCGGCGCCATCGACACGGCCTTCATCGGCCGCAATCTCGACCGATTGGCACCGCGCGATCCCGCGCCCGATATCGCGCTCGGCGCCGCGGTCTTGTCGCGCGTCGTGACCCGGCGGCCGAAACCCGGCGCCGACCGTTTTTCGCCCTGGCGGTTGCGCGACGGTTGGCAGATCGGCGACGAGCGTGCGACCGACTTTGCCTTCGACGATCGCGGTACGAAACGGCGCATCCGTCTGCATTTCACGCCGGACGGGCTGAACCTCGAATTCGGCCGCCGCCGGCTGCCGGCATTGGCTTGGGTGCTCGAGGCCGGCGACCTCGCAGTCGAGCTTGATGGCCGCCGCACCGAAGCCAGCGTCGCTTGGGACGAGCACGGCGCACAGATCGCGCTGGATGACGGCACGTGGCGGCTCGGTCTGGCCGATGAATCCACGCGCCGGACCGCGGCGGCAACGGTGGCCGGCCGCGTCGTCGCACCGATGCCGGGTAAGATCGCCGCCGTGCATGTCACCAAAGGCGCGCGCGTGACCCGCGGCCAAATCCTGCTGGTGCTCGAAGCCATGAAGATGGAGCATGCGATCACCGCGCCGGGCGACGGTGTGGTCGCCGATATCCATTATGCGGCCGGCGATCCGGTCGCCGAAGGTGCGGAGCTGTTGGTGCTCGGCGGCGGGAAGGAGGCGCGGTGATGCAGGTGCCGAAGGCGGTGCGGGTGGTCGAAGTCGGGCCGCGCGACGGGCTGCAGAACGAGGCCAAGACGGTGCCGACGGCGACCAAGGTTGCGCTGATCGAGCGCCTCGCCGGTGCCGGGCTCAAGATCATCGAGGCCGGCAGCTTCGTCTCGCCCAAATGGGTGCCGCAAATGGCCGATACCGCGGCGGTGATGCAGGCGCTGAAACGCCGGGCGGGCGTCGCCTATCAGGTGTTGGTGCCGAACTTGCAGGGCTTCGAGGCGGCCCGCGCGGCGAAGGCCGACGAAGTGGCGATCTTCGCCGCCGCATCCGAGACGTTCTCCCGCCGCAACATCAACTGCTCGATCGCCGAAAGCATCGACCGCTTTTTGCCGGTGATGGACGCAGCAAAAGCGGCGGGCGTTCGCGTGCGCGGCTATATCTCGTGCGTCGTCGATTGTCCGTATGAAGGCGCGGTGGCGCCGGAAGCGGTGGCCGATGTCGCGGCGCGGCTGCTGACGCTCGGCTGTTATGAAATCTCGCTGGGCGACACCATCGGCAGCGGCACGCCCGCCCGCGTCGTTGCGATGATCGATGCCGTGGCGCATCGCGTGCCGCGCGAAAAGTTGGCCATCCATTGTCACGACACCTATGGGCAGGCGTTGGCGAATATTCTGGCCGTGCTTGAAAACGGCGTCGCCACGGTCGACAGTTCGGTCGCCGGCCTTGGCGGCTGTCCCTATGCGCCGGGCGCCGCCGGCAATGTCGCTAGCGAGGACGTGGTTTACATGCTCGACGGATTGCGCATCGAACACGGCATCGATCTCGCGAAGCTCGCCGCCGCCGGCCGTTTCATCTCCGATGCGCTCGGCCGCGAGCCGGCGTCGAAATGCGCCAAGGCGCTCGCTACGAAAGCTGCGTGATGGCGTTGCATCTCATCAAGATGGCGGTCGGCGTCGCCGATCTCGCCGAGCTCCGGAAATTGCAGAAGCTGCGGCGCCAGCAACGCGGCAAGTCGGTGTTCTTCACGCGCAACATGCCGAAGCGCGTCGAAGAATTGCTCGACGGCGGCTCGATCTATTGGGTGATCAAGCGCCAAATCGCGGTGCGCCAGCGGCTCAAATCGTTCACGCCGATCGTCAGCAAGGATGGCGAGAAACGCGTCGCCATCGAATACGCGATGCAGCTGGTGCCGGTGATGCCGCGGCCGTGCCGTCCGTTCCAGGGCTGGCGGTATCTGACGGCCACGGATGCGCCGAAGGACCGGCCGGCCGGCGTCGATTCAGGCGAACACCTGCCGTCTAAGCTGGCCAAGGAGCTGCGCGCACTCGGCCTGCTCTAGGCGCACTTCTTAAGTTACTGAAACAACGGACTTTTCTCGAGAGCCCAGGTCCGTGGTGAAGGCCGCCCAACCCGAATCGGGACGGCTGAAAATCCCGGAAAAGCGCCGATTTCCTGTCAGAAAGGCTTTACAAGCCGCAGTGAACAGCCTATATCAGCCGCCCGGTCACCCGACGGGGTGGCCTCCGCGAACCAGGTTATGCCGCCACGCAGCGGTTTGGGCTGCGGGTGGTTCGTCGGCTTCGGTGCCGAAGTTTGGCATCGCGGGCCGACGATTTGGATTGAGACGCGCTCGTTGGCGCGGGCCCTTCGACGTGGAGGGTTCGGTCTTTGACATCGTTGAGAAGAGGAAGGGATGCGCAGGCGGCGGCGCCTTCGGTGCCGTACGTATGCGCATTAGTAAGGAAGTCAATTCCGAGCCGATGCAAATCGTACGATGCCAGGACTTTGCCGGGCGATCCGCAAGGAAAGACCGGCGAGGCTAAGTTGAGAGTTTGATCCTGGCTCAGAACGAACGCTGGCGGCATGCCTAACACATGCAAGTCGAACGCCTGTAGCAATACAGGAGTGGCGCACGGGTGAGTAACGCGTGGGAACCTGCCCTGGAGTGGGGGATAACCGAGGGAAACCTCGGCTAATACCGCATACGACCTGAGGGTGAAAGATTTATCGCTCTAGGAGGGGCCCGCGTCGGATTAGCTAGTTGGTGAGGTAACGGCTCACCAAGGCGACGATCCGTAGCTGGTCTGAGAGGATGATCAGCCACACTGGGACTGAGACACGGCCCAGACTCCTACGGG
>DASYXI010000018.1:0-15750 GCA_035934995.1 Allostellaceae bacterium
GAGATGGTGATGCCGGGGGACAACATCCGGATGGAGGTCGAGCTCATCGCCCCCATCGCCATGGACGAAGGCCTGCGCTTCGCCATCCGCGAAGGCGGCCACACCGTCGGCGCCGGCGTCGTCGCCAAAATTATTAAGTAAGGCGCCCGGACAGGTTATTCTTACGCGTGCGGCGAGGGTTGGTGTGGTGGCTTGCCGCGCGCGGATGATAAGGCAATAGGAGCGTAGCTCAATTGGTAGAGCACCGGTCTCCAAAACCGGGGGTTGGGGGTTCGAGCCCCTCCGCTCCTGCCAGCCGCTGAAATCCGCGCTCCGGCCGGGCGATAAGGCTTCCAAATCGCCGGACCCGACGTTATATAAGGCACCTCCCAACGGCATTTATTATGGCAAGCATCACCCCGCTGGAATTTCTGCGGCAGGTCCGCCAGGAAGTGAGCCGCGTCACCTGGCCGACACGCAAGGAGACGGCCGTCACGACCGCCATGGTTTTCGCCATGGTGATCGCGGTCGCGCTGTTCTTTTTCGTCGTCGATCAGGCCATCGCGCTGGGCGTGCGCTACCTGCTCGGACTCGGGGGCTGAGACGATGACGTCGCGCTGGTATGTGGTCCACGTCTATTCCGGCTTCGAGAAGAAGGTCGCGGAATCGATCAAGGAACAAGCGAAGCAAAAGGGCCTCGGCGAGAAATTCGAAGAGGTCCTGGTGCCGACCGAAGAAGTGGTCGAGGTCAAGCGCGGCGCCAAGGTGAGCGCCGAGCGCAAATTCTTCCCGGGCTACGTCCTGGTGAAGATGGACCTGACCGACGAAAGCTGGCACCTGGTCAAGAACACACCCAAGGTCACGGGCTTCCTCGGCGGCAAGGGCCGCCCATCGCCGATCACCGAGGCCGAAGCCACCCGCATCATGAAACAGGTGCAGGAAGGCATCGAGCGGCCGAAGCCGTCGATCACCTACGAGGTCGGCGAGCAGGTCCGCGTCTGCGACGGCCCGTTCACGTCATTCAACGGACTCGTCGAAGAGGTGGATGAAGAGAAAGCCCGGCTCAAGGTCGCGGTGTCGATCTTCGGCCGCGCCACGCCCGTCGAGCTCGAATATACCCAGGTCGAGAAAATCTAACCGGATCGAAAAGAGACGCGCATGGCCAAGAAGGTTGTCGGATTCATCAAGCTGCAAGTGCCGGCGGGCAAGGCGAACCCGTCGCCGCCGATCGGACCGGCCTTGGGTCAGCGCGGTCTCAACATCATGGAGTTCTGCAAGGCGTTCAATGCGCAGACCCAGGGTCTCGAGCCGGGCATGCCGGTGCCGGTGATCATCACCGCGTACCAGGACCGCAGCTTCACGTTCATCATGAAGTCGCCGCCGAATTCTTATTTCCTGCTCAAGGCCGCCGGCATCGAGAAGGGCTCGGGCACGCCCAGCAAGGGCCATGTCGGCAAGGTGACGATGAAGCAGATCCGCGACATCGCGGCGAAGAAGATGAAAGACATGAACGCCAAGGATCTCGAGGGCGCCTGCAGCATGCTGGTCGGCTCGGCGCGGTCCATGGGCCTCGAGGTGGTGGAGTAACGCATGGCTCGCGCATCGCACATGAGCAAGCGCCTGAAGAAGGCCAACGACGGCGTCGACCGCGCCAAGATCTATCCGCCGGCCGAGGCGGTGAAGCTGGTCAAGTCGCGCGCCAGCGCCAAGTTCGACGAAACCGTCGAAGTGGCGATGAACCTCAACGTCGATCCGCGCAAGGCCGAGCAGAATGTCCGCGGCACCGTTGTGTTGCCGCACGGCACCGGCAAGAGCCTGCGCGTCGCCGTCTTCGCCAAAGGCGACAAGGCGACGCAGGCCAAGTCGGCGGGCGCCGACATCGTCGGCGCCGAGGACCTGGCCGAACAGATCCAGGGCGGCAAGATCGATTTCGACCGCTGCATCGCGACGCCCGACATGATGGGCATTGTCGGCCGGCTGGGTAAGGTGCTGGGTCCGCGCGGCCTGATGCCCAATCCCAAGGTCGGCACGGTCAGCGCCAACGTCGCCGAGGCAGTGAAGGCGGTGAAAGGCGGCCAGGTCGAGTTCAACACCGCCAAGGCCAGCCTGATCCAGGCCGGCGTCGGCAAGGCGAGCTTCTCGGAAGAGGCCTTGCTGGCCAACCTCAAGGCCTTCGTCTCGGCGGTCAATCGCGCCAAGCCCCAGGGCATCAAGGGCGCCTTCATCAAGAAGGTCTCCTTGAGCTCGACCATGGGGCCCGGCGTGAAGCTGGAGATTTCCGCGCTGACCGGGTAAAAGGTCGCGCTGTAACGCTTTGCCGGGGCTACGGCCCCGGCGGGAACGGCCCTAAAGGCCGTTTTCCTGTCCGAGATTGCGGGTGCCTTCGGGCTTAAGGGGCTCTAGCGAGTCCGCCGGCATGAGACGGGAGTGAGGCCGCGGCGTCGCCGCCGGCCGTGCTTCTGGGACAGGTCCATCCGGGTGCGAAGGATCCCTCGCCGGGGTCCCGCGCGCCTTTGTGCAACCGATCCGTCGGAGCCGGTGGCTTTGGCGGATCAAACGGTCGGAGATGTCCCGTGGACCGGGCCAAGAAGAAGCAGCTGATTGATTCGCTGCACACCGCGCTCGCCGATACGCAGGTCGTGGTGCTCACCCACCAGACCGGCATGACGGTCGAGGAAGTGACCGATCTGCGCCGCCAGATGCGCGCCGCCGGCGCCAATTTCCGTGTCACCAAGAACAAGCTGGCGCAGCGCTCGCTCGAAGGCACGCCGTTCGTCGGCCTGAAGGCGCTGTTCAAAGGCCCGTCGGCGATCGCGTTTTCGCGCGATCCGGTCGCGGCCGCCAAGGTCGCCGTCGCTTATGCCGAGAAGAACGACAAGCTGAAGCTGGTCGCCGGCGCGCTCGGCGACCGCGCGCTCGACATCGCCGCCATCAAGGCGCTGGCCTCGCTGCCGTCGCTCGATCAGCTGCGTGGCAAGATCGTCGGCCTGCTCCAGGCGCCTGCGACCAAGATCGCCGGCGTGCTGCAGGCCCCGGCCGGGCAACTGGCGCGCGTCGTCGCGGCGCACGCCCGAAGCGGCAAGGCCGCCTGAATTCAGCAAACCCATCCATCAACCCGTTCATCCCAGGAGTAAGGACCTATGGCTAATCTCGATACGATCGTCGAAGAGCTCTCGAAGCTCTCGGTGCTGGAAGCAGCCGAGCTCGCCAAGAAGCTCGAAGAGAAGTGGGGCGTCTCGGCGGCCGCGCCGATCGCCGTCGCCGCTGTCGCGGGCGCTGCTGGTGGGGCGCCGGGCGCCGCCGCCGCGGCCGAGAAGACGGAATTCACCGTCGTCCTGACCAATGCCGGCGAGAAGAAGATCAACGTCATCAAAGAGGTACGCGCGATCACGAGTCTCGGCCTGAAGGAAGCCAAGGATCTGGTCGAAGGCGCGCCCAAGACCGTGAAGGATGGCGTCAACAAGGACGAGGCTGCGAAAATCAAGAAGCAGCTCGAGGACGCCGGCGCCACCGTCGAGGTGAAATAGGCCGGAAGGGCTTGACCGGCGCGGAAGATAGGACGATATATAGCGCACATGTCCAATCTTCCTGCCGGTAGCAGTGCCGGGGCGCGGGAACGTTCGCGCTCGTCGGCGCTTGTCCATTTGCGAAATATGATTTCGCAGTGTCCCGCTAACGGGAGTCGGGTGTCGGGACGTCAGACCTAAGGTCTGGTCGCAAGAACTGCCGCGTCGGGCGCCGCCCAGTCCCGACGCGTTGACGAGGAGCATCCATGGCTAAGTCGTTCACCGGCCGCAAACGCATCCGCAGGAGTTTCGGACGCATCCCCGAGGTTGCGCCGATGCCCAATCTGATCGAGGTGCAGAAAAGCTCCTACGATCACTTCCTGCAAATGGGTGTGACGGCCGAGAACCGGGCGGGCGTCGGCCTGCAAGAGGTCTTCCGGTCGGTCTTCCCGGTGCGCGACTTCTCCGATCGCGCGCGGCTCGAATTCGTCCGTTACGACCTCGAAGAGCCGAAATACGACGTCGAAGAATGCCAGCAGCGCGGCATCACCTATGCTGCGCCGTTGCGTGTGACGCTGCGCTTGGTGGTCTGGGACATCGACGAAGAGACCAAGGCGCGCTCCATCCGCGACATCAAGGAGCAGGACGTCTACATGGGCGACATGCCCCTGATGACGAAGAACGGCACCTTCATCATCAACGGCACCGAACGCGTCATCGTCTCCCAGATGCATCGCTCGCCCGGCGTGTTCTTCGATCACGACAAGGGCAAGACCCATTCGTCGGGCAAGTACCTGTTCGCCGCCCGCGTCATCCCGTATCGCGGCTCGTGGCTCGATTTCGAGTTCGACGCCAAGGATCACCTCTATGTCCGTATCGACCGACGCCGCAAGCTGCCGGTGACGACGCTGCTGCTGGCGCTCGACGGCGCCGCGACCGAGAAGCTGCGCCGCGAGCGCATTTCCGAAAGCAAGCCGCTGCTGCCGACCGAGGCGCATGGCATGTCGAAGGAAGAGATCCTTGCCTATTTCTATACGCCGACCGTGTTCGTCCGCATCAAGCCGGGCAAGAACACCAAGGGCGGCTGGAAGGCGCCGTTCGATCCCACCCGCTACCGCGGTCACAAACTGACGCACGATCTGATCGACGCGCGCAGCGGCAAGGTCAGGCTCGAGGCCGGCGAGAAGCTGCCGCCGCGGCTGGCCAAGAAGCTCTTCGACGATGGCCTGAAGGAAATCCAGGTCGGCTCCGACGAGCTCATCGGCCGGTTCATCTCCGTCGACCTCATCAACGAGGAAACCGGCGAGATCTATTCCGAGGCCGGCGACGAGATCACCGAACAGCTGCTGCAGACCATCGAAGGCGCCAACATCGCCGAAGTGCCGGCGGTCGGCGTCGACCATGCCAGCGGCGGCCCGTACATCCGCAACACGCTGCTGATCGACAAGAACTCGGCGCGCGAAGAAGCGCTTATCGACATCTATCGCGTCATGCGTCCGGGCGAGCCGCCGACGTTGGAGACCGCCGAGGCGCTGTTCAACAGCCTGTTCTTCGACGGCGAACGCTACGATCTGTCGGCGGTCGGCCGCGTCAAGATGAACTCGCGGCTCAGCCTCAAGACCGAGGATACCGTCCGCACGCTGCGCAAGGACGACATCCTCGCCATCATCAAGGTGCTGGTCGAGCTCAAGGATGGCCGCGGCGAAATCGACGACATCGACCATCTCGGCAACCGCCGCGTACGGTCGGTCGGCGAGCTGATGGAGAATCAGTATCGTATCGGCCTGCTGCGCATGGAGCGCGCGATCCGCGAGCGCATGAGCTCGGTCGAGATCGACACCGTCATGCCGCACGATCTGATCAACGCCAAGCCGGCGGCGGCCGCGGTGCGCGAGTTCTTTGGCTCGTCGCAGCTGTCGCAGTTCATGGATCAGACCAATCCGCTGAGCGAGATCACGCACAAGCGGCGCCTGTCGGCCCTCGGGCCGGGCGGTTTGACGCGCGAGCGCGCCGGCTTCGAGGTGCGCGACGTGCACCCGACGCATTACGGCCGCATCTGCCCGATCGAGACGCCGGAAGGCCCGAACATCGGCCTGATCAACAGCCTCGCGACCTACGCGCGCGTCAATCAATACGGCTTCATCGAAAGCCCGTACCGCCGCGTGGTCAACGGCAAGGTCACCGACGAGGTGGTCTATCTCTCGGCCATGGAAGAGGGCCGTTACGCCATCGCCCAGGCCAACGTCGAGATCGACGGCCACGGCAAGGTGAAAGCCGACCTGACCAACTGCCGCAAGGCGGGCGACTTCGTCATGGCCCGGCCGCAGGACATCGAGTTCGTCGATGTTTCGCCGAAGCAACTCGTGTCCGTCGCCGCGGCGCTGATCCCGTTCCTCGAGAACGACGACGCCAACCGCGCGCTGATGGGCTCGAACATGCAGCGCCAGGCGGTGCCGCTCATCCGCGCCGAGGCGCCGCTGGTCGGTACCGGTATGGAGGAGACGGTCGCGCGCGATTCCGGCGTCACGATCATTGCCCGCCGCTCGGGCGCGGTCGATCAGGTCGACGGGATGCGCATCGTCATCCGCGCGACCGAGGACACCTCGGCGGAATCGCCGGGCGTCGACATCTATAACCTGCTCAAGTTCCAGCGCTCGAACCAGAACACCTGCATCACCCAGCGGCCGCTGGTCCGCGTCGGCGACGTGGTCAAGGCCGGCGATGTCATCGCCGACGGTCCGTCGACGCAGCTCGGCGAATTGGCCTTGGGCCGCAACGTGCTCTGCGCCTTCATGCCGTGGAACGGCTACAACTTCGAAGACTCGATCCTCATCTCCGAGCGCATCGTGTCGGACGACGTCTTCACTTCGATCCACATCGAGGAATTCGAGGTGATGGCGCGCGACACCAAGCTCGGCCAGGAGGAAATCACCCGCGATATCCCGAACGTAGGCGAGGAAGCGCTCAAGAACCTCGACGAAGCGGGCATCGTCTACATCGGCGCGGACGTGAAGCCGGGCGACATTCTCTGCGGCAAGGTGACGCCGAAGGGCGAATCGCCAATGACGCCCGAAGAGAAGCTGCTGCGCGCGATCTTCGGCGAAAAGGCGTCGGACGTGCGCGACACCTCGCTGCGGCTGCCGCCGGGCGTGTCGGGCACCATCGTCGAAGTTCGCGTCTTCTCGCGCCGTGGCGTCGACAAGGACGAACGTGCGCTGGCGATCGAACGCGCCGAGATCGAGCGTCTCGCCAAGGACCGTGACGACGAACGCACCATCCTCGAGCGCAGCTTCCACGCGCGCCTCAAGGAGCTGCTGGTCGGACAAGAAGCCACCTCGGGCCCCAAGGGCTTCAAGGGCGGCCGCGTCAACGAGACCGTGCTGTCGGAGTTCTCGCCGCATCAGTGGAAGCAGTTCGCGGTCAAAAGCGACAAGCGCATGACCGAGATCGAGGGCCTGAAGAAGCTGATGGACGATTCCATCGGCGTCCTTCAGCGCCGCTTCGAGAACAAGGTCGAAAAATTGCAACGCGGCGACGAGCTACCGCCTGGCGTGATGAAGATGGTCAAGGTCTTCGTCGCGGTGAAGCGCAAGCTGCAACCCGGCGACAAGATGGCGGGCCGTCACGGCAACAAGGGCGTGATCTCGCGCATCATGCCGGTCGAGGACATGCCGTATCTCCAGGACGGCACCCCGGCCGACATCGTGCTCAATCCGCTCGGCGTGCCGAGCCGGATGAACGTCGGCCAGATTCTCGAGACGCATCTGGGCTGGGCGTGCGCCAATCTCGGCCGCCAAGTCGGTGAAATCGTCGACAAGGCGCGCCGGCAGGGCAATCAGACCCGCGAAGTGCGCCGCGTTCTGAACCAGGTCTATGTCGACAAGAGCGACCGCGACGACATCAAGGACATGGAGGACGGCCAGATCCTCGAGCTCGCCGAAAATCTCCGGCACGGCATTCCGGTGGCGAGCCCGGTGTTCGACGGCGCGCGCGAGGACGACATCGTCACCATGCTGAAGGAAGCCGGCCTCGAGGCCTCGGGCCAGGTCACGCTGGTCGACGGCCGCACCGGCGAGCCGTTCGATCAACGCGTCACGGTCGGCTACATCTACATGCTGAAGCTGCACCACCTGGTGGACGACAAGATCCACGCGCGGTCGATCGGGCCGTACAGCCTGGTGACGCAGCAGCCGCTCGGCGGCAAGGCGCAGTTCGGCGGCCAGCGCTTCGGCGAAATGGAAGTCTGGGCGCTCGAAGCCTACGGCGCCGCCTATACGCTCCAGGAAATGCTGACGGTGAAGTCCGACGACGTGTCGGGCCGCACCAAGGTCTACGAAGCGATCGTCCGTGGCGACGACAACTTCGAGGCGGGCATTCCCGAATCGTTCAACGTGCTGGTCAAGGAATTGCGTTCGCTCGGGCTCAACGTCGAGCTCGAACAGCGCACTTATTGATCGCCTGAAGCAAGTTTCGAGAGAAGGGATCGTTCAATGAACGAGTTGATGAACGTCTTCGGTCAGGTCTCGACGCCGCAGACCTTCGATCAGATTCGCATCTCGATCGCCAGTCCCGAGCGCATCCGGTCCTGGTCGTTCGGCGAGATCAAGAAGCCCGAGACGATCAACTACCGCACCTTCAAGCCGGAGCGCGACGGCCTGTTCTGCGCCCGCATCTTCGGGCCGATCAAGGACTACGAGTGCCTGTGCGGCAAGTACAAGCGCATGAAGTATCGCGGCATCGTCTGCGAGAAATGCGGCGTCGAAGTCACGCTGTCCAAGGTGCGGCGCGAGCGCATGGGGCACATCGAATTGGCGTCCCCCGTGGCGCATATCTGGTTCCTCAAGTCACTGCCGTCGCGCATCGGCCTGCTGCTCGACATGACGCTCAAGGATTTGGAGCGCGTGCTCTATTTCGAGAGCTACGTCGTCACCGAGCCGGGCCTGACCTCGTTGAAGCTCCACCAGGTGCTGAACGAGGACGAATTCGTCAAGGCGCAGGACGAGTTCGGCGAAGAGGGCTTCCAGGCGTCGATCGGCGCCGAGGCGCTCAAGAAGATGCTCGAGGCGATCAACCTCGAGACCGAGCAGGTGAAGCTGCGCGAAGATCTGCGCGAGACCTCGTCCGAGGCCAAGCGCAAGAAGCTGGTCAAGCGGCTGAAGCTGATCGAGGCGTTCGTCCAGTCGAACAGCCGGCCGGAATGGATGATCCTCGACGTCGTGCCGGTGATTCCGCCCGAGCTGCGGCCGCTGGTGCCTTTGGATGGCGGTCGCTTCGCGACCTCCGATCTCAATGATCTCTATCGCCGCGTCATCAACCGCAACAACCGCTTGAAGCGGCTTATCGAGCTGCGCGCGCCCGACATCATCGTGCGCAATGAAAAGCGCATGCTGCAAGAAGCCGTCGACGCGCTGTTCGACAACGGCCGCCGTGGCCGTGTCATCACTGGCGCCAACAAGCGGCCGCTCAAGTCGCTGTCCGACATGCTGAAGGGCAAACAAGGCCGCTTCCGCCAGAACCTGCTCGGCAAGCGCGTCGACTATTCTGGCCGTTCGGTGATCGTGGTCGGTCCCGAGCTCAAGCTGCATCAATGCGGCCTGCCGAAGAAGATGGCGCTCGAGTTGTTCAAGCCGTTCATCTATTCGAAGCTCGAGCTCTACGGCCTCGCCAGCACCGTGAAGGCGGCGAAGCGCATGGTGGAGAAAGAGCGTCCGGAAGTTTGGGACATCCTCGAAGAGGTGATCCGCGAGCATCCGGTGCTGCTGAACCGCGCGCCGACGCTGCATCGCCTGGGCATCCAGGCGTTCGAGCCGATCCTGATCGAAGGCAAGGCGATCCAGCTGCATCCGCTGGTCTGCACCGCGTTCAACGCCGACTTCGACGGCGACCAGATGGCCGTCCACGTGCCGCTGTCGCTCGAAGCCCAGCTCGAAGCGCGCGTGCTGATGATGTCGACCAACAACATCCTGTCGCCGGCGAACGGCAAGCCGATCATCGTGCCGTCGCAGGACATCGTGCTCGGCCTCTATTACATCACGCTCGAGCGCGCCGACTGGATGGGCGAAGAGGTCAAGTTCCGCACCATCGACGAACTGCGCCAGGCCGTTGAGTCGCATCACGTCGTGCTGCTCGATCGCGAGGATCAGGTCGAACCGCTGAAGTCCGGCAAGGTCGCCAACTTCGAGCAGTTGCGGAAAAAGGACAGCGTCACCTTCCATCGTATCCCGTATTTCGCCGACGCGGCCGAGATCGAACGTGCCCTCGACGCCAAGACGATCTCGCTGCACACGCGCATCCGTGCGCGCCGGCCGGTGAAGGACGCCAACGGCGAGACGGTCTTCCAGACCGTCGTGACCACGCCGGGTCGCATGCTGCTGTCGGAGATCCTGCCGGATCATCCGAACATCGGCTTCGACGTGGTGAACCGGTTGCTGACCAAGAAGGAAATCACCAACGTCATCGACCAGGTCTATCGCCACTGCGGCCAGAAAGAGACCGTGATCTTCTGCGACCGGCTGATGGCGCTGGGCTTCGGCCAGGCGTGCAAGGCCGGCATCTCGTTCGGCAAGGACGACCTGGTCGTGCCGCCGGAGAAGGAAAAGCTCGTCTCGGCGGCGCAAGCCAAGGTCAAGGAATACGAACAGCAATATCTCGACGGCCTGATCACCCAGGGCGAGAAGTACAACAAGGTGGTCGACGTCTGGTCGAGCTGCACTGAAAAGGTCGCCGAAGAGATGATGCGCGTCATCAAGGCGGCCGATCCGGGCGGTCCGATCAACGCCGTTTGGATGATGGCCGATTCCGGCGCGCGCGGCTCGGTGGCGCAGATCAAGCAGCTCGCCGGTATGCGCGGCCTGATGGCCAAGCCGTCGGGTGAAATTATCGAGACGCCGATCATCTCGAACTTCAAGGAAGGCCTCACCGTGCTCGAGTACTTCAACTCGACCCACGGCGCCCGCAAGGGTCTGGCCGACACCGCCTTGAAGACCGCGAACTCGGGTTACCTGACGCGGCGTCTGGTCGACGTTGCGCAGGACGCGATCATCACCGAGGTGGATTGCGGCACCAAGAAGGGCCTGACGATGCGCGCCGTGGTCGAAGGCGGCGAAGTGATCGCGGCCTTGTCCGATCGCATTCTCGGCCGCACCGCGGCCGTCGACGTCGTCGATCCGATCAAGGGAGAAAAGCTCGTTCGCGCCGGCGGCCTCCTCGACGAAGAGGCGGTCGATCGCATCGATCGCGCCGGCCTCGAATCGGTGATGATCCGCTCGGTGCTGACCTGCGAGACGGCGAGCGGCCTGTGCGGCAAGTGCTACGGCCGCGACCTGGCGCGCGGCACGGTGGTGAATATCGGCGAGGCGGTCGGCGTCATCGCGGCGCAATCGATCGGCGAGCCGGGCACCCAGCTCACCATGCGCACGTTCCACATCGGCGGCGCGGTGCAACGCGGCGCCGAGCAATCGTCGATCGAAGCGGCGTTCGACGCGACGGTGCGGATCAAGAACCGCAACGTCGTCGTCAATTCCGACGGCATCCCGGTGGTGATGAGCCGCAACAGCGAGCTCGCGCTGCTCGACGAGGCCGGCCGTGAAAAGGCCCGCCATCGCGTGCCGTACGGCGCCAAGCTGCTGGCCGACGAGGGCAAGGTCGTGAAGAAAGGCGACCGTCTGGTCGAGTGGGATCCGTATACCCTCCCGGTCATCACCGAGAAGGACGGGTTCGCGCATTATCAGGACCTCGCCGAAGGCGTCTCCATGCGCGAGGTGCTCGACGAGGCGACCGGTATTTCGTCCAAGGTCGTCATCGATTGGAAGCAACAGGCCAAGGGCGGCGATCTGAAGCCGCGCCTCCTGATCAAGAACGCCAAGGGCAAGACGCTCACGCTCGCCAACGGGCGCGAGGCAACTTACCTCCTCTCGCTCGACTCCATTCTGTCGGTCGAGAACGGTGCCGAGGTCCGTGCCGGCGACGTGCTCGCGCGTATCCCGCGTGAGTCGTCGAAGACGCGCGACATCACCGGCGGTCTGCCGCGCGTCGCCGAGCTGTTCGAGGCGCGCAAGCCGAAGGATTTCGCGATCATCAGCGAGATCGACGGCCGCGTCGAGTTCGGCAAGGACTACAAGACCAAGCGCCGCATCCTCGTCGTGCCGCAGGACGGCGATAAAGAGCCGGTCGAGTACATGATCCCCAAGGGCAAGCACATCAGCGTGCAGGAGGGCGATTTCGTCCAACGCGGCGACCTGTTGATGGACGGCAATCCGGTGCCGCACGACATCCTGCGCGTTCTCGGCGTCGAGGCGCTGGCCAGCTACCTGGTCAACGAGATTCAGGAGGTCTATCGGCTCCAGGGCGTCCGCATCAACGACAAGCACATCGAGGTGATCGTTCGCCAGATGCTGCAAAAGGTCGAGATCGACGATCCCGGCGAGACCACCTTGCTCGCCGGCGAGCAGGTCGATCGCGCCGAGTTCGATGCCGAGAACGCCAAAGCCAAAGCCGAGAAGCTCAAGCTGGCGACGGCGCGGCCGGTGCTCCAGGGCATCACCAAGGCGAGCCTGCAGACGAACTCGTTCATCTCGGCGGCGTCGTTCCAGGAGACCACCCGCGTCCTCACCGAGGCCGCGGTCTCCGGCCGGACCGACGTCCTGCAGGGCCTGAAGGAGAACGTCATTGTCGGCCGCCTGATCCCGGCCGGCACCGGCAGCATCATGGCCCGGTGGCGTCAGATCGCCACCGACCGCGACCGCGAGCTGGCTGCCCGGGCACCATCCCAGGAGCCACCGGCGGCGATCGAGGAAGGCCGCAAGAGCGCCTGAGACCGGCGTCCTACGTCAGGAAAAGGGGCCCCGACCGGGGCCCCTTTTTCATTGTCGGCGGCATCGATCGCGCGCGCGCCGCCGAATCGGAAATTATCCCCAAAGCCAGGGTTTATGCGGCTTGACGGGGTTGAGTCGGATCAATAGTATCCGGCCACCCTCGAGGGGGCTGGCAGTAGGTAGCCATCCTAAACGCAGCTCGGTCGCGTGTTTTCGACTGGCTCGGCACCTGAAAGACGGTGCGCCTTTCCTGGGGACTAACTTTCGGCCGTGACGGTGTGCAGTCCGCACGCTTGCGCGGCTGTTGCGCTTGTAGGGAATACGAGAGAGATGCCGACGATCAATCAGCTGGTGAATCACCGTCGTCGCGCGCAGACCGCGCGCAACAAGGTGCCGGCGCTGGAGCGCAGTCCGCAGAAGCGCGGCGTCTGTACCCGCGTCTACACCACGACGCCGAAGAAGCCGAACTCGGCGCTGCGCAAGGTCGCGCGCGTGCGACTCACCAACGGCTTCGAAGTCACCAGTTACATTCCCGGCGAGGGACACAATCTTCAGGAACATTCGGTGGTGATGATCCGCGGCGGTCGCGTGAAGGACCTGCCCGGCGTGCGTTACCACATCATCCGCGGCACGCTCGACACCCAGGGCGTCAAGGACCGCAAGCAGCGCCGCTCGAAGTACGGCGCCAAGCGTCCGAAGTAGGAGCCGCCATGTCGCGCCGCCGCGCCGCCGTCAAACGCGAAGTCCTGCCGGACGCCAAGTTCGGTGACGTCGTCGTCACCAAGTTCATGAACTGCCTGATGTACCAGGGCAAGAAATCGGTCGCCGAGTCCATCGTCTACGGCGCGCTCGATCGCGTCGCCAAGCGCTCGGGTCAGGATCCGATCCGCATCTTCCACGATGCGCTCGGCAACGTGAAGCCGTCGGTCGAGGTCCGCTCGCGGCGCGTCGGCGGTGCCACCTATCAGGTGCCGGTCGAAGTCCGGCCGGAGCGCGGCCAGGCGCTCGCCATCCGCTGGATCATCGGCTCGTCGCGCGACCGCAGCGAGCACACGATGGAAGAGCGGCTTTCGGGCGAGCTGATGGATGCCGCCAACAATCGCGGCAACGCGGTGAAGAAGCGCGAAGACACGCACCGCATGGCGGACGCGAACAAAGCCTTTTCCCATTACCGCTGGTAAGCCGGCGGATCCGGATTTCACATGCCTCGCACGACTCCCCTCGATCGCTATCGCAACATCGGCATCATGGCCCACATTGATGCCGGCAAGACGACCACGACCGAGCGCATCCTTTATTACACCGGCCGCTCCTACAAGATCGGCGAAGTCCATGAAGGCACCGCCACCATGGACTGGATGGAGCAGGAACAGGAACGCGGCATCACCATCACCTCGGCCGCGACCACGTGTTTCTGGCGCGACCATCGCATCAACATCATCGACACGCCCGGCCACGTCGACTTCACCATCGAGGTCGAGCGCAGCCTGCGCGTCCTCGACGGCGCCGTGACCGTGTTCGACGCGGTCGCCGGCGTCGAGCCGCAATCCGAAACCGTCTGGCGCCAGGCCGACAAGTACGGCGTGCCGCGCATCTGCTTCGTCAACAAGATGGACCGGATCGGCGCGAACTTCTTCCGCACCGTCGACATGATCGTCGACCGTCTCGGCGCCAAGCCGCTGGTCGTCATGCTGCCGATGGGCGTCGAAAGCGAGTTTGCCGGCATCGTCGATCTCGTCCGCATGAAGGCGATCAAGTGGCTCGACGAGAGCCTGGGCGCCAAGTTCGACATCATCGACATTCCGGCCGATCTCAAGAAGCAGGCCGACGAATATCGCCACAAGCTGGTCGAGATGGCGATCGAGCAGGACGATGCCGCGCTCGAAGCCTATCTCGGCGGCAAGGAGCCGGACGAGGCGACGCTCATCAAATGCATCCGCAAAGGCACGGTCGCCTTTGATTTCGTGCCGGTGCTGTGCGGTTCGTCCTTTAAGAACAAGGGCGTGCAGCCGCTGCTCGACGCGGTGGTCGATTACCTGCCGGCGCCGACCGAAATCGCCGCGATCAAGGGCGTCAAGATGGGCACCGACGAGCCCATCACCCGCAAGGCCTCGGACGACGAGCCGTTTGCGGCACTCGCCTTCAAGATCATGACCGACCCGTTCGTGGGCTCGCTTACCTTCGTCCGCATTTATTCCGGCATCCTCTCGACTGGAAGCCAGGTGCTCAATTCGGTCAAGGACAACCGCGAACGCATCGGCCGCATGCTGCTGATGCACGCCAACCATCGCGAAGACATCAAGGAAGCGCGCACCGGCGACATCGTCGCGCTCGCGGGCCTGAAAAGCACGACCACGGGCGACACGCTGTGCGATCAAGACAAGCCGGTCGTGCTCGAGCGTATGGAATTTCCCGATCCGGTCATCGAGATCAAGGTCGAGCCCAAGACCAAGGGCGACCAGGAAAAGATGGGTCAGGCGCTGGCGCGTCTCGCCACCGAGGATCCGTCGTTCCGCGTTGCGGTCGACAAGGAAAGCGGCGAGACCGTGATCAAGGGGATGGGCGAGCTCCACCTCGAAATCATCGTCGACCGCATGAAGCGCGAGTTCAAGGTCGAGGCTAATGTCGGCGCGCCGCAGGTCGCTTATCGCGAAACCATCACGCGCCCGTCCGAGGTCGACTACACGCATAAGAAGCAAAGCGGCGGCTCGGGTCAGTTCGCACGCGTCAAGATCCGCTTCGAGCCGATGCCGCCAGGCTCCGGCTTCGAATTCGAGAACGACGTGGTCGGCGGCTCGGTGCCGAAGGAATACATTCCCGGCGTCGAAAAGGGCCTCAAGGGCTCGATCGAGAACGGTGTGCTCGCCGGTTTCCCGGTGATCGATTTCAAGGCGACGCTCTATGACGGCGCCTATCACGATGTCGACTCAAGCGCGCTCGCCTTCGAAATCGCCGCACGTGCCGCCTTCAAGGAAGGCATTATGAAGGCCGCGCCGAAGTTGCTCGAACCGGTGATGCGGGTCGAGGTGGTGACGCCGCGGGATTACATGGGCGACGTCATCGGCGATCTGAACAGCCGGCGCGGCCGGATCACCGGCCAGGATCAGCGCGGCAATGCCGAAGTCATCAATGCGATGGTGCCGTTGGCCAACATGTTCGGTTACGTCAGTACCCTGCGCTCGATGAGCCAGGGACGTGCGCAATACACCATGCATTTCGACCATTACGAACAAGTGCCGCAGGCGGTAGCGGACGAAGTCCGCGCCAAGATGGCCTGAGCGGTAGAAACACGATCGAGCGGAGACCAAACCCATGTCGAAAGCGAAATTTGAACGGAACAAGCCGCATTGCAATGTGGGGACGATCGGGCATGTGGACCACGGGAAGACGTCGCTGACGGCGGCGATCACGAAGGTCCTGGCGGAGACGGGTGGGGCGGTTTACACGGCCTA
>DASYXI010000019.1:0-49823 GCA_035934995.1 Allostellaceae bacterium
ACGGTGATGCGCTGCACGATCTCCTGCGACCACCGCGTGGTCGACGGCGCCACATCGGCTCAGTTCATGAACGCCTTCAAGAAATATATCGAGTCTCCCGTGACGATGCTGCTCTGAGCGAGAGCACGCGCCGCGCCTCGAAGCACAATCGCCGGAAACAGGAGACTGCCCTTGGCCGAGACATCCTTCGATCTGATCGTGGTGGGCGGCGGGCCCGGCGGGTATGTCGCGGCGATCCGCGCAGCGCAGCTCGGGATGAAGACCGCGGTGGTGGAGCGCGAGCACTTGGGGGGCATCTGCCTCAACTGGGGCTGCATTCCCACCAAGGCGCTTCTGCGGACGTCGGAGATCAACCACCTCCTGCAGCATCTCGGCGACTATGGTTTCTCAGCGAAAGAAGTCAGTTTCGACGTGAAGAAGATCGTGGAGCGCTCGCGCAAAGTGGCGAAGCAGCTCTCGAACGGCGTCGGCTTTTTGATGAAGAAGAACAAGATCACCGTGTTCGACGGCCACGCGACGCTCAAGGGCGGTGGGAAGCTCGCCGTCGCCAAGGACGGCAAGCCGGTTGCCGACCTCGCGGCGAAACACATCGTGCTCGCGACCGGCGCGCGGGCGCGCTCGCTGCCGGGGCTCGAGCCCGATGGCAAGCTCGTCTGGACCTACAAGGAGGCGATGGTGCCGGACCGGCTACCGAAGTCTCTGTTGGTGGTGGGCTCGGGCGCGATCGGCATCGAGTTCGCGAGCTTCTATCGCGACCTCGGCGCCGAGGTGACAGTGGTCGAGGTGTTGCCACGGGTCCTGCCGGTGGAGGATGAGGATATCTCGGCCTTTGCCCAAAAAGCCTTCACCAAGCAGGGCCTGAAGATCCACGTCGACACGACGGTGAAAGCGCTCAAGAAGGGCGCGGATAGCGTCACGGCGACCCTCCAGACCGGCGACAAGACGGCGGAGGTGACGGCGGAGCGGGTGATCCTCGCGGTCGGGATTGTCGGCAATGTCGAGAACATCGGCCTGGAGAAGACCAAAGCGAAGGTCGAGAAGACCCACGTCGTGGTCAACCAGTGGTGCGAGACCGGCGAGCCCGGCCTCTACGCCATCGGCGATCTCGTCGGACCGCCCTGGCTCGCGCACAAGGCGAGCCAGGAGGGCGTGCTCTGCGTCGAGCACATCGCCGGCCTCAACACCGCGCATCCGCTCGACGTCAAGAACGTGCCCGGCTGCACCTATTGCATGCCGCAAGTGGCCAGCATCGGCCTGACCGAGAAGGCGGCCAAGGCCGCCGGCTATCAGGTCAAGGTCGGCCACTTCCCCTATATCGGCAACGGCAAGGCGATCGCGCTCGGCGAGCCCGAAGGCATGATCAAGACCGTATTCGACGCCAAGACCGGCGAGCTGTTGGGCGCGCACATGATCGGCGCCGAAGTCACCGAGCTGATCCAGGGCTATGCCATCGCCAAGAGCTGCGAGAGCACCGAGCAGGAGCTGATGTCGACCATCTTCCCGCATCCGACGCTGTCGGAGACGATGCACGAGGCGGTGCTTGAAGCCTATGACCGCGCCCTCCACATCTGACGGCATGAACGCGCCGCTGCGCCATCCCGAGAAGGCGCACAAGCCCGATCAGCCGTCGCCGCCGAAACCTGCCTGGATTCGCGTCAAGGCCCCGGTGTCGCGCGAGTATCGGGAAACGCGCGATCTCATGCGCGCGCTCAAGCTCAACACCGTCTGCGAAGAAGCGGCGTGTCCCAACATCGGCGAGTGCTGGAAGGAGAAGCACGCGACGGTGATGATTCTGGGCGCGGTCTGCACGCGCGCCTGCAGCTTCTGCAATGTGGCCACGGGCAAGCCCGGCGCGCTCGATCCGCACGAGCCGGATCACGTCGCCGAAGCGGTCGGCAAGCTCGGCCTCCATCACATCGTCGTCACCTCGGTCGATCGCGATGATTTGCCGGACGGCGGCGCCGATCACTTCGTGCGCACCATTCGCGCCATCCGGCGCCAGGCGCCGGCGACGACCATCGAAGTGCTGACGCCCGATTTCCTCAAGAAGGGCGGCGCGATCGAAGCCGTGGTCGCGGCCAAGCCCGATGTCTACAACCACAATCTCGAAACTGTGCCACGGCTTTATCGCAACGTGCGGCCGGGCGCGCGTTATGCGGCGTCGCTGGAGCTGCTCGCCCGGGTGAAGCAGCTTGACGCTTCGATGTTCACCAAATCGGGGCTCATGGTCGGTCTCGGCGAGACCTTCGACGAGGTCTGCGCCGTCATGGACGATCTGCGCGCGGCCGATGTCGATTTTCTCACCGTCGGCCAGTATCTCCAGCCGACACCCAAGCACCATGCGGTCGCGCGCTTCATCGCGCCGACTGAGTTTGCGGATCTGAAGGCGCAAGCCTTCACCAAGGGCTTCCTGATGGTCTCGGCGTCGCCGCTGACGCGCTCGTCCTATTTCGCCGGCGACGATTTCACCAAGCTCCGCGCCGCCCGCTTCGCGCGCGTTCACTGAACCGATGCCGACGCATGCCGAGGAACGTCTCCTGCCTTATAAGCGGGAAGAGTTGTTCGACCTCGTCGCCGACATCGAACGCTACCCCGAATTTTTGCCCTGGTGCGTCGGCGCGCGCATCCGCGAACGCCGCGACGACTATATCCTCGGCGATCTGTTGATCGGCTGGCGCATGGTGCGCGAGCGATTTACATCGCGCGTTCATTTGTATAGGCCCGACCGCATCGACGTCGAATACGCCGAAGGGCCGTTCAAGTATCTCGAGAATCATTGGAAGTTCATTCCGCAGAACGGCGGCACGCTGATCGACTTCCACGTCGATTTCGAGTTCCGCTCGCGCGTTTTGACGGGAATTGTCGAGACCATCTTCACCGAGGCGGTGAAGCGGATGGTGGGCGCGTTCGAAAAGCGCGCCCGGCAGCTTTACGGCGAGCGCTGAGCGGCGCCGCCGGCGAGCAGCGGGCCGAGTGTGCGGCCGATGAACGCCGGATCGTCGGTGAAGCGGATGCCGATCATGCCGATGCCGAGCCAAACGACTTCGGCGTTGAGGGGGCTCAATTTGTCGATGTCGAGCCGTACCCGCTGCTCCTTCTGAAGCTGCGCAACCAAGCGCACGCGCGCGCCGCCCATCGACAGGTCATAGACGACGCAGTTGATCGCGCCTTCCGGCAGCACCAGGCGCGCCTTCCAGAAGACGTTCTTGCGCTCGAATGCGCGGCGATCTTCAGCCTCGCGCGCTTCGCGTTCCGCGGCCTGACGAATACGCCACAGCTCGTCGAACTCGTTATTGTCCTTTTGCGACAATGGTTCCGCCATCGTCCGGCTTCCCCCGGCGTGCGAAGAATAAACGAATGCGCCACTTTGCCATGACTTTTCTTGAGCGTGTGTTAATCGGCGCTAACAATATCGGGGAATCAACGCGGATTTTAGCGATTTTTGCCGCGCCGATTTGGCGGTTACACCGCCTCATGCGCCTCGCTGATGCCGCGGCCGGTTCCGGGACTGGGCCGTTCGAGCGCCACCGTCTTGACCATCGCGTGGACCGGGCTGCCCACAACGAGTCGTAAATCGGCCAACGCGCGTTGGGTAATGCGTGCCCATAGCATCACGGGTTCGGCGGGCGTGCCGATATCCAGGCGAAGATCCACGAGGGGTCCTTTGTCGGGCGAGATTTCGACCACCCGGCCGGCGAAGGCGTTGCGAATCGACAAGCCGCTCGGCGGTGCCGAAGCGAGCACGACGTCGCGCGCGTGGATGCGCAAACGCAACGGCGTGCCGAGCGGCAGGTCGATATGCGGCACGCGCAGCCGTCCGCCCGGAAACGCCAATTCGCTCAGCCCATAGACCTTGTCGTGGCCGCGCAACACAGTGCGGATCACCGCGCCGGCCTCGAACCGGCCGGTCAATGGCCGCAGATCGATCCGGCTGGTCAGTTCCTCGACCGTGCCTGTCGCCGCGATCTTGCCGCCGTCGACCAGCACCAGCGCGTCGGCAAGGCGGATGACCTCGTCCATCGCGTGGCTGACATAGACGACGGGAATGTCGAGCGCGCCGCGCAGCGCCGCGATGAACGGCAGGATTTCCTCTTTGCGCGCGGCGTCGAGCGCCGCCAGCGGCTCGTCCATCAACAGCAGACGCGGCTCGGCCAGGATGGCGCGGCCGATGGCGACGCGTTGTTTCTCGCCGCCGGAAAGATCGCCGGGCCGCCGGCGCAACAATTCGCCGAGCCCCAGCAGCGCGACAATGCGGTCGAACGAAGCGGCGTCATTTCGCTTCGCGCCGTAGAGCAGGTTGCCTTTGACCGAATAATGCGGGAACAGCCGGCCTTCCTGAAAAATATAGCCGAGCCGGCGCCGGTTCGGCGGCATGTTGATACGTCGCGCGCTGTCGAACAGGATTTCATCTCGTACGACAATCTTTCCGCGCGACGGCGTCAGCAGGCCGGCGAGGGCGTTGACGATCGACGTCTTGCCGGCGCCCGAACGGCCGAACAACGCGGTGATGCCGGCGCTCGGCGCCACGAATTTGGCGGCCAGCGCGAAATCGCCCAGCGTCGCTTCGACGTCGATCTCGATCACTGCACGCCCCGGATACGCTTGTCGAGGCGTCGAGCCACGATTTCCGACGCAAGCAGCGCCGTCATGGCGACGATCACGGCGATGACACACAACCGGAACGCCGGCGGATCGCCGCCGGGCACTTGCGTGAAGGCATAGAGCGCCAGCGGCAAGGTCTGGGTTTCGCCAGGAATGTTGGAAACGAAGGTGATCGTGGCGCCGAACTCGCCGACGCTGCGCGCGAACCCCAAGATCGCGCCGGTCAGGATACCCGGCGCCATCAGCGGCAAGGTGATGGTCCAGAACACGCGCCAGCGCGACGCGCCGAGCGTCCGCGCCGCCGCTTCGAGCCGGCGGTCGACGCCTTCGAGCGACAGGCGCATCGCGCGCGCCATCAGCGGAAAGCCCATCACCGCCGATGCCAGCGCCGCGCCCTTCCAATTAAAGGCGACGGTGAAGCCGAACGTATCGTAAAGCCAGGCGCCGATCGGGCCGTGGCGTCCGAACAGCACCAACAGCGCGAAGCCGACCACCACCGGCGGCAAGACCAGCGGCAAATGCACCAGGCCGTTGAGCAGCTGATGGCCGACGAACCGCCGCCGCGCCAACAGCCAGGCGACAGCGAGCGCCAACGGCAGGCTGAACAGCATGCTGGCAAGCCCGACCCAGAGACTCAATAACAGCGCCGCCGTCTCGACTGGCGTCAGCGTCAGCATCGATTCCTCCCGCGCCGGCGATTATATCCAATCATCGGAATTATCCCTTTCGCAAAGGGACGCACAACAGGTATTTTACCCTGTTGCGAACGTCGCGAGAGAACCCAATGAGTAGGGAGGCGCAGGTGTAGGAACGCGCACCGTGGAAACGCGGCTCACGCATGATGAGGCGATTGAGCGTCTCGCGCGCCGTCTTTATGAGAAAATGGAACACCTTGATCCGTCGCTTGACGGCGTTGCGTGGGACGATCTCTCCGAGCGGAGGAAATCTTTTTATCTCTATTCCGTCGAGGATGTTCTTCTAGACGATGAGGCTGTGTTGGCCGCTCTTTAGGAATCCCGACTACCACCGTATAAATCGGCAACCCATGTTGCTTTGTTCCGCATTGAGCAAATAGCCTTATGTGAGAAACATACATTCGTCTCCAGATATGAATGCGCGCATCAAACACCCATTTAATATCTAGGCCAATTATATGCTCCACGCCCTTTTTGTTTGGAGGCGGTGGTAACGTCAATGTTGAGCCGACAAAAAACGGGATGAACAGATATTCTCCTAGAATGAGTTTTGGCAAATCCAATGGATCGAAGTCATCTAGGCCATTCTGAAGCGTGGCAATCGCATTGCAGTAAGCAATCTTGGCAAGCGCACGACCAAATTGGTTCGCGTCAATACAACCACCCGGTTTTATTTCCGCAAACTCGCCGTCCGCTAACTGCAACGTGTCCTTAATATTATCTGGAATATACCAATACAAATGTGTGGTCAGTTTATCGTAGCTATCTGTCGGTTTTTGCTGCCGCAGAATTTGCGGTTGTTTCCAAACCGGCATCATCAAAAAATATGGGTGATCTTTAATTGCGAGATTGGGGCGATATTCTTGCCCTCGAATTATTACTCGCGTTTCTAATTCGTCCGGCCGTTCCCATGGTTGGCCGGTTTGAACGCCACGGTGAATCCGATAGTGACCGAATATGTTCCGGGCTACGTGCAATTCAAATTTTTTTGTGATGTCGGCGCACGAAATACATGAGGCATTCTTTAAATAGACATCAGCGTTCAATGAAAACGGGACTATGTGTTCCTTCGCCAGTTTCACTTCGGGTGGACGTTTACCGCAATAAATGCAGTAGCCAATTTCCTTGGCCATCTTGCGACCACGATATTCTTGCCGTATTGTCATTTCGATATCGTCCCACGATAGGACACTGGCCTGTCACGCCAGATGAATACGGGTTCGATTCCATTCATCCGAGCTAGTCGGAGTCAAGCGAGAGATGCCAGCCAAACACATCGAGCCCTACACAGATTCACAAATAGAAAAGCGCGCGACCGAGGCACTTCGGCGCGCACTTACTACTCCATACAAGCCGCAAAAGTCCTTTATCGGAAAGACACCGCGCGCAAAAGCTATGCGCCGGGCTAAAGAGAATCCAAAATCTCCATGATGCTCCGGATGCGGGCGATTTCTCGCCGCATTCGGTTACGCTGAACGAGGATTTCGGTAAGTCAACCGCTTTCCTTCCGCGCCCCTGATCGCAACGATGGCGCGCGAAGTATCATCAATCTGGCGCAAGCCCCAACGGAACGAAAACTCGTCGCAATAACGGTCAAGGTGCTGCGGCGAAACGTGGTGGAAGCTACCAACAATGCCGCGCTTGAAAAGGGCAAAGAACCCTTCGGCGCTGTTAACGTGGGCTTCACCCCTCGCGTATTCGCCTTTGCCGTGTTCGACGCGCTTATGACCGCCTTTGAACTCGCGCCCGACCACGATGTAAGGACGCCATTCGTCGGTCATCAGCTTGCTGTCCTTATGCACCTTGGCGCGGAGCAATTTGGTCAGTGTATGAGCTTTAGCATCATCGGTCGAAACGGCATGGGCGCGGCCACCACGTTCAATTAGGGCTACAACAGGAATTTTTTTGGTACCGCGACCATATTTGGACTCACGGCCACCTTTGCGCGGCTTGCCACCTACATAGGTTTCGTCGGCTTCCACAATCTTGCCCTTACCCCCGAGCGGATCGCCGGAAACGTCGCGCATGGACTCGCGAATACGGTGCGCCATAAACCACGCCGTTTTGTAGGTCACGCCGATGGTGCGGTGTAGCTGGTGCGCGCTAATACCTTTCTTGGCCGACGCCATGAGCCGGTACGCCAGAACCCATTTGTTCAACGGGACGTGGCTGCTCTCCATCACCGAGCCTGTCATAACAGTGAACTGCTCGCCGCAGGCCCCACATTCTTTCAGGCCAGCGCGAACTTTCTTCGCCGGATTGGCGGCAATCTCATAGATGCCGTCTGATTTGGCGTTGCCACAGTGGGGACAAACCACGCCATGTGGCCAGCGGATTTCTTCGAGGTGCACTCGCGCCTTGGCTTCATCGGTGAATACCGGATCGGTGAGGTTGATAGACATGGCTCATTTCCTTATGAAGTGAGCCTAATCTACTCCTTGGGTGTTCCTTTGTCAAAGGGATAATTCCGCCAATCATATATAACGGATAAGGCCGATGTGCGCGTTAGGCCGCCGCGTTGAGACGTTTGAATCCGGCGTCGAGGTCGGCGATCAAATCGTCCAGATCCTCGAGGCCGGCATGGACGCGCAGAGTTGGGCCTTCCTGCCAGGGCGTCGCCGTTCGCAGATGCTGCGGATAGACCGGCACCAGCAGGCTTTCGAAGCCGCCCCACGAGAAGCCCATGCTGAAGAGCTCCATGCCGTCGAGCAGGGCGTCGACCGCGCGTTTTTGGATGCCGGGCTTCAAGATGAAGCTGAACAGGCCCGACGCGCCCGTGCAGTCGCGTTTCCACAGTTTGTGGCCGGGATCGCTGGGCAGGGCAGGGTAGAGAACGCGCGCGACCTCGCGGCGCTTGGTCAGCCAATTCGCCAATTCGAGCGCTGTCGCCTGGTGCTGCCTTAGCCGCACGCCGGCGGTGCGCAGGCCGCGCAGCGCGAGATAGCAATCGTCCGGCGCGGCGTGATTGCCCATGAGCGTCGCCGCTTCGCGCACCTTGAGGAAGTTCTCCTCGTCGGCGACCGCCAATCCCATCATCGTATCGGAGTGGCCGACGATGTACTTGGTGCCGGCAATGACTTCGACGTCGCAGCCCAGCGCCAGCGGCTTGCAGAAAAGCGGCGCCGCCCAGGTGTTGTCGAACACGGTCTTGAGGCCGCGCGCCTTGGCAAGCTTCGCGATCGCCGGCGTATCCTGCATCTCGAAGGTGAGCGAGCCCGGACTTTCGAGATAGATCAGCCGCGTGTTCGGTCGAATGAGGGCGGCGCCGCCTTCGCCGATCGTCGGATTGTAGAACGTGGTCTCGACGCCGAAGCGCGCCAGGAGGCCGTTGCAGAAGCCGCGTACCGGGCCATAGACGGAATCCGTCATCAGGATGTGGTCGCCGGCTTTGACGAAGGCGAGGATCGCGGCGTAGCAGGCGGCCGCGCCCGAGCAGAAGGCGAGGCCGCGCGCCCCGCCTTCGAGCGCCGCCACCGCCTGTTCCAGCGCGAAGGTCGTCGGCGTGCCGTAACGGCCATACACCACCTGGTCGATGCCGTAGCGGTTCTTTTGCGCTTTTTCGAGATCGGCGACCGTCTGATGGATGATGGTCGAGGCGTGATAGACCGGCGGATTGACGACGCCGAAATTCCCCGCCGGATCGCGCCCGGCATGGGCGAGGAGCGTGTCGGGCTTCTTCGATTTGCTTTTCATCAGGGGCTCGCTCTTTTCCGCGGCATTCTGCCGAGAGTTACGCGCGGGCGGAAGGGCCGTGCTTCGGTGCCGGACCTGGCGGCGAAAGCGCTTGACGCCGTCGGCGTCCGGGTATAATTAGCCAATCAGTTAATTAACAAAGTGGTTTAATATAAACATGGCCGTCGACCACCTCAGCGCCACGTTCGCGGCGCTCGCCGACCCGACCCGACGCGCGATCCTCGCGCGTCTGGCGCTGGGCGAGGCGTCGGTGACCGCGCTGGCCGAGCCCTTCGACATGAGCCTGCCGGCGATATCGAAGCATTTGAAGGTGTTGGAGCGCGCCGGCCTGATCGCGCGCGGGCGCGAGGCGCAATGGCGGCCGTGCCGGATCGAGGGCGCGGCGTTCAAGGACATCGACGTTTGGCTTCGGCGCTATCGCCGGTTTTGGGAAGAGAGTCTCGACCGGCTCGACGCGTATTTGCAAAAGCTGCAAGGCAAGGAGGAGAGGCGTGGCCGCAAAAAGTGAATCCCGGGAGGCGATCGAAGCGCGCTCGATCATCTTCGTCCGCACCTTCGACGCGCCGCGTGCGCTGGTGTTCTCGGCGTTTTCGAGCCCGGTGCATCTCGGGCAGTGGTGGGGGCCGAACGGCTTCACCACCACGACGCACGCGTTTGAATTCCGTCCGGGCGGCGTCTGGCGCTTCGTCATGCACGGGCCCGATGGGCGCGATTACCAGAACCGGATCACCTTCGACGAGATCACGGCGCCGGAACGGCTGGTCTACCACCACGGCGGTGCCGACGACGTCGAGCCGGCCGAATTCAGCGCTACGCTCACGTTCGCCGACGAAGGCGGCAAGACGCGGCTGACCTGGCACATGCTGTTTCCGAGCGTCGCCGAGCGCGACCGCATCGTACGCGAGCATGGCGCCGAAGAGGGCCTCAAGCAGACCATCGGCCGATTGGCCGAGCACCTGGCGCGGATTGCGGCCGCCGCAAAAGGCGTGCCCGATCTGGTCGTCACGCGCATCTACGACGCGCCCCGAGAATTGGTCTTTTCGCTGTGGACCGATCCCAAGCACCTGCGGGAATGGTGGGGGCCGCGCGGCTTCACCAACCCGGTATGCGAGGCCGATGCGCGCGTTGGCGGCGCCATCCGCATCCACATGCGGGGGCCTGACGGCCGCACGCATCGCATGACCGGCATCTTCGAGGAAGTCGTGCCGCCCGAACGTCTGGTTTTCACCAACATCGTCCCCGACGAGAATGGTCAGACGTTGTTCCAGATCCGCACTACGGTTCTGTTCGAAAACGCCGGCGGCAAAACCCGGCTGATGCTGCGCGCAACGGTGCTCATGCAGACGGACGCGGCGGCGCCGTACCTCGCCGGTATGAACGAGGGCTGGAGCCAGACTCTCGATCGGTTGGCGGAGCGTGTTACGGCCGTGCGCGCCGGATGACGGCATTAGCCGGCGATGGCGACGTCAATCAGTCGGCCGATGCCGTAGGTCACGGCGGCGGCGGCAAGTCCGATTGCCAGCTGGCGTGCGCCCGAAAACAGCACGCCGCGGCCGGTGAACAGCGACGTGGCGGCGCCGATCAGGAACATCACGGCGCCGCTCAACGCCGCGCCCGCCCATACGGCCGTCGTGCCGCTGAGCACGGTAAAAGGCAGGATCGGCATCGCCGCGCCGCCGGCGAACAGCAGGAACGAAGTTGCCCCGGCGACCCAGGCCGAACCGCCCAGCTCGTTCGGATCAATGCCGAGCTCTTCGCGCGCCAGCGTGTCGAGCGCCGCGCCCTTGTCGTCGATGATGCGTTCCGACAGCAGCTTCGCCTGGTGCTCGGACAGGCCCTTGGCCTGGTAGATGAGCGCCAATTCCTCTTTTTCCTCTTCGGGGAAGGTGCGCAGCTCCTCGGCTTCGATGTCGATTTGCGCTTGCGCCAGCTCGCGGGCGCTGTTGACCGACAACCATTCGCCCATCGCCATCGAACACGCGCCGGCGATCAATCCCGCCATGCCGGTGATCAGCACGGCGTGGCTGCTGAGGTCGGCGCCGGCGACGCCGGCGACCAGGCTCAGATTCGACACCAGTCCGTCGTTGGCGCCGAGCACGGCGGCACGCAGCGCGTTGCTGCCGCCGCGGTGTCGGCCTTCGAGTTGCGCCAATTCACCGCCGCTCAGCCCGCCGCGCGGCGGCCGCGCCAGCGCTTGCACGATGCGCGCGTGCGAACGCTCGTCGTCCGGCATGCCGGCCGCCGCTGCTTCCCGCTGGTTGTCGTATTGCGTGACGTCGCTGCGCTCGAGCGTGTCGACGATCGGCAGCACGATCTCGGTGCCGAACCGCCGCGCCAGCCACGCCAGCACACGCGACCGTATGCCGGGCTGCAACCGGCCAGTACGGCCGCCGGCGCCGGCGATCCGCCGCATCCAGAATTCGGCGTGCGCTTCTTCGACGCCCGCGAGGCGGCGATAGACTTGTTTCAGTTTTGTGTCGGGTTCGGCGTCGGCGAGCGCGCGGTAAAGCGCGGCGCTGTCGACCTCGCCTTGCAGATTGCGGCGGTAACGCCCGAGGTTGCTCCCCCGGCCGCCGGTTTTCGCTTTCTTCACGGCGACGATTATAGCGCGGCCGTAAGCGGCAGAAAGTGTGGCCGAAATGTCATTGCCGGCGGTTGCGGCGATTGCAACCGTTCGATCCTGGCGCATGGCTGGGCTGCGATATTTTAGTGGCCGTGCAACCGAGCAGACTTTATAATTTGATACTATCGATCGATAGATATAAACCCATACCCTTATGCTAGCGCCCGAGATCACCGTGGCGCGCGCGACCCGGCGGAACACCGTCTCGGCGCGCGGCGCCGACACCCGCCGACGATTGATCGAGACCGCGATCGACGTCTTTGCGACCCATGGCTACGACGGTACCAGCACGCGGCTTCTGGCGGAACGCGCCGGCGTCAACCTGCCGGCGATTCAGTATCATTTCGGCAGCAAGGAAGGGCTTTATCGCGCCGTCGTCGGTTACTTCGCGGATTACATCGAGCAACAGATGGCGCCGGTCGGCGCGCGGGTGAAAGCGGTGTTCGCCGCGGGCAAGCCGTCGCGCGGCGTGGCCTTGCGTCTGCTGACCGAATTGCTCGAGGAATTTGTCGCGCTGGTGTTCGAAGGCGGCGATGGCGACACGCGCGCCAGCGTCGAAAGCCGGAAGCTGTTCATCGCCCGCGCCGAAGTCGAACGCTCGGCGGCGCTGGAATCCCTCTATGCCAGCATGCGGCGCAGCGTCGGCGAGCCGTGCGCGGCCTTGGTGGCGCGGCTGATCGGTCGTTCGCTCAAGGACGAACAGACCTGGCTGCGTACTGCCGCGATCCTCGGTCAGGCGACGGTGTTCTGCAACAAGCCGGCAGCGCGTACGCTGCATTGGCGCCGCATGGATCGCACGCGCGTGCGGGCGGTGCAGCGCGTCGTCTGCGCGCACACGAAAGCGATTTTCGCGGGAGCCGGCCGATGAGCCGCCGCCTGCTGGTTCTTGTCGCGGCCTTCGCGCTGGCGTCCTGCGCGGTTGGTCCCGATTTCAAGTCGCCGGCGGTGCCGGTCGATGCCGGGTACACGCCGGAAAAGCTCGCCGACACGGCCGCAACCGACGTCGTCGGCGGTGGCGCACAGCATTTCAACAGCGGCGAGGACATTCCCGGCGAATGGTGGAGCCTGTTCCATTCGCCGGCGCTCGATGCGTTGGTGAAGGAAGCCCTGGCGCACAATCCCGACCTCACCGCGGCGCAGGCGTCGTTGCGCGAGGCGCACGAGAACACGCTGGCGACCGAGGGCAATTTCTTCCCGACGATCGGTGCGGAGTACACCCATACCCGCGAGAAGTTCAGCGGCGCTGCTTTCGGCCAGCCGAACAACCACGGCTTCTTGAGCCTGAACACCGGCGAGGTCACCGTCGGTTACGCGCCCGACGTGTTCGGCGGCACGCGCCGCCAGGTCGAGGCGTCCGAAGCCGCCGAAACCTACCAGCGCTTCCAGCTCGAAGCAGCTTACTTGACGCTGACCTCAAACGTCGTGGCGGCGGCGGTGCAGGAGGCGAGCCTGCGCGCGCAGATCGCGGCGACGCAGGACATCGTCAAGGCCGAAAGCGATCAACTCGATCTGTTGAATCACCAATTCCAGCTTGGCGCCGTGGCGCGCAGCGCCGTGTTGCAGCAGACGGCGACGCTGGCGCAGGAAAAGGCCACGTTGCCGCCGTTGCAAAAGCAGCTGGCGCAGCAGCGCGATCGCATCGCCGCGTTGGCCGGCCGCTTCCCCAATCATCCGCCGGACGAGACCTTCGATCTCGCGACGTTGACGCTGCCGCAAGCCTTGCCGGTCAGCCTGCCGTCGCGCCTGGTCGAGCAGCGGCCTGACGTGCAGGCCGCCGAGGCGACTTTGCATCAAGCGAGCGCCGAAATCGGCGTCGCCACGGCGAACATGCTGCCGCAGTTCAATTTGACCGGCGACATCGGCACCGAAGCCACGACCATCGGCAGCATGTTCGCTGCCGGCACCGGGATCTGGAGCATCGCGGCCGGCGTGACCCAGCCGCTGTTCCACGGCGGCACCTTGCTGCACGAGAAGCGCGCCGCCGAAGCCGCCTACGACGCGGCGGCGGCGCAGTATCGCAGCACGGTTCTGTCCTCGTTCCAGAACGTCGCCGACACGCTGCGGGCGCTGCAGTCCGACGCCGATGCGCTGCAGGCCGACACCGCCGCGGAACGTTCGGCCAATGAAAGCCTGAGCCTGGCGCGCGATCAGTATCGTCTCGGCGCGGTCAGCCTCATCGAGTTACTCAATGCCGAGACCACGTATGAGCAAGCGCGGATCGCCCTCGTCCAGGCGCAGGCCGCCCGCTATGCCGATACCGCCGCGCTGTTCGAGGCGCTGGGCGGCGGCTGGTGGCACCGTTCGGACGTCGCCCAGACTCAAACCCAGGACTAAGCCATGCCGTTCGATCCACGCGACGTGACGCAACGCATCCGCGGCCCGCTGGCCAAGCGCATGATCATCATGCTGGCGCTTGCGGCCGTCGTGCTGATCATCATCTTCGGCTACGAAGCCTTCAAATCGTACATGATCAGCAAATTCATGCGGTCGTTCGCCAATCCGCCGCAGACCGTGTCGACGATCGTGGCGACGACGCAGGAATGGCAGCCAACGACGACGGCCGTCGGTTCGTTGCGCGCAGTCAATGGCGCGGATCTGTCGCTCGAAGTCGCGGGCGTCGTCGACAAAATCTACTTCGATTCCGGCAACGACGTTTCCGCCGGGACCGTGCTGATGACGCTGCGGTCGGAGGACGACGTCGCGAAGCTGCACGCGCTTCAAGCCACGGCCGATCTCGACGCGATCAACCTGGCGCGCGATGAAAAGCAGCTCAAGGTCAATGCCGTCAGCAAGGCGCAGGTCGATACCGATTCGGCAACGCTGCGCAACGCGCAAGCGCAAGTGGCGGAGCAGCAGGCGGTCGTCGACAAAAAGACGCTGCGGGCGCCGTTCGCCGGCCATCTCGGCATCCGCGCCGTCGACGTCGGCCAATACCTGAACGCGGGCACGACGATCGTGACGCTCCAGGCGCTCGACCCGATCTATGTCGATTTCACTTTGCCGCAACAGGCATTGTCGGAAATCCGCGAAGGCCAGTTGATGACCGCGACGGTCGACACCTACCCGGACCAGAGCTTCACCGGCAAGATTACGGCAATCAATCCGCTGGTCGATGTCGCGACGCGCAACGTGAGCGTGCGCGCGACGCTCGCCAATCCCGACCATCTGTTGCTGCCCGGCATGTACGCCAAGGTGACCATCGATGTCGGCTCCGAAGAGCGCTACGTCACGCTGCCGCAAACCGCGATCATCTATAACCCGTACGGCAACACGGTTTATCTGGTTGAGGACAAGGGCAAGGACGCGCAGGGCCATCCGCAGCTCCAAGCGCAACAGGCCTTCGTCACCACCGGTCCGACGCGCGGCGATCAGGTCGCGATCCTCAAGGGCGTCGATACCGGCGCCACGGTGGTCACCGCGGGCCAGATGAAGCTGCGCAACGGCTCGCCCGTGATCGTCAACAACTCGGTCGTTCCGGCCAACAGTCCCAACCCGCGTCCGCAGGAAGAATAGGCGATGAAGTTCACCGACATCTTCATTCGCCGGCCGGTGCTCGCCATGGTGGTGAGCCTGTTGATTCTCGTGCTCGGCTTGCGTTCGGTCGGCACGTTGCCGATCCTGCAATATCCGCGCACCGAGAACGCGGTGGTGACGGTCGCTACGACCTATTACGGCGCCGATCCGGACGTGATCGCCGGCTTCATCACCACGCCGCTCGAAAACGCCATCGCCCAGGCCAACGGCATCGACTACCTGACGTCGATCAGCCAGATGTCGACGAGCACGATCACCGCCAATCTGCGGCTCAACTACGACGCCGACAAGGCGATGACGGAGATCAATTCCAAGATTACCTCGGTGCTGAATCAGCTGCCGCCCGGCGCGCAGCAGCCGGTGGTGACCATCAAGATCGGCCAGACCTTCGACGCCATGTATCTGGGCTTCAAGAGCAAGGCGCTGGCGCCGAACCAGATCACCGACTACTTGGTGCGCGTCGTGCAGCCCAAGCTCCAGGCGGTGCCCGGCGTGCAGACCGCCGAGATTCTCGGCGGCCGCACCTTCGCGCTGCGCGCCTGGCTCGATCCGGCGAAGCTCGCGGCCTACGGCCTGACCGGCGCCGACGTGTCGCAGGCGCTGACGCAGAACGACTACATCTCGGGCATCGGCAGCACCAAGGGCCAGATGGTCCAGGTGAATCTCAGCGCTTCGACCAACCTGCACAGCGTCGACGAATTCAAGAACTTGGTGATCAAGCATTCCGGCGGCTCGATCGTCCGCCTCAAGGACGTCGCCAACGTCACGCTCGGCGCCGACGATTACGATTCACAAGTCGGCTTCGACGGGCAGCGCGCGGTCTATATCGGCATTCAGGTCGCGCCGTCGGCCAATCTGCTCGACGTCACCAAAGGCATCCGGGACGTCTTCCCGGACATCCAGGCGCAGCTGCCGCAGGGCCTGGAAGGCACAATCGTCTACGATTCGACCAAATTCGTGAACAGCGCGATCAACGAGGTGATCCGCACGCTGGTCGAAGCGTTGTTGATCGTCACCGCCGTGGTGTTCCTGTTCCTCGGCTCGGTGCGTTCGGTGGTGATTCCGACCATCGCAATCCCGCTGTCGCTGATCGGCACCTTCACGATGATGCAGATGTTCGGCTTCTCGATCAATCTGCTGACGCTGCTGGCGCTCGTGCTCGCCATCGGTCTCGTCGTCGACGACGCGATCATCGTGGTCGAAAACGTCAATCGTCATCTGGAAGAGGGCATGAAGCCGATGGCGGCGGCGATTCGCGCCGCGCGCGAACTGGGCGGCCCGATTATCGCCATGACCGCCGTGCTGGTCGCGGTCTACATCCCGATCGGCTTCCAGGGTGGTTTGACCGGCGCGCTTTTCACCGAATTCGCCTTCACGCTCGTCGGCGCGGTGACGGTTTCGGCGATCGTCGCGCTGACGCTATCGCCGATGATGACGTCGCGGCTGCTGAAGCCGCCGGCCGAGCTCGGTCATGGCTGGCAGGCGCGCTTTACCGAATTCATCGACCGTAATTTCACGCGGCTGCGCGGCGCCTACGAACGCCGGCTGCATGGCAGTCTCGATTTCCTGCCGGTGACGGCGACGTTGGCGGTCATCGTGCTCGGCAGCATCTATTTCCTTTATACCGGCGCGAAAACCGAATTGGCGCCGATCGAAGATCAGGGCGTTGTCATCGAATCATCGCGGCCGGCGGCCGACGCGACTTTGGACCAAAAGCTGCTGTACTCGCGTCAGGTGTATCAAACCTTCGCGTCGCATCCCGAGACGGCGCATGTCTTCCAGCTCGATACGCCCGGCCAATCGATTGCCGGCATGGTGCTGACGCCATGGGATGAGCGCTCAAAGACCTCGAACGACTTGCAGCCCGTGGTGCAGCAGCAGCTCAGTCAGATCGCCGGCATCAACGCTGTCGCGTTCCAGCCGCCGCCGCTGCCCGGCAGCTTCGGCTTGCCGATCCAGTTCGTCATTCAAACGACGGAGCCGTTCGGCCGGCTCAATACCGTGTCGCAGGATTTCCTGCACGAAGCGCTGAAGACCGGTCTGTTCATGTTCCTCGACACCGACCTCCGGGTCGATCTGCCGCAATCGACCATCGTCATCGATCGCGACAAGGCCGCGGGCCTCGGCCTGAAGATGAGCGACGTCGGCGCGGCGATGTCGTCGATGCTCGGCGGCGGCTACGTCAATTATTTCGATATGCAAGGCCGCTCGTACAAGGTGATCCCGCAGGTCGCGCAGGTCTCGCGCCTCAATCCCGATCAGCTGCTGCACTATTACATCAAGGCGTCGGACGGCTCCGTCGTGCCGTTGTCGACCATCGCGCATATCGAGACGGAAGCGATCCCGGAATCGATCAATCACTTCCAGCAATTGAATAGCGCCACCATCCAGGGCGTCGCCGCGCCCGGCGTCGCCATGGGCGACGTGCTCACCGCGCTCAAGAATCTCGCCGACCGCACGCTGCCGCCCGGCTATACCGTCGACTATGCCGGCACGTCGCGGCAATACATCCAGGAAACCGGCGGGTTCGTCGTCACCTTCGGCTTCGCCCTGATCATCATCTTCCTGGCGTTGGCGGCGCTGTTCGAAAGCTTCCGCGATCCGTTCATCATCCTGGTCTCGGTGCCGATGTCGATCGCCGGCGCCTTGATCTTCATCAGCACCGGCGTCGGCGGCGCGACCCTCAACATCTATACCGAGGTGGGTCTCGTCACGCTGATGGGGCTGATCAGCAAGCACGGCATTCTGATCGTCGACTTCGCCAACGTGCTGCAGCAACAGGGCAAGTCGAAGCGCGAGGCGATCGAGCAGGCGGCCGGCATCCGGCTGCGGCCGATCTTGATGACCACGGCGGCGATGGTGCTCGGCGTGGCGCCGTTGATCTTCGCCGGCGGCGCCGGCGCGGTCTCGCGCTTTCAGATGGGCCTGGTGATCGCGTCGGGCATCGCGATCGGCACGCTGTTCACGCTGTTCGTCGTGCCCGCGGTCTACATGCTGGTCGCGGCCGACCATTCCAAAGCCGCCGAGGCCGCTTCCGGCGCGCCGGAGGCGGAAGGCGTCTAGCGCCAAGCCGCTTGAACGTGCGCCGTCGGACGCGTAACGCTTGAGCGCTGCGGCGCCCAGGCCGCCAAGGGGGTTCGATGACGCAAGCGATCGTTGCCGGCCACGATCCGGCGCAAGGCCGCACCGCCACCATCGTCTATATTCTCTATCTCGTCGGCCTGATCATTCAAGTCACGCATCTGATTGGCGTGATCGTCGCCTATATCTATCGCCACGACGGGCCCGACTGGGTGCGGACGCATCACCGGTTTCAGATCCGCACCTTCTGGATCGGTTTGCTCTATGGCGTGATCGGCTTCATCACGCTGCATGTCCTGATCGGCGGATTGATTCTGTTCCTGACGCTGGTCTGGTTCATCGTCCGCTGCGTCAAAGGCCTGCGGTTCGTCGGCCACGCCGCGCCGTACGACAACGTCACCAGCTGGCTCTGGTAAGCGCGGGTCAGCGCGCGCCGGTTTCGACTGGCGTGTCGCCGGGCAGGCCCCATTCCGACCACGAACCGTCGTAGACCGCGGGCTCCGGCCAGCCGAGCAGATACATGCCAAAGGCCAGCGCTGAAGCGGTGACACCCGAGCCGCAGCTCGTTGCCGTCGGCCTCGCGGGATCGAGGCCGGCCGCACGGAACTTGGCGGCCAACGCATCGGCGGGCAGAACCACGCGCGTCGTCTTGTCGATCAATTGATCCGAAGGGAGGGAAAAACTGCCGGGGATATGGCCACCGCGCAGGCCGGCCCGTGGCTCCGGCGCTTCGCCGCTAAATCGCCCGGCGCTGCGCGCGTCGATCACCTGTTCGCGCTTCGATGCGAGGTTCGCCAGCATCTGTGCCTTGTCGCGTACGCGGCTTTTGTTGAGCTTGGCGTCGAATGTCGCCGGCGGAAATTTCGGCACGTCGGCGGTAACCGCACGGCCCTCGGCTAGCCACTTGGGCAAGCCGCCGTTGAGAACGGCAACATCCTTGTGGCCAAAGACGCGCAACGTCCACCAGACGCGCGGCGCCGAGGTCAAGCCGAACGCGTCGTAGACGACGATCTTGTGCTCGCTGCCGATGCCGAGCTTGCGCATCGCCGCCGCAAAATTCTTTTCGTCGGGCAACATGTGGGGCAGGGGATTGGCGGTGTCGCGGATTTCTTCGATGTCGAAGAAGACCGCGCCGGGAACGTGCTGCCGGGCGTAAAGCTCGGGTCCGCTCGGACGGACGTTGGGCAGGGTGAAGCTGCCGTCGAGAATGCGGAGTTTACCGTCGTTCAGATGCGCCGCGAGCCATGCGGTCTCGACCAACGCTTCGGGATGGCCGTAAACGGCGGCCACCTTATACCTCGGGAATCCAGCTCGGCAGCGGCAGGTTCTTTTCGCGCAGGAACTTGGGGTTGAACAGTTTCGACTGATAGCGCGTGCCGTAGTCGGCCAGGATGGTGACGATGGTGTGGCCGGGCCCGAGTTCCTTCGCCACCTTGATGGCGCCGACGATGTTGATGCCGGTCGAGCCGCCGAGGATCAGCCCTTCGTCGGTGACCAGATCGAACAGCACCGGCAGCATCTCCTCGTCGGTGACCTGGAACCAGCCGTCGAGCGGCGCGCCTTCGAGGTTCTTGGTGATGCGGCTTTGGCCGATGCCTTCGGTGATCGAGTTGCCTTCGGCCTTGAGCTCGTGCTTCGCGTACCAGGAATAGATCGCCGAACCCATCGGATCGGCGAGATAAATCTTCACCTTGCGATTGAATTCCTTGAGCGCGATGCCGACGCCGGCGAGCGTGCCGCCGGTGCCGACCGAGCAGACGAAGGCGTCGCATTTGCCCTGGGTCTGCTCCCAGATTTCCGGTCCGGTCGTCTCGATGTGCGCGCGCCGATTGGCAACGTTGTCGAACTGGTTCGCCCAGATCGCGCCGCGCGGCGATTGCGCCGCGACCTCTTTCGCCAGCGTCTCGGAATAGCGGACATAGTTCATCGGATTGGTATAGGGCACCGCCGGCACCAGCCGCAGGTCCGCGCCGCATAGCTGCAGCATGTCCTTCTTTTCCTGGCTCTGCGTCTCGGGCATGACGATGACGCTCTTATAGCCAAGCGCGTTGCCGACGAGCGCGAGGCCGATGCCGGTGTTGCCGGCCGTGCCTTCGACGATGGTGCCGCCGGGTTTCAACAGGCCGCGGGTCTCGGCATCCTTGACGATATAAAGCGCCGCGCGGTCTTTCACCGAGCCGCCGGGATTGAGGAACTCCGCCTTGCCCAGGATTTCGCAGCCGGTCATCTCCGACGCCTTGCGCAGGCGGATCATCGGCGTATTGCCGATGGTTTCGATGAAGCCGTTGCGGATGGCGGGACTGAGCATGGGGGAGGCCGGGGTCTATGGAAGCGGTGACTATAGTGACTCGCCTCTTGCAATCAACCCCGGCTCCTCGCATTCTAGGGCCGTGTTTGCGCGGTCGGCGGGCATCATAGCTTCGGCGATCGCGGTGGTGTTGTTGGTGGGATGTGCGAGCAATCCATTGATGCCACCTACGGTCCGTTTACGCCGCGGAATGGCGTGGGTGCGCCGATCGTCGGAACGCCCTGGCGGCCGTAAGCAATTCGGGGGGATGGTCTTTAGCGTCGGTGCCTAGAAACTTCCATCGGGGGAGGGTAGAGCATTATGTGGCACTGGATCCTCGATCACGCTAGCGCCTTCAACGCCATCGGCCTCGCCTGGGTTGTCCCGGTGTTGGTCGTGCTCTTGGCCGCGCGCGTCTTCCGCCCGGGCCACTACCGCAGCACCGCGGAACTCGTCCCAGTGCGCGCCGAAGAACAGCGCGACGAGACGATTAAGCCGCGCTCGGCGGCTTAACCCGGTTCCTTCAAATCAGCGGCGCGGCCAGCGTCGGCGCAAGCGCGCCCGGTTGGCGGCGAGCCAATAGAGCGCGAGCAGCGTCGGGCCGTTCTGGATGCGGCCGGTGGACGCCAACCGCATCGCTGCGCGGAAGCTTTTCACTGTCACCCTTATATCCTCGTGTTCGTCCGGCAGACCGTGCAGGCCGCCGACGCCACGCGTATCGACGCGCGCGCAGAACAGATGGAAGGTCTCGGTCGAGCCGCCCGGCGTCGTCATATAGCGCTGCGCCCGGAAGGGCGCTTCGGTCAGCTTGATGCCGGCCTCTTCATACGCCTCGCGTACGGCAACGGCACGCGGGCTTTCGCGCCGGCGATCGATGATGCCGGCGACGATCTCGGTCTGCCACGCTGGAAAGCCGGCGAGATGCGCCGGAAGGCGGAACTGTTCGACCAGCACGACGGCGTCGCGCTTCGGGTCATAGAGCAGAATGCCGACGGTGTTGCCGCGCTCGAACACCTCGCGCGTGACCGGCGCGGTCATGCCGCCGCGATAAAGCGCGTGGCGTACGGTATAAAGGTCGAGCCGGAAATGTCCCTGATAGGCGCGCTTCTTGCGCAGGATGCGGACGCGGGCGGATTTTTTCATGGCCGCGCACTCTAGGAGGCTCGGCCGCGCTCGTCGAGCGACGCCGTCCGTCGGCATGAACGATTGGCGTGGCAAAAGACGCCCGCTATGATGCGGCCGATGGTCGCAATCGCCACCCGTGAACGGCTTCGTTTCATCGATCTTGATGCGTTCGAACGCACCAAGCTCGAGGCCGATCCGTTTCCGTACCTGATCGTTCCCGGTTTCGTGCCGGCGGCGGTGCGCGGCGCGTTGTCCGCCGATTATCCGAAGCTCGACCGGCCGGGCAGCTTTCCGGTTGCCGACGTCAGCTTTGGGCCGGCCTTCCGCGATTTTCTCGCCGAGATCGAAGGACCGGAGATGCGCGACGCGTTCGCGCGCAAATTTGACGTCGACCTCGCCGGTCGGCCGACGATGGTGACCGTGCGCGGTCAGGCCCAGGCGAAGGACGGGCGCATCCATACCGACAGCGTGACCAAGATCATCACCGTGCTGGTCTATATGAACGAGGCGTGGGAAGCACCGGGCGGGCGGCTCCGATTGTTGCGCTCCAACGCGAACCTCGACGACATGGTCGCCGAAGTCCCGCCGGCGGCCGGCACGCTGCTGGCATTCCTGGTCACGCCGCATTCCTGGCACGGCCATCATCCGACCAGCGGCCCGCGCCGCGTCGTGCAGCTCAACTGGGTCGAAAGCGACACCGTCGTGCGCCGCGAGCGTTTCCGTCACGGCCTGTCGGCGCGCATCAAACAGCTGCTGCCCGCACGGCGCGGTCGCGACGAAGATCCCGAGGTAAAACGTTAGGCGCGCGTTCGACCGACGCCGGCGTTACCGGCGGCGCAGGATCGCCGCCGATTGACCCAGCGCGCCGGGCTCGCCCCATGGCGCCGCGGTGCCGTCGATGAACGATACCCGCTCGTAGCCCAGCTTCTCGCACCACACGTCGATCGCGTTGCGCTCGATGAATTGGTTGAGGTGCGGCGCGCCGCCGTGTAGTTCGGCGGCGGCGGTATCGGTGAAAGTCTTCCAGTGCGCTGGCAGCGCGAATTCCAGAAATGAGAACACCAATGTTCCGCCGGGGCGCAGCACGCGGTGCATGTCGCGCAGGTAGAGGAAGGTTTCGGTGTGACGCAGATGCGTGAACACGCTGAACGCGCACATCATGTCGGCCGAAGCGTCCGGCGCCGGAACGCTCAGCGCCTGGCTCAAGGCGAAGCGGAAATGCGGCGGCGATTTCGTTTTCGCGTAATCGAGCAGGCGCTGGTCGATATCGATGCCGAGATAGTCGAGCTTGATCGACAGCTTGCCCAGAACCCAGGCGAGGCGGCCGCTGCCGCAGCCGAAATCGATCAGCGTCATGCCGTCGCGCAAGCCGGCCCAGTAAAGAACCGCGCCTTCGATCGCGCCGAAGCGCTCGAAGTTGCCGCCGACGGCGCGCGCCATCGCTTCGTCGACCGGAAATTGCGCGAGCAAGTCGGTGACCAGCTTCTGGTAATCGCGCACGAAATGGAAATTCTCTGGTGGGGTTGTCAACAAGCGTCGCTCCGTCGATCGCCCTCGGAGAAAAAGCCCGGCGGGCTGTTCCGCGGCGAGCCCGAGGCCGAGCGGGCGAACCGCTCGACCTCATGGCTTGAAAGTGGCTCGGGGGGTCGGGATCGAACCGACGACCGACGGATTAACAGTCCGTTGCTCTACCGCTGAGCTACCCCCGAATAGGGCCGCATCATATACACGCGCCCGGTTAACGAGTCCAAACCGGAACCGCGTGGAGGCCGGAAGCGGAATCGAACCGCTGTACGGGGATTTGCAGTCCCCTGCATAACCACTCTGCCATCCGGCCGGCGCGTGGAGGCCCGAGATATAGGCGTTTCCGCCCTTCTGGCGCAATGCCGAGACGACTCTGCGATTGTCGCGCCGCCGCACTGCGGCTAAAATTGGATTATCAAGACCATTAGCAGCTGACATTCATCCATCCCATGACTCGATTCGATTTCCATAGCGCGCGCCTGGCTATGGTTGACGGCCAATTGCGTACCAATGCCGTCACTGATAGCCGCGTGCTCGACGCGTTCAGTGAGGTTCCGCGCGAACGCTTCGTGCCCGAGACGCTGCGTGGCGTCGCGTGCATCGACGAAGATCTGCCGCTCGGCGGCGGCCGCTGGCTCATCGAGCCGAGGGTGCTGGCGCGGCTGCTGCAATTCGCGCAAATCGCCTCGACAGATCGCGTGCTGGTGATCGGCGATCCGAGCGGTTACGCCGCCGCGATCGTCGCGCGGCTCGCCGGCCAGGTCATCATGCTTGAATCCGATTCCGCGGCTGCCGCCACGGCGCGTCAGAATCTCGCGGCGCTTGGTTGTGCCAACGTGCAGGTCGTGCAAGGTGCGCTCGAACGCGGCCACGGGCCCGGTGCGCCCTATGGCGCGATCGTTCTGGCCGGCGCCGCCGTCGCGGTGCCCGAGGCCTTGCGTGCGCAATTGGTCGAAGACGGCCGGCTCGTTGGCGTCATCCGCAAACCCGGCACGCAAATGGGCGAAGCCGAGGTGATGACGTCTATCGACGGCGTGTTGTCGCGCCGCGCGGTTTTCGATGCCGGCACGCCCTATATTCCGGGCTATCAGCCGACACCCAACTTTGCGTTCTGAGCGCGCGGCGATGCGACGCGGCATCATCCTCGCGTTGTTTCCGTTGGGTGCGCTGTCGGCCTTTTTCGCGGCTTCGCTCTTAACGAGCGACGCGGCGCGGGCCGAGACGCTGCCGGAGGCGCTTGCCGATGCGTACAACACCAACCCGCAAGTGCTCGCCGAGCGCGCCAATCTGCGGTCCATCGACGAAGGTGTGAATCAGGCGCTGTCCGGCTGGCGGCCGACGCTGCAATTCAACGGCGCGATCGGCAAGCAGCAGTTCGAGAACACGCCGAATACCACCCAACAGCAGCCCGAAGGCTACAACACGCCGCGATCGCTCGATTTCAAGCTGATCCAGCCGGTTTATCAGGGCGGCCAGACCGTCGCCAAGACGGCGGCAGCCGAGGACACGGTCCGGTCCGAGCGCGCGCATTTGATCGCGGTCGAAGGCAATGTGTTGTTCAGCGTCATTTCGGCCTATCTCGACGTGCTACGCGACCAGTCGGTGGTCGATCTCGACCGCAACAGCGAGAAGGTGCTGCAAGAGACGCTCAACCAGACCCAGGCGCAATTCCGCTCCGGCTTGGTGACACGCACCGACGTTGCCCAGGCCGAGGCGCGGCTTCAGGCGGCGCGTGCACAGCGGCAACAGGACGAGGGCACGCTGCAATCCGACCGCGCCAACTACGCGCGCTTCGTCGGCCACGCGCCCGAGAATTTGGTGCCGCCGACGTTGCGGCCGGAAATTCCAGCGACGCGCGACGCGGCGCTTAGCATGGCGGCGCTCAAGAATCCGAATGTCGTCTCGGCGCTGTTCAGCGAGGACGCGGCGCGCGATCAGGTTGCGGCCACCGAGGCGCAGCTGCTGCCGAGCGTCAATCTCGTGGGCGAGGCGAACCGCACCGACGATCCGGCACAGCTCCAAGGGCACGAGACCACCTTCGGCACGGTGCAGGCGCAGATCAGCGTGCCGCTGTACGAAGCCGGGATGATCTATTCGCAATCGCGTCAGGCCAAACAGAAGGTCGGGCAGAGCGAAGGCCTGACCGACGACGCGCGGCGCTTTGCGGTCGAGGGCGCGACCGCCGCGTGGGAGACCATCCGCGCGCAGCGCGCCAACATCGTCTCGCAACAGGCGGCGATCAAGGCCGACACCGTCGCCTATGAGGGACTCCAGGCGCAACAGCGGTCCGGCCTGCGCACGCTGATCGACGTGCTCAACGCGGAGCAAGAGCTGTTCGCCGACCGCACCAATCTGGTGCGGGCGCAGCACGATCTCGCCGTCGCCGAATTCAACCTCGCCAATCAGATCGGCCGCGTGACCGCCGCCGATCTCAAGCTGGCGGTGAGCCTTTACGACGTGAACCGTTATTACGAGGCGGTACGGTCGAAGTGGCTGGGATTCGGCCCGGACCAATAGCGCCGCCGGACCGACTTATCCCCAGGCCGGAACGCATACCTAGCAATTACTGGGGTCTTTCCCTACTATATGTGGGTGCCGCTTGGTTGGCGGCGTGTGGTTGGTGGAGGTTGCCATGTCGGATATCCGGCGCCAGGACGAGCCCTCGATGGAGGAAATCCTCGCCTCGATCCGGCGCATCATCGCCGAAGACAACAAGGACGGCGGTACGCCGAGCGCGGCTGAACAGGACATTCTCGAACTGACGGACCGGGTCGAAGCCGATGGCTCGGTGGTTTCGCTCGCCACGCGTATGGCGCCCCGCGCCGAGACACGCGAGCCGCCGCCGATCGCGGTCGCACCCTATGAGCCCGCAGCGAAGACGGCGCCGGAGCCGGAACTCACGGCCGCCAAACCGGCGGCGGCGTCCGACAGCGTCATTTCGGCTGGTACGGCGGCGGCGTCGATCGCGGCTCTATCGGCGCTGACCCGTGAAACATCGCGCGGTTCGGCCATATCGGGCGATCGCGTACTCGAAGAGGCGACGCGCGAGTTGCTGAAGCCCCTTCTCAAGGCGTGGCTCGACACCAATCTGCCGCCGCTCATCGAGCGCATCGTGCGCGAGGAGATCGCGCGGCTGGCGCGCGAAGCCGGCGGCGGCTGATCCTTCCCGGACAAGCAAAGGGGCCAGGGTGAACTTCGTCAATCCGCCGGGGTTGTTCAAAATTCCCGGCCTGACGCACGTTGTCGAATCCGCCGGCCCGGGTCGTATGGTTTTCATCAGCGGTCAGCTCGGCCTCGACAATGCCGGGCGGATCGTGGGCGCGCCGGGCGATTTCCTGGCGCAGGCGACCCAGGCGTTCGAAAACCTCAAAAGCGCGCTCGCCGCGCTCGCCGCGGTCGGTGGCGGCATGGAACATGTCGTCAAGCTCACCAACTACCTTGTGGACATGCCGCGGCACTTTGCGCTGTTCCGTCAGGTGCGCGACCGTTACGTCAGCCGCGACAATCCGCCGGCCTCGACCTTGGTTCAGGTGGTGCGGCTCGCCGGCGACGGGTTGCTGTTTGAGGTCGATGCCATCGCTGTCCTGCCGCCCCAATAAGCGCGACGCGCGCCTTGCCGTAATCGGTTTGGCCGCCTAAAACGGCGCGATGCTCGACAAGACCTTCAATCCCGGCGCGATCGAACCGGTCATTTATACCGCCTGGGAGAAGTCCGGCGCCTTCGCCTGCGATCCCAAATCGGCAAAGCGGCCGTTCTGCATCGCCATGCCGCCGCCGAACGTCACCGGCAGCCTGCACATGGGCCACGCGCTCAACCACACGCTGCAGGACATCCTGACGCGGTTCGAGCGCATGCGCGGCCGCGATGTGCTGTGGCAGCCGGGCACCGACCACGCCGGCATCGCGACGCAGATGGTGGTGGAGCGCAACCTGGCGGCGGAGAAGATTGATCGCCGGGCGCTCGGCCGCGCGAAATTCATCGAACGCGTCTGGCAATGGAAGGCGGAAAGCGGCGGCACCATTACCCGCCAGCTGCGTTCGCTCGGCGCCTCGCCCGATTGGAGCCGCGAACGCTTCACCATGGACGAAGGCTTGAGCGCGGCGGTGCGCAAGGTCTTCGTCAGTCTCCACCGCGAAGGCCTGATCTATCGCGACAAGCGGCTGGTCAACTGGGATCCGAAGCTGCACACCGCGGTGTCCGATCTGGAGGTCGAAAGCCGCGAGACCAAGGGCTCGCTCTGGTACATCAAGTATCCTGTCGTGGGTCGCGACGGTGAATACGTCACCGTCGCAACAACACGCCCCGAGACCATGCTCGGCGATACTGGCGTCGCGGTGAATCCCGAAGATGCGCGGTACAAGCACCTGATCGGCAAGCACGTCGCGCTGCCGCTGACCGACCGGCGCATTCCGGTCGTCGCCGACGAGCACGCCGATCCGACCGCCGGCAGCGGCGCCGTCAAGATCACGCCGGCGCACGACTTCAACGATTTCGAAGTCGGCCGCCGCCACGATCTGCCGCTGATCAATATTTTCGACCGAGACGCCAAGCTGAACGACAGCGTTCCCGCGCCTTATCGCGGCCTGGATCGCTTCGCCGCGCGCAAGCAGGTGCTCGCCGATCTCGAAGCCTCCGGCCTGCTTGAGAAGACCGAGCCGCACACGCTGATGGTGCCGTACGGCGACCGCTCCGGTGTGGTCATCGAGCCGTGGCTCACCGATCAGTGGTACGTCAACGCCAAGGAGCTCGCCAAGCCGGCGATCGAGGCGATCGAGCGCGGCGCCACGGTGTTCGTGCCGCGCCAATGGGAAAACACCTTCTTCGAATGGATGCGCAACATCCAGCCATGGTGCATCTCGCGACAGATCTGGTGGGGCCACCAGATTCCCGCGTGGTACGCGCCGGATGGGCGCGTGTTCGTCGAGGAGACCGAGGCCGAAGCTTGCGCCGCTGCCCGCGCGAACTATGGAAAAGATGTCCCGCTTACGCGGGACGGGGACGTGCTCGACACCTGGTTCTCGTCGGCGCTGTGGCCGTTCTCGACGTTAGGTTGGCCTGAAGAGACGATCGCGCTTCGGCGCTATTACCCGACCGATGTGCTGGTCACCGGCTTCGACATCATCTTCTTCTGGGTCGCGCGGATGATGATGATGGGCTGCAAGTTTATGGGCGAGGTGCCGTTCAAGACGGTCTACATCCACGCGCTGGTGCGTGACGAGCGTGGCCAGAAAATGTCGAAGTCGAAAGGCAACATTGTCGATCCGCTCGCCATCATCGGCAAATACGGCTGCGACGCGTTGCGCTTCACGCTGACCGCGCTCGCGGCGCAGGGCCGTGACGTCAAGCTCGCCGAAAGCCGCATCGAGGGCTATCGCAACTTCGCCACCAAATTATGGAACGCGGCGCGCTTCGCCGAGATGAACGAATGCCGGCTCGATCCGCAATTCGAGCCCGCGAAAGCGAAGCTGACGCTCAACAAATGGATCGCCGGATCGCTGGCACAGGCGGCGCTGCGCGCGACCGGGGCGCTCGAAGCCTTCGAGTTCAACGCCGTCGCCGAGACACTCTATCACTTCACCTGGGGTACGTTCTGCGACTGGTACGTCGAATTCGCCAAGCCGCTGCTGACCGGCGCCGACGCTGCCGCCAAAACGGAAACCCGCGCCATGACGGCGTGGGTGCTGTCGCGCCTCGTCCATCTGCTGCATCCGATCATGCCGTTCGTCACCGAAGAGCTGTGGAAACACCTGACCGACGGCAAAGGCGGGCTGCTCATTCAAGGTCAATGGCCGGGGCTCGAACCCGCGCTGGTCGATCATGACGCGTCCGCCGAAATGGATTGGGTGGTGGCGCTGATCGCCCAGATCCGTACGGCGCGCGCCGAGATGAATGTGCCACCGGCGCAGGAGATCGCGGCCTATGTCACCGATGCCGGCGGTGACAAGAAAGATTGGCTCGCGCGCCACGATGCGCTGATCCGCCGTCTCGCGCGGCTGTCACGCATCCATCCCGTCGATGCGGCGGCGCCGGCCAAGCAGAACACCATCCAGGTGGTGGTCGAAGGGGCCTCGCTGCTGCTCGATTTCGCCGGCGCCATCGACATCGGCAAGGAACGCGCCCGGCTCCAGAAGGAGGCACAGGGCGTCCGCGCCGAGCTCGATAAGATCGCCGCCAAGCTCGGCAACGAGCAGTTCCTCGCCAAGGCCAAGGTCGAAGCCGTCGAGGAACAGCGCGAGCGTCAAGCCGAGGCGCGCGCCGCGCTGTCGCGCCTCGAAGTGGCGCTCGCTCGTATCGGCGGCGCGTAAATTTAGCTACGCCACCAGCGCCTGCACGATCTCGTCGTTGGTCATCGGCCAGCCGACGGTGCGTCCCATAAGATCGAGTGCGAAGCGGTGCATCTCCGGTCCGTCCATGGTGTCGACCGCATCCGAGGCGATCACCACCTTGAAATCGAGATTGGTGGACTCAAAAGCACAGCACAGCACGCACGATGTCGTGTTGATGCCGGCGAGGATCAGCGTGCCGACGCCGAGCCGGCTTTTGAGCAGGAACAGCAAGTCGGTGCCGAGATAAGGGCTGTAGCGCTTCTTGCCGCGCACGACATGGTCGCCGTCGCGCAGCAGGTCGGGGATGATCTCGGTGCCGCGGCTGCCGGCGAGGTTATGGGTGAAGGCGCCCTGGCGCATCTTCGGCCGGTTGTCGCCCGGCTCGCCGCGCCAGAACGGGTTGGCCTTGATCTCGTCCGGATCGCGGTACTCGGTGACGACGTGCACGATCGGCACGCGGCGCTTGCGCAACGCGTCGAACAGCTTGGCCGAACGCGCAATCACCGGGCCGCAGCGCTCCGCCGGCAAGGGCAGGGTCGCCACCGCCGGATCGAGATGGCCGCGATGCATGTCGATGGTGACGCAGGCGGTTGTCTTCGGATCGATGCGGATCATGCGCGGTCCCCATGGCGGTGCGGCCGAATCGCGGCGGCGCTCAGTCAATGCTATCATCCGTGCCACTGTTGCACAGCAGGGGAGGACACCATGCCGAAATACCTTGTGCGGGTTTCCTATACGTCGGACGGCGTCAAAGGCCTGATGAAGGACAAGGCCTCGGGCCGCCGTGCGGCCGTGGCCAAGCTCATTGAATCCGATGGCGGCAAGCTCGAAGCCTTTTATTACGCCTTCGGCGCCGACGACGCGATTTCGATCGTTGACCTGCCGAACAACACCGCGGCGGCCGCGTTTTCGCTGGCGGTCAACGCCGCCGGCCTGGCGAATCTCAGCGTGACGCCGTTGCTTACCGTCGAAGAGATGGATGCCGCGCTCGGCAAGTCGGTGACCTATCGGCCGCCGGGCCGGTAGCGTTCGGCGATTTGCCGATGCTCGAGCGCGTCGGCGCGCCGTGACAGAGTCGGGCCTGGGTGCTCTTCCAGGCGCCCGATCCTTGGCGCGCGCACATGACGATGGCAAGATCGCGCCATGAGCAAGGCTTTCACCAAGGAAACCGACGCTGCGGCGGACGATGTCGAGTTCGACAGCGGCCCGGCGTTGCCAGCCGGCGCGAAGAACTACATCACCGCCGCGGGCCATCGCCGCTTACAGGACGAGCTCAAGGCGTTAATCAAAATCGAGCGGCCGAAGGTGGTCGAAACGGTATCGTGGGCCGCCGGCAACGGCGACCGCTCCGAGAACGGCGATTACATCTATGGCAAGAAGCGCCTGCGCGAGATCGACAGCCGCATTCGTTTCCTGACCAAGCGGCTGGAGATCGCCGAGATCGTCAATCCGGCGGCGCAGACCAACCGCGACCAGGTGTTCTTCGGCGCGACCGTCACCTATGCCACGTCCGACGACAAGGAGCACACGGTCACCATCGTCGGCGTCGATGAGGCCGACGCCGACCGCGGCCAGGTGAGCTGGATCGCGCCGGTGGCGCGGGCGCTGCTCAAGGCGCGGATCGGCGACGTCGTCGAGCTCAAAGGCCCGCGCGGCGTCGAGAACCTCGAGGTCGTATCAATCGAATATCCATTACTTGGCGGCGGTCGTGACTCCTGAGGAGCACCAACAGCTCACAAACTCCGTCCTGGCGGTTGTGAGTGACTATCGCGAAGGCGAAATACCGCGGTTAACTGCTGACGATGTCAATGGCTGGCTCGCCCAATTTGATGCATCTGATCAGCCGATAATCCTGCACGAAATGGAACGGATTGTTCGAAGGACTTATATTTCGAAGCGAACGGCCGCGCGGTGGATCGGTAACATTGCAACCAAACCGGAAATTGTTGGAGGCAATGCGGCGGATTTTTGGACCAGGGCGGGCATATTTGTCGTGCAACATTCGAGTCGTAGCCAGGCAGAAATAGCGGACCTGTTAGATCAAGAGCTTGATCGGCGGTTCGGCATCGCTGCGAATCGTGGCGCGAGTACGAATTCCACGTACTTTTACCTGGACGACGCGATACACAGCGGCAATCAGGCAAGAATTGATTTGAACCGCTGCATTGAACAATACGATATACGAAATTCGAAGATATACATTATTGCGATGGCGATACATCGCGGCGGCCAATATTATGCGAACAACGCGTTGTCTCAAGTGACGCGCGGCCGAGGCGTCACGTTGGAATGGAGAGCGGGCGCTTGGGTTGAGGATCGAAGAGCTTATACTTACACGTCCGATGTTTTCCGCCCGACCGCGCTATCCGATGATCCGAATGTAAACGCGTGGCGACGTACTTTCCCTGAAGGCCAAGAATACTTCCACGCGCGGCAACCGGGTGGCCAGGGAGCGTTGCAGATTTTTTCGTCGGAAACTGCGCGCGAGACTATTGAACAAGCCTTCTTGAAGAGGGGGGCGTATATTTATTCGCTGCCGCAGAACCCGGACACCAATATGCGCCCCCTGGGCTATAGCCGGCTTCGGACGCCTGGGTTCGGGTCGACGATCATTACCTATCGGAACTGCCCTAACAACGCGCCACTCGTTATGTGGTGGGGAAATCCTACCGGCGGCTATCCATTAAACGCGTGGAGGCCGCTGTTTCCGAGGAGGCCGCGTCAGCGCCCTCTGGCAGACGTTTTTGGCATCGGCAATGCGTGAAAGCGAATTCAAATATGATGAACTTCTTGAGCGGGCATATTTCCGCGACGACAGTGCCGTGTTCTTTAAGACAAGAGATATGTACGGTGAGCTATCTAACATGGCATCAGGGTTTCCATTGCATGTGAACGGCTTGAAAGTTCCATCCGTCGAAGCACTCTATCAAGCATGCAGATTTCCACATTTGCCCCACGTTCAAAGAATTATTATTGCTCAGTCAAGTCCCATGACTGCGAAAATGAAATCGAAGCCCTTTAAGGGCGAAACGCGGGATGATTGGGAGTTCGTTCGGGTTCCAATAATGAAATGGTGCCTTCGACTTAAGCTCGCTCAGCATTTTGATCGCTTTTCGTATCTTCTACTGGCTACGGGAAACAAATCGATTGTGGAGCAATCGAGGAAAGATAAGTTTTGGGGTGCAACACCCGAAGACGGCGGGGAAGTGCTAAGAGGTTGCAATGTGTTAGGTCGCCTGCTGATGGAGCTACGGGAACGCGTAAAGGAAGACCCAACCCGGTTCGGTACAGTTGTGCCGGTTCCTATTGAGAGTTTCTGTTTGTTCGGAGAGCCTATCCGGCCTGTACAGAAAGACGACGCATTTGCGCTCAGCCATCGCTTAACCTGATCGTCGCCTATCATTTCACATATCGTCATCATTGATACTCGGCCCCTAGTCAAACCGGCCCGCCGGTTTGTAAGGTGCGGCGTCCGGTCCGCAGGAGAGTCCATATGCCCGATGGAATGAGCAAGAAGCCGTTCGACAAGTCGAAGCTGCCGAGCCGGCACATCACCGTCGGTCCGGCGCGCGCGCCGCATCGCTCGATGTTCTATGCTATGGGCGTCACCGAGGAGCAGCTGGCGCAGCCGATCGTCGGCGTGTGCACGACTTGGAACGAAGCGGCGCCGTGCAACATCGCGCTGTCGCGTCAGGCGCAGGCGGCGAAGAAGGGTGTCGCCGCCGCCGGCGGCACGCCACGCGAGTTCACGACCATCACCGTCACCGACGGCATCGCCATGGGTCATGCCGGCATGAAGGCGTCGCTGGTGTCGCGTGAAGTTATCGCCGACAGCGTCGAGCTCACCATGCGCGGCCACTCCTACGATGCGTTGGTGGGGCTCGCGGGCTGCGACAAAACGCTGCCGGCACTGATGATGGCGATGCTGCGGCTTAACGTGCCGGCCGTGTTCATGTACGGCGGCTCGATCCTGCCAGGCCGCTTCCAGGGCCGCGACGTCACCATCGTCGACGTCTTCGAAGGCGTCGGCATGCACAATGCCGGCAAGATGACCGACGAGGAGCTGCACGAGCTCGAATGCAATGCCTGTCCGTCGGCCGGCTCCTGCGGCGGGCAGTTCACCGCGAACACGATGGCGTGCGTCTCGGAAGCGATTGGCCTGGCGCTGCCCGGCTCGGCCGGCACGCCCGCGCCCTATGATTCGCGCGATCAATACGCCGAGGCATCGGGCGAGACGGTGATGGAGCTCATCCGCAAGCGCATCCGGCCACGCGACATCGTCACCCGCAAATCGCTCGAGAACGCGGCGATGGTCGTCGCGGCGTCGGGCGGCTCGACCAATGCGGCGCTGCACTTGCCGGCGATCGCCAACGAGGCGGGCATCGATTTCGATATCCACGCCGTCGGCAAGATCTTCAAGAAGACGCCCTATATCGGCGACTTCAAGCCGGGCGGCAAATACGTGATGAACGATCTGCATCGCGTTGGCGGTGTGCCGGTGCTGTTGAAGGCGCTGCTCGACGGCGGCTATCTGCACGGCAACTGTCTGACGGTGACCGGCAAGACCATGGCCGAGAACTTGAAGGACGTGGTCGTGCCGAAGAACCAGGATGTTATTCGCTCGACCAAGAAGCCGCTCGCCAAGACCGGCGGCCTCACCGTGCTCAAGGGCAACCTCGCGCCGCAAGGCTCCATCTGCAAGGTCGCCGGCATGCAGGGCATCGAGCTCAAGTTCCGCGGCCCGGCGCGCTGCTTCGATCGCGAGGAGGATTGCTTCGCCTTCGTCGAAGCGAAGAAATACAAGAAGGGCGACGTGCTGGTGATCCGTTACGAAGGGCCGCGCGGCGGTCCCGGCATGCGCGAAATGCTGTCGACGACGGCGGCGCTTTACGGCCAAGGCGCCGGCAAGGACGTGGCGTTGATCACCGACGGCCGGTTCTCCGGCGGCACCCGCGGTTTCTGCATCGGCCATGTCGGTCCCGAAGCCGCCGTCGGCGGTCCGATCGGCTTGCTCAAGGACGGCGACATCATCGAGATCGATGCCGCCAAGGGCACGCTCAACGTCAAGCTGAGCGCCGCCGAACTCGCGCGCCGCCGCCAGGCCTGGAAGCCGAAGAAGACCGATTACCAGTCGGGCGCGATCTGGCGCTATGCGCAGACCGTCGGCGATGCCGAGAAGGGCGCCATCGCCCATCCCGGCGCCAAGGCCGAAAGCCACTGTTACGCGGATCTGTAACCGGCACCCTTGGATCAGTCCGCCCGGCCTCGAAAAAGGCGCACCGTTGGTGCACTGAAAATCGCTGGACGCGTGCGGCTGCGCGCGGCTAGGTAGGCGGATGAAATCCCGCACGCTTCGCCGCGCCGACGAGCTGGTCAGCGCCGGACTCTTGCCGGCGCGCCGTCGCCGCGAGGTGGAGCGTGTCGCGCGCCGCTTCGCGGTCGCGCTCACGCCCCATGTCGTCGAGATGATCGAAAGTGGCGGTGCGCCGATCGCACGGCAGTTCGTGCCGTCGACGGCCGAGCTGCGCGTGGCGCCGGAGGAGCGCGTCGATCCCATCGGCGACGACCGGTTCGCGCCGCTCAAGGGCATCGTCCACCGCTATCCCGATCGCGTGCTGTTGAAGCCGCTACTGGTTTGTCCGGTTTATTGCCGCTTCTGCTTTCGGCGCGAAGTGGTGGGGAAGGGCGGCGCGCTTACCGAGTCCGAGCTGACGGCCGCGCTCGATTATATCCGCGGCAATTCGGCGATCTGGGAAGTGATCGTCACCGGCGGCGATCCGTTCCTGCTGTCGGCGCGCCGGCTGAAGGCGATCGTGCGCGCGCTCCATGCCATTCCCCACGTGCAGGTGATCCGGTTCCACACGCGCGTGCCGATTGTCGAGCCCAGCCGCGTGACGCCGGCGTTGGTCGCGGCGCTCGCCACCGAAAAAGCGGTTTATGTCGCAATCCACGCCAACCATCCGCGCGAATTAACGGCGGCGACGCGCGCCGCTTGCGCGCGGCTGGCTAAGGCTGGCATCCCGTTACTCGGCCAAAGCGTGCTGCTTAAGGGCGTTAACGACGATGCCGCGACGCTCGAGGCGTTGTTCCGCGGTCTCGTCGCCATGCGGGTGAAACCCTATTACCTGCATCATGCCGATCTGGCCCACGGCACGGCGCATTTCCGCACGACGCTATCGGCCGGCCGCGATTTGATGCGGACGCTGCGCGGCCGGGTTTCCGGACTGTGTCAGCCGACCTATGTCGTCGATTTACCGGGTGGCCATGGCAAGGTGCCGGTCGGGCCGAGTTATGCGCAGGCGCTGGACGACGACTCATGGTTAATCGAAGATCCGGCTGGCGGGCGACACCGTTACCCCATCGCCACACCCTGAAAGGGATTCCCGATTGTCGGAAATAACTTGTAAATACAAATTGTTATCGCTGTAGAGTCGGGTGTTTGCCGGACGGCAGTGGTTGAACCGCGGCGATTGGGGTTATAGAGTTACTTTAAGTCTTCGCGCTCCGTACGGTCAGGTTGTCATGGTTCGCTTAGCCAAAGGGTTTGCGCGTGCCGTTGTTACGGTCGCCGCCTTGGCGGTTGCCCTGCCGGCGTTCGCGTTCGAGTCGAATTCACTGGTTCGCGGCGGCGCGCCGTTGCCCGACTTCCAGCTCAATCTGCCGAACCTGACCCCGCCAGCCGGCGACGATGGCAATTTCGAGATCGCCCTGACGCCGCCGGGCAGCAAAAGCCCGTTCAGCTTCATCTTTTCGCCGCGGCCCGAAGCGGCGCTCGAGCTCGATCCGACCAGCAAGACGAGCCGAAACGTCGCTGGTCTGTCGTGGGACCTGTTCGACAAGGACCGTTTTCACGGTGGTTTCGGCCTGTCCGGCAGCATCCTGAGCCCGGGTACCGATCCGATGCATGAGGCACTGGCGGGCGGCCCGCCAGCGGCGGTTCGCAGCACGCTGAGCCTCGGCTACGACCTTGGCACCAATCAAAGCGTCATGCTGTCGTTCGACCACACGAGCACGCCGGACCTCAGCACGTCGCACGGCGAGTTCGGCGAAAACCTTCGCCTGGGTTACGGCGTCAAATTCTGATCCGCGCCGCGCGCGCGATCGCTTTTCCGCACCGTTATGCTTACTGGCGTCGCTTCGGCGGCGGCGTTCATGCTTAATCGCACGCGCTCATCGCGTGCAAATTCGGGCGTTCGCCTGTCGCGAATTTCATTAAGCATAGAAAGTCGTGCGTTAATAATACATTCCATTTATCGCGAATTTTCGCCGCGATTATTGTGCCTTCAACAATAAAAAAGTTTTACCCGAACCCGAAGGAACCGACATGAACCGGACTCTCCGCGCATCTGCGCGTGCCTCCTTGCTTGCCGCCGCGTTGACGTTCGCCGCGGCGCTGCCCGCCTTTGCCACCGTCGTTACGGCAACCGGGACCTATTCCAACGACGCCGACGCCAGCAACCAGGCGACCGGCTTCCCCAACGGGCCGTTCAATCTCACCAGCGGACCGACGACCTTCAGCTACGTTGACTTCATTCCGAACCAGACGTTCAGCCTGAACAACATCGTCGGCCTGAGTGCCAACTTCACCGATATCGCCGGCGGTGCCGACGTCGGCTCGCCGCGGTTCGTGGTGCAGCTCCAGAACGGCAATTTCTACTCGACCTATCTGGGCACGCCGCCGAACTTCAACGACAACAACCCGGCGGCCTTCACGACGGCGTACAGCAACTTCAACTTCGTCAACGGGACCAACGACACCGGCTTCAAGAACAGCGGCAGCCTCCACACCTTCACGTCGTTTGAGGCCGGCGCCGACGGTTCGCAGATCGTCACCGACGTGTTCCTCATCCTCGATGGCGGCTTCGGCGCCAACGGCCCGCAGGCCCTGACGCTCAACTCGCTCAGCGTGCAGTTCCTGGCGGCTCCCGAGCCGGCGACCTGGACGATGATGGCGGCGGCACTCGGCCTGCTCGGCTTCGTGGTCGCGCGCCGCCGGCGTAGTTCCGCCGGGGCGATCGCCGCCTAGTTTCGAACCTTCTCGACTCCCGACACTTCGAAACGCCGCGCCCGTCAGGGCGCGGCGATTTCGCACCAGATCGGCGTATGATCCGACGGCTTGTCGCGCGAGCGCGGCGACTTGTCGATGTCGCATTGGCGCAGCCGGTCGATCGCCTGCGGCGACAGCAGGATATGATCGATGCGCAGGCCGTGATCGGTCTCGAAGCGGCGCTGCATATAGTCCCAATAGGTGTAGCGTTGACCTTCCGCGTGCAGCGCGCGGAATGAATCGACGATGCCGAGGTTCAGCAGCGCGCGGAATTGCGTCCGCGATTCCGGCCGGCACAGCGCGTCGTTCTTCCAGCTTTCCGGGTCGTAGACGTCGTCGTCAGTGGGCGCGACGTTGAAATCGCCGGCGAGAGCGAAGGACAGCTCGCGGTCGAGCAGGCTTTGCGCATGCGCCCGGAGGCGATTCATCCAGGCCAGCTTGTAATCGAACTTGTCGCCCGGCGCCGGATTGCCGTTGGGCAGATAGACCGAGGCGACGCGCAGATCGCCGACCGTCGCTTCGATGTAACGGGCGTGGTCGTCCGTGCCGTCGCCCGGTAGCGCGGCCACCACATCGGTCGCCGGCACGCGCGACAGGATCGCGACGCCGTTATAGCTCTTCTGACCGGCGACGACCGCGTCGTAGCCGAGGCCCTTGATCTCGAGCCGCGGAAAATCCGCCTCGGTGCATTTGAGTTCTTGCAGGCAGACGATGTCGGGCTGCGCCGCCTTCAACCAATCGAGCAGATGGCCGAGCCGCGCCTTGACCGAGTTGACGTTCCAGGACGCGAGCTTGGTCAAGCGCGTAGGGCGCGGTCAGCCGACCGAAAACGAATTGCCGCAGCCGCACGACGACGCGGCATTCGGGTTCTTCACTTGGAACGACGCACCCATCATGTCCTCGACGAAATCGACCTCGGCGCCTTTGACGAGATCGAGCGAGGTCTCGTCGACGACCAAGGTCACGCCGTCGCGCTCGAAGGTGCGGTCTTCGGGTTGGAGATTCTCGTCGAAGCTGAAGCCGTACTGGAAGCCCGAGCAGCCGCCGCCCGACACCGCCAGGCGCAGGAACGCCTGCGGCAGGTTCTCTTGCGCTTTGAGTTCCTTGACGCGCTTGGCGGCACTTGCCGTCAGGCTAACGCTGCGTTCTTTTTCCAGGATATCGGCCATGTCCGGACGCTCCGTGCCGTCTTTATGTGGGGACGGGCGTGCGTTTGTCAAACCGGCGCCGGGATGCGGGCAATCGCCGTTGCGCGGACACGTATGAAAGCACGGCAAGGGCGCCACAAGAGATTGCATCGACTCGACGCGAAGGATAGCTTCGCGCCATGACCGTTGCGCTTGCTCCTTACGCCTCCGCGCCGGAGCGGAGTCGCGGGCGGCTGCATCGCGAACCGGAAAGTCCGAGCCGCACGCCGTTCCAGCGCGATCGCGACCGCATCATCCACTCCGCCGCGTTCCGTCGCCTGCAATACAAGACCCAGGTCTTCGTCTATCACGAGGGCGATCACTATCGCACCCGGCTGACCCACAGCCTCGAAGTGGCGCAGATCGCGCGCAGCCTGGCGCGCGCGCTCGGCTTGAACGAGGATCTCGCCGAGGCGTTGGCGCTGGCGCACGATCTCGGCCACACGCCCTTCGGTCATGCCGGCGAAGAAGCGCTCAACGCCGCGATGAAGGATTACGGCGGCTTCTCGCACAACGATCAGACGCTGCGGATCCTTACGTCGCTCGAACGCCGCTATGCCGGTTTCGACGGCCTCAACCTGACGTGGGAGACGCTCGAAGGCACGGTGAAGCACAATGGTCCGGTGAAGGCGCCGCTGTCCGAGACCATCGCCGCGTATAATGCGCAGCACGAATTGGAGCTCGACACCTGGCCGTCGGCCGAGGCGCAGATCGCCGCTCTGAGCGACGACATCGCTTATGACAATCACGACATCGACGACGGCTTTCGCGCCGGTCTGTTCACGCTCGACGATCTGCGCGACGTGCCGCTGATCGGCGAGGCGCTGGCCGAGGTCCGCAAGTCCAACCGCGCGATCGACGACAGCCGCGCCATCCACGAAGCGGTGCGTCGGCTGATCGATCGCATGGTGACCGACGTCGTCGCCGAGACTAAACGGCGCGTGGCGCAAGCCGGCGTTGCATCCGCCGAAGCGGTGCGCACGTCCAATGCGCCGATGGTGGGGTTCTCCGACGCCATGCGCGAACGCGAAAAGGGCCTGCGCGCTTTCCTGTTCGAGCGGATGTACCGCCATTATCGCGTCAATCGCATGTCGTCGAAGGCGCGCCGCGTCGTCGGTGATCTGTTCGGCATCTTCAACCGCGAGCCGGACTTGCTGCCGAGCGAATGGCGCGACGAGGCGATGAAGTACGACGCCAAGGGCCGCGCGCGCCTGATTGCCGATTACATCGCCGGCATGACCGACCGGTTCGCTCTCGACGAGCACCGCAGGCTGTTCGATTACGACGCCACGACGTGATGAATCTGTTCGCGTATTTCCACGACAAGATCGCGGCCGAGATCGCGGCGCTCGGTTTTGTACTCGATACCAGCCGCATGTCGGTCGAGCCGCCGCGCGATCCGGCGCACGGCGACGTCTCGGCGAACGCCGCCATGGTGCTCGCCAAGGGTGCCGGCATGAAACCGCGCGATTTCGCGGAAAAGCTCCGGCCGCTTCTTGCCAAGCTCGATCACGTCACCGCTGCCGAGGTCGCCGGTCCCGGCTTCATCAATCTGCGTCTCGACAATGCGTTCTGGTACGCGCGGCTGGCTGAGATCCTGCGCGCCGGTCCGGCTTATGGCGATAGCACGGCGGGGCAGGGACGCACCGTCAACGTCGAATATGTCTCCGCCAATCCAACCGGGCCAATGCATGTCGGCCACGGCCGCGGCGCGGTCGTTGGCGACGCGCTTGCTGCGCTATTGCACAAGACCGGCCATGCGGTGACGCGCGAATATTACGTCAACGACGCCGGCGCCCAGGTCGACGCGCTGGCGCGCTCGGTTCATCTGCGCTATCGCGAAGCTCTTAGCGAAAAGGTCGGCGAAATTCCGCACGGCCTCTATCTCGGCGACTATCTCGTCGAGACCGGCGCGACGCTGGCGCAACGCGACGGCAAGAAATGGCTCGGTCGCCCGGAAAGCGAATGGCTGGCGCCGGTGCGCGCGTTCGCGATCGACGAGATGCTGACGCTGATCCGTGGCGATCTCGTGTCGCTCGGTATCGAATTCGATGTGTTCGTGTCGGAACGCAAGCTGGTGACTGCCGGCGCCATCGAACAGGCGATCACCGAGCTCGAAAAGCAGGGTCTCATTTATGTCGGCACGCTCGAGCCACCCAAGGGCATGCTGCCCGACGATTGGGAGAAGCGGCCACAAACTTTGTTCCGCTCGACGGCGTTCGGCGACGATGTCGACCGGCCGATCAAGAAGGCCGACGGCTCGTGGACTTATTTCGCTGCCGACATCGCCTATCATTGGGACAAGTTCAAACGTGGCTTCTCCGAAATGATCGACGTGTGGGGCGCCGACCACGGCGGCTACGTCAAGCGCATGCAAGCGGTGGTCAAGGCGCTCACCCAAGGCAAGGCAGCGCTCGACGTTAAATTGTGCCAGCTGGTCAATCTTTCGGACGGCGGCCAGCCCGTGCGGATGTCGAAGCGCGCCGGCAATTTCGTTACCTTGCGCGACGTGATCGAGCGCGTCGGCAAGGACGTCGTCCGCTTCGTCATGCTGACCCGGCGGAACGATCAGACGCTCGATTTCGATTTTGCCAAGGTGGTCGAGCAGTCGAAGGATAATCCCGTGTTCTATGTGCAGTATGCCCATGCCCGCGCGCGCTCGGTTTTGCGGCTGGCGGCGCAGTATTTTGACGCCGGCGAATTGACGCCGGCGATGCTGGCGCGCGGCCCGTTGACGATGCTCGAGGACGCGGATGAGATCGCGCTCGTGCGGCAGCTGGCGCAGTGGCCGCGCACCGTCGAAGGCGCGGCGCAGATGCACGAGCCGCATCGCATCGCCTTTTATTTGCAAGAGGTCGCGGCGTCGTTTCATGCCTTGTGGAACAAGGGCAACACCGATGCCGGATTGCGTTTCGTCGTCGAAAGTCAGCGCGAATTGACGCGCGCCCGTTTGGCGTTGGTTCAGGCCGTCGCGTTCATTATCGCCTCGGGCCTCAAGGTGATCGGCGTGACGCCGGCCGAGGAGTTGCGCTGATGGCGCTCGGCGTCGATCCCGAAGACCGCATTCCCGGCGCGCCTCCGCGGGCGCCGTCGCGATGGCCGCGGCATTTCGGCGCGTCGGTGCGCGTCGGTGTCGTGCTGGTCGTGCTTGGTGCCGCCGCCGCGTCGGGATGGCCTTATATCAAGGAGCATTTCCTCACGCCGAGCGCGCCGTCTGGTCCGCTGCCGGTGATCGGTCCCGGCGACGAGCCGATCAAGGAAGCGCCGAAGCAGCCCGGCGGCATGCAGGTGCCGGATCAGGATAAAGTCATCCTCAACGGTCCGGCGGCGCAGCCCAGGGTTGAGCAAATCCTGCCGCCGCCGCCGGCGCCGCTGCCATCGCCGGCCACGCCGCCCGCAATCGTGCAGACGCCGCCACCACAGCCGCCGGCGCCACCCGTCGCAGCGGCCGCGCCGCCGCCACCTGCTGCTCCGAATACGCCACCACCGGTTTCCGCCGCCGCGTCGTCGCCCGCGCCGCAAGCCGCGCCGGTGACGTCGCCACCACCGCCACCACCACCGTCGCGGCCAGCGAGCATCGTCGCCGCCAATCCGCCAGCGACGTCGACCGCGCCGGTATCTGGCGAGCAAGTGCCGCCGGCGCTCGCGGGGCACGGCTGGTTCGTTCAGCTCGGCGCCGTCAGCTCGACGGCAGCCGCCCAAGCCGAGTGGACGCGCTTGAAGCGCGCGCAGGCCGATCTGCTTGCGTCGCTGTCGGCCAATGCCGTGCGTGTCGAACGCGGCGGCGGCGTGATCTATCGCATCGAGGCCGGACCCCTTGCCGATGCAAACGCGGCGTCGCGTCTGTGCCGGTCGCTCCAGCAACGTCATGTCGCCTGTATCGTCCTCCGCCCGTGAGCCGCGCGCGGCGATCTTCGGCTGCGCCGGACTGACGCTGTCGGTTGCCGAGCGCGACTTCTTTCGCGCCGTCAATCCGGTGGGCTTCATCCTGTTCCAGCGCAATTGCGCCGATCCCGATCAGGTGCGCGCGCTGGTTGCGGCGTTGCGCGCGTGTGTCGGCACGGACGATGCGCCGGTGCTGATCGACCAGGAAGGCGGCCGCGTCGCGCGTCTCAAGCCGCCGCATTGGCGGAATTATCCGGCCGCCGCAACCTTGGCCGCCGCGCCGCGCGAGGCGAGCTTCCTCGCGGCGCGACTGATCGCCGACGATCTATCAGCGTTGGGAATCACGGTCGATTGCGCGCCGGTGCTCGATTTGGCGATCGCCGGCGCCGACCCGATCATTGGCGACCGCGCCTACGGTGCCGCGCCGGCGACGGTCGCGGATTTCGGACGGGCCGCCTGCGAGGGGCTGTTGGCCGGCGGCGTGTTGCCGGTCATCAAGCACATTCCGGGACACGGCCGCGCGACCGTCGACAGCCACAAGGCGCTGCCGGTGGTTACGGCCGCCGCGCCGGAATTGGTTGAGAGCGATTTTGCACCCTTTCGCGCACTCCATGACATGCCGTGGGCGATGACGGCTCATATCGTCTATCAGGCGCTCGATCCCGACCGGCCCGCCACCCTGTCGCGGCGGCTGATTGACGAGACGATTAGGGCTAGCATTGGCTTCGACGGCGTGCTGATTTCTGACGATCTTTCGATGGCGGCGCTTCCCGGGACCTTGGCGGAGCGGGCGAAAGGCGCGCTCGACGCGGGATGCGACGTGGTTTTGCATTGCAATGGTGATCCGGTGGAAATGACGGCAATCGCGGGCTCGATCGGGCCTTTGACCCCGGCGGCACACCGCCGGCTCGCGCGCGGCGAGGCGCGACGGCGGGCGGCCGATCAGGGCGCCGTCGCGTTCGATCGCGCGGCGGCCGAGGCGCGACTCGATGCCTTGCTCGGAGGCCGCGCATGATCTCGCCGCACGTCGCCGATTTCCTGAGCAAGGTCTCGATCCTCGCGCTGCCGGCGATTTTCGCCATCACGCTGCACGAAGCGGCGCACGGCTACGTTGCGCTGCGGTGCGGGGACGACACGGCGCTGCGCGCCGGCCGCGTCACCTTCAATCCGCTGCGGCACATCGATCTGTTCGGCACCGTCCTCATGCCGTTGCTTTTGTTTTTCGCGACCGGGTTCCTCTTCGGCTACGCCAAGCCGGTGCCGGTCAATTTCAACCGGCTCAATCGGCCGCGCCGCGACATGGTATGGGTCGCGCTCGCTGGGCCGGCCGTCAACGTGTTGCTGTTGATTGTCTCGGCGTTGCTGTTCTTAGTCGTACCGTACCTACCACCGTATTTTCAGGGGTGGTTCTTCGGCAATCTCGTCGTCTCCGTCGAGCTCAATTTCGTCTTGGCGGCGTTCAACATGATCCCGCTGCCGCCGCTCGACGGCGGGCGCGTCGCCGTCGGCATCCTGCCGGACGCGCTCGCCTTTCCGCTGGCGCGGATGGAGCGCTATGGCATGCCGATTCTGATCGGCGTGCTGATCTTGCTGCCGTTGGTTGGCGCGCATTACCAGCAGAATTGGAATTTGTTTGGCTACGTCGTCGACGGGCCGGTGAACTGGATCCTCGGCGCGATCGGCAAGATCACGGGGGTCGGATGACCGACGTCGAACCCTTCGAGATGGCGAAGCCCGAGCCGGTGCCCGGTGCCGATCTGGTCGTCGATCTCGAGGGCTATCAAGGGCCGATCGATCTGCTGCTCAACCTGGCGCGCGAGCAGAAGGTCGATCTGCTGCAGATTTCGATCCTCAAGCTGGCGGATCAATATCTCGCGTTCATCTCGGCTGCGCGCAAACTCCGGCTCGAGATCGCCGCCGACTATCTGGTGATGGCGGCATGGCTCGCTTATCTCAAGTCGCGCCTGCTGCTGCCGCAGCCGCCGAGCGCCGGCGAGCCGAGCGGCGACGAGATGGCGGCAGCGCTGGCGCATCGGCTGAAGCGGCTTGAAGCGATGCAACAGGCGGCGACGCGGCTGTTCGCCCGGCCGCTGGTCGGTCGCGACGTGTTCCTGCGTGGCGCGCCCGAAGGTTTGCCGCGCACTTATCTGCCGGTATGGGGCGACACGCTTTACGATCTGCTGAAGGCGTACGGCGACCAGAAGCTCCGGCACGAGGTCAGCGTGCTGCAGATCACGCCGACCGAGCTTTATTCGATGGATGAGGCGCTCGAACGCATGGCGCGCTTCCTCGGCCACATGCCGGATTGGCGGACGCTGATGAGTTTCCTGCCGCCCGATCTCGGTGACGGCTTGGTGCGTCGTTCGGCCATCGCCGCCACCTTCGCCGCAAGCCTCGAGCTGGTGCGTACCGGCAAGGTTCAGCTCCGGCAGGACAACGCCTTCGGCCCGATCTATCTTCGTAATCCGTCTTCTGAGGCCTAGATGAGCATCGACCAATCCGATCCCCGCGCCGACCATTTGCGGCTGCTCGAAGCGCTGCTGTTCGCGTCGCAATCGCCCGTCGACGACGCGGCGATCAAGGCCCGGCTGCCGGCGGACGCCGACATTCCGTCGCTGATCGCCGAGCTGACCGAGCATTACAGCGGCCGCGGCGTGAACATCGTCGAGGCCGCCGGCGGTTGGACGGTGCGCACCGCGACCGACCTGGGACCGCGGCTCAAGCTGGTGCAGAAGATTTCGCGCAAGCTGTCGCGCGCGGCGATGGAAACGCTCGCCATCGTTGCCTATCACCAGCCGGTGACGCGTGCCGAGATCGAAGACATCCGTGGCGTGGTGGTGTCGTCGGGCACGCTCGATTTGCTGATGGAGATTGGCTGGATCGGCCCGAAGGGCCGCCGCCAAACCGTCGGCCGGCCGGTGACCTGGGGCACGACCGATGCGTTCCTGCTGCATTTCGGTCTCGCCAATGCCGGCGATCTGCCCGGCATCGAAGAGCTCCGCGCCGCTGGCCTGATCGGCCCGCGGCCCGAAATGACGCTGGGCGAAACCGGCAAGCTTGCGGACTTGCCGATGGAAGGTGCCGAAGCGGCGGCTGACGAAGCCGAGCAAGCGGCCGAGGCGGAAGCCGAAGCCGAGGCGGCCGCCGAAGAGCTGGGTCGGGGCGCCCAGGACTGACATGTTCGATTTCGCCTGGTCCGAACTCGCGCTCATCGGCGTGGTCGCCTTGGTGGTGATCGGCCCCAAGGACCTGCCGCGCGTGATGAAGAACGTCGCGTTCTGGGTGCGCAAGGCGCGCTCGATCGCGCGCGAGTTCCAGAACAGCCTCGAAGACATGGTGCACGACGCCGAGCTCGACGACGTCAAGCGCGACCTCGATGCGGCGACGCGTTTCAATTTCGACGAAGAGATGTCGCGGACCATCGATCCGCATGGCGAGCTCAAGCAATCGCTGTTGCCGCCCGACGCAACCACGCCGCCGGCAGAGCTGCCCAAGCCGGCTGAACCGTCGCCGCCGGATCAGGATCTGGCCGAGGCAGGGCGGGCCGTCCTGCCGCCCGATCGGCCGCAGGAACCCGACGTCGAGCCGCCGCCGCTCGACCGCTCGACGCCGTCATGACCGACGATCCGCGCGAAGACGAGCTCGAAAAGGGCAAGATGCCGCTGTTCGAGCATTTGGTCGAACTGCGCAAGCGGCTGCTCTATTCGATCATCGCGTTCCTGATCCTGCTGGCGCCGTGCTGGTACTTCTCGCGCGAGATTTACGATTTCCTGGCGCGGCCGCTGGCGATGGCGCTCGCCGGTCAAACCGGTCGGCATTTCATCTACACCGACCTGACCGAAGCGTTCTTCACCGATCTGCGTGTCGCGGTCTGGTCGGCGTTCTGTATCGCCTTTCCCTTCATGGCGACGCAGCTTTACCTGTTCGTCGCGCCCGGACTCTATAAGACCGAACGCAACGCCTTTTTGCCGTATCTGATCGCGTCGCCGATTTTGTTCATTATGGGCGGCGCGTTGGTCTATTTCGTCATCTTCCCGGTCGCTTGGCGCTTCTTCCTCAGCTTCGAGCAGACGGGCGGCGTCGGCGTGTTGCCGGTCGAGATCGAGCCCAAGGTCAGCGAATATCTGACGCTGGTGATGCGGCTGATGCTTGCATTTGGCTTGGCGTTCCAGCTGCCGGTGCTGCTGACGCTGATGGCGCGCGTCGGCCTGGTAAGCTCGGCCGGTCTCGCATCGAAGCGCCGGTACGCTATTGTGCTGGTGTTCGTCGCCGCGGCCGTGCTGACGCCGCCGGATATCTTCAGCCAAGTGTCCCTGGCGGTGCCGTTGCTCGCCTTGTTCGAGATTTCGATTTACTGCTGCAAGATCGTCGAGAAGAAACGCGCCGAGCGCGAAGCCGCCGAAGAGGCCGCGCTCGGATCAAAGCCAAAAGACAAGGCCAAGACCTGATGCTCGACATCCGCTGGATCCGCGAAAATCCCGACGCGTTCGACAAGGGCTTGGCGCGGCGCGGTCTCGCGCCGCTGTCGGCGCAGGTGCTGCATCTCGACAGGCATTGGCGCATGGCCCAGACCGCCGCCGAGCAGAACCAGGCGGCGCGCGGCAAGCTCGGCCAGGAAATGGCGGCGGCCAAGGCGAAAGGCGGCGACGCGGCGACGTTGATGCGCCAGATGACCGAAAGCAAGGAGAAGCAGGCGTTATTCGAAGCCGAAGCCACGCGCTGGCGCGAGGCGGTCGACGCCGCGCTGGCGCCCCTGCCGAATATTCCGGCTGACGATGTGCCCGACGGCAAGGACGCCGCCGGCAACAAGCTGCTGCGCGAGGTCGGCGCCAAGCCCAAGCTGACCTTCAAGCCCAAGGATCATGTGGCGCTCGGCGAGGCGCTCGGCGGCATGGATTTCGCGCGCGCCGCAAAAATTTCGGGCGCGCGGTTTGTCGTGCTGTCCGGTGGACTGGCGCGGCTGGCACGCGCACTTGGCCAGTTCATGCTCGATCTGCACACGCGCGAGTTCGGCTACACCGAAGTCGCGCCGCCATTGCTGGTGCGTGACGCGGCGGCGTTCGGCACCGGCCAGCTGCCGAAATTCGCCGACGATTTGTTCCGCACGACGACGGGCTTGTGGCTGGTGCCGACCGCCGAAGTCTCGCTGACCAATCTCGTGCGCGAGGACATCGTCGACGAAGAGAAACTGCCGCTGCGCTACACCGCTTTGACGCCGTGCTTCCGCTCCGAAGCCGGCGCCGCCGGCAAGGACACGCGCGGCATGATCCGTCAGCATCAGTTCGACAAGGTCGAGCTGGTGTCGATCGCGCATCCCGACAAATCCACTGAAGAGCACGAACGCATGAACGGCTGCGCCGAGGAAGCACTGAAACGCCTCGGCCTGGCCTATCGCGTCATGCTGTTGTGCGCCGGCGACATGGGCGCGGCGGCGCGCAAGACCTATGACATCGAAGTCTGGCTGCCGGGCGAGAACGGCGGCGCCGGCGCTTACCGCGAAATCTCATCGTGCTCCAACTGCGGCGATTACCAGGCGCGGCGTATGGATGCGCGCTGCAAGCCCAAGGGCGGGAAGGGCACGCGCTTGGTGCACACGCTCAACGGCTCCGGCCTTGCCGTCGGCCGCGCGCTGATCGCGGTGATGGAGAATTATCAGCGCGCCGACGGCTCGATCGCCGTACCGCCGGCGCTCAAGCCCTATATGGGTGGAATCGAGGTTATCGCCGGTGGCGTTTGATTTTCCGCCCGAGCTGCGACGCGCCCGCATTCTGGTCTCCAACGACGACGGCATAGAGGCTCCCGGCCTCAAGCTGCTGGTCAAGCTGGCGCGATCGTTGTCCGACGATGTCTGGGTGTGCGCGCCCGAAACCGAGCAGAGCGGCGCCAGTCATTCGCTGACAATTGCGCGGCCGTTGCGCATCCGGAAGCTCGGCGCCAAGCGCTATGCGGTTGACGGCACGCCGACCGATTGCGTGCTACTCGCGGTCAACGGCTTCATGCGCGAGCGCAAGCCCGATCTGATGTTCTCGGGCATCAATGCCGGCGGCAACATGGGCGAAGACGTGATCTATTCCGGCACCGTTGCCGCCGCGCTCGAAGCGACGCTGCTCGGCGTGCCGGCCATCGCCTTCAGCCAACATGCGTCGAGTGGTGCGGATTTCTGCTGGCCGACCGCGGCGAGATATTTCCCGCGCGTCGTCCGTCGGCTTGTGGCACAGGGCTGGCCGAGCAACACGCTGGTCAACGTCAACTTTCCCGATTTGCCGCCGGCCAAGGTCAAGGGCATCGTTGTCACGGCGCAGGGACGGCGCAAAATCGGCGACAACCTCGTCGAGCGCCTCGATCCGCGCGGCCGGCCCTATTATTGGATCGGTCCGATGCGCGACGAGCAACGTACCCGCCGCGGTAGCGACGTCAAGGCGGTGGTAGACGGTTATGTCTCGGTGACGCCGGTGTTCTTCGATCTGACCAGCCGGCGCGTACTGACGCGCTTGCGCCGGGCGTTCCGATGACGCCGGCTGCCGACAAATCCGAAGTCGCGCGGCTGATCCTGGAGCTGCGCGGCGAGGGCATCGCAGACCAGCGCGTGCTCAACGCCATCGAACGCACGCCGCGCGAACTGTTCGTGCCGGCGACCTTCCGCGAGCAGGCTTATGAGAACATCGCGCTGCCGATCGGCCACGGCCAGACCATCAGCCAGCCTTATGTCGTGGCGCTGATGACCCAGGCGCTCGAGCTCAACGACCGGCACAAGGTGCTCGAGGTCGGCACCGGCTCGGGCTACCAGGCGGCGGTGCTGGCGCGGCTGTGCCGGCGCGTGCTGACCATCGAACGCCACCGCGCGCTGCTCAAGGAGGCCGAAGCGCGTTTTGCGAAGCTTCGGTTGCATAACGTCACGACGCGGTTCGGCGACGGCACCAAAGGCTGGCCCGAGCACGAGACTTTCGATCGCATCATGGTGACGGCGGCGGCGGCCGCCTTGCCGACGAACTTGCTCGAGAGCCTCGCCGAAAGCGGCGTTCTCGTCGCACCGGTCGGGCGCGAGCGGCGCGAGCAGCGCCTCATGCGCGTCCGCCGCATCGACGGCCAATGCGTCACCGAGGACCTCGGCGCGGTGCTGTTCGTGCCGCTCGTCGCCGGCTTGCCGCGGGGCGCGGCGCAAGCCGATAGAGGGGACTAAATCGCGGTCGACATAGCTATCCATCGTCCACGT
>DASYXI010000020.1:0-127888 GCA_035934995.1 Allostellaceae bacterium
CCACGGTCCAACCGGTGCGGTACGTCGTCGGAAGATCGAAGCCGAAGCCGATATCCCACAGCAGATGCCGGACGCCGTTGAGCAGGTGATAGAACAGCGAAAACGTCCAGCCGAGGAGGAACAGCTTACCGAGCCACGACCCCCAAAAAGCCTGTGCTGCGCGAAAGCAGGCGTCGCTCCAAGCCGCGCCCGACAGCCACCAGACAAAGAAAATCGCGCCAACGCCGAGCGCCAAGCCGGTGCCGCGATGCGCGATCGACAGCACCGAGGTCAGTTGCGGCTTGTAGATCTGCAAATGGGGTGAAAGCGGCCGCTCGGCGGGAGTCATTGGCACACGAACCTTGCGCTTTCGCACGTGCGAAGAGGGTTTGGTTTAGCCCTCCCCCTCCTTCGCGTCAACGCTAGGTCGCACACCGCACGCTTGCAGACGGTGAATGTGACGCGCGAACTCAGCTCGCGGTATGTGGCATGCCAATGACAGCGGCCAATGCCAGGATCCGTTCGGCATCGGCGACGTGCAGCCGCTCGATCAGATGTCCGTCGAGCACCGCCATGCCCTTGCCTTGGGCCTTAGCTTCGTCGAACGCGGCGATCACACGGCGGGCATGCGCGATCGCGGCCGCGTCGGGCGCGAAAATCCGGTTGGCGTCGGCAATCGTGCTCGGATGGATCAGGGTCTTGCCGTCGAAACCGAGCATGCGGCCTTGGCGACAGGAGCGAACGAAGCCGTCAGTGTCGGTGATGTCGAAATGGACCCCATCGAGCACCGCCAAGCCGTAGGCGCGCGCGGCGAGGATGCAGAGGCCGAGCGCAGTCGTCATCGGCTCGCGTAGCGGCGTCTCCTCGGCATGGATCTCTTTCGACAAATCGGCCGTGCCCATGACGAAGGCCTTGAGTCGCGGCGTAGCGGCGGCGATCGCCTCGGCGTGCAGCACGGCGCGCGCCGTCTCGATCATGCACCAGATGCCGAGATCAAGCGGCGCGCCGGCTGAAATCAGGCTTGCTTCCGCCTTGCGCGGCTCGGCTTCGCTTTCGACCTTGGGCAGCAGGATTGCGTCGAGCTTCATCTGCGCCGCCGCGCGCAGATCGTCTTCGGCCCATTCGGTGTTGAGCGCGTTGATCCGCAGGATCAGCTCGCGCCGCCCATAGCCGCCTTGCGCAACCGCCGCGGCAATCGCCGCGCGCGCCTTGGCCTTGGCGTCCGGCGCAACTGAATCTTCGAGATCGAAGATCAGCGCATCGGCGTCGAGGCCGCGCGCCTTGTCCAGCGCGCGCGCGTTGATACCCGGAACGAACAGAACGCTGCGGCGCGGACGCATCCGCTAGTCGGCGCGCGCCGGCTCTTTGGCCGCCGATTTCTTGAGGTGATCGCGCACCAGCAGCTCGGCGATCTGGACGGCGTTGAGCGCCGCGCCCTTGCGCAGATTGTCGCTCACCACCCACAGATTCAGGCCGTGCGGCACGGTCGGATCGCGGCGGATGCGGCTGACGTAAACCGCATCTTCGCCGGCGGCTTCGACCTGCGTCACATAGCCTTCGTCGGCTTGGCGATCGACCACGACGACACCCGGCGCACGCTTGAGCGCTTCGCGCGCGGCATCTTCGTCGAGCGCGGTTTCGAACTCGACGTTGACCGCTTCCGCATGCGCGATGAAAACCGGAACGCGCACGCACGTCGCCGTGACAGCGATGTTCGGATCGAGAATCTTGCGCGTCTCGACGTCCATCTTCCATTCTTCCTTGGTCACGCCGCCGTCTTGGAAAACGTCGATGTGCGGAATGCAGTTGAACGCGATCTGCTTGGTGAAGCGTTCGCGCTTGATCGGATCGTTGACGTAAACCGAGCGGGTTTGCGTGAACAGCTCGTCCATCGCGTCGCGACCAGCGCCAGAGACCGACTGATACGTCGCCACGACGATGCGCTTGATCCGCGCCAGATCGTGCAGCGGCTTCAGCGCCACGACCATCTGGATGGTCGAGCAGTTCGGATTGGCAATGATGTTGCGCTTCTTGTACTGCGCGATCGCGTCCGGATTGACCTCGGGCACGACCAGCGGCACGTCCTTGTCCATGCGGAATTGCGACGTGTTGTCGACGACGACGCAGCCGGCCTTGCCGGCGCGCGGCGCATGGACGGCCGACACCTTGGCGCCCGGCGAAAACAGTGCAATGTCGACGCCGGCGAAGTCGAAGCTGTCCAGGCTTTCGATCTTGAGCACTTTGTCGTCGCCGAACGACACCTCGGCACCGGTCGAGCGGCTCGAGGCGACCGCGTGAACCTTATCGGCCGGGAAGTTGCGCTCGCTGAGAATGCTCAGCATCTCACGCCCGACATTGCCGGTGGCGCCGACCACCGCGACCCGATAACCCATTGAACGCTCCTGCGGAAACTGCCGTTGACTTAAAGCGCTTCCGGCCCGATGACAAGCCCGGCGTGGTTGCAAATGGCCCGCCGAGCAGGCGTTTCCGGGCCTTTGGGGCATTGGCGAAACGCTAGTGCCCAATTATGCTGCACTGCGGTATAATGGCGCAATCGCGGTCCTTGTGGAGTTCGTATGAGCGTTGCGGCCCCCGACAGCAAGAAACGCACCCCTGCCGAATTAGCGCGACGCAAAGGCGGCGAGCCGATCGTCGCTCTGACGGCGTACAGCGCGGCGATGGCGCGCACGCTCGATCCGATCGCCGACCTGCTGCTGGTCGGTGATTCACTCGGCATGGTGGTTTACGGCTTCGACAGCACGCTGCCGGTGACGCTCGAGATGATGATCGCGCACGGCGCGGCGGCGGTGCGCGGCGCGACGCGCGCCTGCGTCATCGTCGACATGCCGTTCGGCACCTATCAGGAAAGCCCGGCGCAAGCGTTCAAGAACGCCGCCCGCGTCATGGCGGAAACCGGCTGCGCCGGTATCAAGATCGAAGGCGGCGAAGCCATGGCCGACACCGTGCGCTTCCTGGTCGAGCGCGGCATTCCGGTGCTGGGCCATATCGGTTTGCAACCGCAGTCGGTGAACGTCATCGGCGGCTTCCGCGCCCAAGGGCGCAACGAAGCGGAAGCCGACCGCGTCATGGCCGACGCACGCGCCATCGCCAAGGCTGGCGCCTTTGCCATTGTTATTGAAGGCACGAACGAGCCAGTGGCGCGTCGCGTCACCGAGGCGATCCCCGTGCCGACGATCGGCATCGGCGCATCGCCCGCCTGCGACGGACAAATCCTGGTGACGGAGGATTTGGTCGGCCTGTCGGACGGGCACAAGCCGCGCTTCGTCAAGCGCTATGCCGAGCTCAATCAGGCGATCGCCGCCGCGGCCGCGGCCTATGCGGAGGACGTGCGCACGCGCGCCTTCCCCGGACCCGAACATTGCTACGGCCCGAGCACGATCGAACGCAGCCCGAAGCCGACAGCGTCGCAACGCCGTTAGGCGTTCAGCCGCCGGGCGCGTAGCCCTTCGCGATCATGCACCGGGATACGATATCGGCCGACTGCGGTTGACTTTGTGCGGCATAGGTTTGCTGCACGGTCGCCAGCGCGCCGGTGTCCTGCCAATCCTTGCCGCGCGCGGCAAGGATGTCCTGATTGATGTTGGTATCGCGCTGCGTTGCACCGGCCGCGACGCTGTTACAATCCGACAGGTCCTTGGCCACCAGGGTCGGCGTGGAGCCGTCCTTCGTCCAAGTTGGGCCGGCGCATCCGACCAGGACAACAGCAGCAGCGGCGATCAGTCCGGCGAGTCGCTTCATACGTCCGTCCAACCCCATGAACGAACAGAATCCTACCCTCAAAACCGGCCGGATTGATAGTCGGCAATCGCCTGACGAATCTCGTCCGGCGTGTTCATGACGAACGGACCGTAACGCGCAACCGGCTCCTTGAGCGGCTTGCCCGCTGCCAACAGCACACGGCCAGGGCCGCCAGACAATTGCACGACGTCGCCGGCGCCGAAGACCGCGATCTGACCGCGCGCAACCGGCGTCGCCGGCGCACCGGCCGTTGCCACGCCATCGAAGACATAGGCAAAGCCGTTGTGGGTTGCCGGCACGGGCACCAGCACATCGCCCGTGCCGGTCAGCGTCACGTCGAGCAACATGGGATCGGTCACGATATCCGCGACCGGACCCTTCACGCCGTTGAACGCACCGGCCAGTACGCGGACCTTGGCGCCGCCAGACAGCGTCGTCTCGGGAATGCGGCCGGGCTCGATGTCCTGATAGCGCGGCGGCATCATTTTGTTCTTGGCGGGCAAATTGACCCACAGCTGGAAGCCCCACATCAGACCGTCCTGCTGCTCCGGCATCTCCGAGTGGACGATGCCGCGGCCGGCCGTCATCCATTGCACGCTGCCGGGCGTGAGCAGCCCGCTATTGCCCTTGTTGTCGCCATGCCGCATGCGCCCGGCGAGGACATAGGTCACCGTCTCGAAGCCGCGATGCGGATGCTCCGGAAAGCCGCCGATGTAATCGGCGCCATCGGCCGAACGAATCTCGTCGAGGAGCAGGAAGGGGTCGAGTGAATCGAGCGCCGGACCGCCGATCACCCGCGTCAGCTTAACGCCTGCGCCGTCATTCGCCGGCATACCGCGGACCAGCTTGGCCACCGGCCGGATCGTCGCCACAGAATCGCGCATTGGGGCACCCTCCTGGCTGCACCATATAGGCAGGCCGGGCGGCGTTTGCGACCGCGCCGGCGCATGGCTGTCATTCCGCACGACGCGCCTCGACAGCTTCGAGAATGCGGCGCCGGCCATTGTCGTCGAGCGTCGGCCAAGCCGCGATTTCCGCCAGGGTCCGCCAACAGCCGCGGCACAGGCCGGTACGCGGATCGACCGTGCAGACCCGGATGCAGGGCGACGCGACCGCGTCGGTCACGACGGCTTGGCCGGCTCGATCAGGCCCGCGAGCGTGGTCTTGAACAGACCGGTTTTGTAATCGGGAAAAGCGAAAAGCCAGCCGTGCACCTTGGCGTTGATCGCTTGCGCCTTGACGGCGGCAGCGCCAGAACCGGTGGCGACGATCCGCACCCAACTCGTCTTGCCTCGATCGGCAATATCGAGCGTCACGGTCAAACCGTCGAAGGTCGTAAAGCGCGCATGCGCGACGCCGCTCGTGGGCCACGTAAATGCCGTCGCCGGCTGCACGTTGGTAAGCTCGAGCGACGCCAAGGCGCCTGCCGGCTCGGCCAGCGGATCGCCGTCTTTGAGCTTCTTGCCTTTTGGAATCGGCGACGCCAGGCGGAACTTGTCCCCGGCTGCGGTGCGCACGATCGCGACGGCTTGGGTATCGGCGGCGATGAAAACCGCCTCCTTGATCGAAGCCGCCGGCACGTCGAACAGGGTTTTATCGAGCCAAATGCTGTTGTCGCCGGTGAAGTCGAGCGAGCCGCGCGCGAGCCAGCTCTGGACGTCGCCCGGTTTGCGCACATAGAGCCCGTCATCGCCGCCGCCGAGCTCGTCGTATTTACTATTGCCGGCGACCACATCGGCCATCAGCTTGCCCTTGGCGTCGGCAACCGTGACGAGCGTCGATTTGGACGCGGGCTTGCCTGCGTCTTCGACTCCGAGGCGCGGGTAAAGCGCAGGCTCGCGCGTCTTGGGCTCGACATAGCGAAGCTCGGCGAGACCAAGCAGCAAGTGCCGCACGTGCGTCGCATCGGCAGGCCAGCCGCCCTTGTCTTCGACCTGCCAGCCGTCGCCCGCGCGCTTCAAGGTCACTTTCTCTGCGCCGTGGACCATCGTGACGCGGTCGATCGAACCCAATTGCTGACTGAGCTGCGGAAAAACGAGCGTGCCGACGAGCGGATCGCTTTGCGTCGACGGACCGCCGACACTCGACACCACCGCCAACACGACGGCCAGCGCGGTAACGGCAAGCAAGACCAGCAGATGGTGCTGTCGCATGCTGTCCTCTCTGCCTCAGCCGGTTTCCGCCCGGCGTTGCCGGCGCCGGAGCCGCACGGTGCCGATCACCAGGGCGGCAAGCGCAACCAAAATCGGGATGAGTGCGATATCGAAGAACTCGACCCAGTTCTGCAGTCGGTCGATGTCTTCGCGCTCGGCAAGCTGCACCTGCCGCAACTGCCGGCGTGTCGTCAGCAGCTGGGCGCGGAAATTCTCGATCGTTTCGTTCTGCGCAGCATCGACGGCACCAGCCTGGTGCGCGCCTTTATCCCGCAAATCCTTCAGCTTCTGCTCGGTGTCCTTCAGCTTATCCTCGAGCCCCTTTTCGCTCGCTTGGTACCGCGTGTCGGCAACGCGCTGGATGTTCTGCACCAGCGTGAAGGGTCGCACCGCGGTGCCACGGCTGCGCAGGCCGACGAGATCGGTGCCGCCGGCAAGGACGTCGATCGCGTCGGTGACGAAATCGCCGTTGCTGGCCTCCGGCACCGCGACCCGTTGACCGAAGAAGTTCTGCACTTGGACCCAGAAACGGTCATCGAGGATGTCGGTGTCGGCAACGGCGACGACATCGATCGGCTTGACCGCAGTCTTGACCGGCGCCGACGGCGGCGCATCGTCCTTCTTATCTGCCGCCGCGGTCTTGCTCTGATCGTTGCTCTTGGGCGGACCATCCGGGAAAGCGGTCGTGGCCGGGCCGGTGATCTGCGCGGCAATGACCAGCTTCTTGCCGTCCGATTTGAAGCCGGCGAGCAACGCGGCCGGATCGGGCGCTTGGAATTTATCCGCCGGAATTTCCATCGAGTCCGTCGAAGTGGTGATCAGCGGCGCAAACGTGGTTTTGGCGCCCGGCAGCTTCTCGATCACGCCCGGCGTCGCAACGTTGATCTGCGACAAATCGGCGGTGATGGGATTGTCACGGCTGAGACTGTCGGTCTTGAGCTCCAGCCAGCCGACATAGTCGACCGCCTGGACGTTGGTGTCGGTGCCGGCGTTGACGCGCTCGGCGTTGGCGCGGTCGGCCGCGACCATCTTCGGCACCATGCGCAAGCCCCACGCGGCGAACAGCTTGTCGAGATTGCTGTCGTTCGGCGCGCCCGGTGGATTGAGCTGGCTCGGATGGAGGCGCTGCGTTTCCGAGTCCGGATCGACGAATACCAATGCCCGACCGCCTTTGAGGACGAACTGGTCGATGGCATAGAGCGTTTTGTCCGACAGCTTCTGCGGATGCACCAGCACCAGCACGTCGACGTTGCTCGGCACCGTCGAGAAATCCGTGCCGAGCGTCTGGACGTCATAGAGCTGCTGCATCTGCGCGAGCACCGCATAGGGCACGAGCGGGCGGCCTTGCATCGCCGCCATCAAATCGCCCTCGAGCGGCAGCTGCGTCGCTAAGCCGACGACGGTCTTGTGCGGATTGGCGAGGCCGGCGATCAGCTTGGTCAGGTCGTATTCGAGAAAACGTTCGCGATCGGTCTGAAAGAACGGAATGATCGCCTCGTCGTCCGTCGAATTGGTGCCGGCGAGACCGAAATAGACCGGCGTGCCGGTTTGATCGAGCGGCGCGCCCTGGAGACCGAAGGCAACGGCGCGATCCTCGACCGGCGAAAAGGGCTCGGGATCGAGCATTTGCAGCACGATCTTGCCTTTTGCTACGGCGGCATATTGCTGCAACAACTCGCGCACGCGATCGGCGAAGACGCCATAGCTGGGGACCTCGCGGCCGAGCCGCGGCGAATAATAGAACCGCAGCGTGATCGGCTCGGTGATCTTGGCGAGCGTGGTCCGCGTCGCTGGCGACAGCGTGTAGAGACCCTCCTGCGTCAGATCGAGCCGCAGATTGGCGAGCCAGTTGCCGGCGACGACGTTGACCGCGACGAACAGAACGACCGCGGCGGCGAGCGACGCGAGCGCGGCGGTGCGGCGGGACATTTGACGATTCATCGCCAACTTCAATCCGCTTTTTTCAGCTCGACGATGATGGCATTGGCATAGAGGAACAACGCGATCACCGACACGAAGAACACCGCGTCTGGCATCTCGATCACGCCGCGCATGATCGCGTTGAAATGCGTCAGGAAGCTGAGCGACGCGACGACGTTGATCAGCCCCGTCGGCGCCCACGGCGTCAGGAAGCCCAGGACGATCGGCGAGCCGCTGACGGTGAAGATGAAGCAAGCGGCGGCGGTGATGACGAAGGCGATGACCTGATTTTTGGTCAACGCCGAGAGCGCCGCGCCGATCGACAGGAATGCGCCGGCCATCAGCAGACTGCCGATATAACTCGCCAGAACCACGCCGTTGTCGGGATGGCCCAACACGTTGACGGTGATCCAGAACGGAAAGGTCAGCGCCAGAGCGATCGCGGCGAAGGCCCAGGCCGCGAGGAACTTGCCGAGCACGGCGGCGCCGATGGAGACCGGCAGCGTCAGGAAAAGCTCGATCGTGCCGCTCTTGCGCTCCTCCGCCCAAAGCCGCATCGCCAGCGCCGGAATCAGGACGAGATAGAGCCACGGATGGTAGTTGAAGAACGGCAGCAGATCCGCCTGGCCGCGATCGAAGAAATTGCCGACGAAGAACGCCAGCGCGCCCGCCATGACCAGGAAGATGACGATGAACACGTACGCCAGCGGCGTCGTGAAATAACTCGCCAGTTCGCGTCGGAAGATGACCCAGGTGGAATGCACGGGCGCCTCAGGTCGTGATGGTGCGGAAAACTTCGTCGAGGCGGCCGCGCTCGACGCTCAGTCCGCGGACGGCCCAGCCCGCCGTTCGTACCAGGTCGGTGACTTCGCCGACGATGGCCTGGCCGCCGCGCGGCAGGACCAGAAGCACCCGGTCGCCGGCTTCGTCGACCCGTTCGACCGCGGCCACGCCCGGCAGCCGGCGCAAGGCGGTTTCGGCTTCGTCATACCCGGTCGCGAGACTGACGCGAACCGCATTGTGGAGACGCGAACGCGCGGCGAGTTCGACCGGCGTGGCGTCTGCCAGAAGCCGGCCGGCGGCGATGACGATCGCCCGCGAACAGACGGCATCGACCTCTTCGAGAAGGTGCGTCGAAATGACGATCGCCTTTTCCGCCGCGAGCGCCCGGATGAGCGTGCGGACTTCGTGCTTTTGGTTGGGGTCGAGCCCATCGGTCGGCTCGTCGAGGATGAGCACATCAGGATCGTGCAGCAGCGCCTGCGCCAGGCCAACGCGGCGCTTGAACCCTTTGGACAAGGTTTCGATCGGTTGCTCCATCACCGACGCGAGCGCGGTGCGCGTCACCGCCAACTCGATTCGCCGTTTGGCTTCGTCGCCGGCGAAGCCGCGAATTTCGGCGATGAAGCGCAGGAAACTGCGCGGCGACATGTCGGGATAGGCGGGCGCGCCTTCGGGCAGGTAGCCGATGTGCCGTTTGGCGGCGATCGGATCGGCGACGATGTCCGCGCCGCAAACCACGGCGGTGCCGTCGGTCGGCGCGAGGAAGCCGGTGATCATTTTCATGGTCGTCGATTTACCCGCGCCGTTTGGACCGAGAAAGCCGAGCACCTCGCCGCGTCCGACTGCGAACGAGACGTGATCGACCGCCAGGATGGGGCCAAAGCGGCGCGTGAGATCGCGAACCTCGATCATCCCGGCCATCGAGACTCCGGTTGCGGTTGGGATACGCATAATTGCCGTACCGTGGGGCGCCATCTGCGGCGATTTACGCCGTCGAATCAAGCATGTTCAAAAGCGCGGCGGACACTTAATTCACTGTAATGCGGCCGCGCGAATAACGCGCGGCTAAGGGCGGCGGCGCCAGCGGCGTTCAGGCTATCGCCGGAAAGCGCGCGGCATCCTCGCGAGCGTAAGCCGTGACGCGGAGATCCGCGGCCTGCACGCTTTTGAGTCGCTCGACCAGTTCGGTCAGCCGGTGACCGGGCACGGCGCAAGTAATTTCCGAATCGGGAATGCCGGTGCGCTGGCGGCTCAGCGCACAACCGGTCGATGCGGCCAGCACGCCATGCTCCTTGGCGATCGCAATGATGTGGCACTGCGGCTTGCCTTCGAACCGAAGGTCGGGATAGGCCGTATGCACCTTCATCAACTGCTTTCCGTCGAGCCGCAGGAAAATCACGTCCGGATGGAGAGTCGTCTGAGTCAGCGGCCCATAGACGATCGCGCCCGGCTTGCGCGCGACGGCGGTGATCTTGGGAAAGATTTCGGGCGCCACCCAATTCGCATTGACGAGGTTGGCGACGTCGACGCCTTTCGCCGCTTCGGCGAGTGTTTTGAAACCATGCGTCAGACTGCCGACGCTGCAATTGCCGTGATCGACCGCGATGGTCGCGAACTGGCGCCGCGTTGCCATCACCCAGAAGACGCAACCGGCGGAGACCGCTCCGGTGCGTCCATCCGGAGTCGGCGGCGGGAAGGCCCATTCCGGACGCGCGACGTCCGGCGGCGGCGCGTCGACAAAGCTGATCGCGACCGGCGGCACGCCGAGCTCAAGCAGATCGACGAGCGTCTGACCGAGCCGCGCATAATCCGTCTTCGCCATGCTTTCTGCTCCCCATACCCGGCGACGCGCTTCAGCCAGGCTCGTTATTTGGTTGTCGCTTGATTAATTACCGCTCAACTTCAGGGGCAACCTCATGAAAGTCAACGCTAAATGCCTGAAAATCCTTGTTAAAGAGGCGGATATTTGTCGGCCCTCGCATGCCTCATCGCGACCGCCGACTTAAGCAATTTCCAACCTGCCGGCCGCTAGGATCGGCGGCGATGCTTTATCAATTGCGCAAGCAAATCCGGACGCGGCGCTTCGAATGGATCACGCGCGGCATCCGCGCGACGCCGCCGGTGCGGCTGGTCGCCGCGCCGTGGACCTTCGTCAGCATGGTCGACGACGACGACGTGCAACTCTATCTGCTGGCGATGAAGACACTGTACCACCGGCTGCGACGCGGCAACGTCGTCGCGATCGTCGCCAAGACCATGCCACAGCTACAGCGCGACCTCCTGGCCGAACATTTCCAGGGCATCCACATCGAGGCGCTCGAAGCCATCGACACCGGGCGCTGCCAACGCGGCGGCACCTGGGAGCGTCTGGTCCATATCCTCGACCGCGCGCGCGACGGCTACGTCATCCAGGTCGACAGCGACACGCTGGCAATCGGCCGCGAGCTCGACGAGGTCGCGTACTGCGCCGCCAACAATCTGCCATTCACGTTGAGCGACGGCTGGCCGCTGGTGACCATGCGGGCGGCAGCCGAGGCCGCGCGCGCGATTCCAGGTCAGCAACCAGGTATCGTCGCCGAACGCGCGTTCGACCGTTATCCGAACTGCGACCGTTTGCTTTACGTCCGCGGTTCGTCCGGCTTCACGGGCTTCGCCAAGGGCGCGTTCAGCCGCGACCGGCTCGAGGAGTTCGACGCGATCATGTCGCGGCTCACCGGCGCGGGTTGGCGCGGTTGGGGCACCGAGCAATGTGCGCCCAATTTCGTCACCGCGAATTCACCGCGGCCGGTGGTGCTACCGTTTCCGGCGTACGCGTGCTTCTTCCCGGGCGGCCCGCGTGCCGAAGCCAAGTTCCTTCATTTCATCGGCAGCCATCGCTTCGACGAGGATTTCTACGGCCAGCATGCGCTGACGGCGATTGCCGATCTTGCCGGCGCGCCAGCGCCGGAGCGCGCCGTCCGCACGCCGACCCAAGCGGCCGGCTGAGACGCCAACCTTCGCGGCCCGCTGGTCCTCGGCCGGGCTGCTGGATTATGGTCCGCGGCGCACGCGCCGAAACCGGAACCATGCTGCTTCTCACATTTGTCAAAGGCATCGCCGTTGGTCTCATCCTCGCGGTTCCGGTCGGGCCGGCCGGCATGCTGTGCGTGCGCCGCACCGTGGTCGAAGGCACGATCTTCGGGCTGGTTTCGGGCATTGGCGCGGCCTGCGCCGATGCGTCGTTTGGTGCGATTGCCGGATTCGGGCTGACGTTCATTCGCGACTGGTTGTTCGCTTGGCACGACACGCTCGGAATCGGCGGCGGTGTGTTCCTGTTGATCGTCGGGATCAAAGGGCTGATCGCGCCGCGGCCGGTTCAGGTCGGACCGATGAGACACGAACGCCTGGCGGCGGCCTTCATCTCGACTTTCGCACTCGCCATTGCCAATCCGGTCACGATTCTGGTTTTCGCCGCCATCTTCACGCAGATCGGCTTCGATCCGGCGTCCGGCAAGCTCAGCATCGCCGTCCTCGTCGCAGGCGTTTTTTCCGGCTCTCTGGCCTGGTGGATCAGCCTGTGTCTGGCGGCGCCGTGGCTGCGCCGTATCGGCATGTCGTGGCTGCCGCGGTTTTCCGGCGGCCTTCTGGCGATTTCCGGCATCGGACTGCTGGGTGCGGCAGCCGGACGTCTCGCCGGATTGCTGTGACCGTTGGCGCAAGCCGTGCGGACGGCTAAACTTGCGCGCTTGAACGTCGTCCGCCCTTTGCGCGCGCTCGCGCTCACCATCACGCTGCTGTCGAGTTTGACGGCCGCCAACGCCTTCGCGCAGACCGCGCCCGCGCCTGCGACTCATCCGTCCGCTGCCGCGCCAGTGACGGTCGACGATCTGCAAAACCTGGTCGACACGATCCAGGATCCGACGGCGCGTAAGAAACTCGTGACCGAACTTCAGGGCTTGATCACGGCGCAGCGCGGCGTGCAAAAGACCTCGCCGTCGCACGCGTTGCGTAACTTCTTCGCCAGCTTGGCGGATGGCGCCGATGCGATCGGCGACGAGGTCCTGGCCGCGGCCACGGTCGCCGTCGACGCGCCACGGATCGTTTCGTGGGTGCGCGACCAGGCGAGCGACGAACAGACCCGTCACGGCTGGTACGAGGTCACGACGCGGCTCGGGGTCATCCTCGGCCTGGCGCTCGTCGCCGATTGGCTCGTATGGCTTCTCATGCGCGCGCCGGCGCGACGGTTTGGCGCGCGGTCGGACGAAGCGCCGACGTGGCGCCTGGTCTATCTCCTCATCAACGCCATATTCGAGGCGCTGCCGATCACGGCATTCGCCGCCGTGGCGTTCTTCGTCTTGCCGCTGGCCGCGAAACGATTTATCGCCGAACAAGTCGCGATGACCGTCATTTCGGCGTACCTGTGGTCGCGTATCGTCGCGGCGACTGCGCGCGTGCTGCTGCTGTCGCCGAGCGCTCTGACCCTGTATTCGCTCGGCGAAGAGTCCCGTAACTACCTCTATATTTGGATCCGACGGTTCGCCAATTTCGGCCTTTATGGCTTCGCCATCGCCGGTTGCGCCTGGTGGCTGCACGTCCCCGGTGCGATCTACGCCATCCTGTTGCGCATCGTCGTGCTCGTGCTCGGCATCCTGGCGATCATCTTCGTTCTGCAGAACAAAACGACCGTGGCGACGTGGGTGCGCGGCTCCGGCGAGCCCGTGACCGGCCGCGGACGCGGCTGGCGGCTGCTGCGCCAGCGTCTGGCTGCGGTGTGGCACATCCTGGCGATCATCGTCGTCGTCGGCACGTTCGGTGTGTCGGTGCTGCACATCGAAGGCGGCTTCCTGGTTTTGTTGCGCGCGACCCTGTTAAGCGCGGTCGTCGTGCTGGCGGCGGGCCTCGCCGTGCAATTCATCAGTCGCGCGAGTGAGCACGGATTCGGGATCAAGCCCGAGCTCAAGGCACGGTTTCCCACCCTCGAAAGCCGAACCAACCGCTATATCCCGATTCTCACGACACTGGCGTCGGTGGTGATTTACATCGTAGCGGCGTTGGCGCTGCTACAGGCGTGGGGCATCGACGCGTTCGTTTGGGTCCAGACGGCGGCGTCGAGCTCGGCCGTCGGCAGTCTCGCCAGTATCGCCATCGTGATCGCAGCGGCGATCGTCGCCTGGGAAGTGTTCGTGCTGGCGATCGAAAATCACATGATGCGGCTTGAGGACGACAGCCGGCGCCGCGCGCGAGCACAGACCATGGTGCCGTTTCTGCGCATCATCGCCGTCGTCATCATCGGCATCTTCGTGATCTTCGCGGTGCTCGGCGCGATTGGCATCAACGTCGGCGCGCTGCTCGCCGGTGCGGGCGTGTTCGGTTTGATCGCCGGCTTCGGATCGCAGTCGATCATCAAGGGCCTGCTGACAAGCATCGGCGTCCTGGTCGACGACACGTTTGCCGTCGGCGACGTGGTCGATCTGGGCAGCGGCCATTCCGGCGTCGTCGAGGCGATGTCGATCATGACGATCAAGCTGCGCGGGCAAGACGGCTCGCTGATGACCGTGCCGTTCAGCGCGGTCACGGTCATCCAGAATTTGACCAAGGATTATTCGTATTACGTCGCCAATGTCGGCGTCGGCTACGGCGAGGACACCGACCGGGTCGTCAAGGTTCTCGCCGCGGTCGTCGAGGAAATGCGCAAGGAGAAGCCGTTCACGCGCTGGATCCAGGAGCCGCTCGACGTCGTCGGCCTCGATCGCTTCGCCGACTCCGCGGTCATCATCATGGTGCGGATCAAGACCCAGCCGATCCGCCAATGGGCGGTCGGCCGCGAATTCAACCGGCGCATGAAACTGGCGTTCGAGCGCGAGAAAATCGAAATGCCGTTCCCCGCGCGCACGATCTATTTCGGCGACGACAACGCCGCGCCGGCGGCGCGCATACGCAACGGCGCAAAGGCGCGCAAACCCGCCTAATCGGCGTCGGTCTCGCCGCGGCCCCAGGCCTCGAGCGTCGAGCGATCGGGCGCCGCCAAGGCGCGGCGCGCGACGGCGAGGCCGAACCCCGCACGCGCCAGCGCCGCCAAATCCTTCTGCCGCATTGCGGCCCGTTGACCCGCCGCGCGATACGGACCGAGCCGCCGCCGCCGGATCAGCGCGCAAGCGGCGGCGAGTTCACCTGCACCGGAGCCGCCTTCGTCGAGAATCATCACGGCGTCGTCGATCAGATCGGCCACGACGCCTTTCTGCCGCAGCTTGCCGCGGATGCCGAAGCGCGACGCGCCGCGCCGCTGCAAACTCGCCGCCTTCTGCGTCGCATAGGCGCGATCGTCGATCAGGCCCGAGCGCTGGTAGCGCGCGATCAACGCGTCGATCAAGCGCGCGCCATCGGCCGGATCGTCGCCGTGCGCGGCGGCGGCGCGCTCGACGCGGCGCATCAGCACGCGCCGCAAATTGCCGCTCGAGCTGGCATAGCGGCCGAGATAATGGAGCGCGATATTCTCCAACCGCTCGGCCGTCATGCGGCGCGGCAGCTTACGCGTCTTGCGCGGCTCTGACATCGCGGGTTGTCTTGGCGTGCACCGGCCCTCCCCTGCTAAGCTTCACCGCCTTGGAGACGGGATTCAACATGGATACAGCGGGTCCGGCGGTCCGCAGGATCGGCGCGGTCAATTGGCTCGGCCTGTGGACGCTTTACGTCCGTGAGGTCCGGCGCTTCGTCAAGGTTTACACGCAGACGGTTGCCGCGCCGGTGGTGACGACCCTGTTGTTCCTGGCGATCTTCCTGTTGGCGCTCGGCGGCCAGACGCGGACGGTCGGCGGCATTCCCTACACCGAATTCCTGGCGCCGGGCTTGATCATGATGGCGATGGTGCAAAACGCCTTTGCCAACACGTCGTCGTCGCTGATGATCGCGAAGATCCAAGGCAATATCGTCGACGTCCTGATGCCGCCATTGAGTCCGGGCGAATTGGTTTGGGGATTCGCCTTGGGCGGCGTAACGCGTGGCCTCGTCGTGGGCATCGTCGTCGCGGCGGTGATCGAGGTTTTCGTCCCGCTGCATGTCCATAATCTCGGACTGGCGGTGTTTCACGCCGTGGCCGCGTCACTGTGCCTGTCGGTGCTCGGCGTCATCGGCGCGATTTGGGCCGACAAATTCGACCACATCGCGGCCGTCACTAACTTCATCGTCACGCCGCTGTCGTTTCTGTCCGGCACCTTCTATTCGATCGACGTGCTGCCCGGCGCTTGGCGCGACGTCGCGCTGGCCAATCCGTTTTTCTACATGATCGACGGCTTCCGCTATGGGCTTACCGGCCATGCCGACAGTTCCCTGGCGCTCGGCGTCGCCGTGATGATCGTCACCAACGCCCTCCTCATCGTGCTGTGCCACGCCATGTTCAAGCGCGGCTATAAGCTCAAGGCATGACGATTCGCCCGGCGTTGACAGGGGCTTAAGGGCCGCCCCATACTCCGCGCGCCTCCCAGGAGGACTGGAGCCAAGCGATGACGCGTGCAAACGGGTGCTCGACCCGGCACGAACAGGAACTGCGAACGGTCGCGCTGCCGCGACGACGCTAAGCGTCGTCGCCACCGTCCGTATTCCTGCGCCTTCATCGCCGAGGAGAGAGTCCCGTGATTCCAGCCGTTATGCCGACTTACGCGCGGAGCGAACTGACGTTCGACCGCGGCGAGGGTCCTTATCTCTATGCCACCGACGGGCGGCGCTATCTCGATTTCTCGAGCGGCGTCGCGGTGACGTCGCTCGGCCACGCCCATCCGCGTCTTGTCGCTGCGCTGTCCGCGCAAGCCCAGCAGCTTTGGCATTGCTCGAATCTCTACCAGATCGCCGGGCAGAAGCGGCTGGCCGAGCGGCTGGTCGAATTGAGTTTCGCCGACACCGTCTTCTTCTGCAATTCGGGCGCCGAAGCGATGGAAGGCGCGATCAAGGTCGCGCGCAAATTTCACGCTGAATCGGGCCACGGCGAGCGCTATCGCCTGATCGCCTGCGCCGGCTCATTCCATGGTCGTACCCTGGCGACGCTTGCCGCGGCCGGCGCCGAGAAATATCTGAAGGGGTTCGGACCGCCAACGCCCGGCTTTGACCACGTCGCGTACGGCAATCTGAATGAGATGCGCGCCAAAGTGACGAAGGAAACCGCCGGCGTCATCGTCGAACCCGTGCAAGGCGAAGGCGGGCTGGCGGTCGCGTCGACCGACTATCTCAAGGGTCTGCGCGCGATGTGCGACGAATTCGGCCTGCTGCTGATCTTCGACGAGGTGCAGACCGGCATGGGCCGCACCGGCAGGCTGTTCGCGCACGAATGGGCCGGCGTGAAGCCTGACATCATGGCGTTGGCCAAGGGGCTGGCCGGCGGCTTTCCGGTCGGCGCGTTCCTCGCCACCGAAAAGGCGGCGAAGGGGATGACGGCCGGCACGCACGGCTCGACGTTTGGCGGCAATCCGCTCGCCATGGCGGTGGCGAACGAGGTGCTGACGGTGATGACCGAGCCCGGCTTCCTGCCGCAGGTCGAGCGCGTCGCGAAGGCCTTGCGCGGCAAGCTCGAAGCCCAGGCGAAGGCCTATCCCAAAATCTTCGCGGAGGTGCGCGGCAAGGGCCTGCTCACCGGATTCAAATGCGTCGTGCCCAATCTCGAAATGGTCGAACGGTTGCGCCGCGCCGGACTGCTCACCGTCAGCGCCGGCGAGAATGCGGTGCGGCTGCTGCCGCCGCTGATCATCGACGAACGGCATGTCGACGAGGCCGCCGGCATCATCGACGGCGTCGCGCGGACTTGGTCATGAGCGGCCGGAACCGCGCCAACAAGGCGCCGCGCCATTTCCTGGATCTCGACCGGATCGACGCCGGCGAGCTGCGCAACATTCTCGGCCACGCCGTCGCCTTCAAATCGGGGCGGGATCGGACGAAGCCGCTCACCGACAAGATCCTGGCGATGATCTTCGAGAAGCCGTCGACGCGCACGCGTTTGAGCTTCGAGGTGGCGATGAAGCAGCTCGGCGGCGACGTCGTCACGCTGACGGCTGCCGACAGCCAGATCTCGCGGGGTGAAACCACCGCCGACACGGCGCGCGTGCTGTCGCGTTACGTCGACGGCATCATGATCCGCACCGACAGCCCGGCGAAGCTCGAAGAGTTGGCGCAGAACGCCACCGTGCCGGTGATCAACGGCCTGACCGATACGAGTCACCCATGTCAGGTCATGGCCGACGTCATGACGCTCGAAGAACGCAAGGGGCCGGCCAAGGGCAAGATCGTCGCCTGGAGCGGCGACGGCAACAACGTCCTGGTCAGCTGGATCCATGCCGCCGCGCGCTTCGGCTTCGAACTGCGTGCCGCCTGCCCGGCCAAGCTGGCGCCACCGGAGGCCGCAGTGAATTGGGCGCGCGCCGAGGGCGCGAAAATCACGCTGACCACCGACCCGGCCGCCGCCGTGGCCGGTGCCGACTGCGTCGTGACTGACACCTGGGTCTCGATGGGCGCCAAGGACCGCGACGAGCGCCATGCCATGCTGCGCCCGTTCCGCGTCGACGAGGCGTTGATGGCGCATGCCAAGCGCGGCGCGATCTTCCTGCATTGCCTGCCGGCGAAGCGCGGCGAGGAAGTATCGGCGGGGGTCATCGACGGGCCGCAGTCGGCCGTATGGGACGAAGCCGAAAACCGCATGCATGTGCAAAAGGGTATCCTTGCCTGGTGCCTCGGCTGAGCCCATATCGAGACGATGCCTGACAGCCATCCCGACGACATCGTTCAGCCGTTCCAAATCGATCCCTTCCGTTTGCGCGGCCGCCTCGTCCGCTTGGGTCCGGCGCTCGACCAGGTTCTGACGCGGCACGATTACCCCGTGCCGGTCGCGACGTTGCTTGGCGAAGCGATCGCGCTCGCCGTCTCGCTGTCGGGCGCGCTCAAATACGACGGTGTCTTCACGTTGCAGACCAAAGGCGACGGCCCGATCCGCTTGTTGGTTGCCGACGTGACGACCGCGGGTGCGGTGCGCGGTTACGCGCAATTCGACGCCGCCAAGCTGGCGCAGCTCGGCCCCGACGTTGGATCGTCGGTGCCGCGGTTGCTTGGCGCCGGTTATCTGGCGCTGACGGTAGACCAGGGCGAACACACCGAACGCTATCAGGGCATCGTCGCGCTCGAAGGCGCGACGCTGGCCGAGTGCGTGCATCATTATTTCCGCCAAAGCGAACAGGTCGAGGCCGGCATCAAGGTCGCGGTTGCGCAACGTCGCGATCCGGACGGACAGCTGCGCTGGCGCGGCGGCACGCTGATGATCGAGCGTCTGCCGAAAGACGGCGGCGCCGATACGGTGCGCGAAGCCGAAGACGAAGGCTGGCGCCGCGCCATGGTCCTGATGGCGACCGGCACGTCCGAAGAGCTGCTCGATCCCGATCTGACGCCCGAGGCGCTGCTCTTCCGGCTCTTCCACGAAGACGGCGTGCGCGTCTATCGGCCGCATGCGTTGACGGCGCAATGCCGCTGTTCGCGCGAGCGCGTCGAACGCATGCTGACGGCGTTGCCGCCGCGCGACCTGGTCGATCTCGCGATCGACGGCAAATTGGTCGTCACGTGCGAGTTCTGCAACGCTACCTACAGCTTCGACGAAGAGATGGTCGCGGCGATGGCGCCGCCTTGAATTGAATCGATTCCGGCTCCCGCCTTGAAAACGTCGTCTTCCGGTGTCAGTCTCGCGCCCATTCGAAGGGGGCGATCAGACGGGAGTATCCGGAGAAAGCTCATGAAAGCGTTTGGTCTTGTGCGCGGCGGATGCATTGCCGTGATCGCCGCCGCGGCGCTTGCAGGGTGCGGCACGCCGCCGCCGCATCCGCAATATCCCGATATCCATTTCACCGGCCAGCCGCCGATCGGGCTGGGGGTTAACACCATTAGTCTGCGCGAGGACTACACGCCGTCGTCGACGCCGCCGCATGTCGAGACGCAATTTCCGGTGACGCCCATGCATGCGCTGGAGAATTGGGCACACGACCGGCTGTCCGCAACGGGTGGACCGGACCGCGCAGTGGTCGATATCACCGACGCGAGCGTCACCGAGACCAGCCTGCCGCGCACGCAGGGCGTGCAAGGCTGGTTCACCACCGATCAGTCGGAACGCTATGACATGAGCGTGCAGGCGACGATCAATATCATCGATTCGAGCGGGCTCGTCGTCCGCACCGCGACGGCGCACGCGTCACGGTCGCAAACTGTCGCCGAAAATATTTCGCCGGATCAGCGCGAGCAGACTTGGTACGACATGACCAAGGACATCATGGCGCAGTTCGATCGTCAGATGGAAAGCGAAATCCGCACCCACTTCACCGGCTTCGTCACCAACTAGCCGGCACGAACCGGGCTCAGACGTTGGTCAAAGCGGTGCTCGCCGGCACGCCGACGATCGCCAGCAGCTCGCGGCGCGTCATTGGATCGTCGCGGAACGCGCCCAGCATGTGCGACGTCACCATCGCGACGCCGGCCTTGTGGACGCCGCGCGTTGTCATGCATTGGTGCGCCGCTTCGACGATGACGGCCACACCCTTGGGCTTGAGGGCTTCGTTGAGCGCCGTGGCGATCTGCGCCGTCATCTTCTCCTGGATCTGAAGCCGCTTCGCGAACACTTCGACCAGTCGCGCCAGCTTGGAAATTCCGATCACGCGCTTGTCCGGCAGGTAAGCGACGTGGACCTTGCCGATGATCGGCGCGATGTGGTGTTCGCAATGGCTTTCGAACCGGATGTCCTTGAGCACGACGATCTCGTCGTAGCCGTTGGTTTCCTTGAAGGTGCGGCCGAGCACGTCCGCCGGATCGGTGGTGTAACCGGCGAAATATTCCTCGTAGGCGCGCACGACGCGGCCCGGCGTGCTTTTGAGTCCCTCGCGTTCGGGATCGTCGCCCGCCCAGCGGATCAGCACGCGGACCGCGTCTTCGGCCTCTTCGCGCGACGGGCGGCCGCTCCTAGCGTCGCGACCCCGTTTTTCCGATTGGTCTTTGGGCATTGCGAAAAACCTCAGTTGAGCCGGACAGGTTGGTGCGGGCTGTCCAGCGAAAAAGCCGGTATGTCGACATCGAAATGCTCGCCGCTGCCGGTTTCCATTTGATAGGTCCCGACCATGATGCCGGACGGCGTGCTGAGCGGCGTGCCGCTGGTGTATTCGAAGCTCTGCCCCGGCGCAAGCACCGGCTGCTCGCCGACGACGCCGGGGCCGCGCACCTCCTGGACCCGGCCCATCCCGTCGGTGATGCGCCAGTGCCGCCGTCGCAGCTGCACGGTTTCGCCGCTTTGGTTCTCGATGCGCACGCGATAGGCCCAGACGAAATGATCGTCAGGCGGCGACGACTGGTCCTCGAGAAAATGCGGCTCGACCGTCACCTTGATCGACCGCGTTGTCGCCGAATACATGGTCCGCTCCAAAACCGTCCGGGCGCCTGACCGTCAACGACGGCGTCGGCGCCCGGTTCCAAGCCCGTATTTTGAGCCGCAGGCGCCGCCCGTCAAGCGTGAGCACCGGAAAGGCAGGACGGCGCGCCATCTTGCGAAACAGAAGCAGTTAAAGGAAATCAACGGTTTATCCACCGCTTGGCGCGGGCCATGCGGCGGTCGCCGCGTTGAACCGGTCGCGGTTTTCCGCTATATCACCGCGCACGGCAAAGGGGATGGAGTTCCCCAAAACCGCCCGGCGGGTGAAACCGTCAGGCTGATGACTCCTACCGCGTAACGCGGCGGGGGTGTGTCCGAAACCCGCCCATGGCGGGTTTTTTCGTGCCCGCAGCAACTCGGACTTAACGGCGCAGGAGGATGCGCGGTGGCGACGTATCTGTGGATTGCATTCGGCAGCGCGCTCGGCGGCGTGGGCCGGTTCTGGCTCGCGGGACATGTCGACCGCCTGATCGGCGAGACCTTCCCGTGGGGCACCATCGTGGTCAACATCACCGGATCGTGCGTCATCGGCTTTATCGGCGGCCTCAGCGGCCCCGAAGGACGTTGGCTGTTGCCAAGCGACGCGCGCATCTTTCTGATGGTCGGCGTGTGCGGCGGCTACACGACGTTTTCGTCGTTCAGCTACCAAACGCTGAACCTCGCTCGCGACGGCGAATGGTTGTGGGCGGGCGCCAATATCGCGATCTCGGTGATCGCCTGCCTCGCGGCCGTATGGCTCGGCCATATCGCCGCCGCGGCGATCAACCGTTAGCGGCGGGAGAGTCTCGTGCAGATTCCGAACGATGCGGCACTGCTGCGCATTTTCATCGGCGAAAAGGACCGGCACGGTCACACCCCGCTCTATGAGGCGCTCGTGCTCAAGGCACGCGAAGCGGGTTTGGCGGGTGCCACGGTGATTCGCGGCCCGCTGGGCTTCGGTCAATCGAGCATCCTGCACACGGCGAAGATCCTGCAACTCTCCGAGGATTTGCCGATCATCGTCGAAATCGTCGACGCCGAAGCACGCATCGAGGCCTTCCTGCCGACGCTCGACAGCATGATGACGAGCGGACTCGTCACCATCGAAAAAGTGCGCGTCATCCATTACGGCAAAGCCGCCAAGGCTTGACGCGGACCGGGCGCTGAATGCCCAGCCTGCCGCGCCGGATCGGGTTTCGCAGAACTGCAATCAAAGCGTGATAATGGCAGCTAGCGGCCGCCGGTCAGGCGCGATGGCCACGGCACGATGGGGGCAGCGATGACCAACCTAACGCAAGGCCGTCGGAACTTTCTCAAATCAGTCGCCGCCGCCGGCGGTGCCGCGTTGCTCGATGCGCGGTTCGCGCCGCTGGCGCGCGCCGCCGAGCCCGCGGCGCCCGATCTGCGGCAGCTGCGCGAGAAGATCGACCACATCGTCGTGATCTATCAGGAGAACCGCAGCTTCGATCACTATTTCGGCGCCTACCGGTCGCCGCACGGCAACGCCGTTGCCGGCCTGCTCGACCGCGACGGCCGCGTCGACCCGCGCTTTACGGGGCAGCAGAAGAATCCAGCCGGCGTTCCCTATACCTATCTGCCGGTGCCGTACGACATTCCCGGCTTCGCCCACGCCCTGCTTGAGAACCGGCCGTTCCCCATGGCGCCGTACATCGCCTCCGACGCCAACGTGCGATGGGATCCGATGCACCATTTCTACCGGATGTTCGCGCAGATCGACCGCGGCAAGATGGATTACTTCGTCGCCCTCGCCCTCAAGGGCAAGCATGAGCTCTTCGACAAAGGTCCCGGCGCCGATCCGGTGAAGATGATGCTCGCCGAATCGACGCCCTCGGGCGCGGTGCTCGGCTTCTATACGCGCGCCGATCTGCCGGATTATTACCGTCTGGCCGACGAGTACGTGCTGTTCGATCACTTCTTCCAGGCGATGTCGGGCGGCTCGACCGGGAATGCGCTCTATCTCGTCGCGGCCCGTTCGGCGGCCTGGTCGAAAGCGCCGCCGGCCAAGATGGGCAGCCTCGAGCCGCCGGTGTTCGACCAGCCCTACGACAAGAACGGCGTCCTGATCAACGACGCGGCGCCGGTGAACGGCCCAACCGAAACCTTCATGGGTTCGCTCAACCTGTCGCCGCCGCCGGACGAACAGACCTTTCCGAACATCGGCGACCGGCTCGACGCCGCCTCGCTTTCCTGGGCCTGGTACAACGAGGGCTGGAACGCGGTGAAACCGTGGGCGATGAAAACCGCGTTCGACGCCGGCGATGGCTCCGTTGTCGTCGACACCGCCGATCTCTATCTGCCGCACCACAATCCGTTCCAATATTTCCCGACCTGGTTCCGCAACGTGAAGAACGGCCATTTCCGGGACAGCACGGATTTCTTCGAGGACGTCAAGTCCGGCCGCCTGCCGCGCGTTTCATTCCTCAAGGCGACCGGCGGCCGCGACGAGCATCCGGCGAATTCGGCGCCGCGCTGGGGCGAGCAATGGGTGATGAGCCTGCTCAAGGCGCTCGGCCAAAGCGGCCTCTGGGAGAAAACCGCAATCGTCATCACCTATGACGAAGGCGGCGGCTTCTGGGATCACGTCGCGCCGCCGATGCCGGATGCTTATGGTTGCGGCACGCGGATTCCCGCGCTGCTGATCAGCCCGTGGACGCGGCGAGGCTATGTCGATCACCGCATCGCCGATACGACGTCGGTGTTGGCATTGATCGAATCCCGCTTCGGTCTGAAGCCGCTGCAGGACCGCGACGCCAAGGCCTACAACCTGCTCGACGGTTTCGACTTCACGCAAAAGCCGCGCGCGCCGACATTCGGCTGAATCACCGGCGGCGTTTACTGCGCGTGTTCCACCGCGCGGACCGCCTCGGCGCTCGCCGGCGCGGCGGGCCCCTGGGCCGGAAAGCGCACGTGCAAATCGGCGATCTCCTGCACCGCGGCGCGGCCGACGCCGGTCGTCAGCCCGAGGACATGGCCGCACCGCGTGTCGTCCGTGGTGATGAAGTGGAAGTGCCAGCCGGCGACGTTGACCGAGCTGGCGCTGGCCGGAAAGCGGAATCCGACCAACGTGCCGTCGACCGCGCCCAGATCGTGGACCACTTGTTGCGTCTTGATCACCTCGGCCAACGGCCGATACGGCGGCTGTTGTTTCGGCTCGCTGCGCACCTGCATGGTCTGGAAGCGGCCGACGATGCGGACGGCGACGATGCGCGACGCGCTCAACGGCAGCGCGTCGAGCATCGCCTCAAGCCGGTCGAGCGATTGGCCCGCCGCCACCGCGACGGTGCTTTGCGGCTGGAAATCGGTGACGACGGCAAAGGGCGTCCGCATGGCCGCCGGCACCGGATGCGCCACGGCATCGACCGCGCAGCGATACGCCCGGCCGTTCAGCACCACCATCTCGCCATCGACGCCGTTATAGGTGCCGAGACCGAAATTTCCGTGCCGTAGCAGGGTTCCGACGGTGACGGTGCCGTCATAGCCGCCGCCGAGCAGGCTCGCGATGGTCGAAACTTGATAGACCTCGCCGGCTTGTGCCGGCGCCGCGGCAACAACCAACACGAAAGCGGCAGCCAGCGCGCGACGGCTCATGCCCGATCTCGTTCCTTGTTGATTGGACGGCCCCGCCGGGGCGGATGGTGGAGCAGAGGGGGATCGAACCCCTGACCTCGACATTGCGAACGTCGCGCTCTCCCAACTGAGCTACTGCCCCGCCCGCGTGGCGCGGAATATGGGTCGCGGCCGCGCGGACTGTCAAGGCGGCCCCGCGATATCCGCTCTCCTTGCACCGGCCCGGGCCGATGGTTAGGGTTCGCCGACGCCGCGGGCGTGGGGGAGAAACGGGCGATGGGCAACTTCCTGGTACCGGTGATCGAGGTGATCGTCGCCCTGATCAACATTTATTGGTGGGTCGTCATCGTCGCGGCGGTATTTTCATGGCTCATGGGGTTCGGCGTCATCGACACGCGCAATCACGCGGTGCGCACGGTCGCGGGCTTTCTCTATCGCGCGACTGAGCCCGCCTTGCGCCCGATCCAGCGCATCCTGCCCAGCTTCGGCGGCATCGACATCTCGCCCGTCATCCTGCTGCTGATCCTGTGGTTCATCGAGATGGAGCTGCGGCAGGTCGAGGCCTATACGCTGATGCACGGTTAACCGGACCTGCGTCGGTCCGCTTTGACGCGGCCGGCGCCGCCGGATGTCGTAAGCTCATTCACATCGATGGTGATTCCGCCGCGCCTGCGGCGCGATTTGAATAAGGATTGAGGTTATGTCCGAAGCGAAATTGATTGACGGTAAGGCCGTTGCGGCTCGGCTGCGTGCGACGGTTGCGACAGCCGCCGCGACACTCAAGGCGGCGCACGGCGTCGTGCCCGGCCTCACGGCGGTTCTGGTCGGTGACGATCCGGCGAGTCAGGTCTACGTCAAGAGCAAGACCAAGGCGACCGACGACGCTGGCCTCAAAGGCATCACGCACCGCCTGCCGGCCACGACCAGCGAGGCTGAATTGCTGCGCTTGGTGGCGCAGCTCAATGCCGACGATGCGGTTGACGGTATCCTCGTGCAGCTGCCGCTACCGAAGCAGATCGACGCCCAGCGGATCATCGAGGCGATCGCGCCGGCCAAGGATGTCGACGGCTTCCATGTCGAGAATGTCGGCCGGCTGTGGAGCGGCGGTAAGGCGCTGGTGCCGTGCACGCCTTATGGCTGCTTGCTGCTGGCGCGCGAGAGCCTGGGCAAGAACCTCGCCGGCGCCGAAGCGGTGATCTTGGGTCGCTCCAACATCGTCGGCAAGCCGATGGCGGCGCTGCTGCTCGGCGAGCACTGCACGGTGACGGTTGCCCATTCGCGGACGCGCGACCTGCCGGCGGTAGCGCGCCGCGCCGACCTGCTGGTGGCGGCGGTCGGACGGCCCGAGATGGTGCGCGGCGACTGGATCAAGCCGGGCGCGACGGTGATCGACGTCGGCATTAATCGAATCGCGACGCCGGACGGCAAAGGCAAACTGGTCGGCGACGTCGCTTTCGCCGAGGCGCAGCGCGTCGCCGGCGCGATCACGCCCGTGCCGGGCGGCGTCGGCCCTATGACCATTGCGTGTCTGCTGCGTAACACATTGATTGCGGCGTGCCGCCGGCGCGGATTGCCGGAGCCTGCGGTTTAACCGCCCCCATAAAGGAAAACCCCCTCGGGATCGCTCCCGAGGGGGCAGTGTCTCAGCGAAAGGTGACCGTCGGGCCGGTTACTGTTCCCAGGCCGGCTTGCCGAGATAGACGTTCGACGGGCTGGTCGCCATACCGGTCAAAGCACCGGCGCCGGCGCCGATCGCCGCGCCTGCCAGAGGCGCGCCAACCAGCGCTCCGACCACGGCACCACCCGCCGCGCCGATACCGGCACCGGACAGGCCTCGGTCACCCGGTGACGTGCCGCAAGCCGAAAGCAGCATCGCAGCCGCCACCATCACAACGCCAATACGCGAACCCATGGTTCCGTCCCCTTTTTGCTATGGGTGATGCATCCAACATGGTCGCCGATCATGGCGAAAACATGGATTTTGCAGGATCAATTCGTGACCGCGATTCCTGTTATTCGCCTTATAAATCAAATACATAGCCGTAAGCGCCTGAATTGGGCCGAAAAATCCCACGCCTCGGCGCGGGAACCTATTTTTTCGGCCGCGGCCGCGCGCCGAGTCGCAACCGCAAGGCGTTCAGCTTGACGAAGCCTTCGGCATCACGCTGGTCGTAGACCTGGTCGGCCTCGAACGTCACGTGCGCCAGGCTGTAGAGGCTGTTCGGCGACTTGCGGCCGACCACGCGCGCCGCGCCCTTATAGAGCTTGAGCCGCACCGCGCCCGCGACGTTCTCCTGGCTCTTGTCGATCAGCGCCTGCAGCATGAGGCGTTCGGGCGAATACCAGAAGCCGTTGTAGATCAACTCGGCATAGCGCGGCATGAGCTCGTCCTTGAGATGCGCCGCGCCGCGGTCGAGCGTGATGCTCTCGATGCCGCGATGCGCCGCATGCAGGATGGTGCCGCCTGGCGTCTCGTAGACGCCGCGCGACTTCATGCCGACGAAACGGTTCTCGACCAGGTCGAGCCGGCCGATGCCGTGCTTGCCGCCGAGCTCGTTGAGCCGGGTTAGTAGCGCCGCCGGCGACAATAACTTGCCGTCGATCGCGATCGCATCACCGTTGGCGAATTCGATCTCGACGTATTCCGGCTTGTCCGGCGCTTTTTCCGGCGCCACCGTCCGGCTGTAGACGAATTCCTCGGGCTCGTGCCACGGGTCCTCCAGCGCCTTGCCCTCGGCCGAAATATGCAGAAGGTTGGCATCGGTCGAAAACGGCGCCTCGCCGCGCTTGTCTTTGGCGATCGGAATCTGATGCCGTTCGGCATATTCGATCAGCTTGGTGCGCGAATTGAGCGTCCATTCGCGCCACGGCGCGATCACCTTGATGTCGGGCTTGAGCGCGTAATAGGTCAGCTCGAAGCGCACCTGATCGTTGCCCTTGCCGGTGGCGCCGTGCGCCACCGCGTCCGCGCCCGTCGCTTCAGCGATCTCGATCTGGCGCTTGGCGATCAGCGGCCGCGCGATCGAGGTGCCGAGCAGGTATTGGCCCTCGTAGAGCGCGTTCGCCCGAAACATTGGGAAAACGAAATCGCGCACGAATTCCTCGCGCAGATCCTCGACGAAGATCTGCTTCACGCCCATGAGCTCGGCTTTCTTGCGCGCGGGCGTGAGCTCTTCCCCTTGGCCGATATCGGCGGTGAAGGTCACCACTTCGCAGCCATAGGTTTCCTGCAACCAGCGCAGGATGACGGACGTGTCGAGCCCGCCCGAATAGGCGAGCACGACCTTCTTGACGGTTTCGCGGGGTTTCTTGGTATCGGTCATGGCGGCGCAGTATCGTGGAGCGCCGCGCGCGCGGCAAGTCTAGCGGTGCGAACTAGGCACGCGCGATCCAGCCGCCGCCTAAGACACGGCCGCCGTCGTAAGCGACGCAGGCCTGGCCCGGCGCCACGCCGAAAGCGGGCTCGTCGAGGATCGCCGTACCGCGGTCGCCGTCGAGCCGCAGCATGGCCGGAACCGGCGGCTGCGCCGAGCGCAGCTTAACCGCGACCCGAACGCCGGCGGCGGCCGGTGGCGCGGCCAGCCAATTGACCCGGTCGAACGGCACGTGGGTCGCGCCCAGGCTGGCGCGCGGCCCGACGACAACACGCCGCGTCGCGGGTTCGAGCCGGAGCACATAGAGCGGCTCCTCACCGGCAATGCCGATGCCCTTGCGCTGACCGACGGTGAAATGGATAACGCCGTCGTGGCGGCCGAGCAGGCGGCCGGTTTCGTCGACGATGTCGCCCGGCTCCGCCGCGCCCGGCCGCAGCTTCTCGATCAATTCGGCATAACGCCCCGACGGTACGAAGCAGATGTCTTGGCTATCAGGCTTCTGCGCCACCGGCAGCGCGAAGCGCGTCGCCAGGGTGCGGGTTTCGTCCTTGCTGAATTCGCCGAGCGGAAAACGCAGGAAATCGAGCTGCTGGCGCGTCGTGCGATAGAGGAAATAGCTCTGGTCGCGACCGGCATCGGCGGCGCCGTGCAATTCCGGCCCGTCGAATCCCTCGACGCGGCGCGCATAATGGCCGGTAGCGAGCGCCCCGGCGCCCAGGTCGCGCGCCACCGCCAGCAGATCGCGGAACTTCACCGTCTCGTTGCAGCGGACACACGGCACCGGCGTCGCACCGGCCAGATAGGAATCGGCGAAATCGTCGATTACGTCGGCGCGGAAGCGTCTCTCGTAATCCAGCACGTAATGCGGGATGCCGAGCGTCTCGGCGACGCGCGCGGCGTCATGGATATCCTGGCCGGCACAGCACGCGCCCTTGCGGCCGGTGGCCTGGCCGTGATCGTAAAGCTGGAGCGTGACGCCGACGACGTCGCAGCCGCGCTCGACCAGCAGCGCTGCCACGGTCGAGCTGTCGACGCCGCCCGACATGGCGACGACGACGCGCGCCCCCGGAGCCAGCGCCGGATCCATCAGCCGTTCATCATGTTGCGCGTCGCCTGCGGCAGGCGGACGGTGAGACCGTCGAGCTCTTCGGTGATCACGATCTGGCAGCCGAGGCGCGACGTCTTGGTCAGGCCGAAGGCGAGGTCGAGCATGTCTTCCTCGTCCTCGGTCGCGTCCTTCAGCAGTTCGTACCATTCGGGCTCGATGACGACGTGACAGGTCGAGCAGGCCAGCGAGCCTTCGCACGCACCTTCGATGTCGACGTCGTTGCGATGGGCGATTTCCAGAACCGACAGGCCGATCGGCGCATCCACCGTCTTGCGGGTGCCGTCGCGTTCGATAAACGTCATCTTAGGCATCAGATCCGATCCACCATCCGTTCAAGATCGCGGCGAGGTTATACCAACCGCCGGCGACAAATCTTCGGCTATCCGCGCCGCACCCAATGCAGCCGCGTCCGCCCCGGACTCGTTCCCGGCCGCCGCCCGTTGCGTCACCACGCGCAAAACGGTCAACCCGGCCGCCTTGGCCGCGGTTTCGAGCGCCACACCGGCGCATCCGTCAGGTGTCGCGATCACGGCGTGCGTCACCGGCCGCGCCAACTGCTTTTCCGCCCGTGCCCGCAGTGCCAGCAGCATCGCATCGAGCGCCTGCCCGTTCGTCGTCAGCCGCCGCGCGCCGTCGGCGCCGGGCAGGATTTCGGCATTACCGCCAAGCGCAATCGCCACCGCGGCCGACAAAGCCGCCAAATCGATGCCGACCGCGGCGCCGGGCCCGTCGGCCGCGAGCGGAGCGCCCTCGGGCTCCTCGATCTGGAACAGCTTCATCGCCGGGAATTGGGATTTAGACGTGGAACGATTCGCCGCACCCGCACCGGCCTTTTTCATTCGGATTGCGGAAGGTGAAGCCCGATTGGATCTTGTCCTCGACGTAGTCCATCTCGGTGCCGATGATGAACATGCTCGCCTTGGGATCGATCAGGATCGTGACGCCCTTGTCTTGCACGACCTCGTCGAGCTTGCCCTTCTCGTCGGCGTATTCGAGCGTGTAGGTCAGGCCCGAGCAGCCGCGGCTGCGCACGCCGATGCGGATGCCGGCCGACGGCTTGCCGCGTTGCGCCAGCAGCGCCTGAATGCGCTTGGCGGCCGCGTCGGTCACCGACATCGCCTGTCTCAAAGCCATGCGAACCTCCAACCCTTATGTAATGCCGGCGGCGTGGCTTGTCATCCGGTCGCCGGCGTGCAGCCGCAGAACAGCCGCCGCTAAGGTGTCCACGGCAAAATCGACTTCGGTGGCTGTGGTGAAGCGGCCGAGCCCGATGCGCAGCGACGACGACGCCAGTTCTTCACCAAGACCGAGCGCACGCAGGACATAAGATGGCTCGACTTCGGCGGCGGTGCAGGCCGAGCCGGTGGACAGCGCCAGGCCCGGGCAGGCAGCGATCAGATCGATCGCTTTAAGGCCCGGGAAACTCAGGTTGAGGTTGCCCGGCAAACGCCGCTCGGTGTTGCCGTTGACCACGGCGTCCGGGACCTTGGCGCGCAGCCCGGCGAGGAACCGCGTCCGCAAGGCTAACAGGCGTTGCGCCTCGCCGGCCATCTCGGCCTTGGCCAAGGCAGCAGCCTGGCCCAGCCCGACGATCAGCGGCACCGGCAGCGTGCCCGAGCGCATGCCGCGCTCCTGGCCACCGCCGTCGAACAACGGCTCGATCCGCGCGCGCGGCCGGCGGCGCAGGTAGAGCGCGCCGATGCCTTTCGGTCCGTAGATTTTGTGACCCGAGATCGACATCAGGTCGACGCCGAGATCGGCGACGTCGACCGCGATCTTGCCAACCGCCTGCGCCGCGTCGGTGTGGAACAGAGCGCCCCTGGCATGCGCCAGCGCGGCGATCTCCTTGATCGGCTGAATGACGCCGATCTCGTTGTGCGCCGCCATCACCGAGACGATCGCCGTCTTGTCGTCGATCGCGCGGGCGATGACGTCGAGATCGACCAGCCCGTCGCGGCCGACCGGCAGGATGGTGACGCGGAAACCGTCGCGCTCGAGCGCCTTGGCGCTTTCGAGCACGCATTTGTGCTCGGTCGCGAGCGTCACCACACCGTCCTTGCCGAACTGGCGGTGGAAGCGCGCCGCGCCCTTGACCGCCATGTTGTTGGCCTCGGTCGCGCCCGACGTGAAGACGAGCTCGCGCGGATCGGCGCCGATCAGATCGGCGAGTTGCGCGCGCGCCTGTTCGACCGCCTGCTCGGCCTCGCGGCCATAGGCGTGCGTGAGCGAATGCGGATTGCCGAACTTCTCGGTAAACCACGGCACCATCGCCGCGACCACGCGCGGATCGCACGGCGTCGTCGCGTGGTTGTCGAGGTAAACCGGCGCCGCATTCGGCCGGCGGGCGATGGCGCCGGTCATGCGGCCGTCGCCCGCGTCCGGGCGTAGAGTGCACCCCACGCCTCGACCAGATGATCGATTTCGGCCACCGTCGTCCGCCAGCCCAGGCTGATGCGGATGGCGCACTCGGCCGCGCGCTCGGGCACGCCCATGGCGTCGAGCACATGGCTGCGCCGCACCTTGCCGGACGAACAGGCGGCCCCGGCGCTGACCATGACGCCGGCGAGATCGAGCGCCATCACCTGCGTCGCCGCCGGCACGCCGGGCATCGAAATGCAAATCGTGTTCGGCAGCCGCGGCGCCGTGGTGGCATAGATCACGGCGTCGGGCGCGACGGCGGCAAGCCGGTGCTCGGCCTCGACGCGCAGCGTTGCAACGGTCGCCCAGGCTGCAATGTCCGCCATGGCCGCATGGGCGGCGGCGCCAAAGCCGGCAATGCCGGGCACGTTTTCGGTCCCCGCACGCCGACCGCGTTCCTGCCCACCGCCGCGGATCAGCGGCACGATGTCGAGGCCGCCGGCAATAACGAGAGCTCCAATACCCACGGGCCCGCCAAGCTTATGCGCCGACACGGTCATCAGATCGCAGCCGAGCCGCCGCATGTCGATCGCTTGGCGGCCGGCCCCCTGGACGGCGTCGCAATGCAGCAGCGCGCCGTACCGGTGCGCGATTTGCGCCGCTTCGGCGACTGGCTGGATGGCGCCGGTCTCGTTATTGGCAAAGAGGAGCGACACGAGCGCCGGACGCTTGTCGGCCGCCAGCAGCCGTTCCAATGCCGACAAATCGACGAGGCCGTCGCGCATCGCCGGGATGCGCGCCGCGTCCGGCGCATTGGCGAGGACGGAATCATGCTCGAGCGCCGACACCAAAACACGCCGATCGGGAAAGGCCCAGAGCGCCAGCGCATTGGCTTCGGTGCCGCCGGCGGTGAACACCACTTCCTCGGGCCGCGCGCCGACCAGCGGCGCGACATCGGCGCGCGCAGATTCGACGAGGCGGCGTAGCGCGCGGCCGGCGCGGTGAACCGACGACGCGTTGCCGGCCGTCGCCAAAGCTTGCGCGACCGCGGCCGCGGCCGCGGGCCGCACGGGCGCGTTGGCATTCCAGTCGAGATAGGACAGTCGATCGGCCACGGTGGAAATCCGAGGCGTTATTGCGCCGCGATGGTCGGCGCGGTATCCGACGCGTCTTGTTGATCGGCGCGTTCGCGGTGCAGCGCGCCGCTGCGGCCCAACAGCCGGTTGGCGACGACGTCGGCGAGCGTGACCGAGCTCAGATAGAGCCGGATTTGGTTGCCCAACTCTTCCCATAGATCGTGCGTCAGGCAGCGGCTCTTGTTGCCGCTACAACCGATCGGCGCGCCGGGCGTGCAGCGGGTGGTGCGGATCGGCTCGTCGACCGCGAGAATGATGTCCGAGATGCGCGTGCCATCGGCACCGCGGGCCAGCAGATAGCCGCCGCCCGGCCCACGCACGCTCTTGACCAAACCGGCGCTGCGCAGCTTGGCAAAAAGCTGCTCGAGATAGGACAGCGAGATCAGTTGCCGTTCGGCGATCTCGGCCAGCGTGATCGGCGTGCCTTGCGCGTGTTTGGCGATGTCGACCAGCGCCATCACGGCATAGCGTCCCTTGGTGCTAAGTCTCATGTTCGTTCTCCGCGCCCGCTAAATCCGGCGACCCGGGCGCGCTGCGCGCGCCTCGGCCGGCACTTCCTCGGCAGGAAACTCCGCCTTCCGCTCCACCTCGGCCAGACGCTGTTTGAGGTAAGCGACTTCGTCCATCAGGCTGGCAACGCACCGCGCGATCGGATCGGGCAAGTCCTCGCAGGGCGTGCCGTATGGCAGGAATTCCTTGGGTACCTCGCGGCCGACGCCGATCGGTCGTGCCGGAATGCCGGCCACCGCTTCGCCCGGCGCCACTTCATGCAACACGACCGCGTTGGCGCCAACCCGCGCGCCAGCGCCGATCGTGAAGCCACCCAGGATCTTGGCGCCGGCACCGACAATGACGCCGTCTTCGAGAGTCGGATGGCGCTTGCCGCGGCTGACGGTCGTGCCACCCAAGGTGACGCCCTGATAGAGCGTCACGTCGTCGCCGATTTCGGTGGTCTCTCCGATCACGATGCCGGCACCGTGATCGATGAACAGCCGGCGGCCGATCGTCGCCCCCGGATGGATTTCGATCAGTGTCAGGAACCGCGCCAGGTTCGATACGCAGCGGGCGACCACGAGCAGCCGGTGCCGCCACAGCCAGTTGGCGATGCGGTGGAATACCACCGCGTGAAAGCCGGGATAGGCGAGTGCGATCTCGAGACGCGACCGCGCCGCCGGATCGAGCCGCAGGATCGTGTCAATTTCCTCGCGCAAAGCCTTCAACATTTTGGGCTCCGGTTGATATATGATCCGCTCCGCCTGGGCGGGCCTGCCGCGGAAAGCCTGCCGCTGCACCTTGTCCGGTGCGGGGGCGAGACTATATCTATCCCGAGTAGAATGGTCAACTTTACGGCCATTTTTGTTGTTAGGTCTGAAAGAATATGTGGTGTCAATCCCGAGCTTTTCACTGGGTTAAAGCTTCACGATGCCCGAATTGGTTCTGACCGGCCCGGCGGGCCGGCTTGAGGCGCGCTACCACCCTTCGCGGATCGAGAACGCGCCGCTCGCACTGATCCTCCACCCCCATCCGCAGCATGGCGGCACCATGCACAACAAGGTGGTCTACACCCTGTTTCACGCCTTTGCCCGGCAGGGGTTTTCGGCGCTGCGCTTCAATTTCCGCGGGGTCGGCAAGAGCCAAGGCACCTACGGCAGCGGCGAAGGCGAGCTGGCGGATGCCGCTGCGGCATTGGATTGGCTGCAGAACACCAATCCCGATGCCGAACAATGCTGGATCGCCGGCTTCTCGTTCGGCGCCTGGATCGCGCTGCAATTATTGGCGCGACGACCGGAATCGGACGCGTTCGTCGCGGTCGCGCCGCCGGTCAATCTGGTCGACTTCAATTTCCTGACGCGGCCGCCGGCCGCCGGTCTCATCGTCCAAGGCGACAAGGATCAGATCGTGGCACCCGACGGCGTCAGGGATCTGGCACAGCGTCTGCAAAAGCAGCGGGCACTCAAGATCGAATATCGTCCCGTTGCCGGCGCCGACCATTTCTTCACCGACCGTCTCGACACGTTGTCGGAAACCGTCGAAGGCTATATCGCCGCGCGGCTGCGCACGGCGCGGGCCACCGCCAAGGTCTGAGCCGCCCGCGTTACCCCGCGAAGGGGTCGTGCATCAAGATTGTGTCTTCGCGCTGCGGGCTGGTCGACAGCAACGCCACCGGCGCGCCGACCAGCTCCTCGATACGCCTGATGTATTTGATCGCCACCGCCGGCAGATCCGCCCAGCGGCGAGCGCCGCGCGTGCTTTCGCTCCAGCCCTCGATGGTTTCATAGACCGGCTCGACCGCCGCCTGCTCGCTGGTGCCCGCCGGAAAATATTCGAGCGTCTTGCCGTGCAGCCGATAGCCGGTGCACACCTTGATTTCCTTGAACCCGTCGAGCACGTCGAGCTTGGTGAGCGCGAGGCCGTCGACGCCGGCGGTCTTGACCGCCTGCCGGACCATGACGGCGTCAAACCAGCCGCAGCGGCGCTTGCGCCCGGTCACCACGCCGAACTCGCGGCCGCGCTCGCCCAGCGTCTGGCCGATCTTGTCGGTGAGCTCGGTCGGAAACGGGCCGCTGCCGACGCGCGTTGTATAGGCCTTGGTGATGCCGAGGACGTAACCGACCGTCGCGTGACCGGTGCCAGCGCCTGAGGCGGCCTCGCCCGGATGGGTGTGCGACGAGGTGACGTAGGGATACGTTCCATGATCGACGTCGAGCATCACGCCCTGCGCGCCTTCGAACAGGATGCGCTTGTTGGCGCGGCGCGCTTCGTCGAGCCGCTGCCACACCCGGTCGGCATAAGGCAGCACCTTCGGCGCGATTTCGAGCAGCGATTTGAGCAGCGGCGCGCGCTCGACCTCCGGCGCGCCGAGACCGCGCAGCAGCGCGTTGTGGTGGAGCAGCAGGACGTCGAGCTTGGTCGGTAGGGTCGCCGGATCGGCCAGATCGCACAGCCGTACCGCCCGCCGGCCGACCTTGTCCTCGTAGGCCGGACCGATGCCGCGGCCCGTGGTGCCGATCTTATAGGTGCCGCGCGCCTCTTCGCGCAAACGATCGAGCTGGCCGTGCGACGGCAGAATCAGCGTCGCGTTTTCCGCGACGCGCAGAGTGTCGGGCGTAACCTTGACGCCTTTGGTCGCGATATTTTCGATCTCCTTGACCAGCGCCCACGGATCGACGACCACGCCGCTGCCGATGATCGACAGCTTGCCCGGGCGCGCCACGCCCGACGGCAGCAGGCTCAAGCGGTATTCGACATTGCCGATGACCAGCGTATGGCCGGCATTGTGTCCGCCCTGGAAGCGCACCACGACGTCGGCGCGCTCGCTCAACCAGTCGACGATCTTTCCCTTACCTTCGTCGCCCCACTGGGCGCCGATCACTGCAACATTCGCCATGAAATGGTCTCCGGCGCCCTCAGGTCAGCGCGACGATCTTGCCGCCATCGAAGACATGGCTGCAATTCAATCGTTTGGCCTCGTCGCGCGGATTGCGCACGGCGGCGAGGCCCGCAATGGTGATCCAGCCTTCGGCGCGCAACCGCTTGGCGGCAGCGCCCTCGGCCTCGAACGGAATGTAGATTCGGCGCGGCGGCGCGGGCTCGGGCAGCGCTTGCAGGATCGTGTCGGTGTAGAGCGTGAAGCCGGTCGCGTCCTCGCCCGCGCCGTTGCCGGTGCGATAGCGGCCGCCGCGACCGAGCTCGCCGCGCACCGCTTTGGCGAAAAGCGTGAAGCTGACGCCGGTATGGTATTCGAAGCCGCGATTCTCGACCGGGTCGACGGTGATGACGAGGCCGGGATCGGCGCGGTTCACCCGCGCGATCACATCGCCGAGGCGCGTGCGTTCCGCTGCCGCCGTCTTGGGCAAATCGAGGGCCGACAATTTCGCCAAGGATTTCTCCGCCGCGCCCGCCGCCTTGAGCAGCTCGCCGAGCGACGCGGCTGCCGCGCCGGCTGCCTTGCGCAATGCGGCGGCGTCCTTGTGATCAAGCGCACGACGCACGGCGTCGACTTGCTCCGGCCCGAGCTTGGCGGCTTGGCAGATCGCCGGCACCAGCTTCGGCATGGTCAGGTCCACGGACAAGCCGCGCACGCCGAGGCCGCCGAGCGCTTCGGCCGCGAGCAGGATGACTTCGGCATCGGCGGCGACCTCGGAGGGACCGATGAGCTCTGCGCCAACTTGGCCGACCTGACGCTCCGGCCGGAGCTGGCTGCCGTTGACGCGCAGCACTTGGCCGGCATAGCAGAGCCGCAGCGGTCGCGACGCCTTCTTAAGCCGGCTGGCGGCGATGCGTGCGATCTGCGGCGTCATATCGGCCCGCAGGCCGATCATCCGCCGCGATACCGGATCCATCACCCGGAACGTGTCTTTGGCCATCGCGGCGCCGGCGCCTGAGAGCAGATTGTCCTCGAATTCGGCGAGCGGCGGCTTGACGCGCTCGTAGCCATGACTCGCCAGGGCCGCGATAAGCCGCGATACCACCTCGGCCTCGATGCCGGCGTCGGGCGGAAGCAGATCGCGCAGGCCTTCGGGCAGCAGCGCCTTGTGCAGCGTCTCGTTCACGAGGCCGGAATAGCGGTTTTGGCGCGTGGCGGCAACCGTTCTGCAGCGCTATCAGGGGCCGCGTCCGGCCTAGAAACGCAGCAGTTTCGCCTGCACGACGTTGGCGATGGCGCGCACCTTGGCAAGCAGCACATCAGCGAGCGGTTGATCGACCTGGATCAAACAGATGGCGTCGCGGCCCGGCCCCGACCGGCCGAGATGAAGGGTCGCGATATTGATTCCCGCCTCGCCCAGCGTCCGGCCGAGATTGCCGATGAAACCGGGCTTGTCATGGTTGCGCACAAACAGCATGTGCGCGCCAAGTTCGGCTTCGAGCGCGATGCCTTCAACGTCGACGATGCGCGGCCGGCTGCCGCCGAACAAGGTGCCGGCAACGCTGCGGACGCCGCCCGCGCCTTGCACGGTGACGCGGATCAGGGTCTGGAAATCGCTCGGTTCGGTGCTGCGCGTTTCGGCGACGGCGATGCCGCGCTCTTTGCAGACCAGCGGCACGTTGACCATGTTGACCGAATCGAGCTGCGGCGCCAACAGCGCGGCGAGCGCGATGGCGGTCAGCGGCTTGACGTTGAGCTCGGCCGCATGGCCCTCGTACTGGATGGCGACGCTCTTGAGGCCGGCATCATTCATCTGGCCGGCGAACGAACCGAGTTGCTCGACGAGCTTGATGTAGGGCCTGAGTCGCGCGGCTTCCTCGGCCGACAGCGACGGCATGTTGAGCGCATTGGTCACCGCGCCCGAAACGAGATAATCCGCCATCTGCTCGGCGACCTGAAGCGCCACGTTCTCCTGTGCCTCGGTTGTCGAGGCGCCGAGATGCGGCGTCGCGACGACGTTGGGATGGCCGAACAACAAGTTCTCCTTCGCCGGCTCGACCGGAAAGACATCGATCGCAGCGCCCGCGACCTGGCCCGAATCGAGCGCCGCCTTGAGATCGGCTTCGACAACCAAGCCGCCGCGCGCGCAATTGACCAAGCGCACACCCCGCTTCGCTTTGGTCAGCGCCTTGGCATCGATGATATTGCGCGTCGCGTCGGTCAGTGGCGTATGCAACGTGATGAAATCCGCCCGCGCCAGCAGCGCATCGAGCTCGACCTTCTCGACGCCGAGCGCCACCGCGCGCTCGGGCGACAGGAATGGATCGTAGGCGACAACCTTCATCTTCAGGCCGATGGCGCGGTCGGCAACCACCGAGCCGACATTGCCGCAGCCGACGACGCCAAGCGTCTTGCCGGTGAGCTCGACGCCCATGAATTTGGCTTTTTCCCATTTCCCGGCTTGGGTCGAGCGATCGGCGGCCGGCAACTGCCGCGCCAAGGCCAGCATCAGCGCGATGGCGTGCTCGGCGGTGGTGATCGAATTGCCATAGGGCGTGTTCATCACGACGATGCCGCGCTGTGTCGCGGCGCCGACGTCGATATTGTCGACGCCGATGCCGGCGCGGCCGATCACCTTGAGCTTCTTGGCGGCGTCGATGACCGGTTTGGTGACCTTGGTCGCCGAGCGCACAGCCAGACCGTCGAACTCGCCGATGACTTGCTTGAGCTCGTCCGGCGTCAGCTTGGTGTTGACGACGGTTTCGACGCCGCGTTCCTTGAAGACGGCCACGGCGCGCGGGCTCAACTCGTCGGAAATCAGGACCTTGGGCATGGCGGCGCTGTGCCTTCAGGCCGCCGCGGCTTGCCGGACCTCAGCAAAGGCCCAATCGAGCCACGGTAAAAGCGCTTCGACATCGCGCGTCTCGATCGTCGCGCCGCACCAGATGCGCAGACCGGGCGGCGCATCGCGATGACCGGCGATATCGTGGGCGACACCCTCGGCATCGAGCAGCGCCTCGATCCGTTTCACCTGGGCGCGCTGCGCGTCAGGCGCCAGGCGCAAGAACCATTCGTCGACGACCTTGAGGCACACCGAGGTGCAGGAGCGGATCTTGGGATCGTCGACCAGGAACGCGATCCATTTGGACCTCGCAACCCAGCGGCCGATGGCGGCGAGATTGGCTTCGCTGCGGGCCTTGAGTGCGGTGAGGCCGCCGACGGATTCGGCCCATTTGAGGCCATCGATCGCATCTTCGACCGCCAGCATCGATGGCGTGTTGATGGTCTCTTCCTGGAAGATGTTCTCGGCGAATTTGCCTTTGCTGGTGAGCCGGAAAATCTTCGGCAATGGCCACGCCGGCTTGTAAGTCTCGAGCCGCTCGACCGCGCGCGGACTGAGCGCGAGCATGCCGTGTGCCGCCTCGCCGCCCAGAACCTTCTGCCACGACCAGGTGACGACATCGAGCTTCGGCCACGGCAGATCCATGGCGAAGACCGCGGATGTCGCGTCGCAGATCGTCAATCCTTTGCGATCGGCCTTGATCCAGTCGCCGTTCGGAATGCGCGCGCCGGACGTGGTGCCGTTCCAGGGAAAGACCACGTCGCGGTCGGTATCGACTTTGGCGAGATCGGGAATCGTGCCATAGGGCGCGCGCATGACGCGCAGATCGGCAAGCTTCAGCTGCTTCTCGACATCGGTCGCCCAACCCTCGCCGAATACTTCCCATGCCAACAGATCGACGCCGCGCGCGCCCAGCAGCGACCACATCGCCATCTCGACCGCGCCGGTATCGGACGCGGGCACGATGCCCACGCGATAATCCTGCGGCACGCCGAGAAGGCGGCGCGACCGGTCGACCACCTCTTTCAGCTTGGCCTTGCCCGGTTTCGAGCGGTGCGAACGGCCGAACAGACCGGCGGATAGCGCCGACACGCTCCAGCCGGGGCGCTTGGCGCACGGGCCCGATGAAAATGATGGATTAGCGGGCCGAGAATTCGGCTTCATAAATCTATTCCTTCCAGAATAGCCGCGCCCCGTTGGGGGGGCGTGTCCCGCGGACGAAACTAGGGATAACTCTACACACCGTCAATCCCACACGTTCAGCACTAACGGGAAGCTTGTGCGAATCGGATGGCTTTACTTAAGGTCACGCCTTCAGATTCCTTCGGAAGAGTGACTACGATGTCATTCAAGGCTTACATACGAAGTCCAGATCGCAGACGCGACACGCCTGAGCACGATTTCATTCGCGAAGCTTCATCTGACGAAGCATTGCCTAACGCCCGTTCTTGGCGACAACTCGAAGCGTATCTCGAAAACTTACGTGCATGCGCGGATGCCCAGAGGGACGCTAAGAGCGTGTGGAAACGCTATAGGGCAAGCACCGAACTCTAATTTTTCGGGCGGCGGCGCAGCAAGTGCATGGCGGTGTAGGTCAACACGGCCTCGCCGTTCTGATTCAGATAGCGGTAAGCGCCGCGCATGATGCCGCGGTCGGGTTTCGACTGCGACGGACGGCTCTCGACCACCTCCATCTCGACCCGCAGTGTGTCGCCGGGCCGCACCGGCTTGAGCCAGCGCAGCTCGTCGAAACCGGGCGAGCCCATGCTGGCCGTGGCGAAAATACCGGTGTCCCAGATCAACCGGAAGCCGATTGCCAGTGTCTGGAAGCCGCTGGCGATCAGGCCGCCGTAGAGGCTGCTTTTGGCTTTCACTGGATCGAGGTGAAAGGGCTGCGGATCGTAGAGCTTGGCGAACCCGACGATCATATCTTCGGTGACGGTCTTGGTCGTCGTCGCGAATTTGTCGCCGACCTTGAAATCGTCGAAATAACGGTCGGCCACTTAATTGCCCCTTACAGCTTTCGAATCGCTCCGAGGATCACGTGGATGGCCTCATCGACTTCGGAAATATGATTGATCTTGAACCGACTATACGGTCGCCTATCGGCGACGATCTTGAGTTTGCTCACGTTAAACCGATTTGGCAGGCCGCGCACCGTAACTGAGATCGACTTGTCGCGCGGTTGGATTCTGACAAACCAAAAATTATCGGGTGTCTCTTGGTATCGCCGATGACTGATTCGGCGCAGATCGCCAGGAATGTGACCACGCACTCGCTGGAGCAACACCTCACCAGCAATGCGAACCTGTTCCGGTAGCTCATGTAATGCAGAAAGGTATTCCTTATCGCCTCTGCCAAGCTCAGATGAATTAACAATAGGCTTAGCCTGGACGGGCTTTGCTCGTTCACTTCCGCCCGACGTTTCGTTTGCGGCGATAAAGATGGTTCGAGGCGTATTCCCAACGTTTAGAACGTTCGCCGCATGCGGCGAAAATCGCAGAGTTTCCTTGTCATCGCGTTGGAGCTTATCGAGCAAGACAACACTGATGGCCCCGGAAGACGACAGACCAGTTCCGAGGCTTCTTACATCGCGTGGAGAAAGCTCTGTCTGCCAGATTCCCGGTCCTAGCTGACGAACCCCGCCTACCGATACGTCGAGAGCCATATGAACCTCCCGCTCCATTCATACTGCCATCGTACTGCCGCAGTATAACCGAGTCAAACAAATATTCGCGTGATGCAGTGTGTTCTCAGCGCCGACCGATGGTGAACGCGCGTTCCGAGCGGGTCAGGCCAATGTGCGGGTAATAGCTCATCGCGTTGGGCGCCGACAGCAGGATCAGCGTGGCGTCGAGTCCGGCGATCGCATGCGTGCGGCGAATCAACTCTTGGCCGATGCCGCGCCGCTGCCAGGCGACATCGACGGCGAGGTCCGAGAGATAGCAGCAATAAGCGAAATCGGTCACCGCCCGGGATACGCCCACGAGCAAGCCTTTGGCGTCGCGCGCGCAAAGCCGGATGTCGGCGTGTGCGAGCATGCGGCCGATACGGCCGCGGTCGTCGACCGGCCGCCGTTCGGCCAAGGTCGAGCGGCGCAGCACGTCGATGAACTCATCGACGCCGAGCGCGGGTTCATCGGTGTAGGCGATGGCGTCGGGCATGCTTGCCTTTCGTTTTGCGTTGCGGCGGCAGCGCGTGGCCCAGCGGTCCACGGCCGCTTCCCAATCCGGGTGCGTTGCGGATCGCCTGCTGAACGAAAGCATGCGCCCATTCGACCGCCGGCCGCAGCGCCAGACCCTGCGCCAAGCCGACGGCGACCGCCGAAGCGTAGGTACAACCGGTACCATGCGTCGCGCGCGTTTTTTGCCGCCGTGCCTTGAGCAAAAAGCTGTCCTTCGGCGTCGCGACAAGATCGATCAACGTATCGCCCGGCAAATGGCCGCCCTTAACAACAACAGCCCGCGCGCCGAGGCGGAGCAGCGCGTCGGCGGCACGGCGCATGCCATCGAGATCGGCGACGGTGAGGCCGGTCAGCATCGCCGCCTCCGGAATGTTGGGCGTCACCACCGCGGCGCGGGCAATGAGGCGGCGTTTCAGCCGTTCGACGCCGGGCTCGTCGAGCAGCACGGCGCCGCTCGTCGATGCGATCACCGGGTCGACGATGAGCGGCATCTTGGACGCGGCTTCTTCGAGGGCGTCGGCGACGGCCTCGACCACCGCCGCGTCGACCAGCATGCCGGTTTTCACCGCATCGGCGCCAATATCGGCGAGCGCGGTTTCGATCTGGAGGCGCACGAAATCGGGACCGACGGGCAGCACACCGGCGACACCGAGTGTGTTCTGTGCTGTCAGGGCGGTAATAGCGGTGGTGGCATAGCCGCCCAGCGCCATGACGGTCTTGAGATCGGCCTGAATGCCCGCGCCGGCCGAGGAATCTGAACCGGCGACGATGAGCACGCGGCCGGTCATTCGGCCGCGCTTTCCTCCGCGCGTCCCGCCGCCGTCACCGCCGCGGCGACGCTGTCGACGATTTCGGCCACCAGCGCCTGATCCTCGCCCTCGGCCATGATGCGGATCAGCGGCTCGGTGCCGGATTTGCGCACCAGCAGGCGGCCGGCTTTGCCGAGACGCCGTTCGCCGGCGACGATCGCCGCCTTGACGGGGCCGTCATCGAGCAAATTGACGCCGCTGACGCGCACGTTGCGCAATAGCTGCGGCACCGGTTCGAAAACCTTGCAGACCTGGCTCGCCGGCGCACTGGTCTCGACGATCGCGGCCAGCACCTCGAGCGCTGCGATCAGACCGTCGCCGGTCGTGGAATAGTCGCCCAGAATGATATGGCCCGATTGCTCGCCGCCGAGGTTGCTGCCGATGCGGCGCATGGCCTCAACGACGTACCGGTCGCCCACCTGCGTGCGGGTCACGGCGACGTCGTTGCCGGCAAGATGACGCTCGAAGCCCAAATTCGACATCACGGTCGCGACCAGGCCCGATTTCGCCAGCCGGCTGCCGCGATGCCAGTTTAGCGCGATCAACGCCATGAGTTGGTCGCCGTCGAGAATTTGACCGTGCTCGTCGGCCATGATCAAGCGGTCGGCATCACCATCGAGGGCGATGCCGAGGTCGGCGCCGTGCGCTACGACCGTTTCCTGCATGGTTTCGGGCGCGGTGGTGCCGCATTTGCGGTTGATGTTGACGCCGTCAGGCGCCACGCCGATCGGCACAACTTCGGCACCGAGCTCCCACAACACCGTCGGCGCGACCTTGTATGCGGCGCCGTTGGCGCAATCGACCACGACCTTGAGGCCGTCGAGCCGCAAACGCTTGGGGAAGGTGTTCTTGACGAATTCGATGTAGCGGCCGCCGGCGTCGTCGAGCCGCTTGGCGCGGCCGAGCCCTTTGGAGCTCGCGCGCTGATCGGCGGCGCGGTCGAACGCCGCCTCGATCTGCACCTCGATCTCGTCGGAAAATTTGAAGCCATCCGGGCCAAACAGCTTGATGCCGTTGTCCTCGAACGGATTATGCGAGGCCGAAATCATGACGCCCAAATCGGCGCGCAACGAGCGGGTCAGCATGGCGATCGCCGGCGTCGGCAGCGGTCCGACCAGCACCACGTCCATGCCCATGGCGATGAAGCCCGAGGTCAGCGCCGGCTCGATCAGGTAACCTGACAGCCGGGTATCTTTTCCAATCACGGCAAGGTGTCGGTGGTCGCCGCGGCGCAGCACGAGGGCCGCCGCCATCGCCACCTTGAGGGCGATGTCGGCCGTCATCGGTTCGCGATTGGCGGTGCCGCGGATACCGTCGGTACCGAACAGCTTGCGCGTGGTCGACTTCACCATGCCCCCTGGAGCGCGGGACGGCTCAGCCGCCCGGCTGCGGTTCCGGCTCGATACCGCCGGCCGGCTTGTCGCGGCCCGCGGGCGGCACGGACGGGCGCCGTCCCGGCGTCGGCTTGGCCGGCTCCTCGAGCGCCGGACCAGTGTCGCGCACGATCTTCTCGCCGCGGATGATGCGGCGGATTTCGTCCGCGCTCAGCGTCTCGAACTCGAGCAGGCCCTTGGCCAGAGCATGCAGCTCGTCAATATGAGCCGTGAGCGTCGCGCGCGCGCGCTTCTCGCCCTCTTCGACGATGCGGCGGATTTCCTCGTCGATCACCTTGGCGGTCGCATCGGAAATGTTCTTGCGCTGCGTCACCGAATGGCCGAGGAAAACCTCTTCCTCGTTGTCGCTGTAGCGCAACGGCCCGAGCTTATCGCTGAAGCCGAACTCAGTGACCATGCGGCGCGCCAAGCCCGTCGCGCGCCGGATATCGTCGGCCGCGCCGGTGGTGACCTTTTCCGGACCGAAGATCAGCTCTTCAGCGACGCGGCCGCCGAACAAGCTGGTGAGCATCGCCTCGAGTTCCATCTTGGATTGGCTGTACTTGTCGCGCTCGGGCAGGAACATGGTGATGCCGAGCGCCCGGCCACGCGGAATGATCGTCACTTTGTGCAGCGGCTCGTGACCCTCGGTGTAGAGCATGACCAGCGCGTGGCCGCCTTCGTGATAGGCGGTCAGCTTCTTCTCGTCCTCGGTCATGACCATGGAGCGCCGCTCGGCGCCCATCATCACTTTGTCCTTGGCCTGTTCGAACTCGGCCATGGTGACCGAGCGCTTGCCCTTGCGCGCCGCCATCAGCGCCGCCTCGTTGACGAGGTTGGCGAGATCGGCGCCCGAGAAGCCGGGCGTGCCACGGGCGATGATGCGCGGGTCGACGTCCGTTGCCAGCGGCACCTTGCGCATGTGGACCTTGAGGATTTTCTCGCGGCCGACGACGTCCGGATTCGGCACGACGACCTGGCGGTCGAAGCGGCCGGGCCGCAACAGCGCCGGGTCGAGCACGTCGGGCCGGTTGGTGGCGGCGATCAGGATCACGCCCTCGTTCGCCTCGAAGCCATCCATTTCGACGAGCAACTGATTGAGTGTCTGTTCGCGCTCGTCGTTGCCGCCGCCGAGACCCGCGCCGCGATGACGGCCGACGGCGTCGATCTCGTCGATGAAGATAATGCACGGCGCGTTCTTCTTGCCCTGCTCGAACATGTCGCGCACGCGCGACGCGCCGACGCCGACGAACATCTCGACGAAGTCGGAGCCCGAAATCGTGAAGAACGGCACGTTCGCCTCGCCGGCGATGGCGCGCGCAAGCAGCGTCTTGCCAGTGCCCGGCGGGCCGACCAGCAGCACGCCTTTCGGGATCTTGCCGCCGAGGCGCTGGAACTTTTGCGGATCCTTGAGGTACTCGACGATCTCTTCGAGCTCGCTCTTGGCCTCGTCGATGCCGGCGACGTCGTCGAAGGTGATGCGGCCGACTTTTTCGGTCAGCAGGCGCGCGCGGCTTTTGCCGAAGCCCATCGCCCGGCCGCCGCCGCCTTGCATCTGGCGCATGAAGAAAATCCAGACGCCGATCAGCAACAGCATCGGGAACCACGAAATCAGGATGCCGAACAGCGACGGCATGTTCTCTTCGGTCGGCGCCGCACGTATCCCGACACCTTTGTCGAGCAGGCGGCTGACCAGATTCGGATCGTTCGGCGCAAAGGTCGAGAAGTCGCGGCCGTCGTTACGCTTGCCGGTGATCGTGCTGCCCTGCGCGCCGGTCTGGATCGTGACCTGGCGGATCTCGCCACGATTCACGTCGTTGATGAATTCGGAATAGGCGAGGCTGGGCTGTGGCGTATGCGTGGTCGAGCTCTGGAACAGGTTGAACAGAGCAACCAGAAGCAGGCCAATGATGATCCAGAGGGCGAGGTTCTTGCCGAAATTGTTCACGAGTCCAAAGGCCTTTCTTTGCCGAGCCGGCCGCCCATTGTTCCCAAGGCTCTAGGGCCGGGTATCCTGCCCCCTCGCCGTCCAATGTTACTACATAAGAAGGGTTTGCGCTTAAACAACTGTTACCCAAAGGCCCGAGAGCAGCCGCAACGGCGCAAATGCGGCGATTTCGCGACCGGCGAGCCGGGTGTCAATTCCGGACCGGCACCAACCGAGTGACGGTACCGCCGCCAAACCGCCGGTATCGGACAAGGCCGGCAAAGTTAACCGGACGACCGCCGGCACCCCGCCATCGCCGCCTTCGGCAGCCAGCCGCGCCGCACCGTCGGCGCCGAGCGGTCCGACGGATAGCCCGGCCGGTGCTTCGGCCGGCACCGTAATGGCGAACCGGCCGTCCCAATGCAGCCGTGCGCCTGAGGGCGCGGCCCGGCGATCGCTAATCGCCGCCGCCTCGCGACAAATCAGGAGATGGCCCGTTTTGGCCACCAGCTGACAGCCGCCCAATGTCCGACCGCCGCCGATGTCGGCGGGCAGCGATCCGTAAAGGCGTTCGAGTTGCTCGAGCCGGACCGGATAATCGGCGCCGCTAACGGTCGCCAGGACCGCGGCGAGCGCGCGCAGGCCGACTTCGGCCGGCGCCGCTTTGATCGCGGCGGCGTCGAGGCGGGCGTAGCCGAGCGGATCGAGCGCGACGGCGCACGCCAAGGTCGCTGTCACCATCGTCTCGAGGGCGCCGCGCGCGCGCGCCAGGCGCGCGGCCGTCGCCGCCAGCCGCTCTGCCGACAATCCTTCCTCGGCGAGGAAGGTTCGCGCCGCTCGTAATCGCACGCGCTGAAACGCGGGATCGCGATTCATCGGATCCTCGATCGGCGTGACGCCGCGTTCGCGCACGGTCGCGCGCAACCGTTCCGGCGGGATCGTCAGCAATGGGCGCAACACACGACATGTCCGCCGGATGCCGACTGGCGCGATGCCGGCCAAGCCGTCGAGACCGCTGCCGCGCGCCAGCCGCATGAGCAGCGTCTCGGCCTGATCGTCGCGGTGATGCGCCGTCAAAAGATGAAGCACGCCGGCGTCCGCGCACCAGCTTTCGAGCAACCGGTAGCGCGCGCGGCGAGCCGCGTCTTCGAGATTACCCGGAGGCGGCGCGCTGCCACAGACGAGAATCTGGTGAGCGACGCCAAGCGCGGCGAGCGCCCGGCCGACGCCGGCGGCTTCGTTCGTCGATTCAGGCCGCAGGCGGTGGTCAACGATCAGCGCGGTGACGGTGCCGCCTTGGGCGCGCGCCCAGCGATCGGCGAGCATCGCGAGCGCCATGCTGTCGCCGCCGCCGGAACAGGCCACCGCCAGATGCGGCGCGGTTTCGAACGGCGCGAACGGTGCCATCAACTGCTCGAACTCCGCCGCGGTGAGCGGTGTCATCGAGCCAGCGACAGCGCCTTCCATCGCGTCAGCAACCCAGGTGGTGTTTCTCGGCGGTCGCCGGGCCGCGCACATTGGCGGGCATCTGCGGGAAATCGTGGTCCAGCCGCTGGAGCGCCGTGCAGGCATTGGTTTTCTGGCCCATGTTGCCGAGTGACATGGCGAGCTTCAGCAGATCGTCCGGCGCCTTGCCGCTTTTGGGATATTTTTGATAGCCCTCGGCGAAGGCGATCGCGGCATCCTTCCAATTCTTGCGCACGTAAAAAGTCTCGCCGAGCCAATATTGCGCATCACCGGCGAGCGGATCCTTCGGATGTTGCGTGACGAAGGCGCGCAATGCCTGTTCGGCACCGAGATAGTCGGCCTGGCGCAACAACGCGAAGGCAGCTTGGTATTGCTGGTTCGGCGTCGTAGCGGGCGCGTTCGCCGACGCCGTCGCCGGAGCCCTGCCGGGCGCTGCCGGTGGCGCGTCGCCGCCGGCCGGCGCGCCATGTTCGAGCGCCGTCAGCCGCATGTCGACGTCACTCGACAACTTGTCGAGCCGCGCGCCCAACTGACTGATGGCGTTGTTGAGGGTTTCGACTTTGCCGGTGAGATCGCGCATCTGGTCTTCGAGACGCGTCATCCGATCTTCGTCTTGCAAGGCGAGCGGCCCGGACGCTTGCGGGGCTTGGCCGGTCGCCGCCGGTGGCGGCGGATTGCCCTGATAAACTTGCCGCTGTAGGGCGTTGAGATCCCGCTGCATGCGGTCCAATCGATCGCTCAACGCGGCCGCATCGCCGTTATTCTGCGCCGGTGCCGCCGGGATCGAGCCCAGCAGCGCGACAAGCGCCAATACAATGATCCGGAAACGCATCACGGCCGCGGTCCTTCGCGTAAACAGTGATGATCGAGCATTAGGGCAAAAAAAGGGCGCCTGCCCCTCCGCGACCGATCCGTCGCTGGTAGGAAGCAGGCGCCTCTTGGTCCGTTCGAACGTCGTGGTCCGTTACTGAACGACGGTCACGCCGCGGCGGTTCTGCGCCCACGCCGCTTCGTTATCGCCGATCACCGCCGGACGCTCTTTGCCGTAGCTGATCGTCGTGATGCGGTTGGCGTCGATGCCGAGAGCGACCAATGCGCGCTTCACGGCGTTGGCGCGACGAGCGCCGAGCGCCAAGTTGTATTCGCGCGTGCCGCGATCATCGCAGTGACCTTCGACGGTCACCTTCGTGTTCGGGTACTTCTTCAGCCAAGCCGCTTGGCGTTGGAGAGTCTGTTCGCCTTCCGGCTTGATGTTGGACTGGTTGAAGTCGAAGAAGACGCGATCGCCGACATTCTGCACGAAATCTTCGCGCGAGCCCGGCGCCGCAGCCGAAGCTGCCGCCGTACCGCCCGCATTGGCACCCGATTGCGGCGAGCTCGAACACGCCGCCAGAAACGACATCGCCGCGATCACAAAAAGTGACCTAAAATTCATTTTCCGCTCCTTGTTGGAATCACGTTCGTGATGGCAGTGCCCGGAGGGGCCCCCTCTTACGCCCGGAACCTCATAATTACAGGCCCGTAGCGCAGACGAATTGGAAGCGACTATAGCGCTGGCGTTGTTAGGGAAGCAAGGGGGACCAAGCCGGATCGGACGCATCCGCCGGTGTGACAACTTCGCGCTCGTTGTAGCCGGTTAAATCGATGGTGTAGAGGCGGCTCGATGAGCCACGCCCACGCGCGTCGGCGGCCGTCTGGCGGAAGTAGATCAGCACGCGCCCATTCGGTGCCCAACTTGGTCCCTCGACGAGAAAGCCGCTGGTCAGGAGCCGTTCACCAGAGCCATCGGGATGCATCACGCCGATGTAGAATTGACCGTTGTCGATTTTCGTGAAGGCGATCAGATCGCCACGCGGCGACCACACCGGTGTGCCGTAACGGCCGGAGCCGAAACTGATGCGGTGGATGTTGCTGCCGTCGGAATTCATCACGTAGAGCTGCTGCGAGCCGCCGCGATCGGAGTTGAACACGACGTGCTGACTGTCAGGCGAAAAGCACGGCGACGTGTCGATCGCGTCGGTGCTGGTCAGCTGGATCGCGTGCCGCGTGCGGAGATCGAGCGTGTAGATCTGACTCGCGCCATGCACCGATAGACTCATGATCACGCGATTGCCGTCGGGCGAGAAACGCGGCGCGAAAGTCATGCCAGGGAAATCGCCGAGCACTTCCTGCTGGCCGGTGTCGATATTGAACAGGTACACCCGCGGCGTTCCGCGCGCATACGAGAGATAGGTGATCTCCTGAGTCGACGGCGAGAAACGCGGCGTCAAGACCAACGCTTTGCCGTCGGTCAGGTAACGGTTGTTAGCGCCGTCCTGATCCATGATGGCGAGGCGCTTGATGCGGTGATCGAGCGGACCGCTTTCGGCGATGTAGACGATGCGCGTATCGAAGTAGCCGTCTTCGCCGGTGATGCGCTTATAGATGGCGTCGGCGATGATATGCGCGATGCGGCGCCAGTTCGACGCGGTCGTGGTGTATTTCAGTCCAGTCAGCTGCTGTTGCGCGAAAACATCCCATAGCCGGAATTCGACCTCGAGCCGGCCGTCCGGCATCGGCGTCGCGCTGCCGGTCACCAGCGCCTGGGCGTTGATGACGCGCCAATCGTTGTAGTTCGGCGGAATATGCGATGCGGGATCCTTGTCGACGAAAGCCTGCTGGTCGATCGGCTTGAAAAGGCCGGACCGCTCTAGATCGGCCGACAACACCTGCGTGATGTCGTTGGCCGACGGCGCGCCGCCCGCGAAGGTGGGAACGGCGATCGGCAGCGGCTCGATCTTGCCTCGCGTAATATCGAGGTGGAGCTCGGCGCGTGCCGACAACGGCAAAACGCAGAGCACCGCAAGGATTACAAGCGTGAAAGGTTGAAGCAGGCGATTCATGAAAGGTCCTTGGGGTCAAAGGTTATCGTGAATGTTTGCCATAGGTCATATTTTTGTGGCGGAAGTTTGAGCGGCTGACAGGTGGGATTCCGCAAGGCGCGCATGGCGCTTTCCGCTGCCGCCTGGAAGAAGGGGTCGCTGAGACGCTGGGGGTTCATCAGCGTCGCCGACCGCACCGTGCCGTCCGGGTTCATCGAAACGCGAAATTCGGGCGTCAGGTCCTGGGCGCCGCGCGCGCCGGCAGGCACGTTCCAGCATTGTTCGATCTGCTGCTTGACCAAGTCGAGCTCGCTCACCGAAAGCTGGGCGCCGAGCGGCGCGATCGGCTGCGATGACGGCTGTGGTTTCGCCGGCTGCTGGGTCGGCTGATCCTGCGGCAACGGCTTCGACGCGAGGTTCTTGAGCAACGTGTCGAAGGCCATGTCCTGTTTCTTCTGCGGCGGCAGCGGTTGCGGCGGCTGGGGCGGTTGCGGCGCAACCTCGGGCTTCGGCGGCTGCGGCTTTTCCGGCACCTGAACGTCCGCCGGCTTAGGCATCGGCGGTGGCGGCGGGGGCGCGGCCTTCGCCTGCTGCGGCTGTGGCGGCGTCGGCTTTGGTTGTTGGGCTTGAACGACCTTGGGCGGCGCTTTCGGCTTCGGCGGGGTGAAGGCTTTCATGGTGGCCAGCGTCTTCGGCCCGATATTCACGACCTCGACGACGAGAGGCTGCTCCTCGTCGATATGCGTCTCAAACACCGATGGCAGGCCGAGCACCACCGCGAGCACGACCAACAGGTGCAACACGGCGGACAATATGAGACCGCGCCGTTCCGGCATGTTATCGGTATGCGCAACCGTCACTTCAACGCCGCAAAGCCTTCGTGTTCGTCCCCGGCAGTTCGGCGATCAACGAAACCTTGGTGAAACCCGCCGAGCTCACGACTCCCATGATCTCGAGCACCCGGCCATAGTCGATCGCGCGGTCACCGCGCACATAGATCGTGGCGTTGGGATTGTTGTTGGTGATCGCCACCAGCCGCGGACCAAGATCCTTCGGATCGATCTTGTTGTTCTGCAGATAGACCTCACCTTTGGAATCGATGGTGATGACCAACGGTTCCTTCGGCTCGTTGATGGCCGGCGCCTGGGTCTGGGGCAAATCGACCGGCACGCCCACCGTCAGCAGCGGCGCCGTCACCATGAAGATGACCAACAGCACCAGCATGACGTCGACCATCGGCGTGACGTTGATCTCGGACATCGGCCGATAGCGGGCTGAGCGGGGGCCCGCGTCGCGCGATCCCGGAAGCGTCGCGGCCATGTCAGTGCGCCTTCTCGTCGAGTTGCCGCGACAGGATGGCGCTGAACTCGGTGGCGAAGGCCTGCAGGCGGCCCGCGTAGCGGCTGAAATCGGTCGAGAATTTGTTGTAAGCGATGACCGCCGGAATCGCCGCCACCAGGCCGAGCGCTGTGGCGAACAGCGATTCCGCGATACCGGGCGCAACCACCGCCAGGCTCGTGTTCTTGACCGCCGCGATCGCCTGGAAGCTGTTCATGATGCCCCACACCGTGCCGAACAACCCGACGAACGGCGCGGTCGAGCCGACGGTGGCGAGGAACGACATATAGCGCTCGAGCCGATCCATCTCCCGGCCGAGCGTGATTTGCATGACGCGTTCGACGCGTTCCTTGAGGTTCGCGCGCATGCTGGTGCTTTCGATCAGGCCCTTGGCGACGCTGCGCCGCCACTCGCGCATCGCCGCGGCGAAGACCGCAGACATCGGATCCTCCGGCCGTTCGCCGACGCGGTCGTAGAGATCGTCGAGCGACCCGCCGGACCAGAAGCATTCCTCGAACTGCTCGGCATCGCGATGGAGGCGCCGCAGCTTGCTCGCCTTGTCGAAGATCACGGCCCACGACCAGAACGAGGCCGCAAGCAAGAGGAACAGCACGAGCTTGACGATCGTGTCCGCCTGCATGAACAGGGTGAACATCGAAAGGTCGTGCGGCGCCGCGGAGCCCGCGAGCGCCATTTGATCGATCGGCGCGGGCGGACTTGCCAGCGTGTTGACGGCGTTGTCGATGACGTTACCGGCCATTGGCTTTGATCACCTTTGGAGTTGGAGAGGTTTGGGGATCGAATTGCGCGACGGCGGCCGCGAGCGGCGGCGGCAGGCGTGTTGGCCGGCCGCTCTTGGCGACGCAGACGACGGTACAGGTCATGGCGAATAGCCGCGTGCCGCCGCGCGCGATCGTCTGTTCGAGATCGATCGCGGCGCCGCTGGCACCGAGCACGCGGGTTTGAACGACGAGCTCGTCGTCGAGCCGCGCCGGCGCGAGATACTCGGCGGCAAGCTTGTGCACGGCGAGAACGACACCGGATTCATCGCGTAGCCTGCCGTGCGATGCGCCGAGTGCGCGAATCGCCTCGCTGCGCGCGCGTTCGGCGAATTTGAGATAGTTGGCGTAATAGACGACACCGCCGGCGTCGGTGTCCTCGTAATAGACGTGCACCGGATAATGGTGGGCGCCGTCGATAAGGCGGCCTTCGCGTGGCAAGTTCACGCCGGCTCCTCCTCGCTGTCCTTGGCGCCGAGGAGATCAAGCTGCGCCCCCTTGGGCCGCACCGGCTTGAGATCGAGATAAAGGAAGCCGGCATCGGTCAACATGCGGCCGCGCGGCGTGCGATGGACGAGGCCCTGCTGCACGAGATAAGGCTCGATCACGTCCTCAATGACGTCGCGCTCTTCGCCGAGCGCGGCGGCGACGGTTTCGGCGCCCACCGGTCCGCCGCCATAGTTGCGCGCGATGCATAAAAGATAGCGGCGGTCCATCGCGTCAAGCCCGCTGGCGTCGACCTCGAGCCGTTGCAGCGCCGCGTCGGCGATTTTGACGTCGACGCGCGAGGCGCCGCCGACCGCGGCGAAATCGCGGACGCGCCGCAATAAGCGCGACGCAACGCGCGGCGTGCCGCGCGAACGCCGCGCGATTTCGCCGGCACCTTCGGCGTCGAGCGTCATGCCGAGCACGCGCGCGCCGCGCGCCACAATCTCGCGCAGCTCGGCCGTCTCGTAGAATTGCAGGCGCAGCGGGATGCCGAAGCGCTCGCGCAACGGACGGGTAATGAGCCCGGCGCGTGTCGTCGCGCCGATCAGCGTGAACGCCGGCAGATCGATGCGCACGGAACGCGCCGCCGGTCCTTCGCCGATCACCAGATCGAGCTCGAAATCTTCCATCGCCGGGTAAAGCACCTCTTCGACCGCCGGTGCGAGGCGGTGAATCTCGTCGATGAACAGCACGTCGCGCGGCTCGAGATTCGTCAGGATCGCGGCGAGATCGCCGGCGCGCTGAATGACCGGCCCCGACGTGGCGCGAAAGCCCGCGCCCATCTCGCGGGCGATGATCTGCGCCAGCGTCGTCTTGCCGAGGCCCGGCGGACCGGAAAGGAGAACGTGATCGAGCGCTTCGCCGCGTGCGCGCGCCGCCTTGATGAAGACCGCGAGATTGTCGCGCACCGTCTTCTGGCCGACGAACTCAGCCAGCGTCGCCGGGCGTAGCGACAGTTCGGCGTCCTCGGGTCGGCGGTCGGCGGACAGAATGCGCGGCGCCGTCATCGGCCGAGCTCCCGCAAGCCGGCCTTAATCAAGGCGTCGAGCCGCGCCGAGCGGCCGAGCCGGCGCGCCGCCTCGGCCACCGCGCCGTAAGCGTCGCCGCGCCCGTAGCCGAGATTGACCAGCGCCGAAACCGCATCCGCCGTCGCGCCGTCCGCCGCGTCGGCGACGACCGCGACCGGCGCCAGCGCCGCGGCTTTGTCTTTCAGCTCGGTCAGGATGCGAGCCGCGAGTTTCGGTCCGACGCCGTCGGCGCGCGTGATCGACGCCTTATCCTGCGCGACGATCGCCGTCGCCAGCTCGGCGGGACCCAGCGTGCCAAGGATTGCCATGGCGATGCGGGCGCCGACGCCCTGCACCGACAGCAGCAGGCGGAACCAGGCGCGTTCAGCTTCGTCGAGGAAGCCGAATAGGTGAATGTGATCCTCGCGCACATGGGTCTCGATGTGGAGCCGCAGCGGCTCGCCGCGCGCCGGCACGCGGCCGAGGCTGCGCGCGGAACAAAACACCTGATAGCCGACGCCGTTGACGTCGAGCACGAGGCTGTCGGTGCCGACATGGTCGAGCCGGCCGGCGAGCATCGCGATCATCGCCGCACCTCGTTGGCGAGCGCGCGATCAGCCCAGGCGCGTGCGCTGCCCGCATGATGCGCGTGGCAGATGGCGACCGCCAATGCGTCGGCCGCATCGGCCGATGCCTTGGCGCCCGGCAGCAGCTTGCCCACCATCAAGGCGATCTGGCGCTTCTCGGCGTGGCCAAATCCGACCACCGACTTCTTGATGACGTTCGCGGGGTATTCGTGCACGGGCAAGCCGCGTTCGGCCGGGACGAGCAAAACGACGCCACGCGCCACGCCCAATTTCAAAGTCGACGCGGCATTGCGATTGACGAACGTCTCCTCGACGGCGGCCGCCTCCGGCGTGTAGCGATCGAGCACCGCGGTGAGACCGCGAAACAATTCAGCGAGCCGTTGCGCCAGCGTGCCGGCGTCGGCGACGACGACGACGCCGCACGCGACATGATGCAAGCGGTTGCCCTCGATGTCGATGACGCCCCAGCCGGTGCGGCGCAGACCGGGATCGAGTCCGATGAGCCGCATGATCCGATCAGCGACCGCGGTCCGACGAACTCACGCGCTCAACCGCGCCATGATGTCGTCGGACACTTCGAAATTGGCGAACACGTTCTGCACGTCGTCGCTGTCCTCCAAGGTCTCGAGCAGCTTGAACAACGCTTCGGCATCGTCGCGGCCGATCGGTGCATTGGTCTTCGGACGCCAGACTAGCCGCGCCGCACTGGGCGCGCCGAACTTGCGCTCGAGCCGGTCGCGCACGGCATGGAAATCGTCGGGCGCGCCGGTCACGACCCGATCCTCGCCCTGAATCTCGACGTCGTCGGCGCCGGCTTCGACTGCGGCTTCGAACAGCGCGTCGAAATCGACCGTCGACGGAAACACCACTTGGCCGACGCGATCGAACAGGAAACTGACACTGTTGCTTTCGCCGAGATTGCCGCCGGCCTTGGCGAAGGCCGCGCGAACCTCGCTTGCAGTGCGATTGCGGTTATCGGTCAGCGCTTCGACAATCACCGCAACCCCGCCAGGGCCGTAGCCTTCGTAACGCACTTCCTCGTAATTCTCGGTGTCAGCGCCGCCGCTGCCGCGCTTGATCGCGCGATCGATCGTGTCGCGCGGCATGTTGGCCTCTTTGGCGGCGATGACCGCCGCGCGCAGCCGCGGATTGGTTTCGAGATCGGCCGAGCCGCCGCGGGCAGCCGTGGTCAGTTCGCGGATGATCTTGGTGAAGATCTTGGCGCGCTTTTTGTCCTGCGCGCCTTTGCGATGCATGATGTTCTTGAATTGGGAATGTCCGGCCATCTGCCATTCCGGCGACATGCTGAGGTCGCCCGACCATATCATATCGGTTGAAGCCACAACCATGTGGACCCGCGTCCCCCGCGGGCATTGAGCCGACGCAATATGGCAGGAATGCGGCGCGCCGCGCTATGACGGCGACAGCACGTGCGTTGTTTCCAACTCTTGCGGCCAAGCCGGTGTCAGCTTTCCGCCGATTCGCAGCGGAGCGATGCGCCGCGCCAGTCCGGTGGCGTCGTCGGTCTCGACGACCGCCGCACAGACCGTCGCCGCGCCGTCGGCGACCTGGAGCCGCTCGCCCGGCATCTTCTTGACGAAGCGCGCGATCGCACCGGCGCTTTGCATGCCGATCACCGAATCGTAGTCGCCGCACATGCCGACGTCGCTCATATAAGCGGTGCCTGCCGGCAGAATGCGATGATCGGCCGCCGGCACGTGGCTGTGTGTGCCCAAAACCGCCGAGACCCGGCCATCGCAGAAATAGCCCATGGCCGCCTTTTCCGACGTCGCCTCGCCGTGAAAATCGATCAGCGTCGCATCGACCGCGCCGAGCGGATACTCATCGAGCAGCTTGCCGACGGCCGCGAACGGATCGTCGATCGCGTCCATGAACAGGCGGGCCATGGCGTTCGCCACCAGGACCTTACGTCCATCGCGCGTCGCGAATACGCCGTGGCCGCGGCCCGGAGTGCCGGCCGGAAAATTGATCGGCCGCAGCAGGCGCGGATCGTTCGCGATATAGGGAATGATCTCGCGGCGATCCCAGACGTGGTTGCCGGTCGTGATGACGTCGCAACCGGCGGCGTAAAGCTGCTCGCAGATATTCTCGGTGATGCCGAAGCCGTGCGCTGCGTTCTCGCCGTTGACGACGACGAGATCGAGTTCGAAGGCGCGCCGCAGGCGCGGCAATTCCGCCACGACAGCATCGCGTCCCGCGCGCCCAACCACGTCGCCACAAAGCAATAATCTCATACCGACACTTTCAACGTTTGCGCTCGCGGAACCAGTGCACGCCGCGCTCGGTAATGACCGCATCGAGCGGCACGTCGGTGTCCTCGTGCGGCAGCTCGCGCTCCTGCTGCACGGCGAACGCCAAACCGATAGCGAGCAGCTTTTCGTTCTGCGCACGCAAGCCGGGGAGCGTGCGATCGTAATAGCCGGCGCCGGTGCCAAGGCGATGGCCTTTGCCGTCGAACGCCGCCAGGGGCACGAACAAAGCCGCCGGTACGACCTCGGTCGCCGACGGCAGCGGCGCGGGCAGACTCTGCGCATCGGGCGTCACCGGATCGCCCGGCGTCCAAGCACGAAAGATCAGCGGCGCATTCTTCGTCGTAACCACCGGCATCGCCAAACGATAGCCGCTATTGCGCAGCGAGGTGAGTGCCGGCAGCGGATCGAGTTCGGAGCCGCGCTGGATGTAACCGGCGACGACGCATTGCGACGGCAGATAAAGCTCCGGCAAATAATTGCTCAACTGCGCCGCGACCTGCGCGCCGATGGCGCGATAGGCGACCGACCGGCGTTCGCGCGCCTGTGCGCGAAGGGTCGCTTTCAGCGCGGCGATATCGGCGATGCTTCGGTTCATGCGGCGGCAGGCGTGAAAATTAAGGTGAGGATGGAGCCGCGTCGGCCGTCGGCCTTGACGAACCCTCGTGGCCCGCTAACGCAGGTGGGAACCATTTGCCGGAACCAGGGCTCCGGTAGGGACAGTCCCCGAGGTGTCGATATCGGCCCCGGGGTTTCATGCGCCTAACGCACCGCGCAGCCCCATCCTCGTCCGCTATAATTGGGTCGCTTCGAGACGCGCTGCAACCGTTTCGATGCGCAACGCCAGCCGCTCGATGCCATCGGCCAGCGCCTCTTCGTCGACGGCGGCTGCCGCCGGGCCATTGGACGACGTGCGTGCGCGCCGAAGCGTCTCGCGTGCCTCGCTCAATTCGTCAGCCAGCAACAGAGCCGCCATCACCAGCAGCCGGGCTTCGCCGGCGTGCGGCGCATCCTTGGCGAAACCGACGACTTTGGCGTCGATGCTGCGGCCAAGTTGACGCACGCGGTCTTCCTCGCCGGGCTCGCAGGCGATGATGTAGGAGCGACCGTTGATGGCGACCGTCACCTGCGGCATCAGCCCTCCAACACCCGGTCAAGACGGCCTATCACCGCGTCGATCCGTGCCGCTACGTCAGCCGGGGGTCTGCCGGCAGACGATTCGGGGCGCGCCGCGGCCCGCCCGGAAACATTGGCAACCGCCGATTCGAGGCGAACCACCGCCTGTTCCAGCCGGCCGGCCGCCTGTTCGAGTCGCCCCACGCGTCGGTCCCCCAAAGTGATGCCGCGACTCTAGGCGGTTTGTAAACGAAACGTCAACGCAGGCAGGCACTTCAGGTACTTAATGTGCAAGTCGGTAACGGAGCATTAACCATTAAATTGTCTTATAGACGCAACTAATGGCGACGATTTAAGGAGCCAGGTCCGTGACGGCATCCGCTCTCTGGCAATTCGACCAGCTTTCCCCCGAGGCGCGCACTGCCGCCGACGGTGCGGCCCGGCATGCCGGCTTGCCGCTCTCCCAATGGCTCGGGCGTTTGATCGCCGAGACCGCCGCCGCTGAAGGCGTCACGTTGGGCGTCGCGCCGCGTGCCGTCGCGCCCCCGCAGCCGCACGCTGTTGTTCAGCCGCTGCCGATTCGTCGGGCGCACCGCCGTGCCGTCGGCGCCGGCATTCGTCGAACCGCCGCGGCCGATGGCGCCGATACATCCGACCCGCCGCCGGTGATACCCAATCCTGTCGGCAACTGCAACGAGTGGTGCCCGGCGGCGCTTGCCGAACCGATGACCCGCGTCAGCCTTGTCCCGAAGCGGCGCAGGCCACGCCAGCGCCGATCCACATTGTGCCGCGAGCGCCGGCACCGATGCCAAGCCCGGCCGCGCCGCCTGTCGGCGCAGTCTCGTTCGGCGGCATGATGCCTACCGCACCCAGCCTTCGAAACCCCGCGCCCGACCGCACCGCCGCTGGAGAATTTCTCCGCGCCCGAGCTTCGTCGCTCGAATGCACCCACGGTTCGAAGCGTCGCGCCGCCGTGTTCGCGACCGAAGTAGCGGACTGGCGTGCGCACGAAGAGCGGCCGGCACGCGCCGGTACACCGTGGCCGGTGTTCGGTGAGTATCTGGAGAGCGAACCCTACATGCCGTTCGAGACCGGCGCCGATTCGACACGCGTGAGCCGCTAGAACTGCGCAATCCGATCCGCGCGTGGCGTTCGCGCCGGCCGCTGCAGTCGGCCTCGCGCTCATCGTCCCCGTCGGTGCCACTGGCGCCGAGCGGTTCATGACCGGTCGCCTCCGCCATTTCGAATCCGCCGAAAACACCATTGCGTCGCCGCTGGCGAACGCGTTAACGACCAAGCCGACGTCGCATGAAACCGCGCTGTCGCCGGTTACGCCGCAAGCGGTGACGCCGAGCCCGTCGCCGAAGCACAGTACAACGTCGCCGTGATGTACAGCGAGGGCATGGGCGTTCAACGCGATCCGGCGCAAGCCGTGACGTGGTACGAGAAAGCCGCCGAGCAAGGTAACGCCAATGCTGCCTTCAACCTCGGCGTCGCCTATTCGAACGGCGCCGGCGTGCAACAGAACATTCAGGAGGCGGCGCGTTGGTTCCGCCGCGCCGCTGCGGCCGGCGTCATCAACGCCCAGTTCAATCTCGGCCTGCTCTACGAGCGCGGCGAAGGCGTGCCGCAATCGTTGGTCGAAGCCTACGCGTGGTACGCCGCGGCGGCCGCGCGCGGCGACCAGGGCGCGGCGCAACGGCGCGATCACCTCGCCAGTGCGCTAAATCCGGGCGATCTCAAGAAAGCGCAGGCGCGCGCGGCGCAACTTCAGCAGACGATTCAGACCGGCACCGGTCCGGCGATGCAGAAGGCCAACGCGGCAACGCCCTGATTGACCGACGCGAGGCTTCGCGCCGCGCCCAACCGTTCCGTTACGACAGCAGCCGTCCGCTCGCCACCCACCAGCCGGGTTTGGTGCGGCGGACGTGCGCGGCCGCGGACGCGGACGCACCCTTGTCGGCGAACAGCGCAAAGCAGGTCGCGCCGCTGCCGCTCATGCGGGTCATCAGCGCGCCATCGCACGCCATCAGCGCCGCGAGCACTTCGTCGATTTCCGGCACGATCGCACGCGCCGCGGCGCCAAGGTCGTTGCGGCGCTGCTGCAAGATCGCCGCGAGCTCGGCCGCGTTGCTCGGCGCATAGGCAAAACGTGCGGGCTGACCGAACGGACCCTGCCGCGATTTGTAGACATCCGGTGTCGGCAGTTCGCGCCGGGGATTGACGAGCACCACCCACGCTTCGGGCAGCGCCGGCGCCGGTGCGATCGTCTCGCCGATGCCGCCAATGAACGCCGCCTGCCCCACCAGACAGACCGGAACGTCGGCGCCAAGTTTCGCCGCCAGCGCCACAAGCCGTTCCGACGAAAGCTTCGCTTTCCATAACGCCGCCAGCGACATCAGGGTCGCCGCCGCGTCGCTCGAACCGCCGCCAATGCCGGAAGCGATCGGCAGGTTCTTTTCCAGGACGACGAGCGCACCGGGCGGGCGGCCGAGCTCGCGCGCCAGCGCTTCGGCGGCACGCCAGACGAGGTTCTGCGTCGGATCGTGCGCCGATAGTTCGGCGGCGAACGGACCGGTGATGGCGACATTGAGACTGTGCGCCGGGCTGACGGTGATGTGGTCGCCGATATCGGCAAAGGCGACGAGACTGTCGAGCAGATGAAAGCCGTCGGCGCGGCGGCCGACGATGTGAAGATAAAGGTTGAGCTTGGCCGGCGCGAGCAAGCTCAGCCGCCGTCCACCTTCGCCGGCGCGCCGAGCCCATGATCGAGCTTGGCCTGAATGGTCTTGGTCTCGTCCGGATCCGGTTTGAATTGGAGCGCGCGCTGCCATTGATAGCGCGCCTCGATTTCACGGCCAGACCGCCAGTACGCGTCGCCAAGGTGATCGTTGATCGTGGGGTCCTCGGGCACGAGCTCGATCGCGTGTTCGAGCGTCTCGGTCGCTTGCGTATAGTCGCCGAGCCGGAAATAAGCCCAGCCGAGACTGTCGACGATATAGCCGTCATTCGGCCGCAGCGCGACCGCGCGTTTGATCATCTTGACCGCTTCCGGCACCTTCTCGCCCTTGTCGATCCAGGTATAGCCGAGATAGTTCAGCACCAGCGGCTGTTCCGGGCGCAGCTTCAACGCGTGTTCGAGATCGGTTTCGGCGCGCGGCCATTGGCCGCTGCGCTCGTACGAGACACCGCGGCTGTAGAAGAGCCGCCAATCGTCCGCCTGCGGCTTCGAAATGCGCGCCAGCGCGCGATCGTAGGCGCCGATCGCGTCGGTAAAGCGGCTGTGCGATCGCAGGATGTCGCCGAGTTCGATCAGCGGCGCCGGGCGCGTCGGTTGTTCCGCTGCCAGCGTCTCGAGCAGCTTGAGCGCCTCGTCGGTGCGCGACAGCGTGTCGAGTGTCAATGCGATGCGCATCCGCGCCGTCCACCAATAGGGCGACGCCGCATCGACGCGGTGATAGAGCGCCAGCGCCTCTTCGGACTGGTCCTGTTGCGCGCGGATTTCGCCGGTAAGCAGGTAGGCCAGCGGATAATCGGATTTGAGATCGAGCGCCAGCCGCACGTAGATCAATGCGGCATCGAGCGTTTCGGCCTGATCGAGCAGGCTCGCGAGATCGAACAAGGCTTCGGCGGCGCCGTCGGCGGCCGTTGTAACGAGCGGTCGCGGAACCACGCCATGCGCCAAGCGATCGAGCCCGGTGGTACCGACGTCGGAATCGTCGATCGGCAGGATGCTTTCATAGACCGCGCGCGCGGCGATGCCGTCATGGTGGCGCTCGTAGAAATTGCCGGCGAGCTCGGCGACCCGCGCGGTCGGTGGTGTTTCTGTCGCCACCACCTTCTTATAGAGCGCCGACGCCATCGCCGCCTGGCCGGTGAAATCGGCGACGAGCGCCTGGTGCAAAGGCTTGAGCGGGCCGAGGCCGCGCGTGTCGCCCATCGTCTCGAGATCGCGCAGCGCCTTCGCCCGATCGTGGCGCCCAACGTCCGCCCAGGCCGTCAGCAAGGGCAGCGCATAACGTTGCGCGCCTTGATGCGGCGCCGTGGCAGCCTGGCTGATCGCCGCGGCATAGTTGCCGACTTTGATCGCCTGCTCGACAAGGACCAAGCCAGCCAATCCGCCGGCACCGTCGTGGGCCACGAGTTTTTTCGCCAGCGGCGCGGCCTCATTGATGTGGCCGGCCGACACGCGCAACGCAAAGGCGCGGCGCATCAAATTGTAATTGTCGGGATCGGCAGCCAACGCGGCGTCGATGAACGCCGTCGCGTCGCGATAATCGTGATCCTCCTGCGCGTGCAACGCCGCCAGGTAGCCGCCGAAGGCGCTTTCGGGCTTGAGCGACGGTGCGGCCATCGGACTGTCGGCGGCGTTGCCGACTCCGACGGCTAATCCCAGGATAAGGCCCGTCGCCGCAGCGCAGGCGAGGTTCAATCGCAACTTCATCAGCATCATCCGACGGCTCGCGTGGTGGGCGGAGATTACACCGCCCGGCCGCTCTTGGGTCAGCCTATTCGTCACATATTGGGGTAATTGGGACCGCCGCCTCCTTCCGGCACGGTCCAATCGATATTCTGCGTCGGATCTTTGATGTCACACGTCTTGCAATGGACGCAGTTGGCGGCGTTGATCTGGAGGTGCGGTGCGCCAGCCGGGTTCTTGACGATTTCATACACGCCGGCCGGGCAATAGCGCGTCTCGGGCGAATCATAGAGCGCGTAATTGATCGCAATCGCGTCCGCCGGCCGACGCAGCCGCAGGTGCGCCGGCTGATTTTCGTCGTGATGGACATTCGACAGATAAACCGACGACAGCCGGTCGAAACTGACTGCGCCATCCGGCTTCGGATAAGCAATCGGCCGCGCCATGTCGGCGCGCTTCAACGCGAAATGATCCGCGGTCTGACGCAGCGTCCATGGCGCCTTGCCGCGCAGGATGTAGGTGTCGAACGCGGCATGCGCGAGACCCGCCCACAAGCCCCAGCGAAACCCCGGCCGAATGTTGCGCACGGCGCGCAACTCGGCCCAGACCCACGACGCCGCCAGTGCCTGTCGGAAATCAGCCGGCTCGCCGGCGAGTTGGCGAGCCACGGTTTCGGCCGCGACCATGCCGGATTTCATCGCCGTGTGACTGCCCTTGATTTTCGGCACGTTGAGGAAGCCGGCGGCGCACCCGATCAGATGTCCACCGGGAAAGCTGAGCGCCGGGATCGACTGGAATCCGCCTTCGTTGAGCGCGCGGGCGCCGTAGGCAATGCGGCGACCGCCGGCCAAGGTCGGTCGGATCGCCGGATGCGTCTTGAAGCGCTGAAATTCTTCGAAGGGATCGAGGTACGGGTTGGCATAGTCGAGCCCGATCACGAAGCCGACCGCGACCTGATTGTTCTCGAGGTGATAGAGGAACGAGCCGCCATAAGTGCGCGCGTCGAGCGGCCAGCCGATCGTATGGACGACGCGGCCGGGGTGATGATGGTCGGCAGCGACTTCCCACAGCTCTTTGATGCCGATGCCGTAGCTTTGCGGATCGCAACCGGCCCGGAGGCCGAACCGCGACTCAAGCGACTTGGCCAGCGAGCCGCGGCAGCCTTCGGCGAACAAGGTGAACTTGGCGTGGAGCTCGACGCCGGGCTGAAAGGCAGCGGTTGCTTGGCCGTCCTTGCCGATGCCCATCGCGCCAGTGGCGACGCCGGCGACGCGGCCGTCCGCGGCATACATCACTTCGGCACCGGCGAATCCGGCATAGATCTCGACGCCGGCGGCTTCCGCGTCCTTGGCCAGCCAGCGGCAGAGATTGCCGAGGCTGATGATGTAGTTGCCGTGGTTGCGCATGGACGGTGGCGTCGGCAGACGCCAGGCGCGCTGTCGGGTCAGAAATACGAACCGGTCGTCGGTCGCCGGCGTCAGGAGCGGCGCGCCGCGTCGGCGCCAGTCCGGCAGCAGCTCGTCGAGCGCGCGCGGCTCGAACACCGCGCCGGACAAGATATGGGCGCCGACCTCCGAGCCTTTCTCGATGATGCAGACGGACGTCGCCGGTCGCAGCTGCTTCAGCCGGATGGCGGCGGCAAGACCCGCGGGCCCGGCACCGACGATCAGCACGTCGTATTCCATGCGCTCGCGCGGCATCGGCGCGACTATAGCCGGTGGTGCCCAAAGAGCCAGCGATGCTAGGCTCGGTGCATGCAGGATCGCACTGCGCTGCTGCGGCTTCTCGAATGGCAAACCGCGATGGGCGCGGACGATGCCGTCCTCAATGCGCCGCGCGACCGGATGCGGGCCGAGGCGAAATCCGCCGAACGGCCGCGGCGGGTGATGTCGCCCACGGCGCCGCTGACCCAGGCGCCAGCACCGGTTGTGACCGCCCCCCAAAGCGCGATGCTCGCCAGCGCCAAGGAACTGGCCGATGCAGCGACCGACCTTCCGGCTCTACGCGCCGCCGTCGAATCGTTCGATGGATGTTCGCTGCGGCGGACGGCGACGCACACTGTCTTCGCCGACGGCAACCCGGAGGCGCCGCTGATGCTGATCGGCGAAGCGCCCGGTGCCGACGAAGACCGAATCGGCTTGCCGTTCGTCGGCCGGAGCGGCCAGCTCCTCGATCGGATGCTGGCTACCATCGGCGTCCAGCGTAGCGAGAACGCCTATATCACCAACATCCTGTTCTGGCGGCCGCCCGGCAATCGCAAGCCGACACCTGAAGAAACCGCGATCTGCCTGCCTTTCGTCTGGCGGCATATCGCCCTGAAGCGGCCGAAAATCGTGGTTTTGTGCGGCGGAACCGCCACCGCCGCCCTGCTCAGCCGCAGCGACGGCATTACCCGCCTGCGCGGCCGGTGGTTCGACCTATTGATTCCGGACCTCGGACCCGTACCAGCCCTGGCGACCTATCACCCGTCTTTTCTTTTGCGTGCACCTGCACACAAAAGTGAATCCTGGCGCGATCTCTTGGAGATACAGAATAGATTGAACTCAGTACAGTAATAAGTGTCCATTTTGTAGAATTTTTAACCGTGGTATAAATGCAGCCGCGGTATCACGAAACTTTATAAAATTTTGACTTGCCTTTTGCCTGCAAGATAGTTTAAGGCCGTCCACATGAACGGCTGGGAACGTGGGGGACGGTCGAACAAGACTTATGCTGCGCTCGTTGTTATTGCGATTTTTTCAGCAGCTTTGTTCGCCTTCCATAACGCGGCTGCAGGTGATTTCGGCGGCGAGTTCAAGTCCGCTGCGCTGACACCTCCGACCGAATTCAGGAGCGATACCGACCTGCCCTACGTATTGAGTGGGGCAGATGCGGAACGCTATAGGTTGATCGAGCTGCAACAGCGCCTCGGTCAATGGCAGGCGGCCGACCGCGAGATCGGTCTGCTCAAGGACCGGCTGCTGCTCGGCCATGTTCTGGCCCAGCGCTACATCCACCCGAGGTACCACACCACCTACGCCGAGCTCGCCGCCTGGCTCGAGGCCTACGGCGATCAGCCGGGGGCCGGCCGCCTCTATGGTCTGGCGGTCAAACGGGCGCCGGACGGGGCCAAACCGCCCAAGCCGGCGGCGACCCTTATCGCGGCCCTGTCGCTGGCCGGTGGTGACCTCGATCCGCGCCCCGTCCAGGCCGATGCCGAACCCGCGCCCGCGCCCAACGGCCAATGGCAGGCGGGACTGACGGCTTGGCGCGAAGGTCGCCTCGACGAAGCACGCAAAGCCTTCTCGACGCTCGCCACCACGCCGGCGCAATCACCGTCGATGATTGCCGCCGCGGCATTCTGGACGGCGCGGATCGAACTGCGGTCGCATCATCCGGCCAACGTCGCGCGCTGGCTCGGTGTCGCCGCCAACCACCCGCACACCTTCTACGGATTGCTGGCCAGCCGGCTGCTCGGCATCGACGCCAGCTTCAATTTCGCCGACGCCCCGTTCAGCGGCCTCGACGCCAGCATCATGACCAGCGAGCCGGCCGGCCGGCGCGCGTTGGCCGAGCTGCAAATCGGCGACCCAAACGGCGCGGCCGCGGAATTGCGCCTAATGGCGGCGCGCGGCTCGACTGGCGCCATGCAAGCGGCGATCGTGCTGGCCGACCATGCCAACCTGCCGGCGTTGAGCCTACAGCTGGGCGCAATCGTCGCGCGCCGGAACGGCCAGGACTACGACCGGGCGCTTTATCCCATCCCGCGCTGGACGCCGCACGGCGGCTTCACCGTCGACCGCGCCCTGCTCTATGGCGTGATGCGCCAGGAATCGAGATTCGCGCCGCAGGTGGTGAGCAACGCTGGCGCCCGCGGCCTGATGCAATTGATGCCGGCAACCGCACGCTCAATGGCGACTCAGCTCGGCCAGGACGTCAGCGATCGCCGCGGCGAACGCGTGGAACTGGCCGATCCCGAAACCAATATGACGCTGGCGCAGGAATATATCCGGACCCTGCTACAGGACGATCACATCCGCGGCAATCTGCTGTTCTTCGCCCTCGCCTATAACGGCGGCCCGGGCGCGGTCGAGCGGCGGAAGATCGCCATGACCGACTATCGCGCCGATCCGCTGCTGTTTCTCGAGACCTTCCCGGTGCCGGAATCGCGCGCTTTCACCGAACGCGTGATGGCGAACTACTGGATCTATCGCATGCGTCTCGGCCAACCGACACCTGACCTGGACGCGCTTGCCGAGGGCCATTGGCCGATCTATACCGCTTTCGACATTCACGATAGCGGTGAACGCCGTGTCGCCGACAATCGATGAGAAGCGTCCGTTTATTGCCGTCAACATCGCGATCCTGACGGTTTCCGACACGCGCGACGAGGCTTCCGACAAATCGGGTCGCACACTGGCCGAACTGGCGACCGCCGCCGGCCATCGCATCGCCGCCAAACGCATCGTCAAGGACGAGCAGAGCGCGATCGTCGCCGCGCTCAAGACGTGGATCGCCGATCCGGCCGTTGATGTCGTGATCGCAACCGGTGGCACCGGCGTCACCGGCCGCGACGTCACGCCGGAAGCGTTCCAATCGGTCTACGAGAAAGAGATCCTCGGCTTTGGCGAACTGTTCCGCTGGCTCAGTTATCAAAAGGTCGGCACCTCGACGATTCAGAGCCGCGCCACCGCCGGTGTCGCCGGCGGTACCTATCTGTTTGCGCTGCCCGGTTCGCCCGGCGCGTGCCGTGACGGGTGGGAAGTGATCGGGCCGCAGCTCGACAACCGGCATCGGCCCTGCAACCTGGTCGAGCTCATGCCGCGGCTGAAAGAGCACGTCACCAGTTAATGCTCGGCCGTCCAGGCTGCAGTTCTTGATTTGTTCCAAAACCGGGCGCATCCTATCGCCATGGACGATACCGCCAGGGCGCCGCTGCAAAAGGGTCGTGGCGCCGGCAGCAACGCGACCGGGCGCTTCGAGCAGGAAAAGCGCGAAGGGTTCGACGACGGCTGGGGCACGGCCGACGAACCGGCGCCGCGCCGCGCGACGCAGTTCCTGCACGACAGCTCGCGCAGCGTCATCGCGCACAACGATTCACCCGACATTCCGTTCGACCGTTCGATCAATCCGTATCGCGGCTGCGAGCATGGCTGCATCTATTGCTTCGCCCGGCCGACGCACGCCTATCTCGGCTTTTCGCCGGGGCTCGATTTCGAAAGCCGCATCCTGGTGAAGGAGCAGGCGCCGGCGCTGCTCGCCGCCGAGCTGCGCAAGCCGTCCTATCGCTGCCGGCCGATCGCGCTCGGCACCAACACCGATCCCTACCAACCGGCCGAGCGCCACTACCGGATCATGCGCGGTATCCTCGAAGTGCTGCGCGATTTTCGCCATCCGGTCACCATCGTCACCAAGTCGGCGCTGATTCAGCGCGACATCGACATCCTGTCCGACATGGCGAAGGATAACCTCGCCGCCTGCGCGATTTCGGTGACGACGCTCGACCGCAAGCTGGCGCGGACGATGGAGCCTCGCGCCGCCACGCCCGAGCGGCGCGTCGAAACGCTCGCGGCCCTGGCCGGCGCCGATATTCCAACCAGCGTGATGGCCGCGCCGATGATTCCGGCGCTCAACGATGCCGAACTCGAAGCGATCCTGGAACGCGCCGCTTCGGTCGGCGTGCGCGGCGCCGGCTATACCATGCTGCGCCTGCCGCTGGAGGTGGCGCCGTTGTTCATCGAATGGCTCAACGACCATTTCCCGGCCAAGGCCAAGCACGTCATGTCGCTGGTGCGCGAAGGCCACGGCGGCAAGGATTACGACCCGCAATGGGGCAAGCGCATGCGCGGCACGGGTCCTTATGCCGAGCTGTTGCGCATCCGTTTCGAGACCGCGTGCCGGCGGCTGAAGCTCAATCTCAATCGCGGCCGCATGTGGCGTCTCGACACGACGAAGTTCGCGCCGCCGCCGCTGCCGAACGCTCAACTCAAACTGCTGTAGCCGCGGCCGTCTACACGTCCGGAGTCGCGCTTGCGCCGTGGGCGCGGCGGGTGTCATTTAGCGACATGCCCGATCTGGCGCTCGAGCGGGAATGCGACGGTATCGTTTGCGGCATCGACGAGGCCGGTCGCGGACCGTTGGCCGGTCCGGTCGTGGCGGCGGCGGTGATCATCGACGCGGTGCGTATGCCGCGCGGCCTGCGCCGGCAGATCGACGATTCGAAAAAGCTTCGGCGCGCGGCCCGCGAAGATTATGCGGCGCAGCTATGGTCCTGCGCCCGCATCGGCGTCGGCGCCGCTTCCGCCGGCGAGATCGACCGCATCAACATCCTGCAAGCGTCGCTGCTCGCCATGCGGCGCGCGCTCGAAGCCTTGCCGGCGGTGCCGCACTGGGCGCTGGTCGACGGCAACGTCAACCCGCAACTGCCCTGCCGGACACGCACCGTCGTCGGCGGCGATGCACTGTCGCTCTCAATCGCCGCCGCATCGATTATCGCCAAGGTCACGCGCGACCGGCTGATGCGGGCGCTGGCGTGCCGCTATCCTGGCTATGGCTGGGAGACCAATGTCGGCTACGCGACCGAAGAGCATCGCGCCGGCCTGCTGGCGCTGGGTCCAACGCGGCACCATCGCCTGTCGTTTGCGCCGGTGCAGTTCAGCATCGTATTCGAGTCAAATCCGAGTGGATCCTACTAAGCCATTGACTCTCCCCATATATTGACACCCGACTCGGGACAGAGCAGGATGCGCCGATTCGGCTCCGGCGGCGCGACTCGTGCCGACGGCCGAAATCCGGACGGGGAGCCGGATGCGGCAATTGGGGGAAACGAGCGACGATCTGGGCGAGGTTTTGATCGGCGACTGCGTCGAGGTCATGGCGCGGCTGCCGGCGGAATCGGTCGACCTCGTCTTCGCCGACCCGCCCTACAACCTGCAACTTAACCGTGAGCTCCACCGGCCCGACAACAGCCATGTCGACGCCGTCAACCAGGCCTGGGACAAGTTCGCCGATTTTGCGTCCTACGACCGTTTCAGCCGCGCTTGGCTCGAGGCCGCGCGACGCCTCTTGAAGCCCGACGGCACGCTCTGGGTGATCGGCTCGTACCACAACATCTATCGCGTCGGCGCGTTGTTGCAGGATATGGGCTTCTGGATCCTCAACGACATCGTCTGGCGCAAGACCAATCCGATGCCGAATTTCCGCGGCCGGCGCTTCACCAACGCGCATGAAACGCTGCTGTGGTGCGGCAAGTCGCGCGACAGCAAATACACGTTCAATTATCAGGCGATGAAGGCGCTCAACGACGACGTGCAGATGCGCAGCGACTGGCTGCTGCCGATCTGCGGCGGCAGCGAACGCCTGAAGCGCGACGGCAAGAAGGCGCACCCGACTCAGAAGCCCGAAGCCCTGCTGCACCGCGTGCTGCTGGCGGCGACCAAGCCCGGCGACCTGGTGCTCGATCCGTTTTTCGGCAGCGGCACGACCGGCGCCGTCGCCAAGCGGCTCAACCGCCGGTTCATCGGCATTGACCGCGAGAAGGACTACGTGCGGCTGGCGCGCGACCGCGTCGCCACCGTCACGCCGGCGGCAGCCGAGGATATCGCCATCGCCGAGAAGCGCGGCGAGCCGCGCGTGCCGTTCGGCGCCCTGGTCGAGAACGGCTTCCTCAAGCCGGGCGACGTGCTGTTCGACGCCTCGCGCCGCTGGACCGCCAAGGTGCGGGCCGACGGGACGGTGATCTCGGCCGAAACCAAAGGCTCGATCCATAAGGTGGCGGCCGAAGTCCAAGGCGCCGCCGCCTGCAACGGCTGGGCGTTCTGGCACGTCGAACTCAAGGGACATGCCGTGTCGATCGACGTGCTGCGGCAGAAATACCGCGCCGAAATGGGCCCGGCCGCCTAAGCCGGCGCCGCAGCGCGGCGCGCTCGGTCAATCACCTTCTTCATGACGCTCGGCAGCGCCTGGTCTTTGAACCGGGCGGGCGCCACCCAGATGCCGGTACGCGCGGCGGCGCCTTTGGTCATCGCCGCGAAAATCACCAGCTCGAGATCGAAATGGGTAAAGCCGTGCGCGACGGTACCCGGAATCCGCCGCCAGCGGGCCTTGAGCGGCGCGGCCTTGGTCGCTTCGCGATCGTTCCATGGCGTGATGCGCCAATCGGTCGATGGCACTTCCATCATGCCGCCGAGCAAGCCGTTCGCCGGCCGGCGGCGTAACAGCACGGCGCCGGCTTCGTTGACCGCCCAGAACGCAACACCGTGCCGCCGCGGCTTGGCCGGTTTGGCCACGCGCCGCGGCAATTTCTCGGCGATCCCCTGCGCGGCGGCCCGGCAGCCGGTCTGCCACGGACAAGCGCCGCAGCGTGGTTGTTTTGGCGTGCAAACCGTGGCGCCGAGATCCATCAAGGCCTGTGCGAAATCGCCGGGCCGGTCGGCGGGTACCAGGGCCAAAGCCTCGGCGCGTAATCGCGGTTTCGCCGTCGGCAACGGCGTGCGCACGGCGTAAAGGCGCGCCAGCACACGCTCGGCATTGCCATCGACCGCCGCCGCCCGGCAACCGAAGGCGATCGCGCCAATCGCCGCCGCGGTATAGGTGCCGATGCCCGGCAGCGTGCGCAAGCCCGCTTCGGTATCGGGAAAGCCGCCGCGCGCGACCACCGCCCGGGCGCAGGCGTGCAGATTGCGCGCCCGCGCGTAATAGCCGAGACCTTGCCAGGCATGCAGCACGTCATCGAGTTCGGCGCGCGCCAGGGTCTCGATCGTCGGCCAGCGCGCCAGGAAGTGCGCGTAATAGGGTCCAACCGCCGCGACCGTCGTTTGCTGCAGCATGATTTCGCTGAGCCAGATGCGGTAGGGATCGATCGCTCCGCCGGGCAGCGCGCGCCACGGCAGCACGCGGCGGTGCTGGTCGTACCAGACCAGCAGCGACGCCGACAGTTCGGCGACGGGAGGGAACATCGACCGGGCGCGCTTCATGCTTTATCCTGCCACGGGCGTCAGGAGGTTACGAGTTGGCCGGCATATCGAACGAGTCCGATCGTCGGCGCGGCGCGATGCGGGCGCTGGCGGCGGACGTGCCGCAGGTCGTCAAACCGGCGCTCGGCAAGCGCGGCTTTTCCGAAGGCCAGCTGGTGGCGCAATGGGCGGCGATTGTCGGCACCGACCTGGCCCGCCGGATGATGCCGGAAAAGCTGACATTTCCGCCGGGCGAGCGCCGCGACGGCACGCTGCGATTGCGTGTCGCGCCAGGATTTGCGCTCGAAGCGCAGCATCGCGAGCCCCAGGTCCTCGAGCGGCTCAACGCATTCTTCGGTTATCGCGCCTTGGCGCGGCTGGCCTTGGTACAAGGCCCGCTGCCGACGGAGCCGGCGACAACGCCGCGCCGTCGCCGCGACTTGGCGCCAAGCGAGCGCGCCGCATTGACACAGCGAGTCGCCGGTATCACCGACACCGAGTTGCGCGACGCGCTGACGCGACTCGGTGAAGCCGTGATCGGAACCGGCGGCGATAAAATCCGCTGAACGGATTTTTCCGACTCGCAGGCGGCGCTTTGCTTGAACTGCCGGCGCGCAAGCCCTAGCATCGGGCCGTTTTTAGGGTGTGGAGTTGCTCATGCGCTTCTATCGGCTAATCGGTGCCGCCGCGATTGCGATGGCCTTACTGCAAGCCACCGCATTACCGACGCGCGCTGCCGATGCGCCGACGTTGCAGGCCAACGATCACGTCCTGGGCAACAAGAACGCGCCGATCACGATCTTTGAATACGCGTCGCTCACCTGTCCGCATTGCGCCGCGTTCGCGAGCGATACGCTGCCCAAGCTTCAGAAAAACTGGATCGACACCGGCAAAGCCAAGCTGGTCTATCGCGATTTCCCGCTCGATCAATCGGCCGTCGTGGCCGCCACCGTCGCGCAATGCTTCCCGCCCGAGCGTTATTTCCCGTTCATCGAGACGCTGTTTCAGACGCAGCGCGAATGGGCGCAGAGGAGCGAGGACGCGACCAAGAAGGCATTGGCGCCCATCGCCAGGCTCGGCGGCATGAGCCAAGCGCAATTCGACGCTTGTGCCAACAATCAGAAACTCTCCGACGCGGTGCTGAATTCGCGCCTCGTCGCCCAGAACCAATACGGCATCGATTCAACGCCGACCTTCTTCGTCAACGGCACGAAGGTGGTTGGTGACATGCCTTACGACGAGTTCGTCAAATATCTCGAAGCCAAGTCCGGCGCCGCGGCGCCGAGCCGAAACGGCCCGGCAACGGCGGCAAACGACCGCCACGATAGCGTGATCGCAACGGTCCGGAACTGGCTCAACGCGCTCATGTCGCGTACTTAGCCCGCAGCCCGATCGTGCATTTCGCCAAACTCCGGCTTTCCGGCTTCAAATCCTTCGTCGAACCGACCGAGCTCGTGATCGAACCCGGCATGACCGGGATCGTCGGACCCAACGGCTGCGGCAAGTCGAACATCCTGGACGCCATGCGCTGGGTGATGGGCGAGACGTCGGCCAAGCGTCTGCGCGGCAGCGAGATGGACGACGTGATCTTCTCGGGTACGAGCGCGCGGCCGGCCCGCAACGTCGCCGAGGTGATGTTGCATCTCGATAACGCCGCGCACGACGCACCGCAGCCTTACGACGCCCACAACGAGATCCAGATCCATCGCCGCATCGAACGCGGCATCGGCTCGGATTACCGCATCAACGGCCGCGACGTTCGCGCCCGCGACGTGCAGCTGCTGTTTGCCGACGTCGCCACCGGCGCCAATTCGAGCGCCATCCTGAGTCAGGGGCGCATCGGCGCCATCATCAGCGCCAAGCCGGCCGATCGACGGATGTTGCTCGAGGAGGCCGCGGGCATCGCCGGCCTGCATTCGCGGCGGCACGAAGCCGAGTTGCGTCTCAAGGCCGCCGAAACCAATCTGGCGCGGCTCGACGACGTGCTGCGCACCCTCGAGACCCAGCTTGAAAGCCTGAAGAAACAGGCACGCCAGGCGCAACGTTATCGCCGGCTGTCGGATTGGATCCGCCGCGCCGAAGCGACCGTGCTCCATCTGCGCTATGCCGCCGCCACCGGCGAATTGACAGCGGCGGAAGAACGGTTGCGCGCCGCCGAACGGGTTGTCGCTGAACGCATGACCGCCGCCGCCGCGGCCAATCGGTTACGCGAAGCGGCGTCGGCCGAGTTGCCGGCGTTGCGGCAAAACGAGGCGGTGGCCTCGGCCGAACTCCAGCGGCTGACCCTGGCGCGTCAGGCGCTGGACGACGAGGAGCGCCGCATCATGGCGGCGCGGCAATCGGCCGAAGCGCGGCTTGAGCAGCTCGCCGCCGATCTGAAGCGCGAGGACGAACTGGCCGCCGACGCGCGCGCCGCACTGGCGCGTCTGGGCGAGGAGCGCCAGTCGCTGATCGCCGCCCAACAGGACGAACGACAAGTGCAAACGAAGGCGGCCGAGGAATTAGCCCGCGTTGCCGAGGCCGTCGCCGCGCTCGATGCCCGGCTGACCGCGCTGACCGAGCGCGTCGCCGCCGAAGAAGCGCGCCGCGCCGCGCTGGCGACGCGCATCAGCGAGGCCGGCGAGCGTCAAGTCCGCCTCAAGGATCGCGCCGACGAGATCGCGCGCCAACGCGCCGCGCTCGAGGCCGAAGCCGGCGCCAGCGGCGTCGGCGCCGAAACCTTGGCGGCGCTCAAAGCGGCGGAAATTGCCGCCGAGGAAAGCCGCGCGGCGCTAACAGTCGCTGAAAAGGCCCTGACTGAAGCGCAGGCCGCCGAGACCGAAGCACGCGATCCGCTGGCGGCCGCCGAGATGAGCCGCGCCAAGCTGACAGCCGAGAGCGAGGCGCTGCAACAGCTCCTGACCAAACCCGATCAGGACAAATGGCCGCCGGTACTCGACGCGATCCAGGTGGCGCATGGTTTCGAGGCGGCGCTTGGCGCCGCGATCGGCGACGATCTGACGGCACCAACCGACGCTACGGCGCCGGCGCATTGGTTCGGTCTGCCCGACTATGCCGATGCGCCGTCACTGCCGGTCGGCGTGACGCGCTTGTCGGACCACGTCACCGCACCGGCGTCCTTGTCGCGCCGCCTCACCCAGATCGGCATTGTCGACACCGTCGCCGATGGCGAGCGGTTGCAAACGGAATTGCGCCCGGGCCAACGGCTCGTCAGCCGCGACGGCAGCCTGTGGCGCTGGGACGGGTTCCGCCGTCTTCCCGGTGCGCCGGCGGCCGCGACGCAACGGCTCGAGCAGCGCCATCGCCTGACGGAACTCGCGCACGAGCTACGGTCGGCCGAAGCCGAGGTGACGCGGCGGCGCGGCGCACTCGAGACCGCGCAGCGCCACAATCGCGAACGGGCCGAAGCAGACCGCCAAGCGCGGCAACGCGCGCGCGAAGCGCTCGACGCCCTTGCCGATATCCGCAATCACGAAGCCGAATTGGCGCGCGCCGCCGCCGCGATCGTCTCACGCCGCGCCGCGCTGGAGGAAGCTGCGCAGCGGTTGACGCTCGATCGCAGCGAAGCCGAAGCGGAGACCGAAGCGGCGCGTAGCGCGCTCGCCGCCTTGCCCGACCCGGCCGTTGGCCGCGACGAAATTCAGGCGACGCGATCCACGCTTGCCGAACGCCGTGCTTTGCAGCAGGCGCATCAGGGCGAACACGACCGGCTGGTGCGCGAAGTGGCGGCGCGCAGCGAACGGCTGGCTGCGATCGGCGTCGAGGTGAAATCGTGGGAGCAACGCGCCGACGCGGCCGCCCGCCAGCGGCAAACACTCGAAAGCCGACGCGGCGAGCTTCACGCCGAGATCGAAACGCTGGCGCAACGGCCGCAGGAAATCGCGGCCGAGCGCGACAAGCTGGCCGAAACCATCGCCGCCTCGACCACGCGCCGCAACCAAGCTGCCGATGCGCTGGCGGCGGGCGAAGGCAAGCTGACCGAAGCGGACAAGGCGGCGCGCGCCGCCGAGGCATCCGCCGGCGAAGCGCGCGAGGAGCGCGTGCGCGCCGAAGGCGTGCGCGATCAGGCGGTGCTGGCGCGCACGACCATCGCCGACGCCATCGCCGAAAAACTGCAAGCGAAGCCCGACGGTGTTTTGGCGGCCGCCGGCATCGAACCCGATGAGGAATTGCCCGACATCGGCGCCGCCACCACGCGCCTCGACCGCCTGCTGCGCGAGCGCGAGAACATGGGGCCGGTGAATCTGGTCGCCGAGGCGGAATCGCGCGAGATCGAGGAACGTCTGAACGGACTCAACCGTGAGCGCGAGGATCTGGTCGGCGCCATCGCCAAGCTGCGCCAAGGCATCACCGCGCTCAACCGCGAAGGCCGCGAGCGCCTGCTCGCCGCCTTCACGCAGGTGAACGATCATTTCGGCAAGCTGTTCGCGCGGCTCTTCGGCGGCGGCAACGCGCATCTACGGCTCGACCCGGGCGAGGACGACGATCCGCTCCAAGCCGGCCTCGAGATCATGGCGAGCCCGCCGGGCAAGAAATTGCAGAACCTGACACTGCTGTCGGGCGGCGAGCAGGCGCTCACCGCACTGGCGCTTCTCTTTGCCGTCTTCCTAACCAACCCGGCGCCGATCTGCGTGCTGGACGAGGTGGACGCGCCACTCGACGACGCGAACGTCGATCGGTTTTGCCGCCTGGTCGCCGAAATTGCGGAAAGCGCCGAGACCCGGTTCTTGATCATCACCCACCATCGCCTGACCATGGCGCGCGTCGATCGGCTTTACGGCGTGACCATGGGCGAAAAGGGCGTTTCGCAGCTGGTTTCGGTCGATCTGCAAGGCGTCGAGCAGCTTCGTCGCACCGCCTGATTCGGTGCCTTCCCGCGCTTGACTCGCCCGGTCGCGCCTTTTAGAAGTTGCGCGCCTTTCGGGCGCGGGGGGAGCTGCCGCGTGCCCGTGCCGCAGGGAAATCCCTCAAACATTCCCAGTGGTTGGGTCAATCATGGGTCAGGATCCGGACAAAGAGCATGGCGACCGCGGGTCGTTCGATCAACGCCTCGAAGCCGCCCGGCGTGATGCCGGATTGGACGATGACAAGGCCGCTTCGCGCGCAACGGATGGCAACGCGTTCAGCTTCGCGATGCAGCTGGGCGCCGAAATGGTTGCGGCGCTCGCCGTCGCCGTTGCGATCGGCTACGGGTTGGACAAACTGTTCCACACTTCGCCGTGGTTCATGGTCGGTTTCGTCCCGATCGGTGCAGCGGCCGGTGTCCTCAACCTGATCCGGGCGACGGGAAAGACGAAGGACTGAAGCGAGACACGATATGGCGCAGGAACAAGCGATCGACGCGCTCGGCCAATTCAAGCTGACGACCGGACTCGGCGGGCTGGGCCGCGTGTCCGAATTCACCAATTCGAACGAAATGATGCTGCTCGCCGCGGTCATCGTGGTGGCGCTCTTCGTTGTCGCGCTTCGGCATCGCGCGCTCGTGCCCGGCCGCTTACAGGGCCTTGCCGAGTTGACCTACGAGTTTGTCCACCAGATGGTGCTCGACACGATCGGGCCGGAAGGCGTGCGCTTCTTTCCCTTCGTGTTCACGCTTTTCGCCTTCATCCTGCTCGGCAACGTGCTCGGCCTGTTTCCGTATTTCTTCGCCTTCACGAGCCACATCGCGATCACCGGCGCGCTCGCCGTCTTCGTCTTCCTGCTCTCGACCGCCGTCGGCTTCTGGTATCACGGCATCGGTTTCCTGAAGTTCTTCTCGCCGCCCGGCGTTCCCGTTTGGCTTCTGCCGCTGCTGATCCCGATCGAGATCGTGTCGTACGCCTCCCGGCCGATCTCCCTTTCGGTCCGACTTTTCGCCAACATGACCGCCGGCCACGTGATGTGGGAGGTGTTCGCCGGCTTCATGCTGCTTTTGGTCGCAAGCATGGGTGCGGTCGGCGTCGTGGCTTCGATCATCCCGCTCGGCCTGAACGTCGCGCTGGCGGCCCTCGAATTCCTGGTCGCCGTGCTGCAGGCCTATGTCTTCGCCGTGCTCACCTGTCTTTATCTGCACGACGCCATCCATATGCACTGACCATCAGTCGAGCGTTGCGCCGCCAAATCACTTCGTCCATAAGTTCGCCAGATTGGAAAGGATCTCTGACATGGATATCGACTCTGCCCTCCTTGCCCGCGACCTCGGTGCCGGCCTTGCCACGATCGGCGTCGCCGGCGCCGGCGTCGGCATCGGTAATCTCTTCGGCTCCTTCGTGAGCGCCGTCGGCCGCAATCCGGCGGTCCGCGATCGCGTGTTCCGCGACGTGCTGCTGGGGTTCGCGCTGACCGAAGCCGTCGCGCTGTACGCCCTGGTGATCGCGCTGATCATCCTGTTTGCCTGATTGCCGTCGTTGCCGATCATCTGGCGTACGACCATGCGCTTCGCACGATCCGCCACGGTAACCGGGCTCGCGGTCGCGTTGTCGGCCGCGTTTTCGGGCGCTGCCATGGCCGAAAGCGCCATGCCCCAGATGGATTTTGCCAATCCGCTCACCCTCGCGCAGGTGATCTGGATGGCGGCGATCATGCTCGTGCTGTACGTCTTGATGGCGCGATGGGCGCTGCCGCAGCTCGGCGGCGTGATCGAGAACCGCAAACGACGCATCGACGACGACCTCAAGGCCGCGACGCAGGCCCGGACCGAAGCGACCCGGATCGTCGCGGAGGTGGAACAAGCCATCCGCAACGCCCACAGCGAGGGCCAGGCCGCTATCGCCAACGCGATGGCCGGAGCAAAGGATAAGGTGCGGATCGAGGAGGAAGCGCTGAAAGCCCGCCTTGATGCCGAACTGAATCGTGCCAAGGGGGAGATCGAGCAAACGCGCCTCGCGGCCCTGGCCGTCCTTCGTCCGGTGGCGGAGGACGTGACGCGCGCGCTGGTCGAGCGGCTGACCAGCCGTCCCGCGGAGCGGGCGGTCATCGGCCAGGCCCTGGACGCGGCTCAGCGGTAAGGCGCCGACCATGGAATACGCGGCGCTACAAGGAATCATCTGGGCCAAAGGGACCTTCTGGGTCGCCGTCGCCGTCCTCATCTTCCTGGCGCTCGCGGGACGAAAGGTCGTCGCAGCCATCGTCACGGTCCTCGACGACCGCAGCACGGACATTCGCCGCCAACTCGATGAAGCCGCCCGCCTGCGCGCCGAGGCGGAAGGCATGCTGAAAGACTCCGAGGCGCGCAAGAATCAGGCTTTGGCTCAGGCGCGCGACATGCTTGCCGCCGCGTCGCGCGATGCCGAACGGCTCGCCACAAAAATGATCGCCGACGCGCATGCAGTCGCAAAGCGGCGCGAGCAGATGGTCGAGGAACAGATCGTTGCGGCGCGTCACGCCGCGGTCGAGGAGATTCAGCAGCAAGCCGCCGCGCTGGCGTGTCGGGCAACCGAAATCGTCCTTCGCCAGACGATCAACACGGAGCAGGGCAACCAGCTCATCGATTCTTCGATTGCCGGCATTACCGAAGCGTTCCAACGTCGCGCCGAATATTAAACTACGCGCCGCCGGCCGGTCCCACCGCCTGCTCGGGTGCGAGATAGGCGGCGCCGAGCGACTGCGCCACCGCCGGATGGGTGATGCGGCCGGCCTGGATATTGAGGCCGGCCATCAGATTGCGATCGTCGGCAAGCGCGCGTTGCCAGCCTTTCTGCGCCAAAGCGAGCACGAACGGCAACGTCGCGTTGTTGAGCGCGAAGGTCGATGTGCGCGCGACCGCACCCGGCATGTTGGTCACGCAATAGTGGATGACGCCGTCCTCGACATAGGTCGGATCGGCGTGTGTCGTCGGCCGGCTGGTTTCGCAGCAGCCGCCCTGATCGATCGAGATGTCGACGATCACCGAGCCCGCGCGCATGCGCTTCACCATGTCGCGTGTCACCAGCTTCGGCGTCGCGGCGCCGGTAATCAGCGCCGCGCCAATCACCAGATCGGCCTCGATGACCTCGCGTTCGATATTTTCGACCGTCGAGAACAGGGTATGGAGTTGCGACCCGAATTGCAGGTCGAGCGCATAAAGCCGCGCCAGTTGCTTGTCGATGACAGTGACATGCGCCTCCATGCCCATGGCGACGCGCGCGGCATTGGTGCCGGCGACGCCGCCGCCCAACACGACCACGCGCGCGGCCGATACGCCCGGCACGCCGCCGAGCAGCACGCCGGCACCGCCCTGCTCCTTCTCGAGGTAATGCGCGCCGACCTGAACGGCCATACGGCCGGCGACCTCGCTCATTGGCGCCAGCAGCGGCAGCCCGCCGCGTTCGTCGGTGACCGTCTCATAGGCGATGCAGGTTGCGCCCGACCGCAACAAGCCATCGGTCTGTTTGCGATCGGCGGCGAGATGGAGATACGCGAACAACACCTGGCCGCGACGCAGTAGCGCGATTTCCGACGGCTGCGGCTCCTTGACCTTGACGATCAGCTCGGCCTTGGCGAAGACGGCAGCGGCGTTGGCTGCGATGCTCGCGCCAGCGCGGCGATACGCGTCGTCGTCGAAGCCGGCGCCGCTGCCCGCGCCGCTTTCGACCACGACCGCCTGACCATGATGAACCAACTCGCGGACGCTTCCCGGCACCAGTCCAACGCGATATTCATGGGTCTTGATCTCTTTCGGCACGCCGACCAGCATCGTCGTCTCCAGGTTCAATTTAATTCGCTAAAATGCGCATGAACCGCCGCAGCCTGATCCTTGCACCGCTGAGTTTGCTGCTGACGCCATTCGGCGCGTCAGCGGTCTGCGCGCATTCCTACACCTTCGGCAAAGTCGAGATCGGCCATCCCTGGGCCCAACCGTCGACCAGCGACATCGCCGCCGTCTTTATGGCGCTGGCGAATATGGGCGACAAGCCCGACCGGCTCACCGGCGCCGCGGCGCCGATCGCCAATGCGGTGTTGTTTCAGGATTATGGCAACCGCCCCGTCGACGCCTTCGATTTGCCCGCGAAGCAGCCGGTTGCGTTGCAGCCGGGCGGACGCCGCATCGTGCTGCAAAGCATCAAGCGCAAGCTCGCCGTCGGCGACGATTTTCCGCTGACGCTGCGTTTCGCAAACGCCGGCGAGACCACGGTCATGGTGCTGGTCGAGCGCGGACCGGCGGAGCCGACGACGACGCCGGCGCATTGACCAGCGCGGCGACGTAATCGGCGATGGCGAGCGAACTCGTCAGGCCCGGCGATTCGATGCCGAAGAGATTGACCAGACCGGCGATGCCGTGGCGTTCGGGGCCGTCGATGCGGAAGTCGGCGGCCGGCTCGTCGCGGCTGTTGATTTTCGGTCGAATGCCGGCATAACCCGGCTGCAATGCGCCGTCGGGAAGTCCCGGCCAATACTTGCGGATCGCGGCATAGAAACGCGCGCCGCGCTTTGGGTCGACCGTGTAATCGATGCCATCGATCCATTCGGTGTCCGGACCGAAGCGGCCTTGGCCGGCGAGATCGGGCGTGTAATGGACACCGAGACCCGCATGCTCGGGCACCGGATAGACCGGACGCTGAAACGGCGCCTTGCCTGGCAGCGTGAAGTAGACGCCGCGGCAATAATAATCGCACGGAATGCTATCCGGCGGCACACCGCCGACGCGCCGCGCGACGCCGGGCGCATAAAGGCCGGCCGCGTTGATCAGCATCTCGCACGCGAGCGTCATCGGCTCGTCGCCGGCGATTTCGAGCGTGAAACCGCCGGCGTCATGCACCCGGCCGGAAGCGACTTCGGAACGCAGCGCCACCGTCGCACCATGCGCCTCGGCCTCGCCCTGCAGGCTCAGCATCAAGGCGTGGCTGTCGACCAATCCGGTGGACGGCGAATGGAACGCGGCGACGCAGGCAACTGCGGGCTCCATTGTGCGCGCCGTCTTAGCATCGAGCAGTTCCAGGTCATCGACGCCGTTGGCCTTGGCATGCGCCATGACCTTCGTCAGCAGCGGGATTTCGGTCTCGTCGGTCGCGACGACGAGCTTGCCGATGCGCTTCGTCGCGACGCCGCGCGCGGCGCAATATTCGTAGAGGCGCTGGCGACCGGCGACACAGAACCGCGCCTTAAGGCTGTCTGCCGGGTAGTAGAGCCCGGCGTGGATGATCTCGCTGTTGCGCGACGAGGTATGCGCGCCGATATAGCGCTCTTTTTCAACGACCAGGACGGTCCGGCCGCTCAACGCCAGCGCGCGCGCCGCCGCGAGTCCGATAACGCCGGCGCCGATAACCACACATTCGACCGACTCGCGCATGTGCATTCCCTGCAATCCGATCATGCCGAGATTGACGCAGGGACGCGAGACCGACAATCTCCGACGACATCTTCGAGAGCGCCCATGCCCGCCGCGCCCGCGCACACGCGTCCCGTCAGCCGCATCGAGGCGCTTTATCCTTACCTGTTGTTGGCGTTGTGCAACCTGTTCTGGTCGGGGAACTGGGTGCTCGGCCGCGCCGCGCACGCCGTCATCCCGCCGGTCGCATTGACCTTCGGGCGCTGGACGGTTTCGGCGATCTGCCTCGCGCCGTTCGCGATCCCGCGGCTTCGCGGCAAAGGCGCGATCATTCGGCGCCATTGGCTGTTGATCGCGACGATGGGTTTCCTCGGTCTCGGCTTCTTCCAGATCGTGATCTATACCGGGCTGCGCTATACCACCGCGATCAACGCCGTGCTGATGAATTCGGCTGCGCCGCTCTACATCATCGCGATTTCCTGGCTGCTCGACGGTGAAACGGTCACGCCGCGCCAGCTCATCGGCATGGTGCTGTCGTTCTGCGGCATCGTCGTCATCATCAGCCGCGGCAGCCTCGCGCAGCTGCTGCATTTGCAATTCAACATCGGCGATCTGGTCATTCTTTTTGCCATGCCGGCATGGGGCTTCTACTGCGTGCTCTTGCAGCGTGTGCCCAAATCGCTCGATACGCTGGGACTGCTTTTTGCCGTCAACATCGCCGCCCTGATCCTGATCGCGCCCGCCTTGGCCTTCGAGGCTGTGTTTTTCGGCCTGCCGGAACCGACGCCGCTCGCCGGCTTCGCCGTGCTCTACACCGGCATCTTCGCGTCGTTCCTCGCGTATATCTGCTGGAACAAGGGCGTCGAAATGGTCGGTGCGAACCGCGCCGGCTTCACGTCGCACCTGCTACCCGCCTTCGCCACCGTGCTGGCAGTCTTCACCCTTGGCGAAGCGTTGCACCCGTATCACGTCGTCGGCATCGCCGTCGTGCTGTTCGGCGTTTGGCTCGCCACCAGTGCGCGGCGCAAGCCGCTCGTCGCGCCGATGGATTAGGCCTTGCCGTAACCGCCGCCGCCTGGCGTTTCAAGCACGAAGACGTCGCCTGGCCCGACCGCGATCACCTGCGTGCCGCCGAAATCTTCGCGCGTGCCGTCGGTGCGCTCGACCCAATTGCGCGCCGGGGCCGCACTTGCGCCGCCGGCCAATCCGAAGGGCGCGATCCGCCGCCGGTCGCCGAGGATCGCCGCCGTCATCGCTTCGCGGAAGCGGATGCGCCGCACGACGCCATCGCCGCCGCACCAGCGGCCAGCGCCGCCCGAGCCGCGACGGATCGAGAAACTTTCGAGCAGCACCGGAAAGCGCCACTCGAGCACTTCCGGATCGGTCAGGCGTGAATTAGTCATGTGGGTGTGAACCGCCGACGCGCCGTCGAATCCAGGCCCGGCACCGGCACCGCCGCAGACGGTCTCGTAATATTGATAACGCGTCGTGCCGAAGGTGAAGTTGTTCATCGTGCCCTGCGCCGCCGCCAGGGCATCGAGCGCCGCATAGAGCGCGTCCGTGATGCATTGCGAGGTCTCAACGTTGCCCGCCACCACGGCGGCTGGATAACGCGGACTCAACAGCGAATCCGGCGGGATGCGGATGTCGATCGGCACCAAGCAGCCGGCGTTCATCGGAATTTCAGCGTCGACCAGCGTGCGGAAGACGTAAAGCACCGCGGCTTTGCACACGGCCTCTGGCGCGTTGAAATTGGTCGGGAGCTGCGCACTGGTGCCGGCAAAATCGACGGTCGCGCGCCGTGCATCGCGGTCGATCGTCACCTTGACGCGGATCATCGCGCCCGAATCCATCTCGGCGGCGTATTCGCCGCCGCTGAGACGGCCGAGCACGCGCCGGACCGCTTCGGCGGCGTTGTCCTGGACGTGACGCATGTAGGCCTCGACCACGTCGCGGCCGAAATGACGCACCATCCGGTGCAGCTCCTGTACACCCTTCGCGCAGGCGGCGATCTGCGCCTTGAAGTCGCCGAGATTTTGCTCGGGGTTGCGCGCGGGGAATTTGCCGCCGGCAAGCAACGCGCGCGTTTCGGCTTCGCGGAAGCGGCCCGCGTCGACCAGCAGGAAATTGTCGATCAGCACGCCCTCTTCTTCGATGGTGCGGCTCAACGGCGGCATCGAGCCGGGCGTGATGCCACCGATATCCGCTTGATGACCGCGCGACGCGACATAGAATTGGACCGTGTCGCCTTCCGATTCGTCCTCGGCGAATACCGGCGTGATGACCGTAACGTCGGGCAAATGTGTGCCGCCGTTATAGGGCGCGTTCAGCACATAGACGTCGCCGCGCTTCATGCCGCGTCCATCGGCCTTGTTCGCGCGCGCGCGGATGATGCTGGCGACGCTTTCGCCCATCGAGCCCAGATGCACCGGCATGTGCGGCGCATTGGCGATCAGCACGCCGGTTCGATCGAACAGCGCGCATGAAAAGTCGAGCCGCTCCTTGATGTTGACCGAATAGGCGGTGTTCTGCAGCGCGACGCCCATCTGCTCGGCGATCGACATGAACAGATTGTTGAAGACCTCGAGCATGACCGGATCGACCTGGGTACCGATCGCGACCGCGCGCGGCCGTGGAACGACGCGTTCGAGCACCAGATTGCGGCGCGCATCGACGCGCGCGCGCCAACCCGGTTCGACCATCGTCGTCGCGGTGTCCTCAACGAGCACGGCGGGACCATCGACGGCGTCGCCCGGTGCCAACTTCGCGCGGGCATAAACCGGCGCCGCCCAGGTTTTACCGGCGGTGAAGACGCCAACGTGATCGAGCGGCGGCGGAATCGGGCTGCCAGCTTCGGTGTCAACCACGCCGTCATCCGCGCTGCCAACCGCGCCAATGGCCTCGACGCCGAGTGATTCGACGATGAGCGCTTTGTCGTCAACGACGAAGCTATAACGTTGCTTGTGCGCGTCGGAAAAATTCGCGCGCAGCCGGTCGGCATCGCCGTAATCGACGATCAGCGGCACGTCGGTGCCTTCGTATTTGACGTGCGCCTTGCGCAGCACGGTGATGTCCGCGTCGGCGATGCCCTGCGCCGCGAGTTCCGCTTTGGCGGCATCGGTCAGCGTGGCGAGGATGGCCTCGAACTCGGCCGCCGCCGCTTGCGTCAGCTTTGCTTCGACCGCCTGCTCCTTGAGGCTGCGCAAATCCGCGAGCCCCATGCCATACGCCGACAACACGCCCGCAAACGGATGAATGGTGATCCGCGTCATGCCGAGCGCGTCGGCGACCTGGCAGGCATGCTGGCCGCCGGCACCGCCGAAGCAGCAGAGCGTGTATTCGGTGACGTCGTAGCCGCGTTCGATCGAAATCTGCTTGATCGCATTGGCCATGTTCTCGACCGCGATCTGGACGAAGCCGTCCGCGACCTCGGCCGGCGAGCGGCGGTTGCCGGTGGCGCGCTCGATGGTTTCGGCCAGCGCGGCGAATTCGCGCTCGACGATGGCGCGATCGAGCGGCTGGTCGCCGTCTGGACCGAAGACGCGCGGGAAGAAACGCGGCTGGATCTTGCCCAACATGACGTTGCAATCCGTCACGGTGAGCGGCCCGCCGCCGCGATAACACGCCGGTCCGGGAACGGCGCCGGCGGAATCCGGCCCGACGCGATAGCGCGCGCCATCGAACGAACACACCGACCCGCCACCGGCGGCGACGGTGTTGATCTGCATCATCGGCGCGCGCAACCGGACACCGGCGACCTGCGTCTCGAAGCTGCGCTCGTATTCGCCGGCATAATGCGACACATCGGTCGAAGTGCCGCCCATGTCGAAGGCAATGATCTTGTCGAAGCCGGCGGCCGCAGCGGTGCGCGCGGCGCCGACGATGCCGCCCGCCGGGCCGGACAGGATCGCGTCCTTGCCCTGAAAGCGGTGGGCATCGACCAGGCCGCCGTTCGATTGCATGAAGAACAGCCGCACGCCGCCGAGCTCGGCGGCCACGCGATCGACGTACCGGCGCAGGATCGGCGACAGATAGGCGTCGACCACGGTGGTGTCGCCGCGGCTCACCAGCTTCATCAGCGGACTGACGGCGTGGCTGGCCGAGACCTGTGCGAAGCCGACGCGGCGCGCAGCCTCGGCGACGGCGCGTTCATGCGCCGGATAACGATAGCCGTGCATGAACACGATCGCGGCGCTGTTGCAGCCGACGGCGCGCGCGGCACGCAGGTCAGAGGCGATTTGGTCGAGATCCGGCGGGCACAGCACGGCGCCTTCTGCTGTCACCCGCTCGTCGACTTCGATCACCCGCTCGTAGACCAGATCGGGCAGGACGATGCGGCGCTCGAACAGCTTGGGCCGGTTTTGGTAGCCGATGCGCAACGCATCGCCGAAGCCCTTGGTGATGATCAAGACGGTGCGTTCGCCTTTGCGCTCGAGCAGCGCGTTGGTCGCGACCGTGGTGCCCATCTTGACCGCATCGATGGCGCCGTCCGGCAATTTCGCCTCCGGCGTGACGCCGAGAATCGCGCGAATGCCCGCCACCGCGGCGTCGGCATAGCGGCCGGGGTTTTCGGACAGCAGCTTGCGGGTGACGAGCGTGCCGTCCGGCCGGCGCGCTACGATGTCGGTGAACGTGCCGCCGCGATCGATCCAGAATTGCCAGCCCGCCATCGGCGCGGGGCGGATGTCAGTGGTGGCTGGAGCCGTGCCCGTGCGGTGCGGCGGCGCCCGCTTCGCCGTGATCGCCGCGGCCCGGGATGGCGAGCAGGCAGAACGCAATCAACGCACTGCCGAGAACAAAGAACAACAACGAGATCGCGAAAGACATGTCGGCCTCCATAAGCGAGGAGATCATGGCCGTTGACGGGGCTTTCCGCTAGGCTTTCACGCCGCGGCCATGCAGATCGTCGAGCGTCCCTCGCCCAACCACGACGCCCGCACGGGCGCCGTCGACATGCTGATCCTCCATTACACCGGCATGGCCGACCAGGCGGCAGCGCTGGCGCGGCTGACCGATCCGGCGGCCAAAGTCAGCGCGCATTATCTGATCGGCGAAGACGGCGCGGTGTTCCGCTTGGTGCCGGAAGAGCGGCGCGCCTGGCACGCCGGTGTGTCGTATTGGGCCGGCCATCGCGACATCAACGGCGCGTCGATCGGCATCGAGTTGGTCAATCCCGGCCACGAATTCGGTTATCGCGGCTTTCCGCCGGCCCAGATGGAGGCGCTCGTTGCGCTCGCCGGCGATATCCGGCGGCGACACCGCATTCCTGATCGCTGCGTGCTCGGCCACTCCGACATCGCGGTCGGCCGCAAGCAGGATCCCGGCGAGCGTTTCGACTGGCAATGGCTCGCGCGCCGCGGCGTCGGCCTGTGGCCCGATTCCGCCGGCGCGCCGAAACCCGCCGACGCGATCGCGCCGCTCCAGCGCGACCTCGCCAAATTCGGCTATGACTGCCCGCAGAGCGGCGTTCTCGACGAGGCCACACGGGCGACGGTGCGTGCCTTCCAACTGCATTTCCGGCCGCAGCGCTGCGACGGCACGCCCGACGACGAGACAAGGCGGCGCGCGGCGGTGCTCGCCGCGATGGTGGTTTGACTTCGGCCGCGTCACCCCATCTTATGCCTGTACCAGACGGCCGGATGGCTGCTCCCCGTCGCAAGGCGGGGAGAGGAAAGTCCGGGCTCCACGGAAACACGGTGCCGGGTAACGCCCGGCGGGGGCGACCCTAGGGACAGTGCCACAGAAACACACCGCCTAAGCCCTTCGGGGCCGGCAAGGGTGAAATGGTGCGGTAAGAGCGCACCGCGTCGCCGGTAACGGCGACGGCAGGGCAAACCACACCGGGAGCAAGACCAAGTAGGGACGGCACGCCCCGTAAGTTTTTGGATTTACAGGGCAAGGCGGGTTTCCGAGGCCGCCGTCCGGGTCGGTCGCGCGAGGCGTCCGGTAACGGACGTCCCAGATGAATGGCCATCCCCTGCGCAAGCGGGGACAGAACCCGGCTTACAGGCCGTCTGGTATTTTAGCTATTATGTTCTTGATATGTTCATATTTTTACAAGTAATAGCGCGCGGGTCTTTAAGCCAACGCGAATCGAATACCGAGAGGTATGAAATTTGACCTCGAAACAATCGCTAACTTACGGATTTATACGGGAAAATCATTTGACCGCCCATTTAATCCCATGTTATCCCATGCAGTCCCACAATCGAGCCTGCGCCGCCGCTTTGCAGGTCTCCGGGACGTCGGCGCCAAAGGGGCGCGGGGGCGCCGTTTCGGGAGCGAAGCGTTGGCGGTTTTTCTTTCGACCTACGTCAACAAGATCGACCGCAAGGGCCGGATTTCGGTGCCGGCGGCGTTTCGCGCCGCGCTGACGCCGGTCAGCACCAAAAGCATCGTCGTCTATCGCGCCGTGAAGCTGACGGCGATCGAGGCCAGCGGTCTCGACCGCGCCGAGGATTTGTCGCGCCGCATCGATCGCCTGCCGGAACTGTCCGACGAACGCGACGCCTTGTCGGCGATCCTCGGCGAGCTGCGGCCGCTCGACTTCGACGGTGAAGGCCGCATCGTGCTGCCAAGCGATCTCGTCCGCCACGCCAACCTGACAACGGCAGCCGTCTTCGTCGGCTGCGGCCCGACGTTCCAAATCTGGGAGCCCGAGCGCTTCCGTCACCACCAGGAAGAGATGCGCGCGCGCATCCGCGAACGCGGACTGACGCTGCCGCCGGGCGAGCCGCAATGACCGCGCCGCATGTTCCCGTCCTGCTCGCCGAAATGGTCGCCGCGCTGATGCCGCGCGACGGGGCGCTGTACCTCGACGGCACGTTCGGCGCCGGCGGCTACAGCCGCGCGTTGCTCGATGCCGCGTCGTGCCGCGTCGTCGCCTTCGACCGCGACCCGGCAACGGCCAAGGCGGCCGCCGCACTCGCGGCGCCCTATCGCGACCGGATGACGCTGATCGAAGGGCGGTTTTCCGAAATGGAATCGCTCCTCAAGCCGCTCGGCGTCGACGCAGTGTCGGGCGTGGTGCTCGATCTCGGCGTGTCGTCTATGCAGCTCGACGATGCTGCGCGTGGCTTCTCGTTCCGCGCCGATGGACCGCTCGACATGCGCATGTCGCAATCTGGCGAAAGCGCCGCCGATCTGGTCAATCGCCTGTCCGAAACCGAGCTGGTTCAGATCATCCGCGATTTCGGCGAAGAGCGTTTCGCCCGCCGCGTCGCGCGCGCCATCCTTGCGGCCCGCAAGGCCGCGCCGATCACCCGGACCGGCGAACTGGCCGCTCTCGTCCGCCGCTCGGTTCCGCCGTCGGGCACGATCGATCCGGCGACGCGCACGTTCCAGGCACTGCGCATCGCCGTCAACGACGAGCTCGGCGAACTTGATCGCGGGCTGATCGCCGCCGAGCGGTTGCTTGCGCCCGGCGGCCGGCTGGCGGTGATTTCGTTCCATTCGCTCGAAGATCGCCGCGTCAAATCGTTTCTGCGCGTCCGTTCGGGCCATGCGCCGCGCGGCACTCGGCATCTGCCGGCCGCACCCGAGCGCGAACCGAGCTTCCGTCTGTTGACGCCGAAGCCGGTGACGCCGTCGCCGGCCGAACTTGCGCTCAACCCGCGTGCGCGTTCGGCCCGGCTGCGGACCGCCGAACGCACCGCGGCGCCCGCCTGGGGAGAAGCCGCATGATTCGGCTGAGCACGATCCTCTGGACGCTGGCGGTGGTGATCGCCGGCTATGCGATGTTCCAGGTCAAGTTCCACGTCGCCAAACTCGACGACGAGCTGACGCGGCTCAACCATCAGATTGCGGTGACCCGCGAAGAGACCCACGTGTTGGCCGCCGAATGGACGCTGCTTGACGATCCACAGCGGCTCGACCAGCTCAACGGCGTTTCGCTGAAATTGCAGCCCATCGCACCGGCGCAGATCGTGCAGCCGGCGCAGCTCAATCAGATCCCGATGCGCAATGCGCCGGCGGCGACGCCGCCGCAAGTCGCCAGCGCGAGGGCGCGATGAAGCGTCCGCCCGACGCTGTCAGGGACGATCCTTGCCGGCCTCGCCACTTCCGGCCACAAGCCAGCGCGTCGGCGCCGCCCGAAGGAACGGCGCAAACCTCGATTGAACTCAGCCATACCCGCCTGCTGATCACCGGCGCATTGTTCGTGCTGGCGTTCTTGGTGATCGGCGCACGACTGGTCGAGGTCGCGGGTTTCAAGGCTGGCGACGTTCGCCTCGCCCACGGTCATGCCGCCGTGAAGTCGATCGTGGCGCGCGCCAACATCGTCGACCGCAACGGCGTGATGCTGGCGACGACGCTCCAAGCGCCGTCGCTGTTCGCCGATCCGAAACTAATCGACGACAAGCGCGCCACGGCGCGCCAACTCGCCGCGATCCTGCCTGAGCTGACGGAAAGCGAAATCTACGCCCGGCTCGACACCGACAAGAGCTTTGTCTGGCTCGATCGCCGGTTAACGCCCCAGCAGGAAAGCGCCGTCAACGCGCTCGGCGTTCCCGGCTTGCAGTTCCAGGGCGAAGGCAAGCGCGTCTATCCCGAAGGCGCATTGACGTCGGAAGTCGTCGGTTACGTCGGCGTCGACGACAACGGATTGGCCGGCATCGAGCGCAGCTTCGATCAGACGCTGAAACACAGCGACCAACCGGTACAGCTGTCGGTCGACGTGCGCCTGCAATACATCCTGCGCAGCGAGATCGCGCGCCAAGCCGCCGAATTCAAAGCCATCGGCGCCGCCGGCCTGATCATGAACGTACACACCGGCGAGGTTCTAGCGCTGGTGTCGTTGCCCGATTTCGACCCGGCCAATCCGGGCGCCGCCAGCCCGGCGCAACTCTTCAACCGCGCGACGCTCGGCACATACGAAATGGGCTCGGTGCTCAAGGTCTTTAACACGGCGATGGTGCTCGACGACGGCGTCGTAACCCTTGCCTCGACGTTCGACGCCACCAAGCCGCTCGCAGTCGGCCGCTTCGTCATCCACGACGACGAGCCGAAGAAGCGCTGGTTGAGCGTGCCTGAGATCTTCGAATACTCGTCCAATATCGGGTCGGCGCGCGAAGCCGCCGAAGCCGGCGCCGACCGGCAGCGCGAGTTCCTGACACGGCTCGACCTGTTGCATCCGCCGGCTTTCGAGCTTCCCGAAGGCACGCCGCTCTATCCCAGCCCATGGCGGCCGATCAACGTCATGACGATCGCCTTCGGTCACGGCATCTCGATCAGCCCGTTGCAGCTCGCTGCCGGCGCAAGCGCGATCGCCAACGGCGGCATCTATTATCGGCCGACCATCATCAAGCGGCCCGACGGCGTGTCACCCGATGGCCGCCGCGTGGTTTCGGCGACGACTTCGACCGAGATGCGCCAGCTGATGCGGCTGGTCGTCGAAGGCGGCACCGGCAAGTTCGCTGGCGGCTCGGGCTATCTCATCGGCGGCAAGACGGGCACCGCCGAAAAGGACGCGGCCGGCCGTTACGAAACGCACAAGCTGCTGTCGTCGTTCGTCGGCGTCTTCCCCATCAGCGACCCGAAATTCCTCGTCCTGGTGATGCTCGACGAGCCGCACGGCGACCGCAGCACTGGCGGCTTCGCGACCGGCGGCATGGTCGCCGCCCCGGCGGTCAAACGCATCGTCATGCGCATGGCGCCGATCGTTGGAATCCCCCCGGTGGACGAAAATTCGCCCGAAATTCGCCGTTCTCTGATGGTCGGCTTGCCCAGCCCGCAGGGACGGAAACTTGCGGCTAACTGAGATCATGGACGGCGGATCGCGCCCGCATCACGCCGCGCCAACGATGGGCGATCCCGAGATTTGTGGCCTGACTTCTGATTCTCGCGACGTGAAGCCCGGTTATTTGTTCGCCGCATTGGGCGGCGTGCACGAACACGGCCGCCGTTATCTCGGCGACGCGCTCGCCCGCGGCGCGGCCGCCGTCCTCACCGACGAAGCGCCGCTCGAGCAGCCGGTTGCCGTGCCGGTGATCGCCGACCGGAATCCTCGCCGCCGGTTCGCACGCATGGCCGCGCGCTTCTACGCGCCGCAGCCGTCGACCATTGCCGCGGTGACCGGCACCAACGGCAAGACGTCGGTCGCGGTCTTCACACGGCAAATTTGGGCGGCCCAAGGACTCAAGGCGGCCAGCGTCGGCACCATCGGCCTCGTCGCACCTGGCCTGATCCGGTCGGGCGCGCTCACCACGCCGGATCCGGTCAAGCTGCATGAAACCCTGCACGACCTCGTGCAAGCTGGCGTCGAGCACGTCGCACTCGAAGCGTCGTCGCACGGCCTCGATCAATTCCGCCTCGATGGCGTGACGCTGGCGGCGGCGGCCTTCACCAACCTGACGCGCGACCATCTCGATTACCACGGCGACATGGCGCATTACTTTGCCGCCAAGCGGCGATTGTTCGCCGAATTGCTGCCGGCGTCGGCCGTCGCCGTCATCAACATCGACGACAAGGCCGGCCGGACGCTGGTTGACGTCGCCAAGGCACGCGGTCAGCGCGTGATCGCCTTCGGCACGGCGCCAGATGCCGAGCTCAGATTGACGGGCGCCACGCCGACCGCGCGCGGCCTGGCGATCGAGATTGCTGCCTCCGGCGCACCGTCACGGCAACTCGAACTGCCGCTGCTCGGAACCTTTCAGGCGATGAACGCACTTGCGGCGATCGGTCTCGCGATCGCCACTGGAACGCCGCCGGACGCCGCGCTCGACGTCCTGCCGCGCCTCGAAGGCGTGCCCGGCCGCATGGAACGCGCCGCGACGCACCCCGCCGGCGCACCGTTGATCGTCGATTACGCGCACACGCCCGACGCGCTCGAGACCGCGCTGACGGCGCTGCGGCCGCACACCACGAAGCGGCTGATCGTCGTCTTCGGCTGCGGCGGCGATCGCGACGCCGGCAAGCGGCCGCAGATGGGCGCCATCGCCGCGCGGCTCGCCGATATCGTCATCGTCACCGACGACAATCCACGGTCGGAAGATCCGGCGGCGATCCGCCGCGCCATTCTCGCCGCCTGTCCCGGCGGACGCGAAATCGGCGACCGCCGCGCCGCCATCCGCACCGCCGCCAAATTGCTCCAAGCCGGCGACGTGCTGCTCGTCGCCGGCAAAGGCCATGAAAGCGGCCAGATCGTCGACGCGCGCACGCTGCCCTTCGATGATCGCATCGAAGCCCGCGCCGCGGTCGGAGGCGCCGCATGAGCGCGCTGTGGACCGCCGCCGACGCCGCCGCGGCAACCGGTGGCACCAATACCAGCGCCTGGAGCGCGCAAGGCGTATCGATCGACAGCCGGTCGTTGTCGCCCGGCGACCTGTTCGTCGCGCTCAAGGGCCCGAAATACGACGCCCACGAATTCGCGAGGGACGCCTTCGCCAAAGGCGCGGCCGCGGCAATGGTCGCCAAGACCCTGACCGGCGCGGCGAAACCGTTGCTGGTCGTCGGCGACACGCAAACTGGCCTCGAGAATCTCGGCCGGGCCGCGCGCGCCCGCACCGGCGCCAAGGTCATCGGTGTCACCGGCAGCGTCGGCAAGACCGGAACCAAGGAGGCGCTGCGCCACGCGCTCGAGCGCCAAGGCGCGACGCATGCGTCGGCCGGCAGCCTCAATAACCAGTGGGGCGTGCCGCTGTCGCTCGCGCGCATGCCGCGCGAGACCGCCTATGGCGTGTTCGAGATGGGCATGAATCATCCCGGCGAGATCGACAAGCTGACGCGCCTGGTCCGGCCCGACGTCGCCGTGATCACCACGGTCGAGCCGGCCCATCTCGGATTCTTCCCGTCGGTCGAAGCGATCGCCGACGCCAAGGCCGAAATCTTCAACAGCATGGACGCGCGCGGCACCGCCGTCCTCAATCGCGACAATCCGCATTTCGACCGTCTCGCGGCGCGCGCCAAGGCGGCCGGTGTCGGCCGCATCGTCGATTTCGGCGCCCATGCCGACGCGGCGGTGCATCTCATCGATTGCCACCTGCACGCCAGCGCCAGCGCGGTTACCGCGTCGGTGCTGGGCGAGATCGTCGACTATTGCCTGGCGTTGCCTGGTCGGCATTGGGTGATGAACAGCCTCGCCGTTCTGGCCGCGGTGCACGCCGCCGGCGGCGATATCGGCACCGCGGCGGCGACAATGGCGACGCTTGAACCGATGGCGGGCCGCGGCTTGAGGCGCAAGATCGCGGCCGCCGGCGGCGAAGCGCTACTGATCGACGAAAGCTATAACGCCAGTCCGGCGTCGATGCGCGCTGCCATCGCGGTGCTCGGCGCGGCGCGGCCGGAAAGCGGCGGCCGGCGCATTGCCGTGCTCGGCGACATGCTGGAATTGGGCGCCGATGCCACGCGGCTGCACGCCGAGCTCGCCGATCCGCTGCGCGACGCCAACGTCGATCTGGTCTTCACGGTCGGCGAGGCGATGCGCGCGCTTTACGACGCGCTGCCCGCACGGCGGCGCGGCGCCCACGCGACGACCGCTGCCGCGATGGCGGACGCCATCGTGCATCGGCTCAAGACCGGCGATGTCGTCATGGTCAAGGGCTCGTACGGCAGCCGCATGCGCGATGTGATCGCGCGCCTGTCGACGGCGCCCGTAACGGCGAGGCACTGAGCGATGCTGTACCTACTGCTTGCGCCATATTCCGAACATTTCGTGGCATTCAACCTGTTCCGCTACATCACCTTCCGCTCGGGTGGCGCGGTGGTGACCGCGCTGGTCATCAGCTTCATCTGCGGCCCGTCGATCATCGCCTGGCTGCACTCCAAGCAAGCGCATGGCCAACCGATCCGCACCGACGGACCGGAAAGCCATCTGCTGACCAAGAAGGGCACGCCCACGATGGGCGGATTCCTGATCCTGCTGGCGATCACCGGCTCAACGCTGCTCTGGGCCGATCTGAGCAACCCCTATATCTGGGTGACGTTGTTCGTCACCGTCGGCTTTGGCGCGGTCGGCTTCTTCGACGACTACCGCAAGCTGACGCGCCGCTCGCACAAAGGGCTTTCGAGCAAAACCAAATTCCTGATCGAGCTCGCGATCGGCGCCGTCGCCGCCTATGCCGTTGTGCTGATCACCCATCCGCCGCTTGGCAGTTCGCTGGCGGTGCCGTTCTTCAAGGGCGTGCTGCCCGATCTCGGCTGGTTCTTCCTGGTCTTCGCCGCCTTCGTGATTGCCGGTGCATCGAACGCGGTCAATTTAACCGACGGCCTCGATGGCCTCGCCATCGTGCCGGCGATGATCGCCGGCGGCTGCTTCGCGCTGATCTCGTATCTCGTCGGCAATCTCGTCTTCGCCAACTATCTCCAGCTCTGGCACATCGCCGGCGCTGGCGAGCTAGCGGTGTTCTGCGGCTCGCTGGTTGGCGCCGCGCTCGGCTTCCTCTGGTTCAATGCGCCGCCGGCGATGGTGTTCATGGGCGACACCGGCTCGCTCGCGATCGGCGCCGCGCTCGGCATCGTCGCCGTCATCACCAAGCACGAGCTCGTCCTGGTAATCATCGGCGGCCTGTTCGTGCTCGAGACGGTTTCGGTGATTGTTCAGGTGGTGAGCTTCAAGCTGACCGGCCGCCGCGTCTTCCGCATGGCGCCGCTGCACCACCATTTCGAAAAGAAGGGCTGGCACGAGCCGACGATCGTCATCCGTTTCTGGATCATCGCCTCGATCCTGGCGATCGCCGGCCTGTCCACGCTCAAGCTGCGGTGAGGCGATGATCGAGGTCGATCAATTCCGCAACCAGACAATCGCCGTGCTCGGCCTGGCGCGTTCGGGCCTTGCCGCCGCCGAAGCGTTGAAACGCGGCGGCGCGCGGGTTGTCGCCTGGGACGACGCCGCGGCCCGGCGCGACGCGGCGACGCGCGCCGGCTTCGAGCTTGTCGATCTGGCGGCCGACCTTGCCGGCGCCAAGGCGCTGGTGCTGTCGCCCGGCATCCCGCACACCTTCCCGCAGCCGCACCCAGCGGCGGCGCGCGCTAAGGCAGCCAGCGTGCCGATCGTCGGCGACATCGAGCTGTTGGCGCTGGCGCAAAAGGCGGCGCGCTTCGCCGGCATCACCGGTACCAACGGCAAGTCGACGACGACGGCGCTGATCGCGCACATTCTGGCCGAAACCGGCCGCAAGGTGGCGGTCGGCGGCAATCTCGGCGTCCCGGCCTTGCTGCTCGAAGCGCTCGGCGCCGACGGCACCTATGTCCTGGAACTCAGCTCCTACCAGCTCGAGTTGACGCGCAGCCTAGTGCTCGACGTCGCGGTTCTGCTCAACATCACGCCCGATCACCTCGACCGTCACGGCGGCATGGACGGCTATGTCGCCGCCAAACGGCGTCTGTTCCACGGACAGAGCACGCGGCATACGGCGGTCGTCGGCGTCGACGACGATATCTGCCGCGGTATTTTCGCCGCCCTCAAAGGCGCCGGCAAACAACGTGTCGTGCCGATCTCGGCGCAGGGCCGCGTCGCCGGCGGCGTTTACGTGGTCGACGGCACGTTGATCGACGATCTCGACGGTGCCGCGCGGCCGGTATTGGCGATGACCGAGGCGCCGCGGCTGCCCGGTACGCACAACGGCCAGAACGCAGCGGCGGCTTATGCGGCGGCGCGCGCGCTTGGCTGTGAAGCCGACGCCGTGGTGCGCGCGATCACCAGCTTCCCGGGCCTGGCGCATCGCCAGGAATGGGTCGCGACCATCGACGGCGTCCGTTACGTCAACGATTCCAAAGCGACCAACGCCGACGCCACCGAGAAGGCGCTCGTCTGCTACGACGACATCTATTGGATCGCCGGCGGCAAGCCGAAAGAAGACGGCATCGACCCGTTGGCGCCGCTCTTCCCGCGCATCCGGCACGCCTTCCTGATCGGCGAGGCGGCGGCGCGCTTCGCGCGCACGCTGGACGGCAAGGTCGCCTACGACATGTCGGGCACGCTCGATGCCGCGCTTGCCACGGCACGCCACGCGGCGCTCAACGATCGCAAGCGCGGCGCCGTGGTTCTGCTGTCGCCTGCCTGTGCGTCGTTCGATCAATTCCGTGACTTCGAGGACCGCGGCGATCAGTTCCGCCGCATGGTCGAGGCCCTGCCCGGGAGGCGCGCGTGAACTTCGCCCGCACCGACCGCAGCGCCGTCGCGCAATGGTGGTGGACCGTCGACCGCTGGATGCTGGCCGCGCTGGCCGGGCTGATCGCCTTCGGCTCGCTGCTGGTGATGACGGCGAGCCCGTCCGTCGCCGTTCACATGCACACTGACCGGCTGCATTTCGTTGTTCGCTATTTCGCGGTGCTGCCGGTGGCGATGGCGGTGATGTTCGCGATGTCGCTGCAGAGCCCGCGCACGGTGCGGCGCGTCGCCGTTGTCGGCTTCGTGATTTCGCTGGCGCTGCTGATCGCGACACCGTTTATCGGCGTCGAGGTCCTCGGCGCGCGCCGGTGGATCGAGTTTGCCGGCTTCCAGCTGCAACCTTCGGAATTCATCAAGCCGTGCTTCGCCGTCGTCTGCGCCTGGCTGTTCGCCAAGTCGCGCGAGCAGCCGGATTTTCCGGGCCAGTGGATCGCCGTCGGACTGTTTGCCGTCATCATCATCCTGCTGATCCGTCAGCCCGATCTTGGCATGTCGGTGGTGGTGTCGGCGGTTTGGTTCACCCAGCTGTTCCTCGCCGGACTGCGCATCGCGCAGGCGGCGATGGTACTCGGCCTCGGCGCCGGTGGCCTCGTGGCGGCCTATTTCGCGCTGCCGCACGTCACCAGCCGCGTTGACCGGTTCTTCGATCCGGCCAGCGGCGATTCCTATCAGGTCGATCGCGCCATGGACGCATTCGTGCACGGCGGCCTGTGGGGCGTCGGCCCCGGTGAAGGCACGATCAAGCAATCGCTGCCCGACGCACATGCCGATTTTGTCTTTGCCGTCGCCGGCGAGGAGCTGGGCCTGTTCGTCTGCCTGATCATCGTCGCGCTGTTCGCTTTCATCGTGTTGCGCGGCTTCACGCGTCTGCTGCAGGACAACAACCTCGCGGTCGTGCTCGGCGCCACTGGCCTCTTCGTCCAATTCGGCTTGCAGGCGGTGATCAACATGGCGTCGGCCCTGCACCTGATGCCGACCAAGGGCATGACGCTGCCGTTCTTGTCCTACGGCGGGTCGTCGATGCTCTCGCTTGGCCTCGGCATGGGCATGGCGCTGGCGCTGACGCGACGACGTTTCGGCGGAGAGCCGACATGAGCGCGCTCATCGTGCTCGCTGCCGGCGGCACTGGCGGCCACATGTTCCCGGCCGAAGCGCTGGCGGGCGAGCTGGTCGGCCGCGGCGTGAAGGTGGCGCTCGTTACCGATAAACGCGGCCAAGCCTTCGACAATCGGCTGCCCGGTGTCGCGCTGCATCGCATTCGCGCCGGCCGGCCTGGCGCCGGTATCGCCAGCCGCGTACTCGCGCTGTGCGAGATTGCCCTCGGACTGTTGGCGGCGCGGCGCATCCTCCGCACCTTGGCGCCGGCGGCGGCGGTCGGCTTCGGCGGCTATCCCTCGGTGCCGACGATGATGGCGGCGGCGCGTCTCGGCTTGCCGACCGTCATCCACGAACAGAACGCCCGCCTCGGCCGCGCCAACCGCTGGCTCACACCGCGGATGAAACGCATCGCCACGTCATTTGCGCAGGTCGACGGCTTGGCCCAGACCGAGCGCGCGCGGATCGTCGAAACCGGCAATCCGGTGCGGCCCGCAGTGGTCGCCGAGCGCGGCCGGCCTTATGCGCTACCCGTTACGGGACCGATCAACCTGCTGATCATTGGCGGCAGTCAAGGCGCGCGCATCCTCAGCGCTGTCATACCCGCCGGCCTGGCCCTGTTGCCGGCCGCACTCAAAGTGCGCCTGAGGGTGACGCAGCAGACGCGGCCTGAGGATGCCGACGCCGTGCGCCGCGCCTACGAAACCAGCGGCATTCGCGCCGAGATTGCGACCTTCTTCGCCGACGTGCCGGCGCGCATGGCGCACGCCCATCTGGTGATTTCGCGGGCCGGCGCCTCGAGCGTCGCCGAACTCTGCGTCGTTGGTCGGCCGGCGATCCTCGTGCCCTATCGCCACGCCGCCGACGATCACCAGACCGCCAATGCCGAGGCGTTGGCCGCAGCCGGTGCTGCCTGGGTGATGAGCGAGCAGAGCTTCACGCCGCCGGCGCTGGCGCAGCGTCTCGAAACCTTGTTCGCGCAGCCGGATTTGCTGGCCGCCGCCGCTTCGTCGGCGCAGCGCCACGGCCAGCCCGACGCGGCACGGCGGCTCGCCGATCTGGTGATCGCGACCGCGGGAGGCGCGCGATGAGGGCGCTGCCGCTCGACATCGGCATCATCCATTTCACCGGCATCGGCGGCATCGGCATGAGCGGCATTGCCGAGATTCTGAAGAATCTCGGCTACGAAGTGCAAGGTAGCGACCTCGCCGACAACGCCAACGTCAAGCGGCTGCGCCAGCTCGGCATTCGGGTCGCCATCGGCCATCGCGCCGAGAATCTCGGCGATGCCAAAGTCGTTGTCGTGTCCTCGGCGGTGAAGCCGGACAACCCCGAGGTCGTCGAGGCGCGCTCACGACTCATTCCAGTGGTACGCCGGGCCGAGATGCTCGGCGAGTTGATGCGCCTCAAATGGGCGATCGCGGTCGCCGGCACTCACGGCAAGACGACGACGACCTCGCTGATCGGCGCGTTGCTCGAAGCCGCCGGCCTCGACCCGACGGTGATCAATGGCGGCATCATCAATGCCTACGGCACCAATGCGCGGCTCGGCACCGGCGCCTGGATGGTGGTCGAAGCCGATGAAAGCGACGGCACGTTCGTCAAGCTGCCGTCGACCATCGCGATTGTCACCAACATCGATCCCGAGCATCTCGATCACTACGGCTCGGTCGAGGCGCTGCATCAGGGCTTCGAGAGCTTCGTCGCGGCGATCCCGTTCTACGGCGTCGCGGTCCTGTGCATCGACCATCCGGTTGTCCAGGGCCTGATCGCGAAGCTGAGCGAACGCCGTGTCGTGACCTATGGCTTCAATCCGCAGGCCGACGTGCGCGGCGACGCCGTCACACTCGGCGCCGACGGCGCGCATTTCGACGCCATCGTCACCGATCGGCGCGACGGCACGAGTCGGACGATCCAGCGCCTGCACCTGCCGATGTTCGGACGGCACAACGTGACGAACGCGCTCGCGGCAGTTGCCGTAGCGCGCGAGCTGAAGCTGGGCGATCAGGTCGTGCGCAACGCCTTCGCCGGCTTCAAAGGCGTAAAGCGCCGCTTCACCAAAACCGGCGAGTGGAACGGCGTCACGATCATCGACGATTACGGCCATCACCCGGTCGAGATCGCCGCGGTGCTCAGGGCGGCACGCGGCGCGACACAGCACAACGTCATCGCCGTGGTGCAACCGCACCGCTACACGCGCGTCAAGCACCTGTTCGAGGAATTCTGCACCTGCTTCAACGACGCCGATGTCGTGCTGGTTGCCGACATCTATCCGGCCGGCGAAGCACCGATCCCCGGCATCGATCGCGACGCATTGGTCGCGGGCCTCAAGGCGCACGGCCATCGCAACGCGCTGGCCCTTGAATCGTCCGATGCCCTACCGGCGGTGATCCGCGATCTGGCGAAGCCGGGCGATTTCGTCGTCTGCCTCGGCGCCGGCTCGATCACGTCGTGGGCTAATGCTCTGCCCGACGCGCTGGCGGCATCGACGCGGCAAAGGAAGCGCCAATGATGGCCCTCCGCCGTGAACCGACGCCGCGCCTGATTGAACGCCTGCCGCGCCTGCGCGGCCGGCTGACCGAGAACGCGCCGCTCGCGCAGCTGACCTGGTTCCGGGTCGGCGGCGCCGCCGAAGTGATGTTCCGGCCGGCCGACCTCGACGACCTCGCCGCGTTCCTCGCCGGCAAGCCCAAGGACGTGCCGGTCACGGTCATGGGCGTCGCCTCGAACCTGTTGATCCGCGACGGCGGCGTGCCGGGCGTGGTGATCCGCCTCGGCCGGGGTTTCGTCGAGGTCATGGCGAACGGCGACGAGATCACCGCCGGCGCCGGCGCGCTCGATCTCAATGTCGCGCTTGCTGCCTGCACCGCAGGCATCGCCGATCTCGAATTCCTATCCGGCATTCCCGGCACCGTCGGCGGCGGCTTGCGGATGAACGCCGGCGCCTACGGCCGCGAATTCAAGGACGCACTGCGCGAGGTCACTGCGCTCGACGGCGTCGGCCACCGGCACGATTTGGAGCCGGGCGAAATGGATTTGTCGTATCGCCATTGCGGCGCGCCGGCCGATTGGATCTTCGTTGCCGCGCGGCTCAAAGGCCGTCGCGACGATCCGTCGGCCATTGGCGCGCGCATGGCCGCGATCCAGGCACAGCGCGAAGCGACGCAGCCGATCCGCGCGCGCACCGGCGGCTCGACTTTCGCCAACCCGCCCGGCCACAAAGCCTGGGAGCTGATCGACCGTGCCGGTTGTCGCGGACTGACCCGCGGCGGCGCCGCCGTGTCGGACAAGCACACCAATTTCCTGATCAACACCGGCAATGCGACGGCCGCCGATCTCGAGGCGTTGGGCGAAGAAGTGCGCCGCCGCGTGCGCGACACGGCCGGCATCGGCCTGGAGTGGGAAATCAAGCGCATCGGCGTGCCGGCAGCAAGCGGAGGTGCCGCATGAACCGCACGATCCGCTCGATCGCGGTGCTGATGGGCGGCTGGACCGCCGAACGCGACGTGTCGCTGGTCAGCGGCCGCGAATGCGCCAAGGCGCTTGCCGCGCTCGGCTATGAGGTCCGTAGCATCGACGTGACGCGCGACCTCGCCGCGATGGTGCAAGCGCTGACGCCGGCTCCCGACGTGGTGTTCAACGCCTTGCACGGCCGCGGCGGCGAAGATGGCACGGTCCAGGGCGTGCTCGAATTCCTGCGCGTGCCCTATACGCATTCCGGCGTGCTGGCGTCGGCCGTCGCGATGGACAAGCCGACGGCGCGCAGCGTCTTCACGGCCGCCGGCCTGCCACTCGCCGAAGGGCGCGTCGCAACGCGCGACGAGATCGCCGCCGGCGACGTTCTGCCACGGCCTTACGTCGTCAAGCCGATCAACGAAGGCTCGAGCGTCGGCGTGCGCATCGTGCAACGCGCCGACAACTCCTGGGCCGCCGAAGCGAAAGCCTGGCGGTACGAGCGCGCCCTGGTCGAGCGTTACGTGCCGGGCCGCGAAATCACCGTGGCCGTTATGGGCGACCGCGCGCTTGGCGCCCTCGAGATCCGTCCGGCCAAAGGCTTCTACGACTACGCCGCCAAATATGCGCCGGGCGGCTCCGAGCATCTGATGCCGGCGCCGATCCATCGGCGCGCCTATGACGAGGCGCTCGCGATCGGCGTCGCGGCGCACAAGGCGCTGGGCTGCCGCGGCGTCAGTCGCGCCGATTTGCGCTACGACGACACCGCCGGCGAGCCCGGCAAGCTGGTGCTGCTCGAGGTCAATACCCAGCCGGGCATGACGCCGACCTCGCTGGTGCCCGACATCGCGCGGCATGCCGGCATCGAGTTTCCGGCGCTGGTGCGCTGGATGGTGGAGAACGCGGCATGCGATTTCTGAAGCGCCGCGCTCCGGAACAATCGCCGCCCTTGGCGCAGCAGCGCCGCCGGCCGTTTCCGACCGCCGCCGTGGCGGCGGTTCTTGGGACGGCGACGTTGATCGCCGGCGGCGGTGGTGCGTATTGGCTGTGGCACGACGGGACGCTGGCGCGGACCGGCCGCGCGATCGTGGCACGCGTCTGGACCGTCGGCAGCCAACAAGGCCTGGCGCTTGAAACCGTCGACGTGGTCGGCCGCCAGCGACAGAGCACGGCGTCGATCCTGGTGGCGCTTGGCGTCAAGCGCGGTATGCCGATGCTCGAGATCGATCTCGCCGCCGCCCAGGCCAGGCTCCAGGCACTGCCATGGGTCCGCCGCGCTGACGTCGAACGCCAACTGCCCGACACACTGTTCATTCACCTGACCGAACGCGAGCCGTTCGCCTTCTGGCAGCGCAACGGCTCGCTGTCGCTGATCGATCGCGACGGCACGGTGATTCCAACCGACAATCTCGCCCAATACGGACCGCGGATCGTCCTTGTCGGCGACGACACGCCGGCCCAGGCCGCGACGCTCATCGATATGCTCGTGACCGAGCCGTCACTCGCGCGCCGCGTCAACGCCGCGGTGCTGTATGGCTCGGGCCGCTGGACGCTGCGCTTCGATACGGGCGTCGAAGTGGCGTTGCCCGGAACGGAAGCGTCCGTCGCATGGCACCGCCTCGCCGGGCTCGAAACGCAAGAGCAGATTCTCGAACGCAACATCGCAGCGATCGATCTGCGCCTGCCGGATCGCATGGTCGTGCGGCTGGCGCCGGCCGCACCCGGCAAGTCGTCGACCGCGCGCAATGGCGGCAAGGACAAGAGCTCATGAGCAACATGAAGCTCAACGGCCGCGCGCGCGGCGGCGTCATCGGCGTGCTCGACATCGGCACGACTAAGATGTGCTGCTTCGTCGCGCGCCGCGAAGAGGTGGCGTCGCGCATCGTCGGCATCGGCCACCAGATCGCGCGCGGCATCAAGAACGGCGTCATAACCGACATCGAAGCCGCGAGCCAGGCCATCCTCACGACGGTACACGCCGCCGAGCAGATGTCCGGTGAGCATCTGAGCGAAGTTGTGGTGAACCTGTCAGGCGGCTTCTCGGCGTCGCGGATGGTCAAGACCGAGATCAACCTCAACGGCCGCGAAGTGTCGGACGCCAACATGCGGCGCGTACTCGAGCAGGGCTTCCGCGTCAAGGAGCCGGCCGAACGTACCGTGATCCATTCGGTGCCGGTCGGCTTCGCCATCGACGGTAGCCGACCGGTTCGCGATCCGCGCGGCATGTACGGCCACAAGCTCGCCGTCAACATGCACGTCGTCACCGCCGAATCGGCGGCCGTGCGCAACGTTGCCAACTGCCTGGGTCGCTGCCGGCTGGAGATCGCCGCCGTGGTAGCGAGCCCCTACGCCTCTGGCCTGGCTGCCCTGGTCGACGACGAGAGCGAGCTCGGTGTGACCGTCATCGATATGGGCGGCGGCACGACGACGATCGGCGTCTTCTTCGATGGCAACCTCGTCTTCGCCGACAGCGTCCCGGTCGGCGGCAGCCACGTCACCAACGACATCGCGCGCGGTCTGACCACGCCAATCGCGCACGCCGAACGGATGAAGGCGCTCTATGGCAGCGCGATTCCGTCGGCCGCCGACGAACGCGAGATGATCACGGTGCCGCTGGTCGGCGAGGAAGAAGACCACGCCAACCACGTTCCCAAATCGCTTCTGGTCGGCATCATCTCGCCGCGCCTCGAAGAGACCTTCGAATTGGTGCGCGATCGGCTCGAGGTCTCGGGCTTCGACAAGATCGCCGGCCGTCGCATCGTACTGACCGGCGGCGCCAGTCAGCTGCCCGGCACGCGCGAGCTCGCCGGTCTGATCCTCGACAAGCAGATCCGCATCGGCCGCCCGATGCGCGTCGACGGGCTGGCGGAATCGACCGCCGGCCCGGCGTTCGCGACCGCGGTCGGACTCATCCATTTCGCTCTCGCCGAGCACGCCGAGCTGCAACGACGCGGCCGGATGCGGACGGAGGAGCCAAGCGGCCTCTTTGGCCGAATCGGAGGCTGGCTACGTGAAAACCTTTGAACCGACCACCGGCGACCCGCCCTTCGCCAGGCGGGTGGACGGGGACCCATTTCTGGCGACGCTTTGGAGGGAAGTATGACGTTGAACCTGAAGGTACCAACTGAAGAGCTGGAGCTCCGGCCCCGGCTCACCGTGATTGGCGTCGGCGGCGCCGGCGGCAACGCGGTCAACAACATGATCCGCTCGAACCTCGTCGGATGCGAGTTCATCGTGTGCAACACCGACGCCCAAGCGATGAAGCAGTCGCTGGCCGAGCGCCGCATCCAGCTCGGCATTACCGTCACGCGCGGCCTTGGCGCCGGATCGCGGCCCGACGTGGGCCAGATCGCTGCCGAAGAGGCGCTCGACGAGATCATGATGGCGCTTGAAGGCTCCAACATGGTCTTCATCACCGCCGGCATGGGCGGCGGCACGGGCACCGGCGCGGCGCCGGTCATCGCCCGCGCGGCACGCGAAGCCGGCATCCTCACGGTTGGCGTTGTCACCAAGCCCTTCCACTTCGAGGGCACGCACCGGATGAAGACAGCCGAACACGGCATCGAGGAGATGACCAAGTACGTCGACACGCTGCTCATCATCCCGAACCAGAACCTGTTCCGGGTCGCCAATGAACGCACCACGTTCGCCGATGCGTTCAAGATGGCGGATGACGTGCTGCATGCCGGCGTGCGCGGCGTGACCGACCTGATGGTGATGCCGGGCCTGATCAATCTCGACTTCGCCGACATCCGGGCGGTGATGAGCGAGATGGGCAAAGCGATGATGGGCACTGGCGAGGCCGAAGGCGATCGTCGCGCCATCGACGCAGCGGAAGCGGCGATCTCGAACCCGTTGCTCGAAGACGTGTCGATGAAGGGCGCACGCGGCGTCCTCATCAACATCACCGGCGGGCCCGACATGACCCTCTATGAGGTCGACGAAGCCGCCAACCGCATCCGCGAAGAAGTCGATCCCGAGGCCAACATCATCTTTGGCTCAACGTTCGACGAGAAGCTCGCGGGTCGCATGCGGATTTCCGTGGTGGCGACCGGCATCGATGCCGATCAGATGGAGCATCCGAAACCGCTCGAAGTGGTGCAGAAGGAACGCGCGGCACGCGATCAAGCCGTACGGTCGGCCGTCGCGCCGGCGATACCGGCGCCGATGCCGTACGTCGTCCAGCCGGCGGCGGCCGCACCGGTGCTGGCGCCGGAACCGGAGCCGGAGCCCGAAGTGGTCGAGCCGGCGCCGGCCGCGGCGGTTACCGCGATGCCGCGTGTCGACGCGATCGAGGCTCAGGCGCTGAGCCGCGGCAGCTTCATGCCGCAGCGTCAGCCGGTCGAGCCGGTGATGGTCCGTCCGGCGCCGGTACGGCCGGTCACGGCGCCCAACGCTTTCGCCGACGCGGCGATCGCCAACGGCGCACGCCAGCCGCAACGGCCGGCACCGCAAGCCAAGCGGACGCCGAGCCTGTTCGAGCGGGTGACCAACGCCGGCCGTTTGTTGCATCCGCAGGACGAGCCGGTCGCCGTCAAGGCGGAAGCGGCACCGGCGGCGCGGCCGCAAGCGGTACCGCAACCCGCACCGGTCCAGCCGATGCAACCCACGCTGGTTGCCACCCGGCCGGAACCGGCGGCCGAGCGGCCGCGGGCGAAGGACGAGGATCTGTTGGAAATCCCGGCCTTCCTCCGCCGTCAGGCCAACTGAACGATTCGCGCGGCTCGCGGGCGCCGGAGACGGCTCCCGCGGGCCGGCGCGGACGTCGGCTTTTCGAATAACGTTTTGATTTAACACGGATATCTCCGTCACAAACTGAAATAAAGAGTGATTTGCCGCCCGTTAAGGCGGTCGTTACGCCTTGGTTCGTTCAGGAGTGATCGGGGAAATGGCTCAAAGTTCCGACATGCAGAAGACGCTGAAAGCGCCGATCCATTGCCGTGGGATCGGGCTGCATTCGGGTGCGCACGTCGAAATGACGCTGCGCCCGGCCGCGCCCGATTCCGGCATCCGCTTCTATCGCAGCGACCGCAATACCGAAATCGCCGCCGACTGGCGCAACGTCGTCGACTCGCCGTTGTGCACGACCTTGACGAACAGCAAGGGCGATTCGGTGGGCACGATCGAGCATCTGATGGCGGCGCTGGCCGGCCTCGAGGTCGACAATGTCATGGTCGAGCTCGACGGGCCGGAAATTCCGGCGATGGACGGCAGCGCGTCGCCCTTCGTCTTCCTCATCGAATGCGCCGGCCTGACCGTGCAGGATGCGCCGCGTCGCGTCATCCGGGTGCTCAAGCCGGTTTCCGTCGGCACCCCGGGCAAGTCGGCGGTGCTGGCGCCGCGCGATCAGTTTGCGGTTAGCTTCGCCATCGATTTCGCGTCCAGCGCCATCCGGCGCCAGGAATTGACGCTGTCGCCCTGCCCCGCCACGTTCAAGCACGAGCTTAGCGCCGCGCGAACCTTCGGCTTCCTCGACGAGGTCGAGCGCATGCGCGAGGCCGGGCTGGCCCGCGGCGGTTCGCTCGACAACGCCGTGGTCGTTGCCGGCGATCGCGTGCTGAATGAGGAAGGCTTGCGCTACGTCGATGAGTTCGTCCGCCACAAGATGCTGGATGCGATCGGCGATCTCTATCTGGCGGGCGCCCCGTTGCTCGGCCATTTCCACGGCACACGCTCGGGTCACGCACTCAACCGCCAGCTTCTGGCGGCGCTCTTCGCCGATCGTACGGCGTGGTGCTACGCCGGTACCGAGCAGGCGCCGGCCGCCGCGGTCGCCTAGGCCGACTCGGCCTCAAACCTAGCCTTCACCGCTCGGTCCCCGTTTTCTCGCGCCGGCCCACCATGGTATAAGGACGGGTCGTGGGATCTCTTAGTCAATTCAGGCGAACGGCGGCGGGCGGCTACGCGGCTGCCCTGATCGGCAGCGTGCTGCTTGCGCTCGCTCTGTCCGGGTGCTCCAGCGACGACAAGAACGATAAGTACGTCGAGAAGCCGGTCGACGAACTCTACAACTCGGCGATGGATCTGCTGGCGAACGAAGATTATTCCAAGGCCGCCGACGCATTCGACCAAGTCGAGCAACAGCATCCTTATTCGGTCTGGGCGACGCGGGCGCAGCTGATGTCGGCCTATACGCTTTACCAAGGCAGTAAATACGACGATTCGATCGTCGCCGCCGACCGCTATATCCAGCTGCATCCGGGCAATCGCGACGTCGCTTATGCGTATTACCTCAAGGCGCTCGACTATTACGTCCAGATCGAGGATGTCGGCCGCGACCAAAAGACCACCGAGCAGGCGATGCAGGCGCTCCAAGAGGTCGTGCGCCGCTTCCCCAACACGCCGTACGCACGCGACGCGCACCTCAAGATCGACTTGGCGCGCGATCATCTCGCCGGCAAGGAGATGGAGATCGGGCGCTGGTACGAGAAGCAGGGCTATTACCTGGCGGCGCTCAATCGGTTCAAGACGGTGGTCGACAAGTACCAGACGACCACCCACGCCCCCGAAGCGCTCGAGCGTTTGACCGAGTGCTATCTGGCGCTCGGCCTCAAGGACGAGGCCAAACGCACCGCCGCGGTGCTCGGCTACAACTATCCGGGCAGTCCGTGGTACGCTGCCACCTATACGCTCGTGACCGGCCAGGAAGTCGCGGTCAACGGCAGCGCTACGCCACCAGCCGCGGCGAACAACAAAGATAATCAAGGCTGGTTCGGCAAGATGCTGAGCGTCGTCTTTTAGACGAGTCGCATCGCCTCCGGCCCCGCTGGCCTCGGCCGGTGCGCGGCGATATCATTTCGCTTCCATGCTGATCAGCCTTTCCATCCGCGACGTCGTGCTGATCGACCGGCTCGATCTTTCATTCCGGCCGGGTTTATGCGTGCTGACCGGCGAGACCGGCGCCGGAAAATCCATCCTTTTGGACGCGCTTGGCCTGGCGCTCGGCGTGCGCGCCGAAAGCGGACTGGTGCGCCGCGGCGCCGAACAAGCGACCGTGAGCGCCGAGTTCACCTTGCCGGCCAAGCATCCGGCACGGGCCGCCCTGCAAGATGCCGGCGTCACCGTCGATGACGACACGCTGGTGCTGCGCCGGATGGTCGGCGGCGACGGCCGCAGTCGTGCCTTCATCGCCGACCAGCCGGTGAGCGTGGCCTTGCTGCGCCAGATTGGCGAGGCCTTGGTCGAGATCGAAGGCCAGTTCGCCCAGCGCGGCTTGCTCGATCCCGCGACGCACCGTGATGCGCTCGACGCCTACGGCGTCGGCGAAGCCGACAGCCGGACGCTAGCCGACGCCTGGCAAACCTGGCGCGCCACCGTTGCCGACCACGAAGCCGCGGCGCAACGGTTCCAGGCGGCGCAAGCCGAAGAAGCGTTTCTGCGGCATGCAATGACCGAACTCGACTCGTTCGACCCGAAGGCGGGCGAAGAAACCAGCCTGGCCGACGAACGCGCCTTGATGCAGAACCGCGAGCGGCTAACCGAAGCGCTGGAAGCGGCGCTCGCCGAACTTGCCGGCGAACGCGGCGGCGAGCGCGCGTTGCAGGCGGCGTTGCGCCAGGTCGCGCGCGTCAAGGATAAGGCCGGCGGGCGGCTCGACGCCGCGGCGGCCGCGCTCGAACGCGCCGCCGTCGAAGCGCGCGAAGCCGCGACCGCGCTCGAAGATCAGGTCCGCACGCTCGGCGGCGATACGAATCGCTTGGAGCAGATCGAAGAGCGGCTGTTCGCGCTTCGTGCGCTGGCGCGCAAGCACAATGTGTCGGTCGACGGCTTGGCCGGATTACGGGCCGAGATCGGTGCCAAGCTCGGTGCGCTCGAGGCCGGCGGCGACGGCGTCACCGCGCTCAAGCGCGCCGCCGATGCTGCCCGCGAGGCGTACCTCAAGGCCGCAGACAAGATCTCGGCCGCGCGCCGTGCCGCCACCGCCAAGCTCGATCCGGCGGTGATGAAGGAATTGAAGCCCCTCAAGCTCGAAAAGGCGCGTTTCGCCACGGTACTGACTGCGCTCGGCGAGGCCGAATGGGGTCCGCACGGCCGCGAACGGGTTCATTTTGAAGTGGCTACGAACCCGGGCGCGCCGGCCGGGCCTTTGGCCAAGGTGGCGTCGGGCGGCGAGCTGTCGCGTTTCATGCTGGCGCTCAAGGTCGTGCTGGCGCGCACCTCGCCGGTGCCGACCCTGGTTTTCGACGAAGTCGACAGCGGCATTGGCGGCGCGGTCGCGGCGGCGGTCGGCGACCGCCTCCATCGCCTCGGCCAGGAGCTCCAGGTCCTGGTCGTCACCCATTCGCCGCAGGTCGCGGCGCGCGGCGCGCATCACTGGCGGGTCGAGAAGAGTCAGGCAGCACAGAAGACATCGACCCGCGTCGAAGAACTGTCGGCCGACGCGCGGCGCGAGGAAATCGCGCGCATGCTGTCGGGCGCGTCGATCACCGCCGAAGCCCGCGCCGCCGCCGCCTCGCTGATGGCCGGAGCGCGGGCGTGAGCCGCGCGTTATCGGGGGAAACCGCAGTCGACAAGCTCAGCCCAGCCGAAGCCAAGGCGGAGCTGAAGCGTCTTGCCGCGGAAATCGCGCAACACGACAAGCTCTATCACCAGAAAGACGCACCCGAGATCGCCGACGCCGATTACGACGCGCTGCGCCGGCGCAATACCGCGATCGAGGCGCGCTTTCCCGATCTCGTCCGTGCCGACAGCCCGTCGAAACGCGTCGGCGCGCCGCCCGCCGGCGGTTTTGCCAAGGTGCGCCACGCGCACGCGATGTTGTCGCTGGAAAATGCGATGAACGACGACGAGGTTCGCGAATTCTTCCAAGGCGTGCGCAATTTCTTCCGCGACCCCAAGGACGTGGCACGCGTTGAGCCGGACACGATCGCCATCATGGCCGAGCCCAAGATCGACGGCCTCTCCTGCTCGCTGCGCTACGAAAAAGGCCGTCTGGTGCTCGGCGCCACCCGCGGCGACGGCGTCACCGGCGAGGACGTGACCGCGAACATCCGGACCGTGAAAACCGTGCCTCAGGAACTGAAAGGCAAGGGCTGGCCCGACACGATTGAGGTGCGGGGCGAAGTCTATTTCGTGAAGCACCTATTCGCCGAACTGAACGCCGAGCGGGTCAAGGCGGGCGAGCCCGCCTTCGCCAACCCGCGCAACGCCGCCGCGGGATCGCTGCGTCAGCTCGACCCCGCCATCACCGCGACGCGGCCGTTGTATTTCTTCGCCTATGCCTGGGGCGAAGCCAGCAAAGGCTTCGCCCATTCCCATTCCGACGCATTGGCCAAGTTCAAGGAATGGGGCTTCGCCATCAATCCGCTCTCCAAGCTTTGTCACGGCGTCGACGCGGCGCTGAACGTGCACGCGAAGCTGGCCGAACAGCGCGCCAACCTCGATTACGACATCGACGGCGTCGTCTATAAGGTCAACGACCTCGATCTGGAGGAACGGCTGGGCTTTGTCAGTCGCGCGCCGCGCTGGGCGATCGCCCATAAATTCCCCGCCGAACAAGCGCGTACGGTGCTGAAGGCGATCGAGATCCAAGTCGGCCGCCAGGGCACGCTGACGCCGGTGGCCAAGCTGGAGCCTGTGACGGTCGGGGGCGTCGTGGTCAGCAACGCTACGCTGCACAACGAGGACGAGATCGCGCGCAAGGACGTGCGCGTGGGCGATACCGTGATCGTGCAACGCGCCGGCGACGTCATTCCGCAGATCGTCGGCGTGGTCGAGGACGCGGCGCACGCGAAGCGGCCCAAATACAAGTTTCCGCACGAATGCCCGGAATGCGGTAGCCCCGCCGTCCGCGAGGAAGGCGAAGCGGCTTGGCGCTGCACCAACCTCACCTGCCCGGCTCAGGCGGTGGAGCGCTTGAAGCATTTCGTGTCGCGGGATGCCTTCGATATCGAAGGCATGGGCGAAAAGCATATCGCCGAATTCTGGCAGGACAAGCTGATCCGCAGCCCGACTGACATTTTCCGCCTAAAAGCCGAGCAGATCGAGGAACGCGAAGGCTGGGGCAAATTGAGCGCACAGAAACTGATCGCCGCCATCGCATCGCGCAAAACCATGCCGCTCGACCGCTTCATTTATGCCCTCGGCATTCCCCAGACCGGCGAGGCGACCGCCAAGCTCCTGGCGCGGCACTACCGCAGCTTCACCCGCTTTCGCGCGGCGATGACCGCGGCCAAGGACAAGGACAGCGCGGCCTGGCCGGAGCTGTTGAACCTGCACGGCATCGGCGAGGATACCGCTGCCGACGTCGTGGGATTCTTTGGCGAGAGACATAACCGCAAGGTTCTGGACGAGCTCGAAGCCGAGATCGACATCAACGATTACGCGGCACCCGCCGCCGGCAATGCGCCGCTGGCAGGCAAGACCATCGTTTTCACCGGCGAATTGCAGGCCATGTCGCGCAAAGAAGCCACCACCCGCGCCGAAGCGCTGGGCGCGACCGTCACCTCAAGCGTTTCAGCCAAGACGAGCTATGTCGTGGTAGGAGCGGCGCCCGGGTCCAAGGCCACCAAGGCCAAGGCGCTCGGCGTCCAGATGCTGACTGAAGATGAATGGCTGAAGCTGGCGCGGGGTTAGCCGCGCTCACACCACGACGCGCATTTTCTCGCGCTCGGGCTTCTTTTCCGCGAAGCCGGAGACGGTCGGCAACGAGCCCCACATGTCGAGGGCATAGCGCTCGAACGGGAACTGGCGCGGGCGATAAGTCGCCTCGTCCTCGGGCATGATGTGCTTCACGCCCACCGAATACTCGAACACCATCCCGTCCGGCCCTTCGAAATAGACCATCATCGCGCCCGAAAGCGGATGGCGGCCGGGACCGAAGACGATGTTGACGTTGCGTTCCTTGAGGAAATACCAGGAGCGCATCACGTCATCGATGTCCTCGACCTGGTGATTGATGTGCTGGATGCCCGGCCGCGTCGTCGGGAACAGCACCACCGAGTGATGCGCGGTGTGGATGCGGAACAGCGGCGTGTCGCCGAGCCAGTCGGAGACGCGGGCGTTGAACACCGTCGTCCAGAATTTTTCGTCGCGCTTCGGATCGGTGGTGTTGAGGCCTATATGGCTGAAATGGGTGATGCCGGCGTCGCGGCCTGGGAAATAGCGCACGCCACTGTTGTAAGGCCGCGCCAGGATTTCGATTTTGTTGCCGGTCGGATCCTGTGTCGCGATGAACGCCTTGACTCGCCGCTGATCGCTCTCGTCCTTGGTGCCGAGCCGCACCGGATATTTGGCGTTGTCGAGTTCGGCGCCAACCTTGTCAAGATCGTCCGCATGCTTGAGCTCGAAGCCGATGGTGTGATCGGCCGGATCGCCCTCGAAATAGGCGAGCGTGTGGTCGCGCGTGTCGCCGCGTACCGCCACCTTATCGCTCTTGAAGTAGGCCCACTTGCCTTCCTTGGCGGCGAGCTCGAGCCCGACAACTTTGGTGGCGAAGGCGATCGCCGTATCGAGATCGCGGGTCCCCATGCGGACGTAACGGATGTCGTGCAGATGGATCATGGCGTTCCTCGCAAGCCTTGGATCATTGTGCCACAGCCCTCAGGCGCTGGACAGCCGCCGGGTCGCCGCTTCCAACCAGGCGGCGGTTTCCTTATCCACCAAGGGCGTGAGCTCCGTCCGCACCCGCGCGTGATAGGCGTCGATCCAGGCAACCTCCGTGGCGTCGAGCAAAGCCGGTTCGATCAGCGCGCGGTCGTAGGGCGCCAGCGTCAGTGTCTCAAAACCGAGCATCGGCTTGCCGTTCGTGTTGGCACCTTGGATGGGCGTCACCACGATGAGGTTCTCGATGCGGATGCCGTATTCGCCGGTTTTGTAATAGCCGGGCTCGTCCGAGACGATCATGCCAGGCAACAGCGGCTGCGCGTTCGGCGTCTTGGCGATGCGCTGCGGCCCTTCGTGCACACCGAGATAAGAGCCGACGCCGTGGCCGGTGCCGTGATCGTAGTCCAAACCTGCTTCCCAGAGCGGCGTGCGCGCCAGCGTATCGAGCTGCGAGCCCGTGGTGCCCTGCGGAAACCGGCACGCGGCCAGCGCGATATGGCCTTTGAGCACGCGGGTGAAGCGGTCGCGCATCTCGGCTGACGGCTTGCCGATGGCGACGGTGCGCGTGACGTCGGTGGTGCCGTCGAGATACTGCGCGCCGGAATCGACCAGATAGAGCATGCCGGATTCGAGCCGCCGCTCGCTCTCGCGCGACGCGCGATAATGGACGATCGCGCCGTTGGCACCGGCGCCGGAAATCGTCGGAAAGCTCAACCCCTTGAAATGCTCGCCCGTACTGCGGAACTGTTCGAGCCGATCGGACGCGGCGATTTCCGTCAGCTTGCCGCCCGGCGCCTCTCGGGCGAGCCACGCCAGAAACCGTGTCAGCGCCGCGCCGTCGCGCCGGTGTGCCTGCCGGGTGCCCGCAAGCTCGGCAGCGTTCTTGCACGCCTTCGGGAGCTGGCACGGATCGGCGCCGCGCTGGATGGTTGCACCGGCCTCGCTCAGCCGATCGAAGATCCAAGAGGCGCAGGTGGCCGGATCAGCAAGCACGCGCTTCTTGGCTTTGCCGAACGCCGCCAGTGCCACACTTAGCTGGGCGGGCTCGCTATGGCGGACCTGATTGCCGAGATGCCGCGCCATTCCGGACGAGAGCTTACGCTTGTCGATGAACAGATCGACCGAAGCGTCGGCATGGAGGATGGCGAACGACAACGGCAGCGGCGAATATTCGACGTCGCCGCCGCGGATATTGAGCAGCCACGCGATCGAATCCGGCGCGGTCAGCACCGCGGCGTCGAGCTTGTCGGACGCGAGGCGCTGCGCCAGCGCGCGACGCTTGTCGTCGCTGCTCTTGCCCGCGAATTCAAGCGGATGCGGCACCGCCGGCGCTATCGGCGGTGCTGGCCGATCTTGCCAGACCGCATCGACGGGATTACCGGCGAGCGGCGCCAGCTTGCCGCCGGCGCGAACGCAGGCGGCGCGATAGCGCTCCATCTCGCCCGGCGTCAGCAGCCACGGATCGTAGGCGAGCGTCTCACCCGCTTTCAGGTTGGCGGCAATCCAATCGGTCGCCGGCTGCTCGACCAAGTGACGGCGCTCATAGAGCGCACCATCGACCTGCGCCTCGGCCTGGAGCGTGTAGCGGCCATCGACGAACACCGCCGCCTTGTCGCGTAGCACAACCGCGAGCCCGGCCGAGCCGGTGAAGCCGGTCAGCCACCCCAGGCGTGCGGCCGACGGCGGCACGTATTCGCCCTGATGCTCGTCGGCACGCGGCACGATGAAGCCGGCAACGCCTTGGCGCGTCAGCTCGGCGCGCAGCCGAGCGAGTTTCTCGGCGCTGGATTCCTTGGCCGGCATCTCGCCGCTGATCTGGCGCGCATCCATGCGGCCGAGAATAGCAAATCGGCCCCGATTTACCGTTTCCACCGCCCCGCGATGCGTCGGTCGCGGGCCTGGTATACCAATATTGCGCCGCACAATAGGTCGATAAGTATTATCTTTTGTGCAGTGCGATAAAGCTTCTAAACCAAGGATTCAAGCCATGTTGAGCCTCATTGGCCAAGCCTCCCGTGCCCTTGCCCGGCGCTATGCGACGTGGCGCGAGCGCCAGCGGGCCTATGCCGAGCTCGCGTCGCTCGACGACCGGTCGTTGGCGGATATCGGCATCAATCGCGCCGAGATCCCCTATGTGCTGAGCCATCCGCGTCCGGCGCGCGCGCCGGTCTGGGCGAAGCCCGGCCGGACCTCGCACGCGCACTAAGCGCGGCTGACCGCCGCCCCTCGCCTTGCCTTCAAATCGGGGGCACAGTAGGGCGATGGGCGACGCGCACGATCATCACGATCATATGCATCACAGCGCCGCGGGCAACGCGGCGCTGTTTGTATTTGCGGTTGCGCTTAATCTCGCCTTCGTCGCCGCCGAAGCTTTGTTCGGTTGGCTCGGCGGCTCGATGGCGCTGCTCGCCGATGCCGGCCACAATTTCGGCGACGCGCTGGGCCTCGGCGCCGCCTTCGCCGCGACGCAGCTCGCGCGCCGCGAGCCCAGCCACCGCTTCACCTACGGCCTCGGCAGCTCATCGATCCTCGCCGCGCTGCTCAATGCCATCATCCTGCTGATCGCCGTCGGCGCGATCGCCGCCGAGGCGATTCGCCGCCTGGCCGCGCCGACGCCGGTTGCCGGCGAGACCGTCATCGTCGTGGCACTGGCCGGCGTCGTCGTCAATGGCGTCATCGCCTTGCTGCTGTCACGCGGCGGCAACCAGCACGATCTCAACCTCAAGACCGCGTTCGTCCACGCGATGAGCGACGCCGGCATCAGCCTCGGCGTTGCCGCGTCGGGCGCGCTCGTCATCGCGACCGGTTGGCTGCGGCTCGATCCGGTGGTCAGCTTGGCAATCGCCGTCGTCATCGTCGTCGGCACCTGGCGGCTGTTGCAGCGCGGTCTGGCGATGGCGTTGCACGCCGTGCCGCATCAGATCGATCCGGCGGCGGTGCGCGCCCAGCTCTCTGCCATGCCTGGCGTCGCGGCGGTCCACGATCTGCACATCTGGCCGATGAGCACGACCGAAACGGCGCTGACCGTGCATCTGGTGATGCCAGAAGGTCATCCCGGCGATGTCGCCTTGTCCGCGCTGATCGGCGAGCTCGACCGGCGTTTCGCCATCGGCCACGCCACCATCCAGATCGAAACCGGCGACGGCGAGCTGGTTTGTCCGCTGGTGTCCGAGCGCGTCGTCTAGAGCACGAACAGCAGCAGCGCCAGCGAGACGACACCGAAGGTCCAGCAGTACCAGGCGAAGGGGTCGAGCGCCTCGAAATCGTGCCGCTTGAAATAGCGCATCAGGAACCAGACGCTCAAAAACGCGACGATGCCGGCGACGACACCGGCGAGCCATGCCACCGGGCCGAAGCTACCGCCGGCGTGGAGCAATTTCGGCACCTCAAGCACGGCAGCGCCGGCGATCACCGGCGTCGCAATGAGGAACGAAAAACGCGCCGAATCCTCGTGATGCAGGCCCGCCAAAAGGCCGCCGACCATGGTCGCGCCCGAGCGTGAAATGCCCGGAATCAGCGCCGTCGATTGCCACAGGCCGATATAGATCGCGTCGCGCCAGCGCATGCTTTCGATCTTGCGCACGCTGCGGCCGGCGCGGCGCAGGCGCTCGCCGAAGAACAGCAGGCCGCCGTTGACGATCAGGAACGCCGAGGCCACCACCGGCGTGCCGAACAGCGCGCGGAACAATTTCTCCAGCGCAAAGCCCAGGATCACCGCCGGAATGGTCGCCACCACGATCAGCCCGAGCTCGCGGCGGCGGCCGCGGCGCTCGGCGCGCGGGCCGAGGCCGAACAAGGCAAGCGCCAGGCCGATCCAATCGCGCCAGAAATAAGCCAGTAGCGCCGCCGCGGTGCCGATATGCAGCACCACCAGGAAGGGCAGGAAATCCGGCCCGCGCTGATCGATGTTCCAGCCGAACAGGTGCGGCAGCACCACCGCATGACCCAGGCTCGACACGGGAAACAACTCGGTCAGGCCTTGCAACACGGCCATGACAAGGGCTTGCAGAAGGGTCATTGGGGCTCGCTCGTTAGTTTTGCAGGATCGGGAAGCTCGCCGGCACGCGGCGGCCGCGCGCCAGGATCAGGGTGCGCCAGCCGCCGACGTCGATTCGTGCCGCGAGATGAAGCCCGGCCGCGCGGTGCGCCGTCAACACCTGCGCTTCCTGGCGCGGCAGCAGCCCGGCCAGCACCGCGACGCCACGCGACGCCAACGCGCGACCGAGATCGCGCGCCAGCAGCGCCAGCGGCCGCGCCAGGATGTTCGCCAGCACCAGATCGAAGGGCGCGCGGCGCGCGATTAGGCGCCGGCGATAATTGCCGGCGCGGACCGGCCGGATGCGGGCCGCGACGCCATTGCGCATGGCATTGATGCCGGCGACGCGGACGGCTTCGGCCTCGATGTCGGCGGCCAAAATATGACGGCGGAAACGTTTGGCAGCAGCGATCGCCAAGATGCCGGTGCCGGTACCCATGTCGAGAACGCGGCGCGGACGCATCAGGCGCGACAGCGCCAACAGGCACCCCTTGGTCGAGCCGTGCTCGCCGGTGCCGAAGGCGGTCGCCGCGTCGATCAACAGCGGCACGGTGCCGCCCGGCGCACGGCCGGCGAAATTGCCGCCATGGACGAAAAAGCGACCGACCCGAAAGGGCACGAAGCTCGCCTGATTCTCGCCGAGCCAGTCGCGCGCCGGCAGCCGTTCGACCGCGACCGAAGGCGCCTCACCGCGACCCCTCCATGCCAGCGCCAGCCGCGCGACGATGGCGCCGTGTTCAGGCGGCGTCGCCGCCAGCCCTTCGACCCGCCAGGCGCCATCCGGCTGCTCGAAGGCGCTAACCGCGCCGCAAAGCCCGTCGAGTGCCGCGGCCGCGGTTTCGGCGGCTTCGGCATCGGCGACGTCGACACTGACCCGCCAGAGCGCGCTGCCGCTCACGCCTTCTCCACGAAGCTGTCCATCACCATCTTGTCGCCGGCCTGATCGAACGCGATCGACAGCTTGCCACCGTCGGCGGCGCGCACCGTGCCGAGACCGAATTTGCGGTGGAAGACGCGGTCGCCGGCAGCGAACTTGACGCCGGTCTTGGGCGGCGACGGCGGAATATCGCGCCGTCCCTGCATCAACAGCCGCGCCAGTTCGGGCCGGCGGCGCAGCAGCGGCGTCGGCTGCCAATCCTCGTCGAGCCCGGCGGGCGCGAAACCGGCGGCGCGCGGCTGCAAACCGGGTTCGGCGTTCATTTCGGTGTGGTCCTGCGGCAGGTCGGCGATGAAGCGCGATGGCAGCGTCGTCTGCCATTGCCCGTGGATGCGCCGGTTGGCGGCATAAGCGACATAGGCGCGGCGGCGCGCGCGCGTCAGGCCGACATAGGCGAGCCGCCGCTCCTCCTCAAGGCCCTTCATGCCGTGCTCGTCGAGCGAGCGCTGGTTCGGGAACAGGCCTTCCTCCCACCCGGGCAGGAACACGACGTCGAATTCGAGGCCCTTGGCACCGTGTAGTGTCATCAGGCTCACCATGTCGCCGCCGCTCTGCTCGGCGTTCTCCATCACCAGGCTGACGTGATCGAGGAAGCCCGCGAGATTTTCGAACTCGTCCATGGCGCCGACCAGTTCCTTCAGGTTCTCGAGCCGGCCGGGCGCGTCGGGCGATTTGTCCGCCTGCCACATCGCGGTATAGCCCGATTCGTCGAGCACGATCTGGACCAACTCGGTATGCGGCATCGACGAGACCAGGCCGCGCCAACGCACCACATCGGTGAGAAAGCCGCCGAGCGCCTTGCGCGCCGCCGGTTTGAGTTCGTCGGTCGCGATCAGCCGCGCCGCCGTGTCGCTCAGCGAAATCCGCTCGCTGCGCGCCAAGTGATGCAGCGCCTGCAACGTCTGAGTGCCGATGCCACGGCGCGGCGTGTTGACGACGCGCTCGAAGGCGAAATCGTCGGCCGGCTGATGCACGAGGCGTAGGTAGGCGAGCGCATCGCGGATTTCCTGGCGTTCATAAAAACGCGGGCCGCCGACGACGCGATAGGCGAGGCCCATCTGGATGAAGCGTTCCTCGAACTCGCGCGTCTGGAAACCGGCGCGCACCAGGATAGCGATCTGCGACAGCCGTTCGCCCTTGCGCTGTAGGCTTTCGATCTCGTCGCCGACCCAGCGCGCTTCTTCCTCGCCGTCCCATAGGCCGCGCAGCAAGACGCGCTCGCCTTCGTTGGCGGTGGTCCACAGCGTCTTGCCGAGCCGGCCGGCGTTCTTGGCGATCAGCGCCGAGGCCGCCGCCAGGATATGCGGCGTCGAGCGGTAGTTCTGCTCGAGCCGGACGATCTGCGCGCCCGGGAAATCCTTCTCGAAGCGCAAAATGTTGCCGATTTCGGCGCCGCGCCAGGAATAGATCGACTGGTCATCGTCGCCGACACAGCACAGGTTCTTGTATTTCTGCGCCAGCAGCCGCAGCCAGAGATATTGCGCGACGTTGGTGTCCTGGTATTCGTCGACCAGGATGTAACGGAACCGCTCCTGATATTCGGCGGCGACCTCGGGCCGCGCCTGGAACACCGTCAGGTTATGCAGCAGCAAATCGCCGAAATCGGCGGCGTTCACCGTCTGTAGCCGATCCTGATACTGGCGATAGATCTTGAGCGCGCGACCATCGGCCAGATCGCCCGGATCGGTCACCTTGTCGGGCATGAGACCGCGATCCTTCCAGCGTTCGATCGCGCCCAGAATGGTGCGGGCCGGCCACCGTTTCTCGTCGATGTTTTCCGCGGCGGCAACCTGCTTCACCAGACGCAGCTGATCGTCGGCATCGAGAATGGTGAAATTGGGCTTGAGGCCGACGAGCTCGGCGTGGCGGCGCAGGATGCGCGCGGCGATCGAATGGAAGGTGCCGAGCCACAGGCCTTCGGCGGCCTGGCCGATCAGCCGCTCCAGCCGCGTACGCATCTCGAGCGCCGCCTTGTTGGTGAAGGTGACGGCGACGATTTGCGACGGCCAAGCGCGGCGCGTGGCGAGGATATGGCCGAGTCGCGCGGTCAGCACCCGGGTTTTGCCCGTGCCGGCGCCGGCCAGGACCAACACCGGCCCGTCCACCGCGTCGACGGCACGGCGTTGGGCCTCGTTGAGCTCGGCGAGATAGGGCGGCAGGGCGGTGGAAACGGGCGCAACCGGCGCCGATTCGGTCTCGGGCATGGCGTTCTATAGCACGGGCGACGGGCACACGCCTGCTCGCGCTGCGGGTCGTCTCAAGCACTGCTCGGCTTGATGTCGCTCGCGGCGACACGATGGCCGCTGATCTCGGCGCCGGCCGTCGGGTCGAGACGCAGAAAAATCACAACCGCGGCGAGCGCCACCAGACCGGCACACCCGAAGGCGGCGTGGAAATCGGCCACGGTCAGCTCGCCGCCCCAGTGCCGCGCGATTTGCAGCATGAGGGCACCGAACGCGACGCCGAGCCCGTTCGACAGCTGCTGCATCATGCTGGCGGCGCTGGTCGCGGCGCTCATCCGGCTGTGGCCGATCTCGGCATAAGCGACGGTGTTGAGGCTGGTGTATTGCAGAGAGCGGAAGAAGCCGCTGACCAGCAGCACGGCCAGGATCACGACGTGCGGCGTCGCCGGCCAGAAGGTGGCGCACAGCGTGATCGAGAGAGCGCTGATGATGCCGTTGCCGATCAGCACACGGCGGAAGCCGAACCGGCGCAGGATTGGCCGCGCCGCCATCTTCATGGTGAACGAACCCATCGCCGCGGCACAGGTCAGCAGGCCCGAGGTGAAGGCGGTGACGCCGAAGCCGACCTGCAACATGATCGGCAACAGAAACGGCAGCGTGCCCGAACCGATGCGGAAAAGCGAACCGCCGAGGATGCTGATGCAATAGCTCGGCACGCGCAGCAACGCCAAATCGATCAGCGGATGCGGATGCCGCAACGCGTGCCACACGGTGATCGCGCCAAGCAGGATGGCGGCCGCCAGAATGACGACAATGACGTCCGCCGGGACCAACGGCCGGCCGATGAGATCGAGGCCATAGACCAGGCCCGCCAGGGCGACGCCGCTCGACAGAAATCCGAACCAGTCGAGATCTGGAACGGAAGCTTCCTTGGTATTGTCGATGAGCAGCGTGACCAGCACCATGCCGAGGATGCCGATCGGCACATTGAGAAAGAAAATCCACCGCCAATCGGCGTAGGTCGTAATGAAGCCGCCGACCGGCGGACCGAGCACCGGCCCCAACAGCGCCGGCACCGTGAGATAGGCCATGGCGCGCACGAGCTCGGATTTCGACACGCTGCGCAACAGAATGAGCCGGCCGACCGGCACCATCATCGCGCCGCCGATGCCCTGGACGATGCGCGCGCCCGCCAGCTCGAGCAAATTGTGCGTCAGGCCGCAAAGGACCGAGCCGACGGTGAACACGGCGATCGCGGCGCGGAACACCGTGCGCGCGCCGAACCGGTCGGCAACCCAGCCGCTGATCGGAATGAAGATGGCGAGGCTGATCATGTAGACGGTCACGCCGAGGCTGAGCCGCGCCGGCGTGTCGCCGAAGGACGCCGCCATGGTCGGCAAGGCGGTGGTGATCACCGTGCCGTCGAGGTTTTCCATGAACAGGCCGCAGGCGACGATCAGGGCGACGACCATCGGCCGGGTGACAAAACCGGACATGCGCAACGATGTTAACCGACCACGCCGGCCAGCGCCGCCGCTCTTTGCGGATGGCGGCCATTCGCAACGGCTTTGTGGCACCGCGGAAGCGACTCGCGTATATCTCGACCGCGCATGCTCGCAGACGCCACCACCGCCACGGCGCGGCCCCTATCTCCGCGCAAACAGCGCCTGCGCGAGATTTCAGACCGCTGGGCGCCCGAGCGCGACGCGTTCATCGCCAAGAACCGCGCCTTCCACGACGACGACCGTCGCTATCTCGGATTCCTGATTCCGCAAGGCTTGCGCGTGCTCGAGATCGGCTGCGGCACCGGCGGGCTGCTGGCCGCGCTGAAGCCCGAGAAAGGCGTCGGCGTCGACATCTCGGAGCCGATGATCGCGCGCGCCCGCGCGGCGTATCCGGCGCTCGATTTCGTCGTCGGCGACATCGAGGATCCGGCGACGGTCGCCGGCCTGCCGGGCCCGTTCGACGCCATCGTCATCGCCGATGCCATCGGCATGCTCGACGATTGCCAAGGGACGTTCCAAAGCCTGCTGGCGCTGTGCCGTCCCGACACGCGCCTCGTCGTCGCCTATCACAATTATCTGTGGGAGCCGGTGCTGCGACTGGCCGAAATCTTCAAGCTGCGCATGCCCGAGCCGCTGACCAACTGGCTACGGCCGGCGGACATCGCCAACCTTCTCGAGCTGGCGGGGTTCGAGCCGGTGCGCACCGAATGGCGCCAGCTGATCCCCAAGCGGCTGTTCGGCATCGGCACACTGATCAACCGCGTGATCGCGACGCTGCCGTTCATCCGCAAACTGTGCCTGCGGCACTATCTGGTGGCGCGACCGCGGCCGAGCGGCGAGCGCGAGAATCTATCGGCGAGCATCATCGTGCCGTGCCGCAACGAGCGCGGCAACGTTCCGGCGATCGTCGCGCGCATTCCGCAATTCTGCGACGATATCGAAATCGTCTTCGTCGAAGGCGGCAGCAGCGACGGAACCTGGGACGAGATCGTGCGCATCAAGGCCGCCAATCCCGGACGCGATATCAAGCTGTTCAAGCAAGACGGAAGGGGTAAAGGCAACGCGGTACGCAAAGGCTTCGCGCACGCGCGCGGCGACATGCTGATGATCCTCGACGCCGATATGACGACGGCGCCGGAAGAGCTGCCGAAATTCTATGCGCCGCTCGCCGCCGGCTACGGCGAATTCATCAACGGCACGCGGCTGGTCTATCCGCTGGAGCACGATTCGATGCGGCTCATCAACCGCATCGGCAACCACCTGTTCTCGCTGTTGTTCACCTGGCTGCTCAATCAGCGCTTCACCGACACGCTCTGCGGCACCAAGGCGCTTCGGCGGCAGCATTACGAGCGCATCGCCAAGGGTCGTGCCTATTTCGGCGAATTCGACCCGTTCGGCGATTTCGATCTCATCTTCGGTGCGTCGAAAGTTTCGCTCAAAGTCGTCGAAGTGCCTTCCGTTACGCCGCCCGCACCTACGGTGCGACCAACATCTCGCGGTTCTGCCACGGCTGGCTGCTACTGCGTATGGTCGGATTCGCCTTCTGGAAGCTCAAAGTGCTGCCGTAACAGGGCCCGTGGGCGCCGCGCGGGGGCAAACCGTGGTCGCCGGAACACACTTTTACGCAATGTGACGATGGGCAAGGGCGCCGCCCTTCCGCGCCGCGCCGGCTTTGCCCTATAGATGAGCCAGCCCGCCGCACCGTCCCTTGCAGCGCGCTTCATGCCTCCGGTCCATGCACAACGCAGTCATCATTATCGTTTTTCTGCTGACCTATGTCGGCATGGCCGCCGGGCGCCTGCCCTGGCTGTCGGTGGACCGCACCGGCATCGCGCTGCTCGGTTTCGTCGCCTTGCTGGCCAGTCAGCAGGTCACCCTGGACGAGCTCGGCTCCAGCATCGACGCGCCAACGTTGGTGCTGCTGTTCGGATTGATGATCATTTCGGCACAGTTCGTCGCCTCGGGCTTCTTCGAAATCTGCTGTGACTGGCTGATGGCGCAAAGCGACGACCCGGCCGTTCTGCTCGGCCTGACGGTCGTGGTTTGCGGCGTGTTGTCGGCATTCCTGGTCAACGACCTGGTCGCGTTCACCATGGCGCCGCTGCTGATCGCCGGCGCGCAGGCGCGCAATCTCGATCCGCGACCATTCCTCATCGCGCTCATCGGCGCGAGCAACGCCGGCTCCGCCGCGACCTTCATCGGCAATCCGCAGAATATCCTGATCGGCCAGATGGGCGGCTTGAGCTTTCACGGCTTCCTCGTCGCCTGCCTGGTGCCGGCGCTGGTCGGGCTCGGCTGCGTCTACGGCGTCGTCTGGATGATGTGGCGCGACCGCATCGGCGCGACCGAATTGGCGGCAAGCCAGGCCGCGGTCGATTTGCCGCGCCATCCGCACGACCGCAACCAGACGATCAAGGGCCTGATCGCGCTCGGTGCGATGCTGATCCTGTTCGCGACGCCGCTGCCGCGCGAGATCGGCGGCATGCTTATCGCCGCGGTGCTGCTGTCGAACCGCAAGTTCACCAGCCGCACGATGATCGCCGCGGTCGACTGGCCGCTGGTGCTGCTGTTTCTCTGCCTGTTCGCCGTCACCGGCACGCTCGCCGATACGGGCATACCGTTTTCGGCGTTGTCGGGCCTGCAGTCCATCGGCTTGGGCCCCGACAGCTTGATCGTGCTGACGCCGTTGACGCTGGTGATGAGCAACGTCATCGGCACGGTGCCGTGGGTCATGTTCCTGATGCAAATCTGGCCGAGCCCACCGGCGGGCGAGCTTTACGGCCTGGCGCTGATCACGTCGCTCGCCAGCAACTTGTTGCTGCTGGGCTCCGTCGCCAACGTCATTGTCGTTGAACGCGCCAAGACGCTGGGCGTCCGGCTGTCGAACGCGGAATATGCGCGCGCCGCCGTGCCGTTCACGCTGCTGTCGCTGGTCTTCGCGGTGCTGTGGCTCAAATGGACCGGCGCCATGACCTGGCTGCCGACCGGCAACTAGGGCGCGCCCTAGACCGAGAAGTATTTGGCCTGCGGATGCAGGACGACGATCGCCGAGGTCGACTGCTCGGGATCGAGCTGGTCCTCTTCGGTGAGGCTGACGCCGATTTCCTGCGCCCGGAGGAGCGTCAGCAACTGCCGCTGCTGCGCCAGATCGGGGCAGGCGGGATAGCCGAACGAATAACGGCTGCCGCGATATTCCTGGCGCAACAGGCCTTCGATATCGCGCGCCTCCTCGGCGGCAAAACCCATTTCGGCGCGGATGCGCTGATGCAGATATTCGGCGAGCGCCTCGGCCATCTCGACCGACAAGCCGTGCAGATAGAGATAGTCCTTGTAGCGGTTGTCGGCGAACCATTGCCGCGCGACTTCCGACGCGCCGCGGCCCATGGTGACGACCTGAAGCGCGACCACGTCGCGCTCGTTGGCGGTGATGTCGCGGAAGAAATCGGCGATGCACAGGCCGCCTGGCTTGTTCTGGCGCGGAAACGAGAACCGCGCCGTCTCGTTGCCGCTGTCGGGATCGTAGAGCACGAGCTCGTCGCCCGCCGACGCGCACGGCCAATAGCCGTAGGTCGCTTGCGGCACCAGGATGTCCTCCTTGGCGACGCGCTCGAACAATTCGTTGAGCACCGGTCGCAATTCCTGCTTCGCCCAGGCCTTGAATTCGTCGAGCGTGCGGCCCTGCTTCCGGTATCCCCAGTGGAATTGGTAAAGCATGCGCTCGTTGAGATAGGGCACGATCGTCTTGAGCGGCACGCGCGCGATGGTCCGCGGGCCCCAGAACGGCGGCTGCGGCACCGCCACACCCCGTGCGAGCTCTGCGCGGCGCAAGCGGATTTCCTCAAGATCGAGCGGGCGCAGGACGCGCGGCTCGGCGGCGCGGCCCAGCCGGCGCGACTCGTTGACCGGCCGGTCCTTGCTCTTTTCGCGCTGCGCCGCAACCGTGCTCAAGAACGTGCCGTTGACGACGTTGTTCATCAACGCCAGGCCGTCGAACGCGTCGCGGGCATAGGCGACCGCGCCCGTACCATAGGCCTTGGCGCAATCCTCCTCGACATAGCGGCGGGTCAATGCCGCGCCGCCGAGAATGACCGGCAGGCCGAGGCCGCGTCGGGTCATCTCTTCGAGATTTTCGCGCATCACCACGGTCGATTTGACCAAGAGGCCCGACATGCCGACAGCGTCGGCGCTGTGGCTTTCGGCGGCTTCGAGAATCGAGTTGAGCGGCTGCTTGATGCCGAGGTTGACGACCTTGTAGCCGTTGTTGGTCAACAGAATGTCGACCAGGTTCTTGCCGATATCGTGCACGTCGCCCTTCACCGTCGCCAGCACGATGGTACCTTTTTCGGCGCCTTCGATCCGCTCCATATGCGGCTCGAGATAGGCGACGGCGGCCTTCATCGTCTCCGCCGACTGCAGGACGAAAGGCAGCTGCATCTTGCCGGCGCCGAACAGTTCGCCGACAGTCTTCATGCCTTCGAGCAGGATATTGTTGATGATGTCGAGCGGCCCCATGCGCGTCAGCGCCGCCTCGAGATCGGCTTCGAGACCGGAGCGGTCGCCATCGACGATCCGCGCCTTGAGCCGCTCTTCGAGCGACACTGGCCGCTCCTTCTTTTCCGCCTTCGCCTCGGTGCGGTTCTCGTACAGCGCGATGAACGCGTGCAACGGATCGTAGCCCGGCTTGCGCCGGTCGTAGATCAGATCGAGCGCGGTTTGCGCCTCGTTCTCGGGAATGCGATGGAACGGCACGATCTTGGAAACGTGCAGAATGGCGCCGGTCATGCCGCGCTTCAGCGCCTCTTCGAGGAACACGGAATTGAGCACGCTACGTGCCGCCGGCGCGAGGCCGAACGAGATGTTCGATAGGCCGAGGATGATCTGACATTCGGGCAGCGTCTTGGCGATGCCTTCGATCGCCTCGAGCGTCTCGAGACCGAGGCGGCGATCATCCTCGTTGCCGGTACAGATGGTGAAGGTGAGCGGATCGAACAGCAGATCCGATGGCGCCAGGCCGAGCTTGACGCTCGCCAGTTCATGGATGCGCTTGGCGAGCGCGATCTTGCGCGCCGCCTCCTTGGCCATGCCCTCTTCGTCGATGGTCAAGGCGATGCACGCGGCGCCAAAACGTTTGGCCAAGCGCACTTTCTTTTCGAGCGTCTCTTCGCCGTCCTCGAGATTGATCGAGTTGATGATCGGCTTGCCGCCGTAAAGCTTGAGCGAGGCTTCGAGCACCGGCAGCTCGGTCGTGTCGATGGACAGCGGCGCGTTGACGCCGTTCGTAAGCTTGGTCATCGCCGCACTCATGTCGGCCACCTCGTCGCGGCCGACGAACGCGGTGCACAGGTCGAGCGCGTGCGAGCCGTCCTTAACCTGGGCACGCGCCATTTCGACGGCGCCGTCCCAGTCGCCCTTCTCCTGAAACTCGCGGAAACGCTTCGAGCCATTGGCGTTGCAACGTTCGCCGATCGACAGATACGCGTTCTCCTGCCGCAACGGCACCTGGCCGAAGAGCGAAGCCACCGACGGCGTCCACACCGCTTGCCGGGCCTTGGGCCGCGGCCGGAGGCCGCCGTCGGCGAGCTGCCGCAACGCGGCGTCGAGCGCAGCGATGTGCTCGGTCTCGGTGCCACAGCAGCCGCCGACCAGATTGGCGCCGTCCTCGCGCACGAAACGCGCGATCCAGGGCGCAAATTCCGTCGCCGTCAGCGGATAATGCGTCTTACCGTCGAGCAGCTCCGGCAAGCCGGCATTCGGCTGAATCGACAACAGGCCCGGCCAGTTCTCGGACAGCCATTTGATGTGCTCGGCCATCTCGCGCGGACCGGTGCCGCAATTGAGGCCAACAAGCGGTACGTCGAGCGCGCGGACGACGGTGGCGGCGGATGCAATGTCCGGTCCGACGAGCAACGTCCCCGTGGTTTCGATCGTGACCTGAACGAAAACCGGAATCTCGCGGCCGGATTCGGCGGCGGCGCGCTTGGCGGCGTTGACCGCGGCTTTGATTTGCAGCGGATCCTGGCAGGTTTCGGCGAGGATGACGTCGACGCCGCCGGCGACCAGGCCTGCCGCCTGAACCGCCAATGCGTCCTCGAGCGTCTGGTAATCGACGTGGCCCAACGACGGCAAGCGCGTGCCCGGCCCGATCGAGCCGATGACGAAGCGGTCGCGGCCGTCCTTGGCGCATTCCGCAACCGCCTCGCGCGCGATCTCGGCGGCACGGCGGTTGATGGCGAAGGCCTGGTCGGCCAGTCCGAACTCGCCGAGCGTGATCGGCGAGCCACCGAACGAATTGGTCTGCACCACGTCGGCGCCGGCGTGGAAATGGCCGAGATGGATCGAGCGGATCACATCGGCGCGGCTCTGATTGAGCACCTCGATGCAATTCTCCTTGCCGAGGAAATCGCGCTCGAGGTCGAGATTGCGCCCGTGCACGGCGGTGCCCATGGCGCCGTCGCACAGCAAAACGCGATCCCGCATCACATCAAG
>DASYXI010000021.1:0-11974 GCA_035934995.1 Allostellaceae bacterium
CCATAGAACTCCACGAATTTGCCAACGACCTTCTTCTGTCGGAGCATCTGCGTAACGGTCAACACGAGATCCGTCGCACTGGCGCCGGCGGGCAATTTGCCGTGCAGCCTGAAGCCCACGACCTCGGGCACCAGCATCGACAACGGCTGGCCGAGCATCGCCGCCTCGGCCTCGATGCCGCCGACCCCCCAGCCGAGGACCGACAGGCCGTTGACCATCGTCGTGTGGCTGTCGGTGCCGACGAGGGTGTCGGGATAGGCGATCGTGTGGCCCGCCTCCTCGGTCGTCCATACCACCTGCGAGAGGTATTCGAGGTTGACCTGGTGGCAGATCCCGGTACCCGGCGGGACCAGGCGGAAATTGTCGAATGCGTCCTGGCCCCAGCGCAGAAAAGCATAGCGCTCGCCGTTGCGCTGGAACTCCATCTGCACGTTCTTGCGAAAGGCGTTGACGCTGCCGAAATTATCGACCATCACCGAATGGTCGACGACCAGATCGACCGGATTGAGCGGATTGATCCGCTTGGGATCACCGCCGAGACGCGCCATCGCCTCGCGCATCGCCGCCAGATCGACCACCGCCGGCACGCCGGTCAGGTCCTGCATCAGCACGCGCGCGGGCTGGAACGTGATTTCGCGCTCCGAGGTCTTGGTCTTGAGCCAGGCGGCAACGGCCTTGATGTCGTCGACCGTGACGGTGCGGCCGTTCTCGAAGCGCACCAAGTTCTCAAGCAGGATTTTGAGCGAGAACGGCAGGCGCGCAATGTCGCCGAGCCCTGCCGCCTGGGCGGCTGCCGCGAGACTGAAATAATCGTAGGACTTGCCGCCGACCTGGAGCGTGCGGCGCGCCTTCAACGAATCTTGTCCGGTGACCGGCACGAGGCTCCCTCTCTCTTCATCTTCGCTAACGGGGCCGGGCGTCAACGGTTGCTGCTACCGCGTCCCGCGCGCGAGATCAAGCGCAGCACGGCGACCATGCGCGCCGCGCGGGCGCCGATTCGCGGGCGACCCCGGAATTGGCGATCGCGCCGCCGCATACTATGATCGGACCCCAGCGAACACCGACGTCGAGCGAGGCGATCTCCGCCCATGGCGTTGCCGGCCGACCGTGCGACCGCGCCCGCGGCGGCGCAGACTGCCACGTATCCCGCCATCCTGCTGGCGTTGTCGGCGGCGTTCGTCTTCGCGGTCGCAATCGGCTTGTTCCTGTTCACGTGGCCGATCGCCGACGATTTCGTCCGTGCCGTCGAAGGCCGCACCCATGGCATCTTCGGCGGCGTTTGGATCGAATACACGACGTGGTCGTGCCGCTGGGCCGCCGGCTTCATTCATTTCGTCATTGCCGCGATACTGCCGCTGACGCGCCTCTACGGCGCCAGCCTGATGGCGATCACGCTCGCGTCGCTGGCGATGCTGTCGCCGTTTATCGCCGGCGTGTTGGGGCTGCGCTGGCGTTCGCGGGCGACGGTGCTGGTCATCGCCGTCTTCGCCGCGCTGTGGTGGACGGAATCGCCAAGCGTCAACGAACTGTTCTTCTTTCGCGCCGCCGAAGTCGAATACCAGCTCGGCTGGGCGGCGGCGATCGCGCTCGCCTACGCCGCTTGCCGTCTCGACCTGACGGCGGCGCCCGTCGGCGCCGTGCGTCTCGCGGTCCTGGCTGTCGCGGTCCTTTTCGTCAGCGGCCTGCATGAGCTCGCGGCTTCGCTCGAGGTCGGGCTGTTTGCCGTCGTCGCCGTCGCGGCACGTCTCGCCGATGGAAGCGGGCGGCCGGCGGCGCTGGTCGGGTTCGTTGCCGCGCTGATCGGGCTTGCGGTGGTCGTCGTCGCACCCGGCAACGGCGCGCGCGAGGCCGCGGTCGGTGCGGCGCCGGCCCTGCCCGCGCTCGTCGGCACGGCGTTTGCCCAGATCGCGCGCTCGGTCGCGCTGTGGGTCATCGATCCCAAGACGCTCGCCGCCGCCGGCTTGCTGATTGCGCTGCGCGCCCGCGGCACCATCGCGCCGCGCTGGACTGAGCGGCTGACCACGCCAGCGCGCTGGGCACTCACCGGATTGTTTGCCGCGGTGCTGATAGCACTTTACGTCGTGCCGGCAGTGGCATTGGGCGGCGCGGTGCCGGCGCGGACGCTGGCCGGAATCCACCTGGCGTTCCTTTGCGGCGGGCTGATCGTGGTCAGCGCCTGGGCGCCGCAGGCCGTCAGCCTCCTCACCGCGTGGCGGATCGACAGCGGCCGGGTCGTACGCTGGATGCTGGTGGCGCTGGCCGTAACCTTGCCGGCAAGCCGCAACATCGTCGCCGGCATCGCCGATTTACGCGGCCCGGCGGAGTCGTTTCACGCCTTCATGGCCGCGCGCGATTCGACGCTGCACCGGCTGCAGGCTGCCGGCACCACGAGCGCGGTGCTGCCGGTGATCGCCAAGGCGGACTTTCCGCGGTCCTACGTCTTTCACGCCGACATCCGCGGCGACGACCAGTTCTGGATCAACCGCTGGACGGCCCGTTATTACGGCCTGACGGCGATTCGCGCCGCCGAAAGTCCTGCCGGCCGCTGAATCGGCCCGCACACGGCCTTTTGAGCCAAAACAGTGATCGGGCCGAGCCGGCCGACAAATCATGCTTTCGCCACATTTCGATCCAAATCGGGTCTCAATCCCGGGCTTTCATCGCGGCTGGTGAGAGACATTTGGCTTTTGGCTTGTCTCGCATCTCCATGAAGCGGTCGCCCCCCGACCGCTCTAATTCGACGGCCTCGGTACCTCCCCCACCGAGGCCGTCACTTTTTTAACCGGACCGCGGCGATTCGCCGGAGCCGACATGCTCGGCACATGGCATAGTGCCGCGCCATGGCGGGCCGGGAATCGCGGAAATCATTTACCGGTGAAGGGCTTGCGTGCCGCCGCGGCGAACGGCGGGTGTTCAAGGGCGTCGCGTTCGCCTTGGCGCCGGGCGATGCGCTGCTGCTCGGCGGGCCCAACGGCAGCGGCAAGACCAGCCTGCTGCGCCTCATGGCCGGTCTCGCCCAGCCGGAAGACGGCGTGATCGCCTGGAATGGCGCCACCATCGCCGACGATCCGGCTGCCCATCGGGCGCGCCTCCACTACATCGGCCACCAGGACGCGGTGAAGCCGGCGCTGACCGCCGAAGAGAATCTGGCGTTCTGGGCCGGAATGCGCGGCGCGAAGGGCGGCGCCGCCGACGCGCTGCGCCGCTTCCGTCTCGACGCGCGCGCCGCCTGGCCGGCGCGTTATCTGTCGGCCGGTGAGCGCAAGCGGCTCGGCCTGGCGCGGCTGATGGCGTCGCCGGCGACGCTGTGGCTGCTCGACGAACCGACGACGAGCCTCGACGCGGAGGCCACCGAAATCCTGCTGACGGCCATCGCCGACCATCGGCGTACCGGCGGCTGCGTCGCGCTGGCGACACACGCGCCGCTGCCGCTGCCCGGCGCGCAGACGCTGTCGCTCGCCGATCACGCCACCTGGCGACAGGCATGAGCGGCTTCGCTGCGCTGCTGACGCGCGATCTGCGGCTGGCGTTCCGCCAGGGCGGCGACGTCGCCAACGTCGTCGCATTCTTCGCGCTGGCCGTGATCCTGTTCCCGTTCGGTGTCGGACCCGATCCCGATTTACTGGCACGCATCGCCGCCGGCGTGCTGTGGGTCACGGCGTTACTAGCGGCATTGCTGTCATTGGAACGACTCTTTGATGCCGACTTCCAAGATGGCAGTCTTGAAGCGCTCGGTCTCATGCCGGTCCCGCTTGAGATTCAGGTCCTCGCGAAATGCGTGGCGCATTGGCTCACCACCGGCCTGCCGCTGACCATCATCGCGCCGCTGCTGGCATTGGTGCTGCACTTCGATGCCGCGGGTTACCCGGCCTTGATCGCGGCGCTGCTGCTTGGCACGCCGGTGCTGAGTTTGATTGGCGCGATCGGCGCGGCGTTGACGCTGGGTGCGCGCCGCGCCGGCGTGTTGTTGTCGCTGCTGGTGCTGCCGCTCTACATTCCGGTCCTGATCTTCGGCGTCGCCGCCAGCGAGGCGGCCGCCTTGGGTCTTGAATCGCGGCCGCATCTTTTGCTGCTGGCGGCGCTCCTCGCCGGATCGCTGGCCTTGGCGCCATGGGCGGCGGCGGCGGCCTTGCGCCAGGCGCTCGAATAGCCGAAAAACCGACCATGCAGCGTTTCGCCAATCCGGCCCGTTTCATGCGCCTTTCGGCCGCTCTGCTGCCATGGTGCAGCGTCGCGGCGGCGATGCTGATCGCGATTGGACTCTTTGGCGCGCTGTTCATCGCGCCGCCCGACTATCAGCAGGGCGAAGCGGTCAAGATCATGTACGTGCATGTGCCATGCGCCTGGCTGGCGAGCCTGGTCTATGCGGTGATGGCGGTCGCGAGCGCGGTGGCGCTGATCTGGCGGCATCCGCTGGCGCATATCGCCGCCGAAAGCGCCGCGCCCATCGGCGCGGGATTTACGTTCGTCTGCCTGGCAAGCGGTTCGCTGTGGGGCGAGCCGATGTGGGGCACCTGGTGGGTGTGGGACGCACGGCTGACGTCGGTGCTGGTGCTGTTCTTCCTCTATTTGGGATTCATCGCGCTCGCCAACGCCTTCGACGACCGCACGCGCGGCTCGCGCGCCGCGGCGATCCTCGCCATCGTCGGCGTGGTCAACCTGCCGATCATCAAGTTCTCGGTCGATTGGTGGAACACGTTGCACCAGAAGGACAGCGTCTTCCTTTTCGGCAAATCGACCATCGCACCGTCGATGCTGTGGCCGATGCTGGTGATGGCGGCAGGATTCCTGTTCCTGTTCGCGGTCCTCCTAATGCTGCGCATGCGGACCGCCTTGTTGCGCGCCAAGCTGCGCGCGCTGCGTTTCGGCGCGTGATGGCGCAGTTTTTCGCCATGGGCGGTTATGCCCGCTTCGTCTGGCCGGCCTATGGCGTCGCGGTGATCGTGCTCGTCGGCCTGCTGGTGCATAGCGTGATCTTCTATCGCCGGGCGCAACGCGCGCTCGACGCCGAGGAGCGGCGATGACGCGCAAGCGGCGGCGGCTTTATTTCGTGCTCGGCGGCTTAGCACTGCTCGGCCTTGCGGTCGGGCTGACGCTGTCGGCGCTCAACGACAATCTGGTTTTCTTCTACGGCCCGTCCGATCTCTATGCGCAGCATATTCCGCCGGGCCGGCTGGTGCGGATCGGCGGCCTGGTCGCCGCCGGCAGCGTCAAGCACGAAGCCGACGGCTCGACGCTCGATTTCACCGTCACCGACGGCCGCAAATCCGTACCGGTGACCTATCGCGGCACGGTACCCGATCTCTTCCGCGAAGGTCAGGGCGTCGTGGTCGAAGGCCGGCTGACGCCCGGTGGCGACTTCAAGGCGACGACGCTCTTGGCCAAACACGACGAACGCTATATGCCGCCCGAAGTCGTCGACGCGCTGAAGAAGGCCGGCCGCTGGCAGGAAGGCGAAAACGGCAGGCCGGTTCCTTCGGCGCCGCCCGCCACCGGAGCGAATCCATGATCATCGAACTCGGCCATTTCGCGCTCATCCTGGCGCTGGCGGTCGCGACGCTGCAGGCCGGATTGACGCTGACCGGCGCGGCGCGCAACGACCTCAATCTGATGGCGGCGGGCCGGTTGGCGGCGCTGGCGCAATTCGCGCTCATCGCGCTCGCCTTCGCGACGCTGGTGCACGCCTATTTCGTGTCGGATTTCTCGGTCGCCAACGTCGCCGAGAACAGCAGCAGCGCCAAGCCGCTGCTCTACAAGCTGACCAGCGTGTGGGGCAATCACGAAGGCTCGATGGTGCTGTGGGTGCTGATCCTGGCGCTCTACGGCGCGGCGATCGCCTGGTTCGGCGATGCCATGCCGCCGCGTCTGTGCGCGCGCGTGCTCGGCGTCAAAGGACTGATCGCGATCGGCTTCCTGCTGTTCATCCTGCTGACGTCGAATCCGTTCCTGCGCCTGTCGCCGGCGCCGGAAGAAGGCATGGGCCTCAACCCGATCCTGCAGGACCCCGGCCTCGCCTTCCACCCGCCGTTCCTTTATCTGGGCTATGTCGGCTTCTCGGTCGCTTTCGCGTTCGCCGTTGCGGCGCTGATCGACGGTCGCGTCGACGCCGCCTGGGCGCGCTGGGTGCGGCCATGGACGCTGGCCTCGTGGTGTTGCCTGACGCTCGGCATCGCCATGGGCAGCTGGTGGGCCTATTACACGCTCGGCTGGGGCGGCTGGTGGTTCTGGGACCCGGTCGAGAACGCCTCGCTGATGCCGTGGCTGGCGGGCACCGCGCTGCTGCATTCGGCGATCGTCGTCGAACGCCGCGACACGCTCAAGAGCTGGACGATCCTGCTGGCGATCTTGACCTTTTCGCTGTCGCTGGTCGGCACCTTCCTGGTGCGCTCGGGCGTGCTCACGTCGGTGCACGCCTTCGCGCTCGATCCGCGCCGCGGCGTCTTCATCCTGGTGCTGCTGTGCATCGCCATCGGCGGCTCGCTGGCGCTGTATGCCTGGCGCGCGCCGGCGGTCGAGCCGGGCGGCGTGTTCGCGCCGATCTCGCGCGAAGGCGCGCTGCTGCTCAACAACCTGATCCTGGCGAGCTGTTGCGCTACGGTGTTCATTGGCACGCTCTATCCGTTGTTCCTCGACGCGGTCGGCGGACCCAAACTGTCGGTCGGCTATCCGTTTTTCGACCGTACCTTCGTGCCGCTGATGATTCCGCTGCTGCTGGCCGTCGGCCTCGGGCCCTTGCTGGCCTGGAAGCGCGGCGATTTCCTCGGCGCGTTGCAGCGGCTGTGGGCGGCGTTCGCCGCCGTCATCGCCGCGATGCTGGTGACGTTTTATCTGAGCCACGGCGGCCCGGTACTGTCGGTGCTCGGCATCGGTCTCGCCGCCTGGATGGGTGGCGGCGCGATCGTCGAGATCGCCGACCGGCTGCGCCTCTTCCGCGCGCCATGGCCCGACGTCGTCCGCCGCGCCCTGACCCAGCCGCGCGCCTCCTATGGCATGACGCTGGCGCATTACGGCCTGGCGGTGACCGTGGCCGGCATCGCCGCGTCGGGCTTCGAGCAACAGGGCATCGCGCTGCTCCATCTCGGTCAGACGTTGCCGGTGGCGGGCTATACGCTGCGCTTCGACGGCATCGGCCGGCATGAAGGCATCAACTACACCGCCGATCGCGGTGATTTCACCTTGCTCGAGGGCACGCGCGTCGTGGCGCAGCTTGAACCCGAGCGGCGTTTCTTTCCGCTGCAGCAGCAGACAGTGAGCAAGACCGCGATCCACACCAATTTCTTCGCCGACTTCTATCTGGCGCTCGGCGACCCCGACAACAAAGGCGGCTGGGCCGTCCGCGCCTATTGGAAGCCGTTGGTGCCGTTCATTTGGATCGGCGGCGTGATCATGGCCTTCGGCGGCGCCGTCAGCCTGAGCGACCGGCGCTGGCGCATCGGCATCGTCGCCCGCCGCGCCGGCAAGGCCGCGCTGCCAGCGGACAGGAGCCGCGCATGAGCTGGCGCCGCGCGATTTACCTTTTGCCGCTGGCGGCCTTCGCCGCCCTCGCCATCTACCTCTCGCACGGCCTCGCGCCCGGCTATAACCCCGAGCTCCTGCCGTCGGCGATGATCGACAAACCGGCGCCGGCCTTCGACTTGGCCGGATTGAAAGGCGAAGCGCGGCTCACCAATCGCGCGTTTACCGACGAGATCGTCTTCGTCAATTTCTTCGCCTCGTGGTGCGTGCCATGCCGCCAGGAAAGTCCGGTGCTGATGGATCTGTCGCGGCGCAACGTCATCGTGCTGTACGGCATCGACTACAAGGACAAGCCGGCGGATGCGGAAAAATTCCTCCAGCAATACGGCGATCCTTACCGCCGCATCGGCGTCGACGACAGCGGCCGCACCGCCATCAATTTCGGCGTCTATGGCGTGCCTGAGACCTATGCCATCGACCGCACCGGCCACATCCGCTGGCGCCATGTCGGGCCGCTGACCGACGACGTGGTGAAGAACGAAATCTTGCCGCTGCTGCAACGGCTGGGGGCGTCGTGATCCGCGCGCTCATCGCCGCGGCGATCCTGCTCGGCGCGATGCCGGCGGCATTGGCGGTCGAGCCGAGCGAGATGCTGCCCAATCCCGCGCTCGAGGCGCGCGCCGAGGCGATCGGCAAGCAGCTGCGCTGCCTGGTCTGCCAGAACGAGTCGATCGAGGATTCGGGCGCCGATCTCGCCCACGATTTGCGGGTGATCATCCGTGAAAGATTGAAAGCCGGCGACAACGACGGGCAAGTCGTCAAATACGTCACCGACCGCTACGGCGCGTTCGTCCTGCTCAAGCCGCCGGTCGAGCCCGCAACGTATCTGCTGTGGTTCTCGCCCTTCGCCATCTTGATCTTGGGCGCGGCCGGCGCCTGGTTCTATCTGCGCCGCAGGCCGGCGCCGCCGGACGAGCCGCTCGACCTCGACCAGCGCCGGCAGCTTGAACGGCTGCTGCTCGACGACCAATGATCCTCGCCCTCGCCCTGCTGTTCGTCATCGTGGCGGTGCTCGGCACCGTGCTGTCGCCGCTGTGGCAGCGCGCCGGCCGGGCCTTGACCCGGGGCCGCTATGACCGCGCGGTCTATCGCGATCAGTTGAACGAGATCGAACGCGACGTCGCCCGCGGCCTCGTCCGGCCCGAGGATGCGGCGGCGGCACGGCGCGAGATCGAACGCCGGATTCTGGCCGCGGCGGACGAGCCCGATGCGCCCGTAGCGAGCGCGCCGCGGCGCACCCTTGCCGCCATCCTTGGCACCTGTGCCGCCGCCTTCGCGCTTGCGGTCTATATCGTGCTGGGCTCGCCGGGCTTGCCCGATCTGCCGTTCGCCAATCGCGCCACGACGGAAGCGCAGCAGGCGATGATCGAGAACATGGTCGCGGGCCTCGCCACCAAGTTGAAAAGCAATCCGCAAGACGCGCAGGGCTGGGCGATGCTCGGCCGCTCCTATGCGGTGCTCGGCGAAACCGACAAGGCGATCGACGCCTACGAGCACGCCCACCAGCTCAAGCCCGGCGATCCGCAGATCGCGCTGGCCGAGGCGGCGGCGATGCTGACCGGTCGCAAACTCGAGGATCCGGTGCCGCAACGCGCGGTCGCGCTGCTCAAGATCGTCATCGCGCAGCAGCCCGATCAGCCGATGGCGCTGTGGTTTCTCGGCTTGGCGGCGGCGCAGCAGCGCGATTTCGCGCAAGCCCACGACGACTGGACCCACCTGCTGCGGGTGATGCCGGCCGATGCGCCCGAACGCAACACGGTCAACGCCGCGCTTAACGCGATCAAAGACAAGTAGGCGGGCTTGGCCGCCGGCAAGCCGGCGCAGTAGAGTTTCCCGCAGGGAGGCAACGATGGACGCGCGACAAAATGCGCCCCTCTGGGAGCCGGCGCCCGCGCGCATCGCGGCGACCAACCTGCGGCGTTTCATGGACGATGCCGGCCGCCGCGCCGGCCGCCGGTTCGACGATTTCGCCGGCCTGCACCGTTGGTCGATCGAGGACCGCGAAGGTTTCTGGCGGCTGATCTGGGATTGGGGACGGGTGATCGGCGAGCCCGGCGCGGCCGTGCTCGAAGCCGGCGACCGCATGCCGGGCGCGCGCTTCTTCCCCACGGCGCGGCTCAATTACGCCGAGAACCTGTTGCGCAAGCGCGACGGCAGCGACGCGCTGATCTTCCGCGGCGAGGACAAGGTGCGCCGTCGCCTGTCGTGGGCCGAGCTCTACGATCAGGTGTCGCGCCTGGCGCAGGCGATGAGGGTCGACGGCATCGGTCCCGGCGACCGCGTCGGCGGCATCGTCGCCAACATGCCCGAAGCGATCATCGGCATGCTGGCGGCCGCGTCGCTCGGCGCGGCGTGGTCGTCGTGCTCGCCGGATTTCGGCGTCAAAGGCGTGCTCGACCGTTTCGGCCAGATCGAACCAAAGCTGATTCTGGCGGTCGACGGTTATTTCTACAACGGCAAGACGTTCGACAACGGCGACAAGAATCGCAGGATCGCCGCTGCGCTGCCGTCGCTCAAGCGCATCATCGTCGTGCCCTATATCGGCAGCGGCGATCCGCCCGCCGGACTCGCCAACGCGAAAAGCTATACCGCCTATGTCGCGCCCTATGCGCCGCGCGCCATCGACTTCGCGCGGCTGCCGTTCGATCATCCGCTCTACATCATGTATTCGTCGGGCACGACCGGCGTGCCGAAATGCATCGTGCACGGCGCCGGCGGCTCGCTTTTGAAGCACATCGTCGAACAGCAGCTCCATTGCGATCTCAAGGACGGCGACCGGCTGTTCTACTTCACCACCTGCGGCTGGATGATGTGGAATTGGCTCGCCACCGGGCTTTCCGCGGGCGCGACGCTGCTGCTTTACGACGGCTCGCCGTTCCATCCGTCGGGCAACGTGCTGTTCGATTACGCCGACGACGAGCGCATGACGCATTTCGGCACGTCGGCCAAATACATCGATTCGGTGCTCAAGGCCGGCCTCGAGCCGATCAAGACGCACAAGCTCTCGACCGTGCGGTATCTCAGCTCGACCGGCTCGCCGCTGTCGCCCGAAGGCTTCGACTTCGTCTATCGCGGCATCAAGCGCGACCTGTTCATGGCGTCGATCTCGGGCGGCACTGACATCATGGGCTGCTTCGTCATGGGCAATCCGATCGGTCCGGTGTGGCGCGGCGAGATCGCGGCGCCGGTCCTCGGCATGGCGGTCGACGTGTTCCGCGACGACGGCAGCCGCGCGGCCGACGACGAAAAGGGCGAGCTGGTCTGCACCGAGGCATTTCCGTCGATGCCGCTCGGGTTCTGGAACGATCCCGGCGACGCCAAGTACCACGCCGCCTATTTCGAGCGCTTCGCCAACATCTGGTGCCACGGCGATTACGCCGCCCGCACGCGCCACGGCGGCTTCGTGATCCATGGGCGCTCCGATGCGGTGCTCAATCCCGGCGGCGTGCGCATCGGCACCGCCGAAATCTATCGCCAGGTCGAGCAGATTCCCGACGTGCTCGAATCGCTGGTCGTGGCCCAGGAATGGCAGAGCGACGTGCGCGTCGTGCTCTTTGTGAAGCTGCGCGACGGCGTGACGCTCGACGCGGCGCTGATCCAGCGCATCAACCGGCAGATCCGCGCCAATGCCAGCCCGCGCCACGTGCCGGCGCGCACGGTCCAGGTCGCCGACATTCCGCGCACCAAAAGCGGCAAGATCGTCGAGCTCGCGGTCCGCGAAGTGGTGCACGGACGGCCGGTGAAGAATCTCGAGGCGCTGGCGAATCCCGAAGCGCTCGCCTATTTCCGCGATCGGCCGGAATTGCGCAGCTAGACCGCCAGCTTGTCGATGATTTTCGCCAGGTCGATGTCGCGCTTCGACAGGCCGCCGGCGTCGTGGGTCGAGAGCGTGATGTCGACCTTGTTATAGACGTTGAACCATTCGGGATGGTGGTCCATCTTTTCGGCCGCGAGCGCCACCTTGCTCATGAATCCCCAGGCATCGGCGAAGGTGCGGAATTGAAAGCTCTTCTTGATTGCGTCGCGGCCCGCGACTTCCGTCCAGCCCGGCAGGCCCTTGAGCGCCTCGGTGCGCGCCGCACCCGTCAGTCTATCGACCATCGTCCGCCTCCTTTGCTGCCGCGATGAGTGAGCCTTCGACGGCGCCGACGGCCGCCCCGACTTTGGCCGACATCGAGGCGCTGGCGCACCGCGCCCTCGCCACCATCCCCGGCCGCCTCAAGCGCCACGTCGGCAACGTCGTGATCCGCGTCGACGAGTTTCCCGACGAGGATACCGAGAGGGAGATGGAGCTCGAAAGCCCTTTCGACATCCTCGGCCTCTATCGCGGCGTGGGCATGCCCTATAAGAGCGTCAGCGACCCACGACCGGCGATCGACATGATTTTCCTCTATCGGCGGCCGATCCTCGACTATTGGTGCGAAACCGGCGACGACCTCTACCGCGTCGTGCGCCATGT
>DASYXI010000022.1:0-19494 GCA_035934995.1 Allostellaceae bacterium
GGTCGAAAAGATGGCGACACGCAGCTTGCGCCGCACCGTCAGTGCGGTCAGGCCGAGCGAGGCGGCGAGGCCGATCTCCTGCGGCCGCAAGCGCCGGCCCGCGGCCAGCACGGTCGCGCCGCGCTTCACGTCCTCGCCGGCGAAGCGGCGATTGGCGCCCCGCTTGATGCCCATCGGCAGGGTCGCCTTGCCGTCGGCGACCCGGCAATCCTCCTGCATCAGCACCGTGTCGGCGCCTTCGGGCATCTGCGCGCCGGTGAAGATGCGGATGCATTCACCGGGCGCCACCGTGCGGCCGAGCGGGTGACCGGCCGCGGCGCGGCCGCCGATCGGCAGGGTCGTCGCCTCGCCGGGCGTGAGCGCGTCGAAGCTCACCGCATAGCCATCGACCGCCGCGTTGTCGTGCGGCGGCACGTCGCGCGTCGCCACCACCGGCTCGGCGAGGATACGGCCACGCGCCTCGTTCAACCGGACCGATTCAGTCTCGGCGACGGCGTGGACGTTGGCTTTGAGGATCTTCAGCGCCTCGCCGGCGGACATCAGTTGCCCGCCGAAGGCGAAGCAATCATCGGTCAGTTGCGCCATGGAGCAGCGGTTCGATGCGACAGCGTTCCAGGATGAATCCGGTGATACCGTCGACGTCGTCAATGTTGAACTGAGGCAGCGGGCAACCCGCCAGAAGCTGGTCGCTTGCAACCGCGACGATGTTCGCCTGGTTGGGGTACATCAAAGGTTTACCGACCGACGCGCGATAGACTTCGAGCTTCGGAAAATCCTCTCCCTTGAAGCCTTCGACCAGCACCAGATCGACCGGCGTCATCTGGCGCAGCAGGGTGTCGAGCTTCGGTTCCGGCGCGCCGCGATGCTCGTGCATCAGCGCCCAGCGCCGCGACGACGCGACCATCACCTCGGTCGCCCCTTCCTTGCGGTGGCGCCAGGAATCCTTGCCCGGCTGGTCGATATCGAATTCGTGGTGGGCGTGTTTGACGGTCGAGACACGCAATCCGCGGCCGATCAGCGCCGGCAACAGCCGCGTCAGCAACGTCGTCTTGCCGCTGCCGCTCCAACCGGCAAGGCCGAATACCCGCATCGCCGGCTTGCTCACGTCGCGCTCGGCTTGGCCGTCTTCATCGGCGTGTGTTGCGGCGCCGGACGGTTGATATGGCTCAACCCGGCGCGCAGATAATCGTAGCCGGTCTTCACCGTCAGCACCGCGGCGATCCACAGCAGGAATTCGCCGATCACGCGGACATGCAGCGCAGCCGGACCGGCGTCGCCGACCAGCAGGAACCCGATCGCCAGCATCTGGATGAAGGTCTTCCATTTGGCGAGCTTCGATACCGGCATGCCGACACGCAGGCCGGCGAGATGCTCGCGCAGGCCCGAGACCATGATCTCGCGCATCAGAATGACAAGTGCCGGCAGGATGCTCACGACCGACAGTCGGTCGTAGGCGGCGAGCATGAACAAGGTCGTCGCAACGAGAAGTTTGTCGGCGACCGGGTCGAGGAAGCGGCCGAGGTCCGATTGCTGGTGCCACATCCGGGCGAGTCGGCCGTCGAGCCAGTCGGTTACTGCCGCCAGGCTGAAGATGACGCAACCAAACCAAGGCCCATCGGGCGACGCCATGTAGAACGTCGCAATCACCAGCGGGATGGCGACGATCCGCGATAGCGTCAACAGGTTGGGCAGTGTCGTCAGCATGGCATTCCGGGCAGACGGCCGGGATCCGACTCAACAACCCCGGCGGTGTTCGGCTGCGAGTTTAGCCCTCGGCATGGAAATGATCATAAATCTTTTTTGCGACGATTTTACTGATGCCGGCGACGCGTTCGAGATCGGTAAGACCCGCGGTCGCGACGGCGCGCGCCGACCCGAAATGGTGCAAGAGGGTGCGCTTGCGCGCCGCACCAATGCCGGCGATCTCGTCGAGCGGCGACGCGCCGATGGCCCGCAACCGCTTGCTGCGATGGGCGCCGATGGCGAAGCGGTGCGCCTCGTCGCGCAGCCGCTGAAGGAAATAGAGGACCGGATCCTTGGGGTCGAGGCTCAAGGGCGGCTTGCCGGTGCGGAAGAAGCGTTCGCGGCCGGTGTTGTGGTCGGGTCCTTTGGCGACCCCGACCACCGGCACGTCGTTGACGCCCAGATCGGCCAGAACCTGGCATGCGGCTGTCAGTTGCCCCTGGCCGCCGTCGATCAGCACGAGATCGGGCAAGCTGCTGCGGTCGGGGTTCTCCTTCAAGGCGCGGGCGAAGCGGCGGCCGAGCACTTCGCGCATCATGGCGTAATCGTCGCCGGGCGCCGCCGGCTCGCGGATGGTGAACTTGCGGTAGGCGTTCTTGATGAAGCCCTCGGGCCCGGCGACGATCATCGCGCCGACCGCGTGCGCGCCCTGGATATGGCTGTTGTCGTAGACCTCGATGCGTTGCGGCGGCGCTTCGAGCCCGAAGGTTTCCGCGACGCCGTCGAGCAGGCGACGTTGCGCGGTGCTTTCGGCCAGCCGGCGGCCGAGTGCTTCGCGCGCGTTCAATAGTGCGTGCTGGACCAGCTTGCGCTTGTCGCCGCGTTCGGGCGCGATGATCTCAATGCGGCGTCCGGCGCGCGCGCCCAACGCCTCGGCGAGCAACAATGCCTCGGTCGGCCGGTGGCTGACCAGAATCTGCGGCGGCGGCGGCTTGTTGTCGTAGAACTGCCCGAGGAACGCGCCCATCACGTCGGAGGATTCGAGATCGCGCGCATGCGCCGGGAAATAGGCGCGATTGCCCCAGTTCTGGCCGCCGCGGAAAAAGAACACCTGGATCGAGCTATTGCCGCCGGCCTGGTGCAGAGCGACGACATCGGCATCGCCCAGGCCGTCGAGATTGATGTCCTGCCGGCCCTGCACCTGGGTCAATGCCCGGATGCGGTCGCGAACGAGCGCCGCGCTTTCGTATTCGCGCCGGTCGGAAAGCTCCTGCATGTGCTTCGCCAGCCGCGCCTGAATCTCTTGGCTGCGGCCCGACAGGAAGCCGCGCGCCTCGGCGACCAGCCGCGCATAGCCGTCGTGGTCGATGCGCCCGGTGCAGGGCGCGCTGCAACGCTTGATCTGGTAGAGCAAGCACGGCCGCGTGCGCGCCGAGAACACGCTGTCGGCGCACGACCGCAGCAGGAAAGCGCGTTGCAACGCGATGAGCGTGCGATTGACCGCGCCGGCGGAGGCGAAGGGCCCGAAATAATCGCCTTCATCGCTGCGCGCGCCGCGATGCTTGGTCAATTGCGGAAATGGATGGCCACCCGTGAGGTGGATGTACGGGAACGACTTGTCGTCGCGCAGCAGCACGTTGTAGCGCGGCATCAAGCGCTTGATCAGATTGCACTCGAGCAGCAGCGCCTCGACTTCGGTGTGCGTGATGGCGATCTCGAGCGAATGGGTCTCGGCCACCATGCGCTTCAATCGCACGGGCAGGCCGTTGACGTTGGCGTAGTTGACGACGCGGTTCTTGAGATTCGACGCCTTGCCGACGTAAAGCGCGTCGCCTTTGGCGTTGAGCATGCGGTAGACGCCCGGCGCCGGCGGCATGGTCTTGAGCGCCGCGCGAATGACGGCGACGCCACGCGCCAGATTGCCGGCCGGCGGTGGCGCGGCGCCTTCGATTTGGTCGTCGGTGTCGGACACGTCACTCATCGCGCCGGCACGGCCGCCGCTCGGGCGGCGCGATATCCACGGAAACTGTGCATAAGTTTGTTCATAACGAACGACCGCCTCGGTCGGTCGAAGATTAAATCTAGGATCTGACCGCTTTGCTCAAAAAAACGGCAACCGCGCCAGCGGATTGTTTTTACATGGCGTTTCCGGCGCGAACTGTAAACTCCGCGTAACAGCAAGGAAATAAAGGCCTTTGCGACACAGAACGGACACACAGTCCGCGACCTGTTGACAACTGACAGCCGCCCGCCGGCGTCCGGCCGAACCGAAAAACCCCTCTGCCGACAAAAACTTAGCGTGATTGTGACGGCATGTTTGGTCGACCATGACAATGGCCGCCGGCAAACGGGTGCAAGCACCGAAATTCTACTCGCTCGCCGGTGGCACACGGCTGGTCGGCGCCCAATTCAGATGCTGGCCGCCGTCGAGCGCGATCATCTGCCCGGTCATGGAAGGCGATTCCAAAATAAACATCACCGTGCGCGCAATCTCGTCCGGCGTCGTGCCGCGCCGCAGCGGCAGCAGCTCGACCTGCTGCCGGAACTGCTCGTCGCTCTGCCGTGGGCTCGGTAGCGTCGGACCGGGACCGATGCCGTTGACACGGATGCGCGGCGCCAGCGCCAGCGCCATCGTCTGTGTCAAAGTCCACAACGCCGCCTTGCTCACCGTATAGGACGTAAAGTACGGCGTCAGATTCCAGACACGCTCATCGAGGATGTTGATGACCGAACCCTCGGCACCGGCGGGAAGCTGGTGCGCGAATTCCTGCATCAACACGAAGGGCGCGCGCAGGTTGGTTTCAAGATGCCGGTCCCAGCCCGCGCGCGTCACGTTCAGTACGTCGTCGCGATCGAACGCCGACGCGTTGTTGACGAGGAGAGAGAGCGGCCCGACCGCTTCAGCCGCGCGCGGCACCAGAGTCGCGACCTCGGCTTCGCGTGTCAGATCGGCGGCGATCGCCGCGGCACGGCGATCGCGGCGGCGGATTTCGCCGGCGAGCGCTTCGGCGTCCTCGCGCGACGCGCCGTAATGCACGGCGACGTCCCAGCGGTGCGCGGCAAGCGTCAACGCGATCGCCCGGCCGATGCGGCGGGCGCCGCCGGTCACCAGTGCGCTGCGGCCAGCCATCAATAACGCTCGCGCATCCGGCGGTTTTTCGCCGCCTTGGCCTTGGCCAAAGCTTTGGCCGAGGTGCCGGCGCGACCGCCGGTCGAACGGCCGCGCGGGGCCGTCGCCGAGCCGGGGCTGCCGATTTCCAGGTGATACTCCTCGAGCCGCCGGATCTCGTCGCGAAGCCGCGCTGCTTCCTCGAATTCGAGGTCGGCCGCCGCCGCTTGCATGCGGCTTTCGAGGTCGGCGACCACGGCCTGGAGGTTGTGCCCCTGATAGTGCAGGGCCGTGTCCTCGCCGGTCTCGACCGTGACGCGATCCTTTTCGTAGACGCTTTCGAGAATGTCGGCGATCGCGCGCTTGACGCTTTCGGGTGTGATGCCATGCGCCGCGTTATACGCCTGCTGCTTTTCGCGCCGACGATTGGTCTCCTCGATCGCCGCCTTCATGCTTTCGGTGGTGTGGTCGGCATAAAGGATGGCGCGGCCGTCGACGTTGCGCGCGGCGCGACCGATGGTTTGGATCAGCGCCGTGCGCGAGCGCAGATAGCCCTCTTTGTCGGCATCGAGAATCGCCACCAGGGAGCATTCCGGGATGTCGAGGCCTTCGCGCAGCAGGTTGATTCCGACCAAGACGTCGAAAACGCCGAGCCGCAGGTCGCGGATGATCTCGATACGCTCCAGCGTGTCGACGTCCGAATGCATGTAACGCACGCGGATGCCGTTCTCGTGAAAATATTCGGTCAGCGCCTCGGCCATCTTCTTGGTCAGCGTCGTCACCAGCACGCGTTGCCCCTTCTTGGCGCAATCGCGGCATTCGGCCATCAGATCGTCGACTTGGGTCTCGACCGGCCGAATGACCGGCACCGGATCGACCAGGCCGGTCGGTCGCACCACCTGTTCGGCGAACACGCCCTGCGTCTGGTTGAGCTCCCATGGGCCGGGCGTTGCCGAGACGCACACCGTCTGACCGCGCATGACGTCCCATTCCTCGAATTTGAGCGGCCGGTTGTCGATGCAGGATGGCAGGCGGAAGCCGTACTCCGAGAGCGTGAATTTGCGCGCATAGTCGCCTTTGAACATGCCGCCGACTTGCGGGACGGTGACATGGCTTTCGTCGACGAAGACGAGGCAATCCTCCGGCAGGTATTCGAACAAGGTCGGCGGCGGTTCACCCGGCGCGCGGCCGGTGAGATAGCGCGAATAATTCTCGATACCGGCGCAGCTGCCGGTCGCCTGCATCATCTCGAGGTCGAAGGTCGTGCGCTGTTCGAGCCGTTCGGCCTCGAGCAGCTTGCCGGCCTGTCTGAACTCCTCAAGGCGGACCTTGAGGTCGCGCTTGATCTGCGCGATCGCCTGGTAAAGCGTCGGCTTCGGCGTGACATAGTGGCTGTTGGGATAGACTTTGATCGACTCGATCGCGGCGGTCTTTTCGCCAGTCAGCGGGTCGAATTCGTGGATCGTCTCGATCTCGTCGCCGAAGAGCGAAAGGCGCCAGGCGCGGTCTTCGTAGTGCGCCGGGAAAATTTCGATCGTATCGCCGCGCGCGCGGAAGGTGCCGCGGGCGAAATTGGTGTCGTTGCGGCGATATTGCAGCTCGACCAGTTTTGCCAGCAAGTCGCCGCGCGCCACGCGTTCGCCGGCGGTCAGCGTAAAGGTCATCTCCGAATAGGTCTCGACCGAGCCGATGCCGTAGATGCACGACACCGACGCGACGATCACGGTGTCGCGGCGCTCGAGGATCGCACGCGTCGCCGAATGGCGCATGCGGTCGATCTGCTCGTTGATCGAGGATTCCTTCTCGATGTAGGTATCGGTGCGCGGCACATAGGCTTCCGGCTGATAATAGTCGTAGTACGAGACGAAGTACTCGACGGCGTTCTCGGGAAAAAAGCTCTTCATCTCGCCGTAAAGCTGAGCCGCCAGCGTCTTGTTGGGCGCGAGGATCAGCGCCGGCCGCTGCGTCTCGGCGATGACATGCGCCATGGTGAAAGTCTTACCGGAACCCGTCACACCAAGGAGCACCTGGTCGCGCGCGTTCTCGCGAATGCCGCGGACAAGCTCGGCGATCGCCTGCGGCTGGTCGCCGGCCGGGCGGAATTCCGACTGGATGGTGAAGCGCCGGCCCTGGTCGGCAAGCGGCCGGTCGACGGTCAGCAACGGTGCGGGCATCGGCCTCTAAGATAGGGAATTGAGGCCGCGGTTGCTAGCGAGGCGGCGTCGTTTCCTTGACGCGCGGAAACCGGCTGTTCTGGAGCGTGACGACGAAGGCCTGAAGTTCCGCGCTCATACGGTAGCAGCGGTAGCAGAGATAGGCGACGCTGATCACAGTGACCACCCGGAGCGCATATTCGAGATGGACCCAATCCGCCCCGATCATGCGGACGTTGAAGGCGTAGTTGCGCTCGGTGAAGTCGCTCTTGACGACGTAGAGGTTGAGCAGTGCCGGCACCGAATAGAGCGCGATGAAAGTGGTTTGCCAGGCCAGGGATAGGCGTTTGCGCCGCTCGCCCGGGAGCGCAAAGATCTGCGCCATCACCAAAAGATCGCGGCACGCGTCGTTCGGGCAGGCCTTGGCGGCCTTTTCGTAGTTGGCGAATTCGCGTTCGATGTGCGCGATCAAAATCAACAGCAACAACGACATCAACACGCCGCTCACCAGCCACAAATCGTTGCCGTCGAGATAGACGCCGAACAGCGGAATCTCGAGCGCGTAGCCGCGCAAATCCTTCTTCATCAGTTCGATGATGCGGCGCTCGTAGACCTTGAGCGCGAGATCGCGTTGCAGGTTCCCGGCCGCAGGGTCGCCGCCTTGTGGCGTGCCGAAGGTGAGGCCTTGATCGGCATAGTCCGCGAGCAAGTGCGCACAATCGTTACCGGCCGGCGCTGCGCCGGTGACGCACCCGTAATTGTCCAGCATGACGTGGAGGCGCTGTTCGTCCCAACTCGGCCAGTCGAAGTCGCGGATGCCGCAGCCGACGAAGAACAGCACCAGCAGCACGACGTACATGACGAGACGCGTGCGTTCGCCGCTGCGCGTCACCGCGTCAAGATAAGGCTCGAACTCGTCGGTCTCGGTAACGGCTCGGGCCCGTCGTGGCATTCGGTTTAGGCCGGCTGTCGTCGACTGCCGAGCGTGCGCCAGCCCAGCAGCACCAGCGCCTCGCGCAGCACGACCAGCGCCGCGAGCCACGCGGCATCGAGCGCCGCGAGCTGCGCGACGGTCGCCGGCGCGAATTCGGCCAGCTCGCCCGTCGCCAGCGCGACCAGCCCCAGCGCGATCTCGTAAACCGCGAAGGCGGCGACGAAGGCGAGCACCAACCGCAGCCAATGCCGCAGGCCGGTTTGCGCCACGGCGGAGGCGGCCGTCGTGGCCAATAATGCCGCGGCGCCGATCGCGAGGCCCCAGCCGATGCTGTGAACGTCGAGCGGATAGCCCAAAGCGGCGACGCCTACGGTTTGGTTGGCAAGCCAGATCAGCGCCATGGTACCGAGCGCGGTGCGGCGGCCTTCGGTCGTCGCCAGCATGGCAGCGAAGGCCGCGAACGGCGTAACGCAAGCGAGCGCCCAGCTACCGCCGACCGCGGCAACAGCGAGCAGCGCCGGCCAGAACCAGTTGCGAGCCAGCGGCGACAGAGGGGCGGAAGTCGGTGTCATGGTTGCATCCTTTGATGGCGGTCGATTCTAAAGGTTTCGTGGCGGTCGATCAATTCGTGTCGCCGGCCGGCGCGCCGCCCCAGCTCACGCGGATGCCGCTGATGATCGTGAAACCCGGCTGCAAGAAGCCCAGCGGTTCCTGGTAATGCCGGTCGAGGAGGTTGTTGATACGGCTGAAGAAGGTGGCGTTGGACGTAATCCGGTATTCTCCGTCCAGGTTGACCAGCGTATACGGTGCGGCCTGGGCAGTCGTGACGGCCAGGTTCGGGTTGTCGCGCGTCGCGTCGAGCCAAGTGCCGGTGTAGAGGATCTCGCCGCTCAAGATTAGGGGTTGCCACGGCGACCAGCTTGCCTGGAGGCTCGCCTTGTTCTTCGGCCGGCGCGTCAATTCCGACCCGGTGTTGTCGCTGCGCGCGATCGTATAGGTGTAATCGGCGCGCAGATCGAGACTCGGCATGGGCTTGTACGAGACAAAGCTTTCGGCGCCGTAAGTCGTCGCGTGGTCAATGTTGATGTTTTGGAATGGCGATACGGGGTTGAAAGTGATCAGGTCTTGAATGCTGTTATGAAAGTATGTTGCGCCGAAGCGTACCTGATCGCCGGGCAAGGGCTGCTCAAAGCCCGCGTCCCAGCCGCGGCTTTTTTCGGGTTGCAGCTTCGGATTGGCTGACGTGCCGACATCAAGCTGGGTCAGCGTCGGCGCCTTGAAGCCGGTGCCATAACTCGCCTTGAGCAGCGTATCGGTCACCGGCACGGAATAGGCGGGCGCCACCCGCCAGGTCGCCGCCTCGCCGAAATTGCTGTTGTCGTCCACGCGCACCGAGGCCGTGCCGTAGAGGCGCGGTACGATGAGGGTATGCAACTCGGCAAAGCCGGCACGGTCGCGCACGTTGGGTGTCACGCCTGCGTTGGCGATGCGGTCGGTTTCGTCTTCGAGGCCGAGCAACACGGTGCGGTCCTCGGTCAGGTGCAGCGTCCCCAGCCAGTTCAGCTTGGTGCGCCTGCCTGATTCAGTCGAGGGTAAGTTATTCGGGTCGATGTCGACGTTGCTGCGCAAATAATGCGTGTAGCCGATGCCGAAGCTGTTCTCGAGCGCACCATCGAACGACAGAAGTTTGGCCTCGCCGCGCGTGAACAAGTCATGCGTCCAGGTTGGCGACTGCGTCGCCTCTGGCACGCAAATAAAGGTCGTTATCGAACATGTGTCCGACGTCGTTCGAGCCAGCGTGTCGACATAGCGTCCGACCCAGTTGAGGCTGAAATTGTCGGTTAGGTTGACGCCGACTTTGCCGGAATAATTCTTGTTGCTGTAGAAGTCGTCGTTGCGCGCTTCGCCCGGCGTCAGCAGGTTGGTCGGCGTAACCGGCAGGTCCGCGGTGCGCAGGTGCACAATGTTGAAATTGTAATTGGTGCGGCCCTGCGAGCCGCTGACCCCGGCTGCCTGATTGAAGGTGGCATAAGACCCGCCCTCGGCCATGCCGTTGAACAGCGCCGGGCCTTTGCCGGTTTTGGTGATGATGTTGATCACGCCGCCGATCGCGTCCGAGCCGTAAAGCCCGCTTTGTGGTCCGCGCAGCACCTCGATCCGCTCGATGTCCCAGGTCGGAATCTGGCTGAAATCGAAGGCGCCATTGGGCGTACTCGGATCGGTGACGTCGATGCCGTCGACCAGCACCTTGGTGTGATTGGAGTTGGTGCCGCGGATGAAGACCGAGGTCTGCCCGATCGATCCGCCGGTCTGCACGACGTTAAGTCCCGGCACATCTTTGAGTGTGTCGGGCAAGGTGCGCGCCTGCTTGCGCGCGATGTCGTCCGCCGTGATCACGGTGACGTCGCTGCCGATCTCGGCCGGCGGCACTGGAAATAGCGTCGGCGTGACGACGATCGGCTGCATCGTGCCGAAACCGGATGCCGCCTGCTGGGTGGGCGCGTCCTGGGCAAAAGCCAGGGTCAATGGAACGACAGAGAGAACAAGGACCAACGACAGCGCCGCGACGCGGCGCGAACCGAACGGGATAGGGCTGGACATGGTGGACTCGCGGTGGTGGCACGTCACCGCGAACTGAAGGCGACCCGCAGGCGCGCTAGAGCCCCTGCCGGTCGGTCTTCCATCGGTGCACCCCGCCCGACGCGCTCGCGCGTGACCACGGTCGGTGGCAGGTCTCCTGGCTCGCGGGTCGTTGCTTGGACCGGCCTTCCCGGCGGCTTTCGCCGCCAGTGGCTTCAGTTGGTCCGCGCTCGCCGCTTACAGTTGCGGGGGCAGCCGCGGCATTGCACGTCTCGCGACGTGCGCACCGCATTCCCTTTTGATCCCCAAATTGGGAACCACCGGCGCGGAAGGTGCGGGCAAGTCCGGATTTGAGTCAAGCACGATGCGTCGAAATGCGCCGAAGCGGCGCGCTGCGCGCCGTTGCGCGGTGCAGCATGACCGGTTAGCTTGGCCGCATGACTACAACGCTCGCCGAATCCAAACCCGCCGCAATGCTGGCCGCCCGTCTCGGGCGCATCAAGCCGTCGCCGACCATTGCCGTGACCGACAAGGCCCGCCGTCTCAAGGCCGCGGGCCGCGACATCATCGGCCTCGGCGCTGGCGAGCCCGATTTCGACACGCCGCAGAACATCAAAGACGCGGCGAAGCGCGCCATCGACAAAGGCGAGACCAAATACACCGCCGTCGACGGCACGCCCGCGCTGAAACAGGCGATCATCGCCAAGTTCAAGCGCGAGAACGCGCTCGAATATGCCCCGGAGCAGATTATCGTCGGCGCCGGCGGCAAACAGGTGCTGTTTAATGCCCTGCTGGCGACGATCAATCCCGGCGACGAGGTGATTGTGCCGGCGCCTTACTGGGTGTCGTACCCCGACATCGTGAATCTGTGCGAAGGCGTGCCGGTGGCAGTCACCGGGCCGGAGAACAACGGCTTCAAGATCCGGCCGGACGATCTCGAAGCCGCCATCACCAAACGCACCAAGTGGCTGATTCTCAATTCGCCGTCGAATCCGTCGGGCGCGGCCTACACGGCGAAGGAGCTCAAGGCGCTCGCCGATGTGTTGATGCGTCATCCGCAGGTTTGGGTGCTGACCGACGACATCTACGAGCACTTGACTTACGGCGACTTCAAATTCACGACGATCTGCAACGTTGAGCCGCGGCTCTATCCGCGCACGCTCACGCTCAACGGCGTCAGCAAGACCTACTGCATGACCGGCTGGCGCATCGGCTACGCCGGCGGCCCGAAGGAGCTGATTTCCGGCATGGCGGCGTTGCAGTCGCAATCCACCACCAACGCCAGCTCGATCAGCCAGGCAGCGGCGGTCGAGGCGCTCAGCGGACCGCAGGATTTCATCCCGCGGCATAACAAGAGCTTCCTGGAACGGCGCGATCTGGTCGTCGCTGGCCTGAACCGCTGCGTCGGGTTGCGTTGCAGCGTGCCGGAAGGCGCTTTCTATGTTTATCCGTCGTGCGCCGGCGTGATCGGCAAGACCACGCCACAAGGCAAGGCGCTCAAGACCGACGGCGATTTCGTCGACTATATGCTCGAAGCGGAAGGTGTCGCCGTGGTCCAGGGCGAGGCCTTCGGCCTGTCGCCCTATTTCCGCATCTCCTACGCCACCTCGAATCAGGCGCTGACCGAGGCGTGCAAGCGCATCGAGCGTGCCTGCGCCGCGCTGAAGTAGGCCGCTCCGCCAGATTCCGGTTGCCTCGGTACGGCGACGGCGCGACCATCGTCGCCGGAGAGTGCGTCGCCGCCAGGCGGGGCGTTCCTGATCAAGCCCCGAAGCGGGTCGAACCCGAGCCGAACGCGGCGCACGGCGCAAAGCGGAGGCAATCATGGGCGAAAGAGCAGGCGGGCCGCGTGTAGCGGCCCTGGTGGGACCGTATCTGTCGGGCAAGACGACCCTCCTCGAATCCCTGCTCTTCGCCGCCGAAGCCATCCATCGACGCGGCACCCAAAAAGACCAGACCACCGTCGGCGATTCCGCACCCGAGGCACGGGCGCGGCAGATGTCGACCGAAATCAATCCGGCGCACGCCATCTATCTCGGCGATCGCTGGTTCTTCCTTGATTGCCCCGGATCGGTCGAGCTCGCCACCGAGGCGCAGACGGCGTTGCTCGCTGCCGACGTCGCGGTCGTGGTGTGCGAAGCGGTGCCCGATCGTGTCCTGGCACTGTCGCCGCTGTTCAAATTCCTCGACGACCGCCAGATCCCGCACATGATCTTCGTCAACAAGATCGACCAGACCTCGGCGCGGGTCTCGGAGGTGCTGGCGGCGCTGCAATCGATTTCGGCACGGCCGTTGGTACTGCGCCAGGTGCCGTTGCCCGGCTCAGACAACACCATCGCCGGCTACGTCGATTTGGTCAGCGAACGCGCCTATCGCTATCAGCCGGGCAAGGCATCGGACTTGATCAAGCTGCCCGACACGATGGCCTCGACCAAGCAAGAATCGCGCGCCTCGCTGGTCGAGAAGCTCGCCGATTTCGACGACAAGCTGCTCGAACAGTTGCTCGAGGATGTTCAGCCGTCGAAGGGCGAAATTTACGGCCAACTGACCAAGGATTTGCGCAGCGACCTGATCGTGCCGGTGTTTCTCGGTTCGGCGTCGCTCGACCACGGCGTGCGCCGGTTGTGGAAGGCGTTGCGGCACGAGACACCGTCGGCCACGGCGACCGCCGAACGGCTCGGTGTCGGCAGCGGCGATGGCACGGTCGTGCAGGTGATCAAGACCTACAACCCGCCGCATGCCGGCAAGCTGTCGCTGGCGCGTGTCTGGCGCGGCGCGGTGAGCGAGGGCATGACGCTCGGCGGCGCGCGTGTCGGCGGCGTGCTACGGCTCCAGGGCGCCGCCGCGGAAAAGCTCCCGGGTGGCGCCAGCGCCGGCGAGATCGCCGCGCTCGCGCGCCTCGAAGGTGTCGCGACCGGCGGGGTCCTGGCGACCGGCGCGCCGCCCAAATTGCCGCGCATCGCGCCGCCGAGCCCGGTGTTCGGGCTGGCGATCACGGCTGAAAAGCGCAGCGACGACGTCAAGCTCACGGGCGCAATCCACAAGCTGATCGAAGAGGATCCGACGCTGTCGCTCGAGCCCAATCCCGAGCTGCAAGAGCTGGTGTTGTGCGGGCAGGGCGACATCCATTTGCAGATCGCTCTCGACCGGCTGCGGCACAAATTTAACCTCGCGGTGCAGGCGCGCCGGCCGCAAATCCCCTATCACGAAACCATCCGCAAGGGCGCCGCGCTGCATTCACGCTTCAAACGCCAGAGCGGCGGCCATGGCCAGTTCGCCGACATCCAGATCGAGATCAAGCCGCTGCCACGCGGCGGCGGATTTGCCTTCATCGACGCCGTGGTCGGCGGCGCCATTCCGCGCAACTACATCCCCGCGGTCGAGGAGGGCGTGAGGGACTACCTGCGCCACGGCCCGTTCGGCAATCCGGTCGTCGATCTTTCGGTCAAGCTGGTGACCGGCCAGTTTCACGCCGTCGACAGCTCGGATCAGGCGTTCAAGACGGTGGCGCGGCAGGCAATGAGCGAGGCGCTGCCGACCTGCGATCCGGTGCTGCTCGAGCCGATCCACCGCGTCGAGATTTCGGTGCCGAACGCCTTTACCTCGCGCGTACAGCGCATCGTCTCGGCGCGGCGCGGCCATATCCTGAGCTACGACGCCAAGGCCGATTGGACTGGCTGGGACGTCGTGGCGACCGACATGCCGCTGGCCGAGATGCACGATTTGATCATCGAGCTGCGCTCGGTGACGCTCGGCACCGGCACGTTCACCCACCGCTTCGACCGGTTGCAGGAATTGATCGGCAAGCTCGCCGACAAGGTGCTGGCCGCCCGTGCCGGCGAAGCTGCGCAATAGGCCGCGTTCCGGCGACCGTGAACTTTAATTCAGGCGCGGTCGCGGGAGCGTGACTTGCAGTGAGACCGGTGCGGCGGTATCGCTGCGGCCACGCGGACGGAGGTAAGCCATGTGGGTGAAACGCAAGCGCGGCTGGGAAATCGCCGAGCACGAAGCGACGCCGGAATCGGTCCTTCACGACCGGCGGGCGCTGCTCAAGACGATGGGCATGGGCGCTTTGATGGCGGCGACCGGCACGGGTGTGCTGGCGGCCACGGCGCCGGCTTTTGCCGACACCGATCCGTCCGCTGGGCTCTATCCGGCCAAAGCCAATCACAAATATGCGCTCGATCGGCCGGTGACGGCGGAAAAACTGTCGACGACCTACAACAATTTCTACGAGTACACGGCCGAGAAGAACGTCCACGAATATTCCGACGCGCTTCAAGTTCGGCCGTGGAACATCGCCATCGACGGCATGGTCGAGAAGCCGATGACGCTCGGCATCGACGATCTGCTGAAGAAGGTCACGCTCGAGGAGCGGCTTTATCGCCATCGCTGCGTCGAAACCTGGTCGATGGCGGTGCCTTGGACCGGCTTTCCGATGAAGGCGCTGCTCGACATCGCGAAACCGCTGTCCGGCGCCAAGTACGTCCGCATGGTCACGTTCATGGATCCGAAGATGGCGCCGGGCGAGCGCATGTTCTTCTATCCGTGGCCCTATGTTGAAGGCGTGACCATGTTCGAGGCCAACAACGACCTCGCGTTTCTGGTTACCGGCATGTACGGCAAACCGCTGCCCAAACCGGACGGCCCGCCGTTGCGTCTGGTGCTGCCGTGGAAATACGGTTTCAAGTCGATCAAATCGATCGTCCAGTTCACGTTCACCGACAAGCGGCCGACCTCGTTCTGGACGGCGTTGCAGGCGGATGAATACGGCTTCTGGGCGAACGTCAATCCGGCGGTGCCGCATCCGCGCTGGAGCCAGGCGACCGAGCGCGAGCTCGGCGAGAACACGCGGCGCCCGACGCTGATCTGGAACGGTTACGGCGAATACGTCGCGTCGATGTACGACGGCATCAAAGGGGAAGAGCTGTTTCGTTGACGTGCGGGCGCGTTCTGCGCCCCGGCCGGCCGGTCAGATCACCTTGAACAGATAGAGCAGGATCAGCACCGGAACGGGTATGCGGATCAGCCAGAGAAAAAGCGAGATCACCTGAACTCTCCGTCGTGCGGTTGGTGGCGTCGGTTCCAGCCTTCGGGATGGACGCGATTCTCGCTGGGTCCCCGATTCGTCGTTTCTAAAGCGATTGCGACCCGCGCCGCTTGGCAGCGCGAATCGGAAATCCACGTAAGCGCTTGATTTAATTCAGTTCTGCTCTTGTATGACTTTAATCGTGACATACAAGCCATTGATTCAATTGAGAGTATTGTATTCCACAAAAACCGCGACCTATACTCCCGCGCCTTTTGCCATTGAGGAGCGAACCTATGCGTCGTATGGCCGTAGTGATTGTCGCGAGTGGACTTCTGGTTGCGGGCTGCGGGTCGAACCCGGGCGACCGCGCTATCACCGGCGGTGTCATGGGCGCCGGCGTCGGCGCGCTCGCCGGTGCCGCGGTCGGCATGCCGCTGACGGGCGCGATCTTCGGCGGCGCGCTGGGCGCCACCGCCGGTGCCTTGAGCGATCCGTCGCAGATCTATCTCGGTAAGCCGGTCTGGCGTTAGCCGGATCGTCGATACAATCGTCATTATCGTCACGCTGCCGCGGCGAGCGCGTCGAAAGCGCTCGCCGCTTCGTTGAGGTCGCCATAGGCGAAGCGGTAGCAACCGCTTTTTTCCAGGATCTGGCTTAAGAGCGCGAAGCCCTGCGCGCCGTGCAGGCTGTAATTCATCGCGTGGTGGCCCATCTCGATCAGGCTCGCCGCCTTCGAGAAAGGCGTGAACTGCGCCGCCTCGCCGGCGCGCCAGCGCGGAAACACGATCCAGCGGACCGGCGCGACTTCGTCGACTCGTTCCAGGCTGTCGTCCGGCGCGCGCATCAGCGCGACCGTGCCCTTGACCGTGTCGGCGACCGCGTCGCTGAACACCGCTTGCGGCGCGAAGGATTTCAGCACGTCGATCGACGCGTTCTTGAGATTGACCGGCCGCGCCAACGGGACGATGTGTCCATCCTCGCGCCGAATCAGGGCGAGCTCATCGGAAAGTAAACGCCAGCCGCGATGGACGAGGCCGGCCGTGAGCGTGCTTTTACCGGAGCCGGGCGCGCCCGGCAGGATCGCGACACGCCCGTTCTTCTCGATCGCGGCCGCGTGCACGATCATGTATTGGTGCGCGAGTCCGGCGATGGCGTAGTTGAGCCCCCATTCGACCAGCGGCAGCGCTTGGTCGGCGGGCAGCGGCTTGAACGGGTCCTGGCCATCGATGAGGAAGCGCGCCTGCGGCCGCACGAAGCGGCGAACGCCCTTGCCGGGCACCAGCGCGACGTGGAAATCGGCGAACGCGCTGGCAGCCTTGCGGAACTGCGGTGGATAGAGTCGGGCGAGCGCCTCGCCGACCTCGCGGAATGCGGTTGTCAACGCAGCGGTGAAGGGACCAAGCCGGAGATGGATGGTTTCGTGCCGCATCGCCGTCACGCCACCCGGTCCAGCAGGTCGAGCTTGTGGAACAGCGTCAGCGTCCGTTCGACCGTCGCTGCCGGCGCGCCGCAGCGCAGCTCAAGCGCGTCGGTTGCCGCTGCCGTCAAGGACGGCATGTCGCCTGGTGCTGTCGCCAGTCGGGCGAACAACCAGCCGGCGAAGTCCGCAAAGTGATGCGTGTCGCCGCTCCGGTCGTTATAGGCGACGACCTCGCCGTTCCAGGCGCGCCAATCGACTGCTTCGGCGATGCGCCAAGTACCGGTTGCGTCGCGCGGGGGCAACGGATCGGTCATGGCCTAGGAATTGATGTTGAGGTTCGAGACGCGGCCGGTCGCCGCGTCGAGTTGGCTCTGCGCCAAGGATTGTGTCGCTGGCTGGCTCGACCAGACCGCGGCGGCCAAGGCGCGAACCTGACTGACGGTTTCGGGATAATTCGTCGGCGAGAAGCAGCCGGCATTGAGGATCGCCGCGGCAAGCTGCGCGCCGAAATTGCGCGCGTTGAGCGTCACCGAATCTTTGCCGATCTTGCAGGTGACGGTCAGGCCGCCCTCGAGCGCGGCGAGCAACGATTGATCGCCGCAGCTCCATTGCGAGCCGAACGACTGCGAGCCGCAGGCCGACAGGAAGCTGGTCGATGGCGCGAAACCCGTGCGCGTCCACAGCTGCTCGGTGCCGGCAAGCTTGATCCAGCTTTCGGGTGTCAGACCGCAATTGGTGCCTTCGGGCAGGGGATGCGAAAGGTTGCCGGACAGCGCGTTCGACACCGAGCATTCGCCGGTCATCGCCAGCGCCGGCTTGCTCGCCAGCGTCACTGCGACCGGGATGCCGCCGAGAATCAGGCGGCGGCTGGGCGAGCGAAGACCGCCGTCAGAACCTTGGGATTTCGCTGCGTTGTCGCGGTCGCTCATGGGTTCGTCCACACGCCGGGATGAGACCCGGTTCTAGCGCGAAACCCGATAAAGGACCGTAAAGCAAGATTGGCTTTTGGTAAAAATTAGAACAATCAGCGAAACACGGTGAAGCCGACTTAACCGTGCCGCGGAAAATTGCCGGTGATTTGGCTAAAGTGCGCTGCGATTCTTGCGGCGAGTGCGCGTCGGATCGAAGACGACGACGTTGTCGCCGAGGCTCTCCGGCCGAATCGATGGGCGCGGGCGTGCCGATGGCGGCCGTGACCGTTCGCCGGCGTCGAGCGCGCGCGCAAATCCCCCAGGGCCGGCGGCGACCGCGCGGCGATAGCGGTAATCGGGATAAGTTTCGCCGGCGTCGAGCATCCAGCGGATGATCGCAAACATGCCCAGCGACGCCGCGAGCATGCCGCCGACGCCGAGCCCAAACGCGGCCGGCGCGGTGCCCTGCGACAACGCCAAGCCGGCGGTCACGGCGGTCGCCAGCACAGCGAGGCTCGATACCGTCATGGCGAAGAAGACCGGCCAGCGATCGCGCATCGGGGTCCTCGAGAGGCGCGGCACACCATCCTGCGGCGTCGCGCCGAATCGTTAATATTGATTAAGGTTAGCGCGCGCGTTGCCGCGCTGTCGAGTGCCGGCAGCTTTTACAGCTGTCGCTGGCGCTGACGGATCAGCCGCCGCCGTTGCGGTTCTCGCCGACCTTGTGCAGCAGAAAATCGCGGAACACCGCGATGCGTTTCGAGTTCCGCAGTTCTTCGGGATAGACGAAGTAGGCAGCCGCCTCGGCGCCCTTTGCCTCGGGCAGCACGCGGACCAGACCGTGGCTCTCGGCCAGCATGAAATCCGGCAGCACGCCGATGCCGAGCCCGTTCTGAATCGCCTGGGCGATCGCATAGAGATTGTTGACGGCAAGGATCGGCCGCCGTTCGTGTCCCGCGCGCGCGCCGGCCTCGAGCACCCAATTGACGTTGCGCACCGGGCGGGTCTCGGGCCCGTAGGCGATGACGCGGTGCTTGTCGAGGTCTTCCGGATTGCGCGGCGTGCCGTGCTTTTTCAGATAATCCGCCGACGCATAAGCGAGATAGCGCACGGTCAGCAGATGCCGCTGCACCAGATCGGGCTGACGCGGCGGCGACATGCGGATCGCAACATCGGCTTCCCGCATGGAAAGATCGAGCTCGCTATCGTCGAGCGCGAGGCTGACCTCGATTTCGGGATAAAGGTCGACGAACTCGCGCACGCGCGGCGTCAGCCACGACGCACCGAAGGCGACCGTCGTGGTGACCTTGAGCGGACCTTTCGGTCGGTCCTTCGATTCCGTGAGCATCGCCTCGGTCATCGCCAGCTTGGCGAAGACCTCGCGTGCCGTGCGATAGAGCAGGTCGCCTTGTTCGGTCAGGATCAGGCCGCGCGCATGGCGATGGAACAGCGGCACGGACAGGCTGTCCTCGAGCGCGCTGATCTGGCGACTGACCGCCGATTGCGACAGGTTCAACGCCTCGCCGGCATGCGTGAAGCTGCCGGCTTCGGCGACGGCGTGGAAGACGCGCAACTTGTCCCAGTCCATCGGCGTCTATTCCGCGGCCCGCAGCGCGTCCGCTTCCTGCGCGGCAAGGAATTTCTCGGCTTCCAGCGCCGCCATGCAGCCCAT
>DASYXI010000023.1:0-10831 GCA_035934995.1 Allostellaceae bacterium
TTTTGCGGATGTTGTCGGCACCGGCGCCGCGCGACGTGAGGCCGAGATCCTGGATGCCGGTCAGCATCTCGATGACCGAGCTTGGCTGGATTTCGCGGATCTGGAGATTGGCGCGCGTGGTGACATCGACGGTGCCGCCGCCCAGCGTTTCGGCCAAATGCGCGAGGCCCTCGAACTGATGGGCGTTCAGGATGCCGTTCGGAATACGCAGCCGGCACATGAACGAGTCCTGCGCAGGCGCGACGTAGAACAGGCCGAAGAATTTATGGCGGAAGACGTCGATGCCCTTCGGTGCACGCGACGCTGCGGCGTTGGCGCTGATCTCGTCCCACATGTCGAGCGGCGACGCTTTGCGCTTGGCGTCCTCCTCGGCGGAAAGCTGCTTGCCGGCGGCGATGAAGTGATCCTGGGCGATCCGATGCATATCGGGCGTACCGCCGCCGGCGCCGCCGTTGCGCGCGGCGACGGCGCTGAGAAAGCCTTCGAGATATTGTTTTTGTTCGTCGCTCAGAATCGTGTCGGTGGTCATTCAGCTACCGGAATCAGCCGCGATGCGCGGGTGTCACCCGCTGCATTGCAACCGCGGTGCCAGCGGACCGGCGCGGCGCCAAAACGGCCCGCGCGCGTCCGGATTCGCCGCCGTTGCCCAAGAAATAAGATTAACGCCCGCTAATCTGCGAATTTTTTGTGCAGTAGTGCTGACCGATTGAAATCTGAGCAGCCGTCCCCGGCGCGCGCCTGCGCCGGAGGCAATCCGTCGCGCAGCACGGCGCGCGATGCGCCCATTCCCGTCGTTGCGGCCGCTGGCACGCTCCTTGCGCTTGCGATGTCAGAGGCCGGCGATCGCATCGAAGCGCGTGCGTCGGCGCGCGACCACCACACCAACGAGGCATCCATGTATCTGGAGACTGTCGACAAACTGGCCACGACCGCCGCTGCCCGGAGCAATTTTCTGAAGCGCGCGCCGTTCGGCTTCCTGCTCAGCGCGATGATGGCGGGCGCCTATATCGGGCTCGGCATCATCTTGATCTTCAGCATCGGCTCGGACGTCGATCCGGCTTATCGACCGCTGATCATGGGCGCGTCGTTCGGCGTTGCCTTGACGCTCGTGATTTTTGCCGGCGCCGATCTGTTTACCGGCCACGCGATGTATATGCCGCTCGGCGTGCTGCGCGGCAAAATCGGGCTCGGCGACATGCTGCGCTGCTGGGCCGGCTCGTGGGTCGGCAACCTCATCGGCAGCGCGGTGCTGGCGGCGCTGTTCATCGCCGGCGGCGGTGGCTCGATCCTGCACGCGAAAAGCCAGTTCATCTTTGCCGTCGCCGCCGGCAAGATGAACGCGCCAGCCTTGTCGCTGTTCGCGCGCGCGATCCTGTGCAATTGGCTCGTCTGTCTCGCGATCTGGATGGCGGCGCGCATGGAAGGCGATGCCGCCAAGTGCATCGCGATCTTTTGGTGCCTGTTCGGCTTCGTCGGCAGCGGCTACGAGCACTCGGTGGCGAACATGACGCTGCTGTTGATCGCGCTCTTGAGCCCGCATCCGGACACCGTGACCTGGGCCGGATTCGGCTGGAACATGCTGTGGGTGACGCTCGGCAATATCGTCGCCGGCGCCGTTTTCATGGCGCTCGGTTACTGGGCTGCCTCGCGGTCAAACGTCGCTGCGCCGGTCGCGCTTGCGGTCGTTCCGGCCGCCGCCGATTAGCGCCCGGCCCGCGATGGCCGGCGCCGTTACGGCAGCGGTGCCGGCCGTCCTGCGACACCCAAGGCATCGACAAAGCCGCGCCGGTGCGCCATATAACGGCCGCACCCATGAGCCTGACCGAATCCCCGCCGCGCGTCCGTTCGTTCGGCCATATCGAGACCTGGATCTTCGATCTCGATAACACACTCTATCCATCGTCGTGCCGACTTTATGTCGAGGTCGAGCAGCGGATGGCGCGCTACATCATGGACGAGCTCAAGCTCGATCTCGAAGGCGCGCACGCGTTACGCCGCCGCTATTTCCAGGAACACGGCACGACGCTGCGCGGCTTGATGAACGAATACGGCGTCGAACCACGGCGGTTTCTCGACTATGTCCACGAAATCGACGTATCGGCGGTGCAGCCGGCGCCGGCGCTCGGCCGCGCGCTTGCCGCGTTGCCGGGACGCAAGCTGGTCTTCACCAACGGCACGCGGAACCATGCCCAACGCGTACTCGACCGGCTCGAACTGACGCACCACTTCGCCGCGATCCACGACATTGTCGCGATCGATTTCCAGCCCAAGCCGAACGCAGCCGGCTACCGCACGTTGATCGAGACTTATGCGATCGAGCCGCGCCGCGCCGCGATGATCGAGGACATGGCGCGCAACCTGCCGCCCGCCGCAGCCCTCGGCATGACGACGATCTGGCTACGCGGCGGTCCGCACGACGAGGTCGACGCGCACCACGCCGATGCCATCCACCATACGATCGACAATCTAACGGAATTCCTCGGCACGCTCACGTCGGTAGGGGAATGAACTCGTCGCTGTCGCCCGGAATTTGCGGGAAGCGGCCGGCTTGCCAGTCGCGTTTCGCCTGTTCGATGCGCTCGGCCGAGCTCGACACCAGGTTCCACCAGATGTGCCGTTCGCCGTCGAGCGGCTCGCCGCCGATCAGCAGCAGCCGCGCCGGCTCGCGCGCCGTGATCGCGGCCCGCGCCTTGCTGTCGAACACCAGCATCAGTGGCGGCGCATGCCGCGCGCCAGCGCAGTCGACCACGCCTTCGAGCAGATAGGCCGCGCGCTGGGTGTAATCCGGCGCCATCGTTACGGTCGCGCCGGCGCGCAGCGTGACGTCGGCATAGAACATCGGTGATTGCGTCGCCACCGGCGATGTCTTGCCGAAGAGCCTACCGGCGATCAGCCGCACGGCAACGCCATCGCCTTCGATCAGCGGCAGATTCGCTTCCGGCACATGCTCGAAGCCGGGATCGATCTCTTCGCGGGCCCGCGGCAAGGCGACCCAGCTCTGGATGCCATAGATCGGCGATTGCTGTCGGCGCACGTTCGGCGGCGTGCGCTCGGAATGCACGATGCCCCGCCCCGCGGTCATCCAGTTGACCGCGCCGGGGCGAATCACCTGCGCGGTGCCCAAGCTGTCGCGATGCATGATTTCGCCGTCGAACAGATAGGTGATCGTGGCGAGGCCGATATGCGGATGCGGCCGGACGTCGAGCCCGGTGCCGGCGCGGAACTTCGTCGGGCCGAAATGGTCGAAGAAGATGAACGGCCCGACCATGTGGCGCTTGGCAAAGGGCAGCACGCGGCGCACCTCGAAACCGTCGCCGAGATCGCGGGTACGCGGCTCGATGACCAGATCGATTTCCGCCGGCATATCGGCGGGCGCAGCCCGTGGGCTCATGGTTGCCTCCAGCGCCGGTCAGTCTAATGCCGCCCGGCGACGGTTGACAGCGCATGGCGCGCACCGCATTTTGCGCGCGCCATGGATATTCCGCGCTTGCAAGCCACCATCGACGCCGCCTGGGACGCGCGCGACCGCCTCGACGCCAAGACCAAGGCGGCGGCGCGCAAGGCCGTGATCGCCGCGCTCGACGGACTCGATCGCGGCGCGCTGCGCGTCGCGCACAAGCGCGATGGCCGCTGGCACGTCGAGGAATGGCTCAAAAAGGCGGTGCTGCTGTCGTTCCGCCTCGCCGACATGCAGCCGATCGCCGGCGGCCCCGGCGGCGCCAAATGGTGGGACAAGGTGCCGTCGAAGTTTGCGGGCTGGAGCGCGGCCAAGTTCAGAAAGGCCGGCTTCCGCGCCGTGCCCGGCGCGGTGGTGCGGCATTCGGCCTATATCGCGCCCGGCGTCGTCCTGATGCCGAGCTTCGTCAACGTCGGGGCATATGTCGGCGAAGGCACGATGATCGACACCTGGTCGACCGTCGGCTCGTGTGCCCAGATCGGCCGCAACTGCCACATCTCGGGCGGCGTCGGCATCGGCGGCGTGCTCGAGCCGGTGCAGGCGCAGCCGGTGATCGTCGAGGACCATTGCTTCATCGGCGCGCGCAGCGAGGTCGCCGAAGGCGCGATCGTCGAGGAGGGCGCGGTGCTGGCGATGGGCTGTTTCATCGGCGCCTCGACCAAGGTGGTCGATCGCGCGACCGGCGAGACACTCCTCGGCCGCGTGCCGGCCTATTCGGTGGTGGTGCCCGGCAGCTTGCCGCCACGCGCCCCGGGCGGGCCGAATCTCGGTTGCTGCGTCATCGTCAAGCGCGTCGACGCACGCACGCGGTCGCGCACTTCGATCAACGAATTGTTGCGCGACTGATGGCCGCCGCTGCCAGTATCGATCCTGCCGCGCTCACCGCCGAGCTGGTGCGTTTCGCCAGCGTGACGCCGAAGGATGAAGGCTGCATCGCCCATCTGGCGCGGACGCTGGAGCGCGTCGGGTTTGCGTGCGAGACGCTCGAATTCGCCGAGCCGGGTACCGAAAAGATTCTCAATCTCTATGCGCGGCTCGGCAAGTCGGGCCGCAATCTATGCTTCGCCGGCCACACCGACGTCGTGCCGGTGGGCAACCGCGCCAACTGGTCGGTCGATCCGTTCGCAGGAACGGTCAAGGATGGAATCCTAATCGGTCGCGGCGCCGCCGACATGAAAAGCGCGATCGCTTGTTTCGCCGCCGCTGCGGCGCGCTTCGTTACCACACACGGACACGATTTCGGCGGCTCGCTCAGTCTGATGATAACGGGCGACGAGGAAGCGATCGCGATCAACGGCACGCGCAAGGTGCTCGAGGCGCTCGCCAAGCGCGGCGAGAAGCTCGACGCCTGCATCGTCGGCGAGCCGACCAGCCGCAAAGCGCTCGGCGACATGGTCAAGGTCGGCCGGCGCGGCAGCCTCAACGGCTACCTGACCGCCTTCGGCGTGCAAGGTCACACGGCCTATCCGCATTTCGCCGACAACGCCGCGCACCGCCTGGTAAAGATGCTCGGCGAATTGACGCGCGAGCCGATCGACGATGGCAGCGCTCAATTCGAACCGTCGAATCTTCAGGTGGCGACGATCGATATCGGCAATACGGCTGCCAACATCATCCCCGACCGCGCCAAGGCGGTGTTCAACGTCCGCTTCAACGATCGCTGGAACGGCAAGACGATGGAAGCCTGGGTCCGCCAGCGGCTCAATCGCGCCGGCGGCAAGTACGAGCTGGCAATCCAGGTAAGCGGCGAGTCCTTCCGGGTGCCTCCGGGCGAGATCAGCGACAAGCTGAGCCGCGCGATCGAAACCATCACTGGCCGCCAGCCGGAATTATCAACCGGCGGGGGCACATCCGATGCGCGCTTCATCCAACGCTATTGCCCGGTGGCGGAATTCGGCCCGGTCGGCGAGACCGCGCACAAGGTTAACGAGTGCACCAGCCTTAACGATATTGAGGCGCTGACGAAAATTTACTTGTCCTTCCTTGAACTCTACTTCGGGAAGCGGTAAAAGTTTTCGATAAAATCGATTTAATTCGCCTTTAACCGGTTACCATTAATTTTTCTAACCATGGCTAGTCATGCCTCGATGGGCGCTCTGCGTCTGACGCTCGCGATCGCGTTCTGCGGTCTCGCGGGCGGCACCGCGTTGGCTGCCGACGCGGCGCCGGCGCCGCATAGCGCGATCACCGGCTTCATCGTCGACATGCGCCAGACCGTTTCCAATTCCAGCGCGCGCGTCGTCGATACGGCCGAACAATTGTTGAGCAAGCTCGATCTCGGCGGCGATAGCGATATGCGTTCGGGCGGCGACGTGCTGGCCGTCAAAGGAACGGATCAAGTCGCCGCCCGGATTGCCAAGTTCATTCCGCTCGGCGCTGCCGAGCCCGATACCGCGCCGGCCAAAACCAGCGCCAAGCGGCCGACCGGCCTCGGCCTGCAAGCGCTGGCGGCGGATACGGTGATCAGCGGCGATCGCGGCTGGTCCATCGGTCATGCGCAATCGAATCTCGGCGCCGAAATCGGCAACGAGGCGATCGATCCGGCAACCTATCTCACGGATAGCCTCAGTCACGGCCCGGTTGTCGGCACGGCGCTCGTCGAACAATCGTTGGGCGGCCATGATATCGAACTCGGCCTGCCGATGCCGGCGATGCCAGACATGCACGTCACCGCGGCGCGCTACTGGTGGGGCGACCGCACGTTCCTGCAGTCGGTCGAAGGTTATCGCGTCGGCCTCAGCTATGACATCAACCAGCATCTGCGATTCGAAGGCGGCCGCAGCGACGATCAGATCCACGGCGCCGGCGGCTTCTTCGGCCTGCACTATTCGCTGCCGCTCGACACCGAGCGGCCGCCGGGTGTGATGCCGCGCTAATCGGCGTCGGCGTAAACCACTTCAATCAGATAAAGACCTTGCGGCGGCGCCGTCGGTCCACCGGCGCGGCGGTCGCGCGCGTCGAGCGCGCGCTTGACGTTGGCGGGTTCCCACTTGCCGGCGCCGACCAGCTTGAGCGTGCCGACCATGTTGCGCACCTGATGGTGCAAGAACGAACGCGCCCGCGCCTCGATCCAGATCTCGTCGCCGGCGCGCGCGACGTCGAGCGCGTCCAGCGTCTTCACCGGCGACTTCGCCTGGCACTGCGTGTCGCGGAAGGTGGTGAAGTCGTGCTTGCCGATCAGCAGGCGCGACGCCGCCTGCATCGCCGCCACGTCCAGCACCGGACCGATATGCCAGACCCGGCCGCGGTCGAGTGCCGGCGGCGAGCGGCGGTTGAGGATGCGATAGCGATAGACGCGGCCGCGCGCCGACCGCCGCGCGTCGAAACCGTCCGCGACACGTTCGACGGCACGGACCGCGACGGCATGCGGCTTGACGTGCTGGTTGAGCGCGCTGCGGATCACGTCGGTCAGTCGATCGCGCGCCAAATCCAAGTGTGCCGTCTGCGCCAGCGCATGCACGCCGGCGTCGGTGCGGCCGGCGCCGTGCACCGTGATGGCCTTGCCGCAAAGCCGCTCGACCGCGGTTTCGAGGATTTCCTGCACCGACAGGCCTTTCGCCTGGCGCTGCCAGCCGACCAGGCCGGTGCCGTCGTACTCGATCGTCAGCTTGTAGCGGGGCATGGCAGGACCGTGCCGCGTGCGACGGCGTAGCCGCGCAGGAATTCGTCGGTTCGCAGTGCCGCCCGCCCGGCGCGCTGCAACTTCGTCGGGCGTAATGCACCATCGCCGCAGGCGACGAGCAACCCATCGTCGAGCACCGTCCCCGGCGCCGCGCCGCTTGACCCGGCGGCGATCTCGGCGGCGAGCACGCGGATGCGTTCGCCGTCGTGGGTGAAATAGCTGCCCGGGAAAATCTCGAAGGCGCGTACCGCGCGGTCGAGTTCGACGGCTGGCCAGCGCCAGTCGAGTGCGCCTTCCTCGCGCCGCAGCTTGCGGGCATAGGTGACGCCGTCGGCGGACTGTGACTTCGCACTGAGCTTGCCTTCGGCCGCCGCCGCCAGCGCCGCGACGATCAAGCGCGCGCCGAGCGCACCCAGCTCGTCATAAAGCGCGGCGGCGCCCATGCGCGCCGGGATCGCCAGCCGCTCGGTCAACAGCACCGGGCCGGTATCGAGGCCTTCGTCCATGCGCATGATCGAAACGCCGGTTTCAGGGTCGCCCGCAAGCAGGGCGCGCTCGATCGGCGCGGCACCACGCCAGCGCGGTAGGACCGAAGCATGGACATTGAGGCAGCCGAGCGGCGGCGCGTCGATCATCGCTTTCGGCAGGATCAGCCCGTAGGCCGCGACCACGGCCGCGTCGATCTTCAGCGCCGTGAACTTGCCGACCGCCGCGCCGTCGAATTTGGCCGGCGTTTCAATCGGGATGCCGCGGCTTTCGGCCAGCTCATGTACGGGCGAGCGCGTGACGCGGTAGCCGCGGCCGGCCGGCCGCGGCGGTTGGGTATAGGCGGCGACGATGTCGTGGCCGGCCTCGAGCAGCGCGTCGAGGATGCGCGCGGCAAAATCGGGCGTGCCCAGGAACGCAAGGCGCAGCTTGGCCGGCGGACGGGGCGCCATCGCGCCCTCAGGCGGGGACCGGCGACTTGAGACGCTTGGTCTTGCCGAGCTTGCGCAGAATGATGCTGCGCTTCAAGGCCGAGATATGATCAACAAAGAGCACGCCGTCGAGATGATCGATTTCGTGCTGGATGCACGTGGCGAGCAGGTCTTTGGCCTCGAGCTCGCGGATCTCGTTCTGCGCATCGAGATAGCGCACGCGGATCGCCGCCGGCCGCTCGACGTCGGCATATTGCTCGGGCAGCGATAGGCAGCCTTCGCTGCACACCACCGTTTCGTCCGACTCCCAAACGATCTCGGGATTGGCGAGCTTGATCGGCTGCGGCTTCTCGCCTTCGCGCGCGCAATCGACCACGATGACGCCCTCGAGGATGCCTACTTGGGGCGCGGAAAGTCCGATGCCATTCGATTCGTACATCGTGTCCAGCATGTCGGTCATGAGCTTGCGCACGCGCTCGTCGACCTTGGTGACCGGCTTGGACTTGCGTTTGAGCCGCGGATCGGGCGCGACGATGATCGGCAAAAGGGCCATGACGGCTCTTTAGGTAGGCCGTCGGCCCGAGTCCGTCAACGGATAGCTGGCGTCGGCCGCCTGCGCTAACATGCGGGCATGGAAGTCGTTTTAGCCTTTGGTGTCGTCGTTCTGCTGGCGCTCGTGGCGTGGCTGTTCCACGCCCGCAGTCGCGCCGTAACTGACCTTGCGGTCGCGCGCGAGCAGCTCGCCCAAGCCGAGCGGCGCGGCGGCGAATTCGAACAGCTCAAATCCGCCATGCTGCAATCGGCGCAAGCGGCCATGCTGGCTACCGCTGGCGAGCTCAACAACCAGCTTCTTGCCAGTCACAAAGCTGAGAATGCCGAAGCGAAAAAGGAAGCCGAGGCACGCGTCCAGAAAGCCTCCGAGACCTTCCTCAAACAGGTCAACGAATTGACCAAGCGCGTCGCCGAGATTGGTGGCCAACGCGAAGACGACCGCGCCCGTATAGACACGTTAGTGCGCTCGCTTTCCAACCCAGGGGGTGCTGGGCAAATGGCCGAGATCGGCCTCGCTAATACACTCCAGTCCTTCGGCCTCGAAAAGGATCGCGACTACAAGATTCAGTTTTCGACCACGGACGCCGAGACCGGTAAGCGGCTCAGGCCCGACGCGGTGATCTTCTTGCCCAACGACTGGACGATCGTTGTCGATTGCAAGGCATCGAAGTTTCTCTATGACATCGCGGCACACGAGGGCACCGAAAAGGAACCGGCGGCGTGGCAGGGGTTGGCCACCACCATGAACAATCACCTCAAGGCGCTCGCCCACAAGGACTACCAGAGCGCAGTGCTGGCGGCCTGCCGCGACGCGGGCCGCGCCTGCGATGCCGCGCGCATGCTGTTGCTCATGTATTTGCCAAGCGGAGCGGCGCTCGACAAATTGCGCCACGCCGATCCCGATTTCATGGTCCGTGCCCGCGCCGTCGGAATCAATCTAGTTGATCCTGACAAACTGCATTTCGCGCTGTCGTTTGCCTCGGCCGAGATTGGCCTTGCTCGCCGCGCCGAGAATCACCTGGAAATCATAGACGCCACACGCGCCCTGATCGAGGCGCTGGGCGTGGTGCTGGGCCACGTCCAGGCGGTCGGCAAGGGATTGAAATCGGCATCGGAAAGCTACGGGGCGTTCATCGCTTCGATTAATAAGCGATTGCTTGTGAGGACACGCAAACTTGGTGCGCTTGGCGTGCAGTCGCCGAAACCATTGCCGAATAGCATTCCTGAATTCAGCGTGGTCGAGGGTAAAATCATCGACGGCGAGGCAGACGAGATAGAAACACCGGCGCCACCGCCGCGTCCGCGGCTGATCGGAGAATAGCGCTTAGGGCTGTAGCGACTTGCGCGCCGCGAGCGCGGCGCTGAGCGTGCCTTCGTCGAGATAATCGAGTTCGCCGCCGACCGGCACCCCGTGCGCCAGGCGGGAGACGTGCACGCCGGTCGCCACCAGCCGGTCCATGACGTAGTGCGCCGTCGTCTGGCCTTCGACCGTGGCATTGAGCGCCAGGATCACCTCGCGTGCCTTGGTTTCGCCGACGCGCTTTACCAGCGACTCGATGCGCAAATCCTCCGGGCCGATGCCGTCGAGCGCCGACAGCGTGCCGCCGAGCACATGGTAGAGGCCGTTATAAGCGGCCGACCGTTCGATCGCCCAGAGATCGGCGACATCCTCAACGACGCAGATCAGCCCCTGGTCGCGCCGCGGATCGCGGCACAGCGTGCACGGATCGGCGGTGTCGAGATTGCCGCAGCGGCTGCACGGCCGGACCTTTGCGGCGGTCTCCACCAGCGCCGCCGCCAGCGGCTCCATCAGGCTTTCGCGCCGCTTCAGCAGGAACAGCGCCGCGCGCCGGGCCGAGCGGGGGCCCAGGCCGGGAAGTTTCGACAGGAGCTGGATCAGACGGTCGAGTTCGAGCACTTAAAACGGCAGCTTCATGCCCGGCGGCAGCTTGAGTCCGCCGGTGAGCTTCTCGGTTTCCTCGGCGAGGTGGCGGTCGATTCGGCTCTTTGCGTCGTTGAACGCGGCGACGACTAAATCCTCGAGCACTTCGACCTCGTTGGGATCGACGATGGTCTTGTCGAGCTTGATCTTCTTCACGTCGCCCTTGCCGGATAGCGTCACAGTCACCATGCCGCCGCCGGACGTGCCGGTGATTTCGATCGCGGCGAGACGTTCCTGCATCTCCTGCATGCGCGCCTGCATCTGCTGCGCCTGTTTGAGCATCTGGCCGAGATTGTTCACAGGAAATCGTCTCCTTCGAGCGGGTCTTCGGTGATCACGGT
>DASYXI010000024.1:0-95799 GCA_035934995.1 Allostellaceae bacterium
AACGCCGGCAGAAGCGCCTCTCTCTGAAAACACCGACGTTGCGATCATCATACCAAGACGTCTCCGCGATCCCGCGCACCTCAAATACGTGGCCTCCCTGCCATGCCTCATATGCGGTCGAACGCCCGCCCATGCCCATCACCTGCGCTTCGCCCAGCTCCGCTCCCTCGGAAGCAAGCCCAGCGACGAATGGACCGTGCCACTCTGCCCGATCCATCACCGTTCGCTGCACGACGCGGGCCGAGAGGAAGAGTGGTGGCAAGCCAAGGAAATCGACGCCAAAGCGGAGGCGGAGAGACTTTGGACCGAAACTCACCAGCCGACCGAACCGTCCGCACCGGCTGCTGTAACGGTGTCGCCGCTATTAGAACCAGAGAGCCACGAACCAACCGCTCCGGAACCTCAAGAGCACGCGGCCCCGAGTTCCGAAACAAAAAATGTCGACGTGCGGAGCCCCTGACGGACCTTGCGCGGCACGTAACCAGCGTCTAATTAAGGTGCCGCTGCGTCCCCATCGTCTAGAGGCCTAGGACGGGGCCCTCTCACGGCCCAAACCGGGGTTCGAATCCCCGTGGGGACGCCAGTTTTCTTTGAACAAGATTACTACTTGTTTTTCAGACTGTTACTGAGGCCACACCTTTAGCTCGCACACACAATTTGCACACACGAGGCCCTGTCTGCGTCCACACCTTATATATATGCCTCTTACGCACGCGCCGCGTCGTTCGGTGCCTATGTGCATCAATGCTCGCCCTTGCCCATCCGCTCGAAGGCAAACGCACACACCGCCGCGACGGCAAGAAAGAGCGCCGCGTAGCTTGCCGCAAGATGAGCCGGACGAACATACCACGGCGAGTGCAGGCCGAGCGCTATAGCGAGCATCACCGTTCCGCTTAAAAGAAAGAAGATGGCAAGAACCAGCAGGAACGCACGCACCATTCTCGGAACGTCGGGATGCCAGATCATCAGTTACGCCGCTCACCGGGGGCTGGCTTCATCCGTTGCAGTTCGGCTATCGCAGCAACGATCCGCTTCCATATCATTTGACCGTCAAGATCACCGCTCGCGATGCTCTCGTCCGCACGCTGTGCGGCAACGACCCAAGCATTATCACCGTGCCGCTTCACCAGTAGGTGCGCAGCGCGCCAGATGTCAATTTCTTCAGTCACGACAACCGCCCGATTAGTGATCGGCGTTCAGGCTTTTTGCTGACCGAGAACGGCTCAAACCCGACGAGCGAGTTGATCCAGCTAGCATGCTGCAACGTCGCCCCCTTCTCACCACACGCGGTTCATCTTGCGGGCCACCGGCAATCCCAATGCCTCCAACCGCCGGAACCATTCGAGGCCTTTGGTCCTTGACCGCATTTGGTATGATCAAAGATACTACTATTGCGTAGCGTAGACTATTCAAAGGGAGCACATTCATGACATTCAGTATTGGCTGCAAGGACGTCGGAGTCGATTGCGGGTTTACCGCCGAAGCTGCAACTGAGGATGAATTGCTGAAGAAGGTCGCTCAGCACGCGAAGGACGCGCACGGCATGACCAGCATCGATGCTGCGACACTCGCGAAGGTCAAAGGCGCGATCAAGCGCAGTTAGCCCGCCCATCAGTTACGCCGCCCGATCAGTGGTTGGCGCTCAGCCTTTCTACTGACCGGGAACGGCTCAAAGCCAATCAGCGAGTTCACCCAACTCGGATGTTGAAGCGTCGTGCCTTTGTGTCCGCACCGGGAGCATATGGCGGACCTTCGCAGCACGTCACTGGACGCATCTGATCCCCATCGGATGACCAACGGCGCGAGCGCAACCGGCCGATGGTGTCCGCAACCGGGAGCACGCAGTACAGCCAAAGCCACGAGCAGGGTCCGCGACGTTGGCCGAGGGTGGGCACGGATGGCAGAGGGCGGGAACGCATGGAGATAGCATCGCACGACTCGGGGTCACTTCAAGCGGCGCGCCGAGCGGGCTTTCGTTGAACCGCCGCCTTACGTTTCCAGCGGCTCAACCAAGCTCGGCTCATCGTATTTCACGTTACCGATCCTCGGGCCGATCTTGATCGCCTTCATTTCGTTGGCGGGGTATGGCCTGAGCATCCCTTGTAATTCGTTGCTGGTGACAGGACGCTTGCCTAGCCACCTCGCGTAGCTGCTGGGATCGAGGATCACGGGCATCCGATTGTGAATGGGCGCGCACAGCGCGTTGGGCTCGGTGGTGATGATGGTGCACGAGCGGATCACTTCACCGCTGGCCTTGTCTGTCCACTTCTCCCACAGGCCGGCGAAGCTAAACGGGCGGTCATCCTTCATCGCGATCAGGTAAGGCTGCCTCCGCATGACATCGATCGTCTGCCACTCGTAGAATCCGTCAGCCGGTATGATGCACCGCCGTTTCTTGAAGGCATCGCGGAACGCTGGCTTCTCGGCGACAGTCTCCGCCTTCGCGTTGATGAGACTGTAGCCGATCTTTGCGTCCTTCGCCCAGAACGGCACCAAGCCCCAGCGCATCATCTCGCCGCGGCGCTGCTTCGTCGCGCCATCGTCAATCACCACGAGCACGTCCTGCGTCGGCGCGATGTTGTAGCGCGAGGGCAGGTTGACGCTGTTCGTCAGATTGTAAAGCCGGACGATCTCGCGGAACGAGACGGTGAGTTTGTATCGGCCGAACACCTCAGTACCCCAGCCCCTCGACGATATGGCGATTCTATATAAGACTGACTGCGGCGAATAGGCGGCGCCCCATCGCATTAATATGCGGGGCTTTAAGCCGTTCGGTTTCCTGCATTACAATTGCGCCTTCGCCAGCGAGGATTCCAGACTCAGAGGGGGACCGCGATGCAGCCGAACGAGCAGCCAACGATCAAGCTAGGACAGCTCGAAGTTCGCTATCTGTTAGATGGAACGGAAACCGGTGCTGCTTCGGGGATGTTCGAGCTTACTGTGCCGCCGGGCGCGCGTGTACCGCCCCCGCACAGCCATACGAACAACGAAGAGATTATTTACGTTCTTGAGGGCAAGCTGCGCTATTCGGTCGACGGCGACGTGCGCGATCTCATACCCGGCGAACGCATGTACACGGCGCGCGGCTCGGTGCACGGCTTCAGCAATCCACATGACAAGACTGCCCGCGCGCTGGTGATCCTTACACCCGACATCGGCGCTCAATACTTCCGCGACATCCTCGGCGTCCTCAGCCAACCCGGCGGCCAGAATCCGGCTAAGATGGCCGAGGTGATGACCCGCTATGGTTTGGTTCTAGCGCCACCGTCCTGAGGGCCCCCTTTGCGCGCCAGAGATCGACGTTAGAGATCATCGGTGCTCCCGCGGATCGATAGGGATAGGTGAGCGATCGTAGCGCGTGCCGTCCCGCCGGATACCCTTCACGAAGCCTTGGGCCCGCCAGATCTCGATCGCGACGTGATTGGATTTCACTGCGAGGAATTCATCCGCGCGCCCGATCGCGACAGAATCCTTTCGCGCCTCGACGGCTCGGATATCGTGAACCTCGCCGTCGTCATCGAGAAAGTAGAAGCGATAAAGCGGCATCGCCACCGCTCCTCACGCAGCCCGCAACCGTGTAAGACGGTCCCAGGCGACGCCTTATTCGTTTCGCCTCACTTTATATCCGCCACCAGCTTGCCGAACTCCTCCGGCGTAAAGCCTCGCACGGTCGTCGTGCGGACAAAACCTCGCGCAGACAATCTCGCTGAGTATTTGGCCATCGCATCGCCGTTCGGCATCTCTACGACCGAGATCGCGTCATACTTACCGGTTGTCACGTAGGCGCAGACAATCCGGCCGCCGAGCTTCTGCGCCAGCACCTTGCTCGCCTCGTAGCGTTTCACGACGTCTTTGATCGCTTTGGCGCCCTGCTCGGTGAATTTCAAATGGCAGATGAAAATCATCACTGCCTCCCTCGAACATTTATTGATGGCCGACTTTGCTAGGTCGGCAATTCAATATACGCCCGTCCCCAGAGCGGTATTGGAACTATTTCGGGGCGCCTTTTATCACGGCTCTCCTAGGTGCTTGCGGTAGGTTTCGATCCAGTCCGCGGCAATCTCTCGCTGCGCTTCTTCAAGTGGCACCCGACCAGCACAGACCTGCTCGTGCAGATAGTTCTCCAGTCGGTCCTTGACGTACGCGTTCCATGGGCCATCCCACGGCTCGGGCCAGAGGTTTTGCGGCGAGGTAGGACTGCCGCCTAGCTCAAGAGGTATTAGGTGATCCTCTTCGTAGTCGCGTGTTTCCAAATCGGCGTATCCCCACTCGCGTAGCTGCTCCCGCTTCAAGCGATAGGTGTATTCCTCTGGCGGTCGGACCGTTCGTGTCCAGCCGTGCACACAAATCGTCTCGTAGATGTTGGATTGCGCCACTGATGGGTTGATCACTCCGGGTGTTCGCAAGAGATCGGGCCGTATGGGTGCTTGAGCGAAGGCAAGCGAAACACTGGCACAACAGAGCGCGAACGCCAGCAGCGAAACGTTGCTGAGCATTGTAAATCCCCAGGAGCTAATCGGCCGGAAATTTTTACCGCAAAATTGCGAGAGGTCTAGTGCTACTGTCGCGGGGGCGGTTACCCCGTCGGCGGCAGGGCCGGTCTCGATGTGGCCGCACGACACGCCTCGGTCTACCTCGCGAGCAACCTCAGATGGCCCACAATGACACGCGAGTTAGCCGCTAGTCCGATCCTTGCCGCTCGCACTCACCGGGTAGTGCTCAGATTGACTTGATCTGTAACGGCTGTTCGCAGGGGCTCTATCCTCACGCAGGAAGCTCGACGTGTGCCATATTGTCGGGCATGCGACATCGCAAGAACAAGGGTTTCCCGGACCGCGAGATCATGGCGAAGGCCCAGGGACGTTTCGCGAAGGCCGATAAACAACGCGCTGGCATCAAGGCGAACCCCAAAAGGGAAGTCGCCCGCGAACAAGAGCGCGCCAGGCGACCCAAGAAGCCCGATGCCTAAAGGTCCGCGCGAGGGATAGCGCTCCGGGCGGACGCCCTTGAGACACTGGATCGCGGTCAATGCAGGCCTTTCGCTCGCCACATTGGCACACCATGTATTGGCGGTATGGCAATCCTTGACGTTAAAGGCCCACTCTCGGCGGGCGAATTTGAGTCCCTTCGGGAATTGTCCAAGGGGCTTAAGTGGCAGACTATCCCTTTCCAACATACGGCGAAGCTGCTCAGACTCGGCTATGCCACAGAGGCAATCGGTGGCCTACGAATCACCGAGAGTGGGCAAGTGCGAGTGGCAAAGGGAAGCTAGTGACCACAAAGCGGCCCAAGCGGCCGCCGCTGACAAACGCGGAATTTCAGTCCCTCAATGAGAGTTGGAGGTCGACTTTTCTCGGCGACTGGATGTGCTCCCAGCTCACGAAGACAAGCGGATGAATCTCGGCTATGCGAGGGCTAGCGATCTCGGCCTGCCGCTCACTGAAACCGGCAAAGATCGCATCCAGAAAGGCAGATAGACCTGCGCGATCGACGCGCTGCACACGCTGCGGTCGGCGGTTAGCCTTCCGCCGTCTCGATCGCCGTCAGCCGGTCGGCCTCGGCTTGGGCCTGGTCGCTGGTCATATAGAGCAGACGCGACTGGCGCTTGACATCGGGCGCGGAGCTTTCGACCGTCCACCCTGCCAATCCGTCCCGCCGGAACTCAACGACGCGATAGGTTGCCATATCTCCATAATAGGGCACGGCAATGTCACACGCCAAAGCATATCGCAAATTGGTAGTGGCTCATTTTGAAACCCCTGCTCTCTTGGCCTTGTCTCGGCCTTCTGTCATCTTTCGTGGATGGCGACCCCTGCCCACTCCGCGCCCGTAACCCAAGAAGAATTTCGGTCCCTTCAAGCGGTAGCTGAGGGGACCATTCATATACCGTGGCGGCATCGGGATAGGCTGGTCAGCCTGGGGTACGCCGAGGACACATTTTCCGGTCCGCGGCTGACTGATACCGGCAAGTTCCGTCTCTCGATAGGGTGGCGACCAAGCGATTGAAACGCCCCCGACACCAGCCGGCGCAAGGCTCGATTGAGTATGAAGTTGCGCTGGTGTCCCAAGACCCGACATGGCTTCATGGCGTGCGCTGCTGCTGCTTTGGACTTTCAGGAGGCCAGGGCCAACGCCGACGCTACTATCCCAGGCTCATACCCGTCGAGCAGTTGACATCGCGCGATGCTTGCTCTCGCGTGGGCGTTAGCACTGCAGACCACTTCAGGCTCACGCGGACTTCGGTAGTGGCTGTTGATGCCTGTGAACGAGCCGAGTGCCGTCCCAAAGCTCGAACCCTTCAAACTCCTGCTTGCGCTCCTCGAACAGCGCCTCGGCATGTCCGATTGCAGCCTCGTCGGATAGGTCCACTAGGACTTCGACCGCGGCGAAATGCCCACGCCGCATGAAATAGCAGCGCACCGCAACCTCCTCTAATCCCAGGCGAGAGCGCGCGCGGCCCGTTATCACATGAGTTCTAGCGTGGCTCTCACTCGTCGGCCGCCTGGACCAACCAAGCCGAAATTAAACATAATTTTGCCACAAATCCAATTTCAAAACAACACAACCTACTTTTGTGCGCTGGCGCGCACTCCTACACGGGCGCCCCGTTGCTCGAAATTTCCACCACAAAAGTTCAAGGTGTCTAAGCGGGGGGTTCGCGCAACGCTCCCCCGCTGCTGGGTGGCCGGGTACTGATGCAGCCGCACGGCACGCTTCGTTCTACCTCGCGAGCAACGTCAGGCGGCTATCGTTGCTGCTTAGGCTATGCGGACCGCCTCACGTCCGCAGGATGCTGATGTACGAGGCGGGCGCCATCCCACAGTTCGATGCCCGAGAACTCGTCTTTGCGCTTCTCGAACAACTGCAACGCCTGCTCGATGGCCGCCTCGTCTGAGGTACAGCGCACGACTTCAACTGACCTGATGGTCCCGTTCTTGAGAAAGTAGCAACGCAAAGCACTCATTGGTGGCGACGCGCCTCCTACAACAAACTGATCCTACGCGCATACCATTACGCGCCAGTGACAGTAGCGCTGCGTCTTGTGTTCTGCTCGTGAAACTTCTGTTGGACATGACGGAGCATTTAGTCGGGCAGCGATAATCTCTTCAGCCGCGACTCGACCTCGGGCGTCACCCTTCGTGTTCATCTCTGAGCGAGGCACACCATTCAGCACAGCAGGCTTCGGTCGCATGATCGAACGGGCTGCGTTAGCGGCTGGTCTCAAGATCAAGGCTCACGCACACATATTGCGACACGCCTGCGGCTACGCTCTCGCCAACGCCGGGCACGACACCAGGGCGCTGCAAGCGTGGTTGGGCCACCGCAACACTCAGACGCGGTTAAGTATACCGAGCCTGCACCGCCGCGGTTTCGGGACTTTTGGTCAGGCGCAGAACGTGCACGTCACTAATCAGCGTACAACAGCACCCTCGCAGAGACGTTCCAGAATCCTCTGGTGCGTTTTGCCTGCTGCACGAGTACGGAGCCGAAGAAAACGCGAGAGGCCCGCTGCTGCCTCGCGCTGGATTCCTACGAGCCAGTTGATCGTCGGGGCTTGCCTGCGAGTGTCTAGGATCTCGTCCTGCCGCTGCTGCTGGTCGCCAGGCGAGGAAGCCAAGTCCTCAAACTCTGCGGCGCGGTTCAGTAGCTCAACCCTCAGGGAAGGATTGGTGCAGCCAGTAGCGAGTCTTCTGAGGCGCGAGGCTTCTAGGAGGCAAAAATCGGCAGCGCGCATATATCATATACCTCAATGACATAGTGGCTACTCCTGCTCGTATACTCCAACTGAGACGAATAAGCAACTGAGACTGCGTAGGAACCCGCGTTCCCTTGGAGCCAGCTTAGCGTTCGTGCCTGCCTCTTCGCGAGCTTCGGCAAGCCCTAGCCGCCTAAAAGGGACAGTCTGGCAACGGCTTACGGGCTGTGGGCGTCGATTAGGGGCCCCTCTGAGCGGGGACGACGCCATCCTTCCGATCAATGGATCAGTGCCCGGGTGCCGGCAGCGTCACCGAGCGGCACGTCTGCGCGATGGCTTGCGTTTTCGCCGTGAAACTCGGCGGAATCGATCGGTTGGTCGCGATGTATTGCACTTCCTCCGGCGTGATCGCGTCGGCCGCTTTTTCGGCGGCGCATTGGCAGTAGAGGCCAATCTGCGCGTCGGTATAGCCACTCTGCTTCATGGACGGATCATTGACTTCGCGCGAGATACAGGACTGCTTCGCGCTGGCGATGAAAGCGTCTTTGTCTTGATCGGACGTGAATGCCGCCGTCGGCGGCGACGTCGCCCGCATGCGCGAGTAGATGGCGACGCCGGCAATCGCAAGGACGATGACACCGGCGACCGCGATCAGGATGGGGCGTTTCATGACGTCCGATCATACGGGAGAGATTCCTGCTAACGCCAGGAATTTGCCGCTGGCGACACACAATGGCGCAAAACCCAATGCGAGATACGCACGAAGTGCGAGGCTGACACCATTTGGGCTGCACGATATAAGTCCCCAATGAACGGCGTTTCCTTTATTGTCACCGTCTTCAATAAGGTGCCGTATATAATATACTGGCGGCGATCAATGCGATCCTTGCGCAGGAAGGCGACTTTGAGCGCGAGGTGTTCATCACCGACGACGGCTCGACTGACGATTCGCCGGCGATCCTCGACCGGATGTGCGCGGGCCGAACCGGCGTACACGTCATCCATCAGAAAATCAGGGTCAGGTAGCCGCCACCAACATGGGGGCACGAGCGGCGACGCAGCCGTGGCTAAAGATCGTTGACGGCGCTGACGTGCTTGCTCCCCAGCAACGCGCGTACTGCTCGACGCTGCATCAAGCGCCGGTGCCAAGATCGCCGTTGGTGCGTTCGCACTCAGCGATTTCGTCGAACCGATTGAAATTAGCCCCTACGATCCAGAAAAGCGGTCGCGCGCCGCAGAGATCTGTTCGCGGAATGCCTCAAAAATTGCCCGTGCAATCTGTCACCGACGCTCATCGACCGTGAATAATACTGGCAAGTCGGTGGCGCCGATCCGCGACTCTTTTATGTAATAGATACGGCATTGCTGACGCGGGTATCGCGCGGACGCGCCGTGGCGGGAGTCGATATGGTGGTTGCCGCGGGTCCACGCGAAGCACCCAATCGCATGAATGCCAATCAGCGCCGCATGCTGATGGGCCACAACCAGGTCATGCTTCATTTGCTGGCCGAGACCCCTGACCTAAGCTGGCGGGAGCGGCATGTGCTACTCGAGCGCGCTTTTGGTCGCGCCTGGAAATGGCAGCGGCGCCGTTGCGGTGCATCTCTGGCGTCGCGCTGGTTCTGGCTCTATGCCTTGGCCAAGCTGACGCCACCCACCATGGTCGCGCGTCTCCTGCCGATGACGCTCACCGCAGACACCCGGCCCTGGCGGGCCGATGGCGTCACGATACATGACGAATACAGGCGGTCAATCAATACGATAACCGTACCTTGCCTAGCGCACGCCGCCCGAGTACCGCGTAAAAGGATTTGCCCCTCAATGGCCAGGCGGCAAGCGCCTGGAGCGTAAGCCCAACGCTACGCAGCGTTTTGCCCTCGTAGTGCATGCTGGACGCCCGCTCGACCAGCAACGTCGAGCGGAACGTCCGGCCGACGCGCCAAGACCGACGGCGAAAATAGGCGCCATGCTTCTCGGCCAGCCGGGCGACCGACGATGTAATGTCTCGGCTCGCAGGATTTCCCGACTTGTGAATCTTGGCCTGGACTTCCGGAATGCCAACAAGAGCTTCGCGTTGGGCCAAGCGAACGAGCCAGTCCCAATCTTCGAGCCGCGCCAACGTCACATCAAATTCGCCGACGGCCGCGAATGTATCGGCGCCAACAATCAAGGTCGAGCCCGGGCTGTAGGAACAACCATAGGCCATATCGTCAACCGTGATTGTTTGCGGCGGCCGGAACGCCGTCTCGTCGCCATTGCGGTTATCGACGATCACGTAACCCGTGACGCTGGCGCCGGCATGAGAGGACGTGTCGCCGACGACGGCGAGCTGTCGTGCGAGTTTTTGCGGCAGCCACTCGTCGTCACTGTCGAGAAACGCCAGCCATCGTCCGCGCGCCGCACGCGCGCCCGTATTCCGCGCCGCCGCAGCGCCAAGCCGACGCTCGTGACGAATCACCCGGATCCGCTGATCACTGAAGGCCGCGACTGCCCTGGCGGTGTCGTCGTTCGAAGCGTCATCAACGACGATCACCTCGTGCGGCGGAACGGTTTGGGTAAGCGCACTGGCGAGCGCGCGAGCGAGCGTGCCGCAGCGATTGTAGGTCGGAATGATCACCGAACAGTTGTTCATTGATCCCCGCGATACCATTGATTCGCTCCGGGTGGAAAGCTACAAGGAGCGGGCCTACCTCCCCGATCACCGCCGCCAGCCAACAGCGAGCTCCGATGATCATCACATCGACCCCGTTCCGCATCTCGTTCTTTGGCGGCGGCACCGATTATCCGATCTGGTTCCGCGAGAACGGCGGCGCGGTTCTGGCGGCTTCGATCAATCGGTATTGCTATATCAGCTGCCGATTTTACCCGCCGTTCTTCGAATATAAGCACCGGATCGTCTGGTCCCAGATCGAATTGGCGCAAGACGTTTCCGAGATCAAACACCCGGCAGTACGCGAGGCGATTCGACATCTCGGCGTCGAGGAAGGTCTCGAGATCCATCATGACGGCGACCTGCCGGCGCGATCGGGCCTCGGTTCGAGCTCGTCGTTTGCCGTCGGCATGCTGCATGCGCTCTATGCACTCAAAGGCGTTTATGTCTCGAAACAGCAGCTCGCCAAAGAAGCCATCCATCTCGAACAAAACCTGTTGAAGGAAGACGTCGGCATCCAGGATCAGATCACAGCCGCTTACGGCGGAATCAATATCGTTGAGATCGACAAGACCGGTGGCTTCGGCGTACGGCCTCTACCCATCTCCGAGTTGCGCCGGAAGGCCCTCGAGGAACACCTGCTGCTGGTCTACACCGGTGTATCGCGGACCGCATCCAACATCGCAAAGGCGCAAATCGCCTCCATTCCGAACAAGCTACCGGTACTGCGCCGCATGCAAAAGATGGTCTACGAAGCCGCCGACATGCTCACCGGATCGGGCGCGCTCGATCGGTTCGGTGAATTGCTGCATGAAGGATGGGAACTGAAGCGCAGCATTTCGCCAGCGATTTCGACACCACTGGTCGACGAACTCTATGCAGCGGCGCGCATCGCCGGTGCAACGGGCGGCAAGCTCTTGGGCGCCGGCGGCGGCGGCTTCGTGCTCCTTTTTGTCAAACCGGAATTGCGTCAGAGCGTACTTGATGTGTTGAGAAAATTCCTCATGGTGCCTTTCGAGTTCGAGACCAACGGCACGCACGTCGTTCTGTATGAGCCTGAGCGCTATTCCCAATTCGCCCGGTCAAATCGTCAGTTCGTTCGCTGATCAGCTGCCACCGGCGACCGCGAGCACAGTTCCGCTGATATAAGACGCCTCGTCCGACATCAGCCACACGATCGCCTCCGCTACTTCATCGGCAGTACCGAGACGTCCGATCGGGATACGCGCCGCAGCGGAACTCTTCCATGACTCGTCGTGAAGCGGTTGCTGGTCGGTGGCGATGACACCAGGACTGACGGCGTTGACGCGAATACCTTCCATCGCTAGGTCACGGGCCAGAGACACCGTCAGCCCTTCAATGCCCGCCTTGGCGGCAACGTACAGTGACAGGCGATGACCGCCGGTTCGCACCGCGGCCGAAGACACGTTGACGATGACGCCGCCGTTGCCGCCGGCCGTACGTGCCATTCGTTTGGCGGCCTGTTGCGCGCAGAGAAAAGATCCGATGAGATTGGTGTCGATGACTGCGCGGATTTCGTTCGCGCCGAATTCCCAGATGGGCCGGCGCGCGCTAGCGATAGCCGCGTTGTTGACGAGCGCCGTCACCGGACCGAATTCCTTTTCGAGAGCGGCGAAAACCGCTTCGACCTCGTCTGCACGGCTAACGTCGCCGCGTAAAGCCACCGCACGGCCGCCATTTCGCTTGATCTCGGCCACGACCGCCTGGGCGCTGTCCGCCGCCGCTCGATAGTTTACGCCAACGGCGTAGCCGCGCTGCGCCGCTAGACGCGCGGTCGCGGCGCCGATGCCGCGTGACGCACCTGTAACGAGACAGACCTTTACCGAGAGAGATGTCACGCGAGTCCTTGCGGTCGTTCACACGACAGTGAGCGACGAGCGCACGATAAGTCAACGCCGGCGTGGCAGTTTGCAGAGCGCGCAATTCGGTTGCCGCGAACGCTGCGGAACCGGTAGAAATCGCTCTTTCCGGCACGGACCTTCCATGACCTTGATGTTGACCGCGGCTGATCTGGCCCGCCTCGTAGGCAGCGACGCACAAGCGGCAAACGCGCTACTCGAGCGCTTTGCCTTTCCCGCCCTGTCCTATCGCGAGCTGACGTCGGCCGAGATCGACGCCGCCGCCGCTCAAGTCGACGCGGCGCTGCGGGCCGAGCTACGGGTTTCGGGACAAAACGACGCAACGGTCTGGGAGCGCAGCTGGGGCGAAGTCGCGAAGGAGCTTGCCAGCAAACAGATCACGATCGAAGCGTTGCGGCCGCCCTATTTCCGCGGCGAGCCGACCTGTCGAATGGACGGCCGCTATATCCGGCCGCTTGAGGCGAGTTTTGAATACGACGCGAGCCTGGCGCTGCGCCGGTTAATTTTTGACCGTTATCTCGGTGGCTACGACCGGGTTGTCGAGATCGGCTGCGGTACTGGCATCAATCTTCTCATTCTGGCGGCTCAGTTTCCGACGCTGAAGCTCGTCGGTTGCGATTGGGCGACACCGTCACGCGACATCGTCAACGCGATGGCGCGACAGTCAGGTCGTGCAATCAAAGGCTGCCTGTTCAACATGCTGACCGCCGAGGGCTGGAATGGCACCGACATTGATCGTCGAACAGCGGTGCTGACGGTCCATGCGTTGGAACAACTCGCCAGCAACTGGCGACCTTTTCTCGAGTTCATTCTGGCGCGTAATCCCGGCTTTGTCCTTCATATCGAACCGATTCTCGAGCTGTATGATCCGGCTTCGTCATTCGACGATCAAGCCCGCCGCTATCACCTGAAGCGCGGCTATCTCCAGGGTTATTTGCCCGCATTGCGCGATCTGGCGCAGGCTGGGCGGATTGCGCTCGACGTTACACGGCGGCTGCGCTTCGGCGGCCTTTATCATGAAGCCTATTCGATCGTGGCGTGGCGGCCCGCCGGCTGAACAGGAACCCCGATTGCGGTCATTCGAGGCCACCGTTAAGATCGTAATATCAACGAATCACGGGCTGCATGGCAAAACCGGCCGCAAACGAGATACGCCTGGAGTTGGACGCTCGCGCCAAGCGGCTGGAACATATCGTCGCGCAGGCGGACGTGGCAGCCGAATTTCCGTTGCTCAAAGTCGTGCGGATCGCGCCGGCGGCATTCACGCGTTTGGAAGCGGCGGTTGCGGCCTATATCTGGCATAGCCTGTCGCGCGCCTATCCGGATCGCAGTTTTGCGCTCGGCAACAGCGTCTTGACCGAACATGCCAGCGAGATCAGGGCGCTTCCGAATCGTACGCCGAACGGCGTGCTCTTGCCGCGGCGGGATACCTTTCAATCGTTCAATCTCATCCACCAGGCGCTCGCCGACGTCATCGAAGGATCTGGCCTACTCGGCGCGTTCTCGTTCATCCAGATCCCGTGCAACGTACGGATCGTCAACGGCGCGCCAGATCCGATGGTCGACGCGCGGAGCTATGCGTCGTCGAAGATGCACACCGACGTTTGGAATGGCGAACCGCTCAGTTCGGTCCTGTTCAACATCCCAGTGCTTGGCGATCCCAAGGCGGTTGACCTGCGCTTCTACGAACCGAGGACCTTCCCGGCCGACATGCGCCGGCCGCTGGGCGACTATACGCTCGGCAAGGCCGTGACCGAGAGCGCGGTTGAGTATCCCGCCAAGTTCGAAATGGGCTACATGTACATCTCGGACGCGCTTTCGCTGCATCAGACCATGCGCATCCGGCCGACGCTGCGCGTGTCGCTCGATTTCCGCACCATCGCGCGCGAACTGGTGGCTGACGAATCCGCCGACCACTCGGAATCACGTGCCGTCTATGTCCGACCGGATGAGTGGCGGGCCGGCGGTTCAACGACCATCCTGGCAAGCGGCGAGCCACTCAATGCATTCCAACGCCGGCAAGCCGGCGAAACGATTGCCCGCGAAGCCTTGTCGATCCTCGACATCGACGATTTAACGGAACAAACTGACCGCTGACGGCGTCCGCGGCGGCGTCATGACCGATGCCGCCGCCACCAAGCGGCGAGAACCGTGGTTGCCCGCAGTAACCAAAGCGGATCGCTGGACACCGCGGCGCATAAGCTTCGCATGGCTTGTGGCTGTTGGCCTGCGCGCAGCTGGTAAAGCACCGTGCGCAATGCCTCGCGTGCCCGCCAATTACGAAAACTCCGCACCACACCGGGCGGCAAATCCGTGCGACTCAACCACAAGTCTGCCAGGCGCAAATGCTCGGCCAGATACGGCGGTACCCAATTCTTATTGCGGTGGATTGTTCGCGAGCCCTCGTGCATGCGCAGCTCGGAGATAACCACGCCGAGATAATCCTCCGGGATTTGGGCGATGACGGCCCGCAGCATGAATTCCCGGTCCGAACTTTCCGAAAATGTCGGATCGAAATTGCCGATCTCGGCAATCACTGAGCGATGAATGAACCGCGAGGTCACAAGCGGAAGATCGTCGAGCACGTTGCCGAGGTTCATGGCGGTCATCGCGCGTCCAGTTACGAGCCGAACGGTCTTATCTGTGCCATCGCTCGCTGCCTTGAACACGCGTGCACCGCCGGTCCAGATGCGGATCGAAGGTTTCTTCGTGGCGTACCGCAGCAGATAGGCCATAGAGCCGGGTACGATACGATCGTCGCTGTTGAGGCAAAAAATGAATTCGCCGGTGGCAGCATCGAGGCCCAACTTCACTGCAGCAGTAGCGCCGTTGCCCTCACCCCTGAGGACGCGCAGGCGTGGATGGCGTGACCGCAACCGGGCGATGAAACTGTCGCTGCCGTCGTGAACGAGGATATGCTCGATATTGGCGTAATCCTGCTGTTGGACGCTGGCAACCGCCTCGTCGAGAAAGACGGAGCCATCAATGGTGGGCGTGATAACCGAAATACGCATTGCTGGAGACGCTACGCGTCGTGCCGACCTGAGATCAGCCGTTTCAAGTATCGAAGTGGCTTCGTGATGCGCCAGCTGGTCGAATCGTGGACCTTCGCTAGCGCCTGCTGAAGCTCAGCGATCGTAGGCGTCGGTGGTGCGATTGACAAGGAAGGCGACTTCTTTTCGACAGTCGGCGCAAAATAAGCCGTGATGTAGTCCCAATAGCTGATCGTCCGACCGGAAATGCCTGAGGCGAGCAGATCGAGCAGCCGATCGCAATCCACCACTGGAGCAAGACGATGTCGTGTTGCTAGGATCAGCTCGGCCGCGCAATCGCTCAAGCAGTAGAGCTCAAAAAGCGCTGCGAGCTTCAGTAAGCGCACGACAGTCATTCGCGATAACGCGTCGGCGTTGACTGGCAGCAGGAGGTCCCGGAAATAGAGCGCGTTGCCGTCCTGGATTTGGCCATGCGTCGTATAGGCAAAGAACCGGCCGCCCGATGGCAGGCGATAATCGGCAAGCCCTGGATAAGGCAAGGCGGCGCGGCTCTGGTGTGAGAAGTCGAGGTCGTAGAGCCGAAATCCGAACGACTGTAAGAAGGTGTCGAGCGCGCTGAAGGTCGGGGAATTATTGATTTCGGGATGAAACCGGACCTCGCTCAAGAGGCCAAGCGGCATCGCGCTTCTGAGATAGGCTTCGCTGCCGCGCAAAATGTCGAGTTCGGCGCCTTCGACGTCAAGCTTGATGAAGTCGATGGTCACAACGCCGAGCTCCGCCATCACTTCCTGCAGTGTATGGAGCGAGACTTGCCGTTCGGCAACCACGATGCCGTTGTCGCGATTTAGAAACCGCCCCAAATAATCCATATTGGTCCGGTAGAGGCCGGTACTGTAGCTGAGCTTCGCCTCATAGAGCGTTGCTCGACCGGTATATCCGCCGATCGCCCATGGCAGATAGGTGACGCTGGGGGCAGCGGCCGCATTGAGCCGCGCACACTCCGCCTCGTCTGCTTCGAAGCCGTAGATTCTTACGCGGTCCCCGAACGCCTGCCATTCAGCATTGAATCCGCCGCGCGAGCCGAGATCCACGATCACCAAGGGGGCGTCGCGGAAGATTTCCGTCTCTGTGACGAGATAGCGCGTCAGCGGTGGCGCACGCGACATGGCGGATCATTTCCATCGAAATACGGCTTTTCGTGCAGACACTCTATTCCCACCGCTGGCGTTCTTTAACCCCCTTTAGCGGTGGACCGCTTCTACGGGCCTCGCGCAGCATCTTCCCCTTCATCCACAGCGGGTCTTTGCCGACAATGCGGGCGAGACGGTAGCCAAGGCCACTTTGATCGCGGTCGATATCGTGCGCAAAAACCCCGACCAGGTCGGCTACGCCGTCAACCCCCGCCGTTGGGTCGTCGAGCGGTTCTTCGCCTGGGTCGGACGTAATCGCAGACTGGCAAAGGACTTCGAGGCGACCGTCGACTCCGCACGCGCCTTCCTCTACGCCGCTTCCGTCATGCTCTTGGTGCGCCGGATCGCGCGTGCTTCGTGACTTTCGAAACCGACTCTTAGTCTTCGATGCAATTCGGGCACGCCGAACCTGCGGTGCCGACGACCCCTGGCAATGGCATATCGTTGCCCAGTCTCCATTGTGCCAGGCTGGGCATCAAACTCCCACCGACCCCTCGAAACCAAGCCACCGAGCAGGAGCTATCCGCCCGCGCGATGAATTCGAATTCGACGCCATTGGAACCAATAGACTCAGATTCCTCTTCGCGCAAACGTTGGGCTCCGTTATGCCGAAAAAGCGGCCGCGTATTGCAATCGTTCTTCAGATTTACTTGACCTATTCCAGCACTCATCAACCATCTGCATATATGCCTGCTCGAGCTCGTGGGCGAAGCGTGCCGAATCGCCGATGTCATGTGTTCTATACATGTCGCGCAACCCGGCCCGCAGTCGGCGCAGACGCTCGGGATCGGTTGCCAGGGCCGCGGCAAGATCGAGATACTCAGCCGGCGTCTCGGCGACCAAGTCGCCACACCCGGCGGCCATCAGCAAGGACGCGCCGTAGCGCGATGAAAATCGCGATCCCTTCAGCGTCACCACCGGCACCCCCTGCCATAGCGATTCGGCGACTGTGTTGCCGCCGCAATAGGGCCAAGTGTCGAGGCTGATATCAACTTCGTCGTAGGCATTCAACAGACTTTGGCGATCGATACCGACGCGCACGACGAAGCGGTCGCTGGCGATGCCGAACCAGCGCAAGCGGTCATCCAATCGAATTCTTCCACCGCCATCCCGACGAAACCGAGCGCTTCGGCAAGCGTGCGAGTGAATTCTGCACACGGTTCTATAGCGAGACATCGAGCTGGGGGCAGGTGCTTAGCCGACTATGACGGTCGCCGAACCGCGGCAACGGTTTTCACCGCGCTGGCCGCGATGGATGAAATCGGGCAAGCCCTGGCCCATAGAGTGCTCGTAGCGCAGGGCCGGCGCTGGCGCTGAACTTCGCCTCATAGAGCGTTGCACGACCGATATATCCGCCGATCGCCCATGGCAGACTAAGTGACGCCGGAGGCAGCGGCCGCGTCGAGCCGCGCGCACTCCGCCTCGTCTGCTTCGAAGCCGCAGATTCTTACGTGGTCGCCGAATGCCTGCCATTCGGAATTGAACCTGCCACGCGAGCCGATATCCACGATCACCACCGGGTCGTCGCGGAAGACCGCTGTTTCCGTGACGAGAAAACGGATCAATCCCGGTTTGGAAGATTTGAATTTCGGCCATAAGCGCATTAGACATCGGCGGAGTCAGATGCGACGGCCAAAAACCGCGCCAAACGGTTTTTCGTCCGCTGGAAGGCGCGTTCCAGCATTTCACTATAGGCCGTCTCGAGCGCACGCACGAAGCGCTTGGAATCGCCGAGGCCGTGCTCCTTGCACATCGAGCGAAGGCTGCGACGCAGAATGACCAGCCGGTCGCGGTCCTGGGCCAGGCGGGCGGCGATTTCGATATATTCCCCGGGCGTCCGGCCGACGAGATCGGCACAGCCCGCAGCAGTCAGCAAGGAGGCGCCGTAGCGTGCTGAAAAGCGTGAGCCATAGTAAGAGACGACCGGAACGCCCTGCCACAGCGATTCGCCGATCGTGTTGCCGCCGCAATAAGGCCACGTATCCAGACTGACATCGACCGCCTCATAACCCTTGAGCACGCCGGCCCGGTCAGTGCCGCCGCGTAAAACCAAGCGCTCGGGACCAATGCCGAACCAGCCAAACCGCTCTTCCATGTAGCGGCGGTTGTCAATCGACGTAAGCTGGGCGTTCTGGATTAGGAAACGCGAGCCCGGAACGCGCTTTAGCAGCTGCGCCCACCATTCGATCATCTGCGTGTTGATCTTGCCGCCACTGCCGAAGCAGCCGAATGTGATCGGCGCCCCCTTGAGTGACGGCGGATCCACCACCGGCGGATGCGGCACCCCGTCGTAATCGAAGCAGAAGAACGAGCCCGGTAGGCGCCAGATGGTCTCGGTGAAGTGCCGCTCGATACCCGCGTTGGAGGGCGTACAGATCTCGTCGCTAAGGATGTAATCTACGTTCGGCACGCAACTCGTACCATGGTGATTGAGATACGATATCTGAACCGGGGCGCAGCGTTGCGCCATGGCGATAAACCGGTTGCCAGGCGAGAACCCGGACAGCTCGACGAAGATGTCGATGCGGTCCTTCTGGACGAAATCGACGAATTCCTGATCCCTCATCAGGCCAACGGTGCGCACGGCATCGAAGGCAGGTTTCATTTCTACCAATTGCGTCGGCGCGTATCCGTATATTTCGAATCGGGAGCGATCGTGCGCCACGACCACGTTTTTCATCATGAAACGGATCGTGTCGCTTTCCATGAACGAGCAATAATAGCCGATGCGGATCTTGCGCTTGCCGTTGAACAGGCGGAACACGGGCGGCGCATTCGTCCTCAGCGCATGGCGTTTCGCCCAGCGGCGCTGCATCGCGAGGAGGCTCTCATCAGTCGCCTCCGGCAGCTTGAGAATGGCCTGGCACGCGAGCCCTTCGACCGTCGGATCGTTTAAGGGTTCCGCCCGCCGCCACATTTCAAGAGCTTCGGCGATCTGCCCACGTGAATCGTAAATTTGCGCGATGCGCGGATAGATCTGAGTTGCGTGCGATGCGTTGACTCGCGAATCAGCTTGAGATTCGGAACTCGAATTTGGTTGTGAGGATCGGCGCAAATGCCAAACCAGAAAGCTCGAGAAATGACTCATCGTATACAACGTCGAGACGAAGACTTGATGTGTGGCGCGCCGTACCTTCAATGGAATTGCCATCCGAAACTTCTTCGGTATTGCCAGCGCTATCCGTGCATAAATGTGCCGGATCCGGTCCATCGCCGCCTGTCCGTCCTTATGCCCGGCGGGTGCGTCGTATAAATGTCTTATCGCAAACAACGTCGAGACGAAGACTTGATGTGCGGCGCGCCGTACCTTCAATGGGATTGCCGCCCGAACCTTCCTCGGTATTGCCAGCGCTATCCGCACATAAATGTGCTGGATCCGGTCCATCGCCGCCTGTCCGTCCCTATGCCCGGCGGCTGCCTCGTGCAAATGATGTCGACCGTACCGCGCAAGTTTCCGCCGTAACTCCGCGATGCGCTGTGCGAATTTTTCCTGCTCGTCCTTGATGCCGTACGCACGGGCGTGATTGTGGAATTGCTCGAGCTGACTGATCTTGGCTTTGAGCAATGCAACGTCGTCGCCGCCGAAGAAGCCGTTTTGCGAAAACAGTTTCTCGAGCAGATCGAGTCGACCCGCGACATGTTCGTTGAAATTCCCCGGTGTGTTGCTGAGCTGACCGGGATGAACCAGGTATTTCGAAATCGGCTCAGGCACATATTTAACCTTGTGATCGGTGGCAAGTCGGCACCAAACCTCGAACTCGAGTGATCCGATATGCCAGCCCGGCTGCTTTAAGCCGATATCGAGCAACGCCTGACGTCGGAAGAAGCTGCCGGGCCAAAAGGGGCAATAGCGGCCAAACAGATAAGCCACGAAATCGAATTCGCCAGCCTTGAAATCGTTGATGATTTTACCGTCGGCATCTGCGACGTAACCGTCGCAGGTGATTGCTCCCAGATCGGGTTCCGCGCTGAACCATCGGACACATTTATCTAGCGCTTCGGGGACCAATTCCTCGTCCGACAGGCACGTGGCTATATAGTCTCCCTCGCAACGCTGTAAAACCTTCCAAAAGGCCTCGGCCGGACCCGAATCGGGCTCCGAGACGACCTTGATGCGCGGATCACGGTGCGCGTAGTCGCGTAGCAACTCAAGCGTACCGTCCGTTGATGCGCCGTCCTGCACCACGAGTTCCCAACTTTCGTAGGTCTGTTTGAGCACACTTTCGATGCACCGGCGGATAATCGAAACCCGGTTCTTGCAGAAGCAAATGACCGAAACGAGCGGAACAGCGTCGGTAGAGAGGGTCTGCATATGCTGGAATCCGTCGCTATCAGCCAGCCTTCAATACAGAGACGCCGCTGCGATCGACGATCGTTCCCAAATAGCGCGTCATCCAGATATCCGGGCTCCAGTTCTTGGTGGGGACCACGTTGGTGGTAACATGCAGGTGGCACGGAAAGATTTCATAGAATATGCAGTGAGCATCGTGCGGATAGAAGATCATGCTTTTCTCGAACACTCCCGGATCAACCGCTTGACGGCGGCGATCATGGTAATGGATTTGCGCCGGTAGCGCACCAAATTGCACGCGACTTAATGTGCGATCTTGACTGCCGCGCCTCATTACACAAAATGATAGGCTTCCGCCGCCTAAGGTTGTCCCTGTCGCGCAACTCGTTGGAGGCGCACGCTTGTGTCAATCCTACCTGGTTTTGCCTCAACCATTGACCGGCCATAACTTCCAAATTCAGTACGGGAAAGGCGCATGACCATCAATACGATCTCAAACAACGAATTTTTTCAACGGACTTCTGTCTGGCAGGAGTTGCGTCAACGACCCTTGGGATTCATCGATATCGGAGCACGAGGGAACGTGCACGAAGTGGTAGAGCCAATTGCGTCGCTGACCGCAGTGCTCGGATTTGAGCCTGATCAACAGGCTTGCCGCGATATCCTCAAAAACCTCGAAAACGCGTCGCCTTGGGCGAAATTTCAGATCCAGCCCTTGGCGGTAGCAGATCGTGATGGCGCCGTCGAATTGCAGCTTATGGCTGTGCCCACGAATCATTCGCTCCGAAAAAGCAACATCGACTTCGTCAACCGCTATCAGATGGCAAAATTTAGACATGTAGGCGCGACGCCCGTTGTCGCTGCCAGGCTAGATACTGTGCTGTCTTCGATACGTTCTGACGAAGTTTATTGGGGCGAACTCATAAAAATTGACACGCAGGGTACAGAATTCGAGATTTTCTGTGGTGCCGAGCAGACGCTTCGAAAGCACACGGTTGCGTTGTTAGCGGAAGTATCTTTTTTCGAAATATATAGCTGTCAAATGTTGTTTTCTGAAATTGAGCAAAAACTTCGAGGTCTTGGGTTTTCGTTCTATGGATTCATATCACCCCATCACCGTTCACTACGACAACTCGATAAGAAGATCCACATTGGCGCAGAGCGCTTGATGCAGGCAGACGCGATTTTTTTAAGAGACCCGTTGCCTGGCAGCCCGCAACGTACGCCCCTGACCGATCGCGGTAATAAAGTTCTATTTATATGCGCGATATTGCTTGGATATTACGATTTCGCGCTAGAATTAGCGCTTGCCACCTTCGCCTCCGACCTAGCCGACGCAAATCTAATTCGAGAGTTTGTTTTTAGTGTTGCAACAATTCCTCCAGAAATGACCTGCCAACAGGTGAGCGACCTCGCACAGATTGTCGCCAAGACGCCAAGTCTTGCTAACGTAAAAGTTGGAAAATTCGTTGATCAGCGTCGAAGATATTTTGACTATGATGATTACTTTGCCGAGGCGAGCGATCATCTTTATCAAAAGTAATGTGGTGGATATGACCCGCTATTCTGAAATACCGCTGGTTTAAAGTCGGGACTGTTCTTCAACAGAAGTCGTGTCCAGTATCCTGAACATCAGAGTATTGCGATCTCATTCGGTATAAAGATCTACCTCCATCCTCTGTTGCACCCGTCCGGCCCGGAATGGTGCACCCGTGCGGATATACGTCGCCAGGAAAGAATAGCGAAATCGATCCGAGACGTTGGCGCGCGAGCGATGAGGAAGAAGGCTATGGAAGAACGCGACCGACCCCTTTGATAAGCGAACGTCGACCGTTGGCGCGTCGTCAGGGAGAATGCATTCTACTGCTTGCGCGCCGGGGTTTTGTGCGGCATCGGAAAGCATTTCGCCATTGCGGATCGGAAGTGCGCCGAGCTTGTGGCTACCGGGATAGAAGACGAGCCCACCATTCTCCGGCCTGACATCGCACAAGGCAGTCCAAACCGAGACGAATGCGTCGGGCGGCGCATCAACATAATAATTGTCTTGATGAGCCGTGAAACCGGGCGTGCCCGGGCGCATATAAAAAAACTCGCCGCCGATGCCGCTTGCCTTGCCGCCAACCAACTTTTCCACGATCTCGACGATCGGACGAAAGCGCATCATCGCGAGAAAACCAGGGTGGTCCCGATGCGGCATCGGAATCGGCCTAAAGCTGCCATCCGTGGCGTTCGGCCGCGAAAGTGCTACGGCCAGGAGATCATCGCAATAACCCGCCGGAACAAGTCCGGGTTCGATGTGATATCCACGCTCTCGGTAAAGCGCGAGCGCGGCATTGGGTCCATCACGAAGGCTCGGCGCAGCTGAAGCTGCGGCGCCAGTTGCAGTCGTCTTCGATTCGACACGCGTCACCTCGGCGGCCCCCAAAAAGAGAGAATGAGCTTTCGCCCGCGGTAGTATAGGTCACGGCCCCAGCGACTGGACAGGGGGAAACCCCGATGCTATACGCGCGCCGATAACCGCCGGCCGCAATTCCAAGATCGACCATCGGCAACGTTCGTGCAAATCCTTGGATAACGGCAATATCCGCGGCGCCCGCCGGTGGGCGTTGCAATAGGAAGAGAGCCCCCAATTAGCAAGACAGAAACGACCACAGCCATGCCCGCGATGGCGCCCGGCGCCATACCGATGCCATCGCGCACAGCGAAGGCGTGGCGCGATATCGTCAGTGGCTTCGCGAAGTATTGGCTATGGAGCGCGATGGCGATGCAGGACATCAAGTTGCGCTATCGCGGTTCGCTGTTGGGGCCATTCTGGATCACGCTCAGCACCATGATCATGGTCGGGCGGCTGGGTGTTGGCGGCAATGACCTGCATGTGTCGAAGCGCTTCGCCGTCAATCGGCTTTCAACGGGGCAACGTCGCTGCGATCGAAGATCGTTCCGATATAGCGTGTCGTCCAGACATCCTGGCACCAGTTCTTGGTGGTGACAACGCTGGAAGTCACATGCAAGTGGTAGGGAAAGATTTCCCGGAATATCGCCTTGCAGTCGACATGGTGCGGGTGGACGATTCCATTTTCCTCGAACAGAACACCGTCGCACCCAATCAACCGCTTGATGGCCTCGCCATAATAACGGACCTGTACTGCAGACATTTCCGGAAACGACATGCAGTTGAGCGCCAAATCGATAGGACCCACGGTGGCCAAGGTTCGGTCGAGAAGATGGTTGGCGAGAAACAGATACTTGAAGCGTTCGGGCGGCATCTGATCGGACGTCAGCAAATGGCAATCGTCGCGGCCGCCGAGCACCGACAAATAAATCATGGCGTAGAATAGGGAACTCGGCAGATCGACGACGACATATTCCAGACGCTCGCCAAAGATCTGCTGCAAGGCGTAGGCGAGACCGCCCCAGCCCGCGCCGATCTCCAGCACGCGGGCGCGCCCGCGCCGATCAATGTCCGCCTGCAGCTTGTCGAGCACGCCGCTGCAATAGAGGCCGTTGATCCGCGACTGGCACAGGATGACGTCGGGATTGACCAGCGCGCCGCTCACATCGAGCCCGATCTCGCCAAACATGCGCGGCGTGCGCACGATGTACCGCGGCGGGATATTGCGGATGTGATCGAGATATTCCGGCACGACATGCCGCAGCCTGATCAGGGGATCGAAGCGCATGCGCTGCTGGTCCGCAACATCGTCCGGAACGCCTTCGATGCAGAGCTTGGTGACGAAGGCTTCGGCCTCCGCCTTATCGAACTTGCCGCCGGCGTCGAGCCGATCGAGCACCGGCATGTGATAGCCGGCGAACGGCGCATGCAGCCGAAGGAAATTGAGATCGTTGTAGGCCGTTTTGAACTTGAGGCCGGCAACCGGCGAGATCGCCGTCCATTCGTTGCCGGGATTCACGATCGCCGGATCGATTCCATGGTGGGCAACGTAATCCGGCGCGCTGTCGTAGAGCGACTGGAGCGTCCTTATGAGCTCGACGCAATGCGCGTACTCGTTACGACTCAACGCGTGGTTCGATCGCAAATCGTGGACGCCGTCGATCGCCGATTCCCGGCCAGGAATCTGAGGCGCCGCGACCGTCGCCTTGAGGCGGCTCAAGCGATGGCGAAGAGAATGAATATTCACGGCGGAGTAACGGACCTCTATAACTGTGCCCGCACTATCGACGAATCATGTCAAACTGTCCACTGGACCATGGGGTTCGTGGCCTCGTTCCGCGTGGGAAGGCGATGCACACAATCTGGACGGGCCATTATACGGATGCTATATGCCGTGGAAAATCCGCCGCCCATTCGTCCTTCGCGATCTTGATTTCCGGTTGGCGCGGGGTTTTGATCGAGCCCATGCCCTCCGTCGTCGTACCTCGGCTGTCACGCCATAGCGCGTAATGCAGATTCTCTCATCCAAATCCGCCGCCGTAACAGCGGAAGTACCTCGGCCGCCCTCGCGTGCCACTTCTGCCGCACGAGACCTTGTCGCCGGCCTCGGCAAGAGCTGGCTATGGACCGCCATGGCCATGCAGGATATTCGGCTCCGCTATCGCGGATCCCTTTTGGGCCCTTTCTGGATTACCCTCAGCACCGCGGTCATGGTTGGTGTGATGGGGGTCATCTATCCTCATCTTTTCCATACGGATGTGCGGAGCTATCTCCCGTTTCTCGCGATCGGCATCGTGGTATGGCAGTTCATCCAAACGGTCATCAACGACAGTTGTCAGGTTTTCCTGGACGCACAGGGCGTTATCCTCCAAGCGCCATTGCCATTCTCGGTCCATGTGTACCGCATGGTGGCGCGAAATTTCGTCGTGCTGGCGCATAATTTCGTGATCATTCCTGTCGTCCTAGAGATCCTCCGCGTGTCGGTCGGTCTTTCCGCGCTGCAGATCGTTCCGGCCCTCGTCCTCATCGCAATCAACGGCGTCTGGTTGGGCATCTTCTTCGGCATGATGAGCGCGCGGTTCCGCGACATTCCGCCGATCGTCGCCAGCGTGGTTCAGGTGCTGTTCTTCATCACGCCGATCTTCTGGGCACCCGAAGTCTTGGGAAAGTGGGAAAGACTGTTCGAGCTCAATCCGATTTTCGCCGCAATCGACTTGATTCGGGCGCCCCTGCTCGGCACGGCGCCGGTGTTCCTTTCCTGGCCCGTGCTGATCGCCACGACGCTGATCGGTTCTGCGCTCACTTTCGCGTTCTTTGCGCGGTTCCGTTCGCGCATCGCTTATTGGATCTGATATGAGCTTTCTGCGCCTGCACGACGTCACAGTAGATTTCCCGCTTTATCAAGGCGGCAGCCGCTCGTTGAAAAAGGCGATTCTCGCCAGCTCGACCAAAGGCAATCTTGCGCACGATGCATTCGACCGCGTGACGGTACGGGCGCTCAGCGACGTCAATTTCAACATTGAGCGCGGCGATCGCGTCGCGCTGCTCGGTGCTAACGGCGCGGGCAAGACGACCCTGTTGCGGGTTCTGGCCGGAATTTTCGAACCGACGCGTGGCGCAGTAAAGACCGACGGCCGTATTTCCGCGCTGCTCGACGCGACGCTCGGCCTCAATCCAGAGGCGACCGGCCGCGAGAACATCATTCTGCGCGGCATGTACATGGATATGCATCCAAAGCAGATGGGGCGGCACGCCGAAAACATTATCGAATTCACCGAGCTCGGTGATTACATCGACATGCCGACGCGAACCTATTCCTCGGGCATGATGGTGCGGCTTGCCTTCGCTATCTCAACTTGTGTCCCACCGGAAATTTTGGTGATGGACGAGTGGCTTTCCGCCGGCGACGCCCGTTTTCTGGACAAAGCCCGTAAGCGCATGGCCGATTTCGTCAATCAGTCGAGCATCCTGGTTTTGGCATCGCATTCGATGGATCTGTTACTCGAATGGTGTAAGACCGGCATCCTGCTTGACCACGGGCATGTCGTGGCCGCCGGGCCAATCGCTGATGTCGTGGCAGCTTACAAAGCCCGCGTGGAAACGCAGTGACCGTCGTCCTGTTTGGCCCTTAAAGGCGCTCAGCGACGCCCGCAAGATCATGCGCATCGCCATGTTCGACGTCCCAGCCGCGGCAGGCTCGGCGATTGACGGGATTGCCTTGAAAATCCGCGCCTTTCGGACTAAAACCTTGGCAGGACAAGCCTTTATTGTGGTGTTCGAGGACGGGCATGGAAGGTGTTGCATCGCCGGGCGATGGCCGCGAGCGCGCCGACGCCAAAAGGCGTCCCGTCGAGGTCGGGCTCGTCCAAATCAACAACAGCTTCTCGGGCCAGAACTATCTGCCCTATTCCGTCGCGCTGCTCGAAGGCTATGCGCGACGCAAAGCGGCCGACCCGTCGCGGTATAATTTCCGTCTGCCGATCTACAAGCGCATCCGCATCGGCGATGCGGTTGAACGCCTTGTCGACTGCGACGTCGTCGGCTTCAGCACCTATGTGTGGAACGGCCAGATCTCGCTCGAGATCGCGCGCCGTCTCAAGGCGCGGCGGCCGGATATCCTGATCATCTTCGGCGGCCCGCACGTGCCGGATCAGCCCGAAGACTTCCTCCGCGCCAATCCATTCATCGACGTCGCCGTTCACAACGAGGGCGAAGGAACCTTCCTACGGTTGCTCGAAATGTATCCCGCGCGCGACTGGGCGGATGTTCCGGGCGTTAGCTTCGTCGCGCCCGACGGCAGCTTCGTCCGCAAACCCAACGGCGAGCGCTTTCGCGATCTCGAAGAAGTCCCCTCGCCTTTCCTCGAAGGCATCTTCGATCCAGTGATGCGGGCCAATCCCGACGAGGTTTGGATCGGCCTGTGGGAGACCAACCGCGGTTGCCCGTTCCAGTGCACCTTCTGCGACTGGGGTTCGGCCACCGCCGGCAAGGTCACCAAGTTCGAGGCCGATCGTCTTTACCGCGAGGTCGACTGGTTTTCCAAGAACAAGATCGAATACATTTTCTGCTGCGACGCGAACTTCGGTATCCAGAAGCGCGACGTCGAAATCGCCGAACACGTCGCCAAAATCAAGGCGACGACCGGCTATCCGCGGGCGCTGTCGGTGCAGAACACCAAGAACGCCACCGAGCGCGCATACCTCACGCAGAAGATTCTGTCGGACGCCGGCCTTAACAAAGGCGTCGCGCTGTCGATGCAGAGCCTCGACATGACGACGCTCGAATCGATCAAGCGGGACAACATCTCGCTCGACACCTACATGGAGTTGCAGAAGCGTTTCACCCGCGACCGGGTCGAGACCTACAGCGATTTGATCCTCGGCCTCCCGGGCGAAACCTATGACTCGTTCGTCGAAGGCGTGCGCCGCTTGATGGAGACTGGGCAGCACAACCGCATCCAGTTCAACAATCTCTCGATCCTGCCGAACGCCGAAATGGGCGACCTTGCTTATCAGAAGAAATACGGCATGGTCACTATCGAATCGAAAATCATCAACATCCACGGCGAGCGCGTCGAACTCGACGACGACGTGCCCGAAATCCAGCAGTTGGTGATCGCAACCGCCTCGATGCCGGCGGCCGACTGGCGCCGCACGCGCGCCTTCTGCTGGATCACGGCCCTGTTGCATTTCAACAAGCTGTTCCAGATTCCGTTGATCACGGCGTACGAGCTTTCCGGTCTCTCTTACCGCGACATGCTCGAAGCTTTCCTCGCCGTGGACGGCGCGCAGTATCCGATGTTGGGCGAGATCCGCGACTTCTTCATCGCCGAGGCCAAGCGCATTCAGGAAGGCGCGCCGGAATACGTCTATTCCAAGGAATATCTCGGCATCTATTGGCCGGCCGATGAGTACATCTTTATCAAACTGACCGCCGAGAAGAAGTTCGACGCGTTTTATCGTGAAGCCGGGGTCCTGCTGCAGTCGCTGGTCGCCGAACGTTGCGGCCCGCGCTTCGAGGCCATGATCGACGATGCGGTGCGTCTCAATCGTACCCTCGTCAAACAGCCTGGCGTCCGCGACGATGTCGTGGTCGAAGTCGGCTCCGATCTCATGAGCTTCTACAATGCCGTGCGCCAAGGCGAGAAACCGGCGCTGGCCCAGCGCCCGGCGACTATTCACGTCGACCGGTCATCGCAGTCCTACGACGACTTCCAGGTGTGGTGTCGCGAAGTCGTATGGTGGGGCAACAAGAAGGGCGCGTATCTCTATAACAATCGCACGGTCGAAGCGCAGCTCGCCGGTCACTTCTAGGCCTTCGGTCGAATACCGGCGATGCACTACCGTCCCCTCGGCAAGTCCGGGCTGACCGTCTCCGAAATCGGTTTCGGCGCTTGGGGCATCGGCGGTCGCACCGCCGGCGAGACGTCCTATGGCGAGACCGACGATCAGCGCTCGCGTGCCGCTCTCGATCGCGCGTTCGATCTCGGCATCACCTTTTTCGACACCGCCAACGTCTACGGCGACGGACACAGCGAGGCGCTAATCGGCGAGGCATTCGCCCAAAAACGCGATCGCGTCGTTATCGGCACCAAGGCAGGATTGACCCGGTTCGGCGATCCACCGGATTTCTCGCCCGAGGCGCTCCGGCGTTCGCTCGCCGGCAGCCTCAAGCGGCTTAAATCCGATTACGTCGATCTGTTCCAGCTCCACAATCCGCCGGCGGATCTTTTCCGGCGCTCGCCCTCGAGCTACGCCGCGCTCGAGACACTGCAGCGCGAGGGTAAGGTCCGTGCGATCGGTGTCTCGGTCAAAACGGCGGCGGATGCATTGTCGATTCTCGAAACGCATCCAGTCGCGGCGATCCAAGTGAACCTCAACATGCTTGACGTTCGCGCCGTGGAGGCCGGGCTGCTGGCAGCAGCATCCAAAGCCGGCGTCGGTATCATCGCACGGACGCCGTTGTGCTTTGGATTCCTTGCGGGCACGGTTGCCGCCGACACACAATTTCCACCCGGCGATCACCGCCGCGGCTGGGCACGGAGCCAGATCGAGCGCTGGACCAAAGGGGCGGAAGCGATGCACGCGGCCGCGACCGCACCCGCAGGCCAATCGCACAGCCAGGCAGCGCTGCGTTTCTGTCTATCGTTTGCCGCTGTCTCGTCGGTCATCCCGGGGATCTTGGCGCCCGAGGAAGCGGCACAGAACGCGGCCGCGAGCGGTTTCGGTCCGCTGCCCGATATCGCGCGCGATCGGATCGTTGCCTTGAACCGCGAGATCGATCTCTTCAAGCGCTAAGTCAACGTTCGGCGGCGAGCAGTAACGCCAACGGCGCCGCGTGGCCGAGGGACAGTACGTCGCCCTCGGCCAGCGCCTTGCGGATCTCGGATCGTGTCAGCCAGACGATTTCCGCCTGTTCCAGATCGTCTGAATTGGGCGCCTGGCGCTGCACGACGCCCGTCGCGTGGAAATAGTGGCTGGTGCTGAAGCCGTAGGTGCAGCTCGTCACCCAACTCGACATCGACCGCCAGCTCGCGGCATCGCCGCCGATCTCTTCCAACAATTCGCGCTTCGCGGCGACCAGTGGCACCTCATCCCCGTCGACCCGCCCGCCGGGCAGTGCCAGCCCGATGCGACGAACACCGTGACGATACTGGCGCAGCGCCGCAATCCGGCCGTCCGTGCGCTCGGCAACGATGTTGACGAAATCGCCGGTTTCGATGTGGTGGTAATCGTCGATCACGCGGCCGTCGGGCAACTCCACCGTTTCGACCGACACCTCGACATAGGGCGACGCGGCGTAGATCGTCTTTCGTCCGAGAATGCGCCACGGCTTTATCATCGCGTACCATCCCTTCGCATCGCCAAAACTGGCATGATAGTATCGCACACACGAGCGGATCACCATGTCACGGCCGAAAATCCTCATCTGCGGCGCGACCGGATTCATCGGTCGCAACTTGACCGAACACTTCGCCGCCGCGGGCGGCGCCCAAGTGCATGCGGTGCGCCTGACGCGCCCCGAATACGCCTGCCCCGGCGCCACTTGGCACCACGCGGATTTGCGCTATGCCGACGTCGTCGCCGATCTGTTGCGCGGATTCGACATCGTCATCCAGGCTGCGGCCACGACATCGGGCGCGCGCGACATTGTAACGCGGCCCTACATCCACACCACCGACAACGCCGTGATGAATTCGTTGCTGCTGCGCGCCGCCTATGAAGCGCGCGTGAAACATTTCATCTTCTTCAGCTGTTCGGTGATGTATCCGTCGAGCCCCAAGCCGCTCAAGGAAGGCGACTGGCATCCCGGCATGCCGATGGCGCCACAATATTTCGCCAGCGGCTGGTCCAAGCTCTACATCGAAAAGATGTGTGAATTTTATGCGAGCCTCGGCGTCACGCGGCACACGGTCATCCGCCATTCGAATATCTATGGGCCGCACGACAAATTTGATCTCGAGCGCAGCCACGTGTTCGGCGCCACGGTCACGAAGGTGATGACGGCGCGCGACACTGTCGACGTCTGGGGTGCCGGCGAGGAAGCGCGCGATTTCCTTTACGTCGGCGACTTGGTGGATTGCGTTGCGCGCATTATCGAACGCCAGGATGGCAAATTCGCGCTCTATAACGTCGGCTGCGGAACGGCCATCAGCGTCAAGGACGTGGTCGCCAAGATCATTGCCGCGAGCGGCAAGCATCTTGTCGTGCGCCACGATCTGTCGAAACCGACAATTAAGACTTCGCTCTGTCTCGACAGCGCCAAAGCGGCGCAGGAGTTGGGATGGACGCCGCGCACCACGCTCGACGACGGCATAAGGTTGACGCTCGACTGGTGGCGACAGAACGTGGCAAAGTCGCCGCAGCCGGCAGTCGCCCAGACCTAATTTTCGCCGCCAAAACAAATGGTTCGGCCAGCGGTCGCCATATAGGCGGCGATTGATGGCGGGTAGGAGATGTGTTACGCAATGCGCGAAAATTGGGGGCCGATTTTCGTGTCGTGTCGTGAACGCTTGTCGCTTGCGGGGCGGCTCAACCGGCCCTGGGCATTGAGCAAGCTATGACCAATTTCACAGACACTGCGCAGCTAGAATCCATTTATCGCAGCCTCTACCGAATTCGGCGGGTTGAGGAAAAGATCATCGAGGTCTACCCAAGCGACGCGATCAAGAGCCCGGTGCATCTTTCGATTGGACAGGAATCCGTCGCGGTCGGCGTCTGCAGCGTGCTCAAGCCCGACGACATCGCCTTCGGCACTTATCGCGGCCACGCGCTTTATCTTGCGAAAGGCGGCGACCTCAAGCGTATGATTGCTGAACTCTACGGCAAGCGTGACGGCAGCGCCGGCGGCAAGGCCGGGTCGATGCACCTCATCGACATCGGCGTTGGCGTGATGGGCACGTCGGCCATTGTCGCGACGACGGTTCCGCAGGCGGTTGGCTACGCCTTCGCACTCAAATCGCGTAAAAGCAAATCCATCGTGGTTTCGTTCTTCGGCGAAGGCGCGATGGACGAAGGCGTCTCTTACGAGAGCCTGAACTTCGCCGCGCTGCGGAAATTGCCGATCCTTTTCATTTGCGAGAACAACCATTACGCGATTTATTCGCATGTCCGGGATCGGATGCCGGAGCCCAATCCTTGCGAACGCGCTGGCGTGTTCAAGATTCCGGCTCAGAAGATCGAGCACGGCGATACCTTCAAAATCCGTGCGGCCAGCGAAAAGGCTGTCGACAAAATTCGCGCCGGCGGCGGGCCGCGCTTCATCGAATGCATGACTTACCGTTGGCGCGACCATGTCGGTCCGGAAGAGGACCGGCGTTGGAAATACCGCTCCGACGCCGAGCTCGACGAATGGATCAAGCGCGACGAAGTCGCCCGTATCGGCGGAATGCTGGGCAGCGACGCCCGGCGCGCGATTGAGCGCGAAGTCGACGCCGAGATCGCCGAGGCCTTTGCCTTCGCGGAAAAAAGCTCCTTCCCCGGCCCTGCCGAGCTCGGAACAAATGTCTTCCATGCGTAACTCGAACCGCAGTCTGACTTATGCGCAGGCGCTTTACGAAGCGACGCGGCAAGAGATGGAACGCGATTCCGGCGTTTTCGTCTTCGGCCTGGGTGTCGACGATCCGAAGGGCATGTACGGAACCACACTCGATCTGCACAAGCTGTTTGGCGCCGATCGCAATTTCGATACGCCGCTATCCGAAGATGCGATGACCGGTGTGGCGATCGGCGCGGCACTCGCCGGTATGCGGCCGATTCACGTGCATCAACGCATGGACTTCCTGCTGCTGTGCCTGAACCAACTGATCAATATCGCCGCCAAGAGCAGCTATATGTTCAACGGCGCGGTTTCGGTGCCGATCGTGGTGCGCGGCATCATCGGCCGGTCATGGGGCCAGGGCGCGCAGCACAGCCAGGCTCTGCATTCTTATTTCATGCACGTTCCTGGCATCAAGGTGGTGGCGCCGGCGACGCCGCACGACGCCAAAGGGTGCCTGATCGCGGCGATCCGCGACAATAACCCGGTCGTGTTCATGGAGCATCGCATGCTCTACGGCAACGCGGGCATCGTGCCCGAGGAACCGTTTGCGACGCCGCTCGGCCACGCCCGTACCCTGACCGCAGGCGACGATGTCACCATCGTCGCGATCAGCCACATGGTCGTTGAAGCCCTGCGCGCAAAGCACCTGTTGGAGGAAGTCGGCATCGCCGCCGAAGTGATCGATCCGGTGACGCTCGCGCCGCTCGACATGGATACGATCGCGGCCTCGGTTGAACGCACCGGCCGGATTCTTGCCGTCGACAACAGTTGGACGATGTGCGGCACGAGTGCCGAGATTCTGGCACAGCTTACCGAACGCCTGCAGGGTAAACGCCAGTTCAGGGCCGCCCGAATGGGTTACGCGCCGGTTCCCTGCCCGACCACCAAGCCGCTCGAGAATCTGTTCTATCCGAACGCCAAGACAATCGCGCAGCGGGCCTATTCTCTGGTCAAGGGCAATGGCGCAAGCTGGGACCCGGCCGTATCCGAAGCGACCGAAATCTCGGAATTTAAAGGACCATTCTGACGTGAGCGGTATGACAGACAAATTGCTCGAAGACGTCCGCGCCAGCGTCACCGCTTATTGCCGCGCGCGGCACGATTTCTCATTCAAGCCGGATAAGCCGGTGGTGCGGCTGCACGAGCCGACGTTCAGCGGCGAAGAGATCAACGCCGCGCTCGAATGCATGCTGACCACACACGTCACGATGGGTGCCAAGGTCAAAGCCTTCGAACGGCAGTTCGCCGATAAGTACGGCTTCAAGAACGGCATCATGGTCAATTCCGGCTCATCGGCCAACCTGCTGGCTGTTGCCGCCCTTGCCAATCCACAGACAAAAGACGGGTTGAGGCCCGGCGATGAAGTCATCGTCCCCGCGCTTTCTTGGTCGACGACCGTGTGGCCGCTCGTGCAGTCGGGATTGGTGCCGGTGATCGTCGACATTGACCCGAAGACGCTCAACATCGATCCCGCCGAGATCGAGCGTGCCATCGGGCCGAAGACCAAAGCCGTGATGATCGTGCCGGTTTACGGCAATCCCTGCGACATGGATGCGATCGTCGACATTTGCCGCCGCAAATCCCTGACTCTCATCGAAGATTGTTGCGAGGCGCTCGGCGCGACCTACGACGGCAAGCCGCTCGGCAAGTTCGGTCGCGTCGGAACCTTCAGCTTCTATTATTCGCACCACATGACGACGCTCGAAGGCGGCATTTGCGTCACGGACGATTTCGACTATGCCGAAACGATGCGCATTCTGCGTGCGCACGGCTGGATCCGCGAGGTCGAAGACAAGGCCCGCTGGAAAAACCAGTTCCCAGAAATCCACGAACGATTCCTGTTCGTCAATCTCGGTTACAATTTGCGCGCCACCGAGCTGCAAGGCGCCATGGGTTCGGTGCAACTGCCGAAGCTCGACGGCTACATCAAACGCCGGCGCGACAATTCCGCATCGCTGCGCCGCGCGCTCGCGCAATACGGCGAGGTCTTCGATTTCCAGGAAGAGACGCCGAAAGGCTTCCATACCTGGTTTGGATTTTCGGTGACCGTGCGTCCCGAAGCGCCGTTCAAGACCGCAGAACTCACTGCCGCCCTGGAAGCCGCCCACATCGAAACCCGGCCGATCATTTGCGGTAACATCGCGCGCCAGCCCGCCATGAAGCTGTTTCCGCATCGCGTCCACGGCGACCTCAAGCACGCCAGCGCCGTCATGGACCGGAGCTTCTCATTCGGCATCCACCAGGACGTCGACGGGACGGCGCGCGACTACATCACTGCCCAATTCCGCGCTTTCCTAAAAAGCCGCGGCGTCGTCTAGGAGCAAGTTATGGCGAAGCCGAAGGCCTTCATCACCGGTATTACGGGGATGGTCGGCTCGCATCTGGCTGAATTCCTGATCGCCAACACCGATTGGGACATCGACGGCCTGATCCGGTGGCGCAGCCCGCTCGACAACATCGAAAGCCTCATCCCGCGCATCAACAAGGGCGACCGCGTACGACTGCTCTATGGCGATCTACGCGACACGCTCTCGATCCAAGAGGCGGTTCGGCGCTCCACGCCCGATTATGTCTTCCACCTTGCGGCGCAGAGCTTCCCACGAACGAGCTTCGAGGCGCCGCTCGATACCTACGACACCAATATCCAGGGGACAGCGCGTGTGCTCGATGCGCTCCGCGTCAACAAGAAGGATGTGGTCATCCACGTTTGCGCCTCGTCCGAAGTGTTCGGCCGCGTGCCGAAAGAAAAACTACCGATCAATGAGGAATGCACCTTCCATCCGGCATCGCCTTATGCGGTGTCCAAAGTCGGCACGGACTTGATCGGGCGCTTCTATGCCGAGGCCTACGGCATGACGGTAATGACCACCCGCATGTTTACGCACACCGGGCCTCGACGCGGCGATGTCTTTGCCGAATCGACATTTGCGAAGCAGATTGCTCTCATCGAAGCAGGCTTAATTCCGCCGGTCGTGCAAGTCGGCAATCTCGATTCTCTCCGTACCGTCGCCGATGTCCGCGACGCGGTACGCGCCTATTACATGCTGGTGACGGTAAAGCCGATCCCGGGCGCCTATTACAACATCGGCGGCACGCACAGCTTGAAGGTCGGCGAAATCCTCGACGCGTTGCTGGCGCTATCGCCGCGGAAGAAGGACATTAAAATTGAAATCGATCCGGAACGACTGCGGCCGATCGATGCCGACCTGCAAGTCCCCGATACCGCCAAGTTCACCAAGCATACGGGCTGGAAGCCGACGGTTCCCTTCGATCAGACCATCCGCGATTTGCTCGACTATTGGCGCATGCGGGTGAAGCGCGAAGGCGATCGGTTCCTGCGGCGCTAGCGGCGCGGTCATGCAGGCGGTCATCCTCGGCGGCGGCAAGGGCACGCGCCTCGCCGCGACCGGGCCGAAACCCCTGATCGAAGCCGGCGGCAAACCATTCCTGGTATATCTGCTCGCCGAGCTGCGCCGTTTCGGAATCATCGACGCCGTCATCCTCACCGGACCGTTCGCTGACACCTATCGCGCATGCCTCGGCGACGGTAGCCGATTGGGTGTCCAGCTAAGCTACGTTCCCGAACCGACGCCGGCCGGTACCGGCGGCGCGTTGACCTATGCCGCGTCGCACCTTGCGGCTGAATTTCTGCTGCTCAACGGCGATTCGTATTTCGACATCAACCTGCTGGATTTGATGACGCGGCGCTTCTCGCCGGATTGGCTCATCGGCCTGGCGCTACGCGAAATCGACGACGCCGCGCGTTATGGTGCGGTCGGCTTGGTTGGCGACAATGTCTCTTCCTTCGGCGAAAAAGCGGCCGCCGGCCGCGGCCTGATCAACGCCGGAATTTATCGGCTGCGCCGTGAGCTGTTGACCGATCTCGGCCCGGCGCCGGTGTCGCTCGAGCACGACGTGATCCCAGGATTGGTTGCACGGGGCCGCGTCCGTGGCGCGGTTTATAGCGGACATTTCATAGACATCGGTATACCGGCAGACCTTGCGCGCGCCCAGACATTGATGCCGTCGTGGGAGCGGCGGCCGACGGCCTTTCTCGACCGCGACGGCGTGCTCAATCGCGACCACGGCTACGTGCATCGAAGCGAAGATTTCGAGTGGCTGCCAGGTGCTCGCGAAGCGATCAAGCACTTGAACGACGCCGGCTATTTGGCGGTCGTCGTGTCGAACCAGGCCGGCATCGCGCGCGGATTATATGCGCCGGCGGACGTTGAAAGGCTGCATCGCTGGATCAATGCCGAGCTTGCGAAGGTGGGTGCGCACGTCGACGCGTTCTACTATTGCCCGCACCATCCGACGGAGGGCAAAGGCGAATATCGCCGCGTCTGCGATTGCCGCAAGCCGGCAGCCGGCATGCTGCTGCAGGCGATCCGCGAATGGCCGATCGATCCGACGCGCAGCTTCATGGTTGGCGACAAGGAAATCGATATGCAGGCCGCGGCGGCAGCCGGCATCCGCGGCGTGCGGTATTCCGGCGGCAACCTCGACGCGTTGGTCGACGCGGCAATCGCCGATGCGGGCCGATGACCGAGCATCGGACGTGCGCCTTAAACGACGAATATTTGCTGGCGCACGCGCTTTCGGGAACGCCGCCCGCGCCCGTCGTGCTCGATTTCGGTTGCGGGCAAGGCGGCCTCGTCGCGCTCGGGCTGGCGCGCGGCGTCGATATTTACGGCACGGATACGTTTACCGGCAATTACGAGAGCTGGTTGCAAGCCTTGCCGGCAGGACTTAGCGGACGCATCCGCATCATCGAGAACGGACGCATCCCGTTTAGCGATCGTACGTTCGACATCGTGGTCTCGAACCAGGTGTTCGAGCATATGCCGGCGCCGCGTCCCGCATTGGCGGAGATCGCGCGTGTTCTCAAACCCGGTGGAGAATTCATTGCAATTTTTCCCCACGCCGGTGTCTGGTTCGAAGGCCATGTCGGCCTCTATTTTGCGCATTGGCTGGCGCGGTGGCCGCGACTGCAACGCGCCTATCTACAATGCAGCCATAAGGCCGGCTTCGGCTATTATCGGGAATCCGCCGGCGTTGCCGGTTGGGCGCACATTCTGAAGGAGGTGGTGTTCTACCACCGCCGACGAGATATCGAGGCGTGGTGGTTGGAGATCTTCGGCAGCCTGCCAGAATCCTTAGCGGACGATTGGATGGCCTTTCGCATCGCGGCATCGCCGCGGCTTCGGTGGCTCGCGCCGTTGGCAAGGTCACGCTGGCTTGCAGCACCTCTGGCGCAGATTTGTCATCGGCGCGCCGGCTTGGTTATCGCCACAATCAAGCGGTCCTGACCACTGAACGGTGTCCGGCGTTGGTATGGCGTATGACGCGGCAAAGGCAACGGGCACGATGTTCGCTGGCGGCGATCAGCTCGCTGCTGCTTCTTGCCGGCTGCGGCATGATGGACACGGTCGAGGAAAAGACGCTGGACACAAAAATGGTCGGCGGCACGACGAGCTACATCGGTCATAGCGTCAAATTGACACCAAGCAACCCCTGAAAAACGTTTTCAAACCGCCGCACTGCTATGCTGCAGGGCGCGACAGTTTTATTTCGATTTCGCGCTCCTGGCGATGGAGCTCAGCTGAAGCAACAACCGGGACGCGAGCGCACCGCTCATCTCCGAATAGCCATCGCCGCAGCAGTCGTCCGACGATGCACACCAACACCACTGGCGCCATCCAAACCCAGGCAATATCGCTAAGCACAATCTGATGGCCGATGATCCAATGCGTCATGCCTGAGATATAACACGAAGAGTTATTGTTAAAACGTTAAATTCATTATGAAATCTTGTCACAGCAGCTCCCCTCGTCATTCTGTAGGTGAGCGGCTCGTCCACCACATTCTTTAGATGGCTTTCTTTAGGTAACCATCTTTTCCACCGCCGCGATCACACGCGCGACGTCCGCTGCAGCCAGTTCCGGAAACATCGGCAGGCTGAGCACCTCGCGCGCGGCGCGCTCACTTTCACCGAGGCCGCCTGGATCGAGGCCGACGCGGCCACGATAGGCGGGCTGCAAATGCACCGGCACCGGATAATGGATCGCGGAGCCAATGCCGGCGCGGTCGAGTGCTGCCTGCAAGGCATCGCGCCGTGGCACCCGGATGACATATTGGTGAAAGACATGCGTCGCACCAGCGCGACGCACCGGCAGGCCGAGACCCGCCTTAGCAAGCTCGCGATCGTAGCGCGCCGCGATCGACGCGCGCCGCGCATTGGCGCGGTCGAGCGTCGGCAGCTTGACGCGCAGCACCGCAGCCTGAATCGGATCGAGCCGCGTATTCATTCCTGGCATGGCGCTGACATACCGGTCGCCCCAGCCGTATTCGCGTAACGCACGTAGCCGTAGCGCAAGTTCATTGTCGCTGGTGAGCACTGCGCCGCCATCGCCGACGGCGCCGAGATTCTTGGTCGGATAGAAGCTGAAGCAGGCAACATCGCCGAAGCTGCCGAGCCGCTTGTTGTCGAGCGTCGCGCCATGGCTCTGAGCGCAATCCTCAATCACCTTGGCGCCGTGTCGCCGCGCCAGTGGCAGCAGCGCACGGAGATCGGCGGTTTGGCCGTAGAGATGAACGACGATTACCGCACCGATCCGCTCACGGGTCAGAGCGCGCTCGAGTGCTTTCGGGGCCAACGTGTAAGTAGCGGGATCGATGTCGAGCAGCAGCGGCTTGAAGCCGGCGAGCTCGATCGCGGCGACCGTCGCAACCGCGGTATGCGAAACCGTGGCGACTGTCGCGCCCAATGGCAGTCCAAGGGACCGTAGCGCCAGTACCAATGCATCAGTACCAGAGCCAACACCGACTGCATGGCGGCAGCCGATATAGGCGGCAAATTCGCACTCGAAGGCTTCGACTTCTGGGCCTAGGACGTAACGGCCGCTCGCTAGCACCCGGGCAATCGCGCGATCGATGCGCCCGCGTGCCGCGCGATAGGCCGCGAGCGGCGCCGCCTGGTGAATGGGTTTACCTCGGTTCACCATCGCTCAGACATAGGGCGCGAGATTGCCGCGGAAATAAGCAAGTGTCCGCGCCAGTCCGTCTTTGAGGACAACGCGCTGCTTCCAGCGAGTGATGCGACGGAATTGCCGGTCGTCCGCATGGTAATTGCCGATGTCGATGCGCTTGCGTTCCGCCGGGAACGGCTCGATCAAATAACCGCCGCCGCCATGCGCAGCCACGAGCGCGTCTGCCAATCGCTTCAGTGCGATGCGTCGGCCGCCGATATTGAAGACCCCGACGGCCTTTGGATTCACGGCGGCAATGAGCAAGGCGTCGACCGCGTCGTCGACATATGTCAGATCGCGCAGCTGCTCGCCCTGCCACACCTCGAAGCGGCGGCCTTCTAGAACCGCCCGCACCCAAGCGCCAAGGAACGTCTGCCGCGCGTCCTTGATGCGCATACGCGGACCGTAGGTATTGGTCAACCGCAGCACCGACGACCGGACGCCGTACAAATCACGATAGAGCGTGTGATAGGCCTCGGCCGCTAGCTTATGGATGCCGTTGACGTCGACCGGCGCAAGCGGATGACGTTCGTCCACGGGCAAATAGTTCGGCTTGCCGTAAACCTGCCTCGTCGACGCGAAGACGATTCCGATCTGTGGCGCCGCCTTGCGGCAGGCTTCGAGCAGGCGCAACGCCACACGACAGTTCAGGTCCAAATCATCAAAGGGCGCATCCATCGAGCCCTGATGACTGGTTTGCGCCGCGAGGTTGAAGAGATATTGGCGGTCGGCGACGAACGGCGCGGCGTCCGCCGTGCGCAGATCGGCGATTTTGACCGCGATGCGTCCCTGCGCGCCGTCGAGATTGTGCTGGTTACCGCCGAGCCCGAGCAGCAGCGCATCGACCACCAGCACGTCGGCGCCAAGCGCGCCGAGCCGCCGCGCCAGATTCGAACCGATGAAGCCGAGGCCGCCCGCAACGGTTACGCGCGCGCCGGCATACGCGGCGCGCAGCGCCTTGTCGGTCATCGGTCGCGTCCGGCTGCGGCGAAAGACGGCGTCATGGCCGGGATGTTTGCCGAGCCGTGCTTGCGGCGCAAGCTCGTCCTGCGCGGCGGGAGCCGGATATGGCGCGTTCCGCCATGGCAACCTATAAACCGGACTCCGATGGGAGGACTCGTGAATACCTGCCCGCCGCCTGATCCGGCACCAAAGAAGCCGAAATTCGCGATGCCGGCCGACGCCTGCGATGCGCACTGCCACGTCTTCGGCCCGACGTGGATATTTCCCTATGCCGCCGACCGCGCCTATACGCCGCCCGATGCGCCGAAGGAGACCCTCGTGGCGATGCACCGCTTCCTCGGCATCGAGCGCGCGGTGATCGTGCAGGCAAGCTGCCACGGCGCCGACAATCGCGCGACACTCGACGCCATCGACGCCAGCGATGGCCGCCTTCGGGGTGTCGCCATCGTCGACGAGACATTCGATGACCGGGTGTTCGCTGCGCTGCACGGCGGTGGCATCCGCGGCGTGCGTTTCAATTTCGTGCAGCATCTCGGCGGCCGGCCTGATCCGAAGCTCTTTCAACGCACGGTCGCGCGGCTTAAGGATCTCGGCTGGCATCTGGTGTTACATCTCGACGCCAAAGACATTGCCGAGCTCACGCCAACGATCCGCGCGCTGCCGGTGCCGTTCGTCATCGACCATATGGGCCGCGTGAAGGCCGGCGACGGGCTCGATCAGCCCGCCTTTAAAGCGTTACTTGAACTGATGAAGCTTGAAACCGCGTGGGTCAAGGTCTGTGGCTCGGAACGTGTGTCGAGCGCCGGGCCGCCATTCACCGACGCGGTGCCGTTCGCCCAGGCGCTGGTCAAGGCCGCACCCGAGCGCGTGTTGTGGGGCACCGACTGGCCGCATCCAAATATCGCCAAACTCATTCCCAACGACGGCGATCTAGTCGACCTTGTGCCGCTGATCGCACCGGATGAAACTCATCGCCGCAAGCTCTTGGTCGAAAACCCGGCGCGGCTTTACGACTTCCGCGAGGCAAAGCAGGCATGACGAGCAACACCCGCAGGATCGCGCTGATCGGCTTCGGCGAGGTCGGCTCGCTGTTCGCGCGTGAGCTGTTGGGCACGGGCCGGCACAGCGTCGCGGTCTACGATATACTGTTCGACACCGCGTCCGGCGCGGCCATGCAGGACCGCGCCCGTGCGCTCAAGGCCGTTTTCTGCCCGACCGCGGCAGACGCGGCCAAGGACGCGCTGGTTGTCATCTCGGCGGTGACGGCGACGTCGGCCGTCGATGTCGCGCGCGAGGCCGGCGCCTACTTGCGGCCCGGCCAGTTTTTTCTCGACATCAATTCGGTCTCGCCCGACACCAAGCGCGGCGACGAGACGCTGGTCGCCAAATCCGGCGCTGATTACGTCGAGGCGGCGGTAATGGCGCCGGTCGCGCCCTACGGCATCAAGGTGCCGATGCTTTTGGGCGGAAAACGCGCCGCTGCGCTGGCGGACATTCTCAATGATTCCGGCTTTCGCATGACCGCGGTGGCCGAAACCGTCGGCCAGGCCAGCGCCATCAAGATGTGCCGCAGTGTCTTCATCAAAGGGATCGAGGCCCTCGCGGTCGAAGGCTTTCTCGCGGCGCGGCGCTATGGCGTTGAGGACAAGGTCATCGCCTCGCTCGACGAGACCTTCCCCAGCCTCGATTGGGAAAAGCAGGCGGGCTACCTGATTTCGCGCGTGCTCGAGCATGGCCGCCGGCGCGCCGCCGAGATGCGCGAAAGCGCCGAGACCGTCACCGCGGCGGGGATCGAGCCGCTGATGACGCTCGCGACCGCACGACGTCACGATTGGCTTGCCGATCGCGTCGCCGAGACGCCGTCGCTCAAATCTATGCCGGAGGCGGCGTGGCGCGCCAGCCTCGACGTCATTCTGAAACGACTGAAACCCGCAAAAACCGCGGCTGAATAATCAACAAGCGAAAATCTCCTTCAGCCGGCCGACCATTTGCCGGTGGCGCGATGCATCGGCAACGTTGACGCCCTTGCCGACGCCGAGATAGCGCTCGGCGACCTCGGGATTGTGCAGCAGATCCTTGCCGGTGCCCGCCAGCGTCACCCGACCATTCTCGATGACATAGCCACGATCCGCGATTGCCAGCGACAACCGCGCGTTCTGTTCCGACAGCAGGATGGCGCGGCCTTCCGAGCGTAAACCGGCGACGAGCCGGAAGATCTCGGTCACCAACACCGGCGCCAGGCCGAGCGACGGCTCGTCGAGCACGAGGATGCGCGGCGCGGCCATCAAGCCGCGCGCGATCGCCAGCATCTGCTGCTGGCCGCCGGAGAGGTTGCCCGCCTGCTCTTTAAGCCGCTGAAGTAGAACGGGAAATCGCTCGCAGACCCGATCGATCCGTTGCGCCATGGCGCTGTCGTCGAGGTCTTTGCGCCGGGCGTAGGCGCCGAGCCGCAGATTTTCCAGCACCGTCAGGCCGCCAAAAATCTGTCTTCCTTCCGGTACGAGCGAGACGCCAGCGAGAACCCGCGCCCGCGCGTCGAGCCGATCGATGCGCTTGCCATCGAGCGCGATCGTACCGGTGCGTAATGCCAAGAGGCCGGAGATCGTCTTGACCAAAGTCGACTTGCCGGCGCCGTTGGCGCCGACCAGCGCGACGATCTCGCCCGGCGCCACGGTGAGATCGATATCGTGGATCACGTTCGCCGTTTCATAGCCGGTGGAAACGCGGGACAATTCGAGCATCACGCCTCCGCACCAACGTAAGCGGCGATCACGCGTTTGTCCTGCTGGATCGCGCGCGGCGATCCGGAGGCGACGATCGAGCCGGCGTCAAGCACCACAACCTGATCGGCGACACCCATCACCAGCGACATATTATGCTCAACGACGATGACCGTGATGCCGCTGTCGCGGATGGCACGCAACAGCTCAGCGAGCTCCGCGGTTTCGGCATCGTTCAAGCCTGCCGCCGGCTCGTCCAGCAACAACAGCCGCGGCCCCGCCATCAAGGCGCGGACGACCTCGAGCATCTTTTGCGCACCCATCGGCAGATCCATTGCAGCAACATCCCGAAAAGCCGCCAAACCGACAAGCTCAAGCAGTCGATCGGCTTTGGCGGCCAGCGCGGCTTCCTCGCGCCGTGCACGCTTGAGCCACAGCATGTGCTGCCATGCCGGCACCTGAAGATGCATGTGCGCGCCGGCGATTACATTCTCGCACGTCGTCATGCCGGGAAAGATGCGGGCCGACTGGAAGGTGCGGATCAGGCCCGAGCGCGCGATCGCGCCGGGCGAACGGCCGCGGATCGATCGGCCTTCGAAATCGATCGCGCCGCTGTCAGCGACATAGAGGTTGGTGACCAGATTGAACAGCGTCGTCTTGCCGGCGCCGTTGGGCCCGATCACCGCCGTCAGGCTGCCCCGCGGCACGGTGAGCGAGACGTCGGCGATCGCCCTGACGCCGCCGAAGCTCTTGGATAAGCCCTGAATGGCCAGCGCGGCGTCGCTCATGGCATTGCCTTTTGGGCAGTCGCCGGCGGCGGCGCGCGCCGCCGCAGCCAGCGCGTCAGCCACACCGTGGCAAAGCCGAACATACCTTCCGGCAGCCACATGAAGCACAGCACCAGCAGCAGCCCTTCGGCCAGCGTCTTATAGAGGGCGAACGGCTGGAACACCGTCGGCAGCAAGGTCAGCAGCGCGACGCCGAGCGCCGAGCCCACCAGCGTGCCCTCGCCGCCCGCCACCAGCATGGCGATCATTTCGAACGAGCGCGGCGTCGCGACCATCTCGGGCGCGAGGAAGTGAAAATAGAACGCGTAGAGGCTGCCCGACAGCGAGCCAAGCGCCGCGCTGATCAAGAATGCGGCGAGCTTGTAGCGCACTACGTTGATGCCAAGCGCCACGGCCGCGGTCTGATCGGTGCGAACCGCGATCAACGCCCGGCCAAACCCGGACCGCATCGCGCCATAAAGCGCCAGCACCAAGACGATGATGATCGCCGCCACCAGATAGTACATTTCGATCGGGCTGACGAAGGCGATGCTGCCGACGCGGAAAGCGGGGATGCCGGCGAGGCCGGACGGACCGCCGGTCGTGTCGACCATGCCGACGGTGAGTGAATCGATCAGCAGGCCGAAGGCCAGCGTCGCCAGCGCCAGGTAATGGCCGCGCAGGCGCAAGGTGACGAACGACAGGACCCAGGCCGCAGCTACCGACAACACCATTCCCGCCAAGGTTCCCCACAGCGGCGATACGCCATAGGTCACCGCCAGGATCGATGCGGTGTAGCCGCCAATCGCCATGAAGCCCGCTTGGCCGAGGCTGACCTGGCCGGCATAGCCCATCAGGACATCGAGACCAAGCACCGAGATGTAGAGGATGCCGGTGATCACCAGCGAACTAAGGATGCCGGCGCTCGAAAACACCAGCGGCAGCACCAACACCACCGCAACGGCGGCAACGGCGAAAATCATGCCACCCTTGCCCTGCACGCGAACGATCGCGTGGTAGATGCGCTGCTCGTCGCGCACATCCGTGCGCCGCGCCGCGCCGCCGCCGAACAAGCCGTTCGGCCGCCACAGCAGCACCATCAAGAGGAGCGCCAGGGCCAAGGCGTTGGCGAAGAGCGACGAGACATAACCGGCCGCGAGCTGTTCCGCGACGCCGAGGAACAGGCCGCCGGCGACGGAGCCGAGAAACGAGCCAAGGCCGCCGATCGCCACGGCAATGAAGCCAAAATTGGTGAAGAACCCGCCGGTATCAAACTCGAGCGAGGTGATCGGCGCCACGGCGATGCCGCTGATGGCGGCGATCAGCACCGCCAGGCCGAAACTCAGCAAGGTCATCCGCGCGACGTCGATGCCCATCAGCCGGGCGGCGATGCGGTTCTCGGCGCAGGCACGCAACGCCGTACCCAGCGTGGTGCGCTGGACCAAGAACCACATGGCGACGACGACGGCGATGGTGATGCCGGCAATCCAGAACCCCTGGGTCGGAATGCGGATGCCCCACAGCACCACCGGCGCCTCGCCCGAGAAGGGCGGCAACGCATAGGGCTGACTCGACCAGCCAATGAGCAGGACGCCCTGTAACAGCGTCAACAAGCCGGCCGTGAGGATCAGCATCGAGCTGACCGGCAGCCGCGGCACGGCCGGTACGAAGAAGAGCACGCCGAGCGCGAGTCCGAACGCCGTCGTCGCGAGTGCCGCCGCCACAGCCGCGACCGGCGTCGGCCAGCCCCAACCCACTTCGATCGTGTACATCACCAGCGCGCCGACGACGCAGAACGCGCCTTGCGACAAGTTGAGCACGCCGGTGACGCGGAACACGAGCGAGAAGCCCAAGGCGATGACGGCGAAAACGGCGCCTTGCAGCAACCCGCCAATGACGATCTGAATGGCGAGGTTCATGCTACGGGCAGCATACCTGCCACAACCACGCTAGGGCAGCGGAATGCCCGTCGGCTTGCTGACGACTTCCCAGGTCCCTTTGTCCGGCGACCAGCGCGTCACGACCGAATCTGCAACGTCGAGCCCGCGTTGCGGCGTCTTGGTGAAATCGTAGACGCCGTTGACGCCGGCGAACCCGCGCAGCTTTGTCATGTAGTCGCGCAGCTGTTTCGCGGTCGCCTTGGGACCAAGCTGACGCAGTGAATCGACGACGATCCAGGCTGTGTCCCAAGCAAGCTCAGAGGCGATGTCCGGCTTCACGCCCGCCGCCTCGAACGCTTTGTAGAAGACCTCGTGCGGCTGGCGCAGCGCCGGCGCCAGCAGCGCCGGATCACGCACCACCCATTGCGCCGCGGGAATGTAGAGCTGCTTCGGCAGAAAGTCCTTGTACTGCATCATCTGGGCGTAGGTCATGTTGCCGTCGGTCGTCGCGACCGGAATGTCGAGGCCTTCCTGCGTGATGCCGCGGAAGATGGTCGCGATCGGCGAGCCCGTGCTCCACGCGACCATTGCCTGCGCGCCCGAAGCCTTGATGTGCGCGATCTGCGCCGACACGCTCAAATCGGTCGTGTTGAAGTGCTCGGTGTCGACGACCTGCATGTCCTTGAATTCAGGTTTAGCCAGCACCGATTTCACGCCGTTCTCGGCGTCCTGGCCGGTGGCGTCGGAGCTGAACATCAGCGCGAGCTTGTGCCAGCCCTTGAGCCGGTAATAGTTCAGCAGCGAATGCGCCAGATCGAGCGTCGAAACGCTCGAGGTAAAGACGTAGCTGCCCGCGTCGGGATGAATGCCCGGCGAGAAGCAATAATTGACCGGTCCATTCTCCATCAGCGGCGCCATCGCCCGGCAGATCGCGACCAGCGACGAGCCGAGCAGGATCGCCGGCTTCTTCGCCATCGCCTGATTGGCAAGCTGCACGCCGGTCTGCGGGCTGGTGCCGTCGTCCTGGATCACGAACTTGACGGGCTGGCCGTTGATGCCACCCTTCACATTCATCGCCTTCTCGGCGAGCTCGAGCGAAATCTTCTCGCCGTTGCCGAGAAACGCCGCCGGTCCCGTCAGCGGCAGAATGACGTTGATTTCGTAGGGTTCGGCGGCGCGCGCCAGCGGCGGCGCCAACATCGCAACCACCGCAACCGCGGTGGCGCCAATGCCCAAAAGGAAGCCGGATTGTCGCGTCACGGTGCCCCCTCCCCAATATTTTTTTGTTCGTGCCGCGATTATCGAGTTAGTTCGAATCCGAAGCAAGCGGCAAAACCACTGGCGTTTCGCTGGGTTAGCCCGCAATGGTTGCGCCGCCATCGACCACGATGCTTTGCCCGGTGATGAAGCGGCCGGCATCGGACGCGAGCAGAATGACCGCACCAACCACGTCAATCGGCTCGCCGACACGACCCAACGGCGTGGTCGCCAGCCGCCGCGCGAGCACCTCTTTGTTCTCGACCAACGCGCGCGAGAAATCGGTACGGATCAAGCCGGGCGCAACACAGTTGACGCGCACATTGTGCGCACCCCATTCGCCGGCCAAGCTGCGCGCCGTCTGCATGATCGCTGCCTTCGAGATGGCGTAAGCGCCAAGATTACGCGAACCGCGAAAGCCGCCGATGCTGGCGATGAAGACGATGGCGCCATCCTTGCGCACCGCCATTTCGGGCAGCACGAGCGAGCAAAGCCAGAGCTGGCTGCGGACGTTGACGGCCATCGTCTTGTCGAATGCCTCGTCGCCGACCTCGGCCAACGGCCCGTAGGCCGGATTGGTCGCGGCGTTCAGCACCAGAATGTCGATCCGACCGAAGGCCGCGCGTGCCTTCGTCACCAGCGCCTCGACCTGCGCCTTGTCACCGATGTGGCAGGCGATCCCGACAGCATCGCCGCCCGCCTTGCGGATTTCGGCAGCGACCGCGTCGCATGTGTCCGGCTTACGCCCGGAGACAATGACACGCGCACCGGCGCGTGCCATCTCTTCGGCGATGGCGCGGCCGATGCCGCGCGTGCTGCCGGTCACGATCGCGGCCTTGCCCATCAGGTCGAAAAGCCCCATGCCGCCTCCGCCGTTCACAATGACGCGATGGTACACACCGCGCCGGTTGCGGGAAACCGCCGCGCCATGCGAGCCTCGCGGCCGGGGAGGAACCTCCATGACGATGAAGCTGTTCACCTACTTCCGCTCACAGGCGAGCTATCGCGTCCGCATCGCGCTCAACCTCAAAGGGCTCAAACGCGAAGACACATTCCTGCATCTCGAACATGGCGATCAGTACGCGGCCGGCTACAAGAAACTCAATCCGCAGGCGGTCGTGCCGACGCTGCTCGACGGCGATCACAAGCTGTTTCAGTCGCTGGCGATCCTCGAATATCTCGATGAAACCCATCCTAATCCGCCGCTGTTGCCGAAGGACGCGCTGTCGCGCGCGTGGGTGCGAGGCCTGGCGCTGATCAATGTGGCGGATTCACATCCGTTGATCGTGCCGCGCGTGCGCAATTACCTGAGCAACACGCTGAAGGTTTCCGACGAGCAGCGGCTGGCGTGGATCCAGCATTGGCTTGCGCTTGGTCTCGAGGCGATGGAAACGCTACTGGCGGAGCACACCGAGAGCGGTCAGTTCTGCCACGGCGATGCGCCGACCATGGCCGACATCTGCCTCGTCACCCAGGTGTTTCCGGCCCGCATGTTCAAGGTCAAGCTCGAGCCATACCGGCGCGCGTTGCGCATCTACGAATCGTGCATGGCGATTCCGGCCTTTGCCGACGCCGCGCCGCCGAAGCAGCCGGATGCTGAAAAAGCCGCCTAAATTGCGCGCGTCCGGCGGCGGTCGCATGACACGCATGCTCGGTCGGGCCTCGTCCGTTAACTGGGCGCGTGGTACATAGCGGCACGCATGGCGCAACTCACTGAAACCGCTGCGCGGCCGCCACGGTCGCGAGACGCGAAGATCATCGGCCTGGTCAGCGGCGCACATTTCGTCAGCCACGTTTACATGCTGGTTCTGCCGCCGCTGTTCGCGTTCGTGCGCGCGGACTACGCCGTGAACTACGCCGAACTGGGCATGGCGATCGCCGCCTTCAACGTCGTCTCGCTGGTTTTCCAGCCGCCGGCCGGCTTCCTCGCCGATCGGTTCGGCGCGCGGCGCCTGTTGATCGGCGGGCTGGTGCTGAGCGGCATCGGCGTGATCATTGCCGGTTCGATGCCGTCCTATGCCGCGCTCGTCGGCGGCATGGCGCTAATGGGCCTCGCCAACACCATCTATCACCCCGCCGATTACTCGATTCTGTCGCATTCGATCCCCGGCCGGCGGATCGGCCAGGCGTTCTCGATCCACACCTTCTTCGGCACCTTCGGCACTGCCATCGCGCCGGTGACCATGCTGTTTTTCGCCAAACTCTGGGGCTGGCATGGCGCGTTTGTCGGCGCGTCGGTCTTCGGCTTCGGCATGGCGCTGGTGCTGTTGCTGAACCGCGACGCCTTGCCGGAACCGGTCGCCGCGCCGCGCGTCACCCACGCGTCACCCGCCGTCAGCGACAAGACCGGTTGGCGTTTGTTGTTCTCGCCGCCGATCATCCGCAACGTCGCGTTCTTCGTAATCCTGTCGATGGCGACGGGCGGCATCAGCGGGTTCTCGATCGTCGCTCTGGGTGCGCTTTACGGCACGCCCGTCGCCACGGCGAATTTCGTCCTGTCGGCCTACCTGCTCTGCAACGCGATTGGCGTCCTCGCCGGCGGCTACGTCGCGACGCGCGCGCATCACCACGAATTCGTCGCTGTCGTCGGCTTCCTCGGCAGCGGCGCGCTCATTCTCCTTGTCGGCCTGGTCGACATGGGTGCCGGCGTCCTGGCGACGGTGATGGCTTTGAGCGGCTTCCTCAACGGCGTGATCCAGCCGTCGCGCGACATGATCGTGCGCGCCGCGACGCCACATGGGTCGTTCGGCAAGGTCTTCGGCTTCGTCTCGACCGGGTTCAACTTCGCGGGGATCGCCGCGCCGCTGCTGTTCGGCTGGCTAATGGACCAGGCGCATCCGCGCAGCGTCTTTATCGTGGTCGCCGCCCTGACGCTACTCTCCTTGCCCTTGCTTACCGGCAAGCCGGCACGCGCATCGGACGCGACTGCGGCGGCAGACTAAGGCCATCGGCGCCTCTACGTTAGCGCCGCGAACGCAATCGGGCGAATACCGGCCCGCTGAAGCGTCGCGACGACACCCGCATCCACGAGCGCTTCGAACTCGCCCCGGCAAAGGTAGTTCGGCGGCCAACTATCGGCCCCCGCCCATCGGTCGGTCGCGGCGTGCACATAAAGTTCCGACACGCCCGCCGGCAAATGCGCGACGAAACGTGCAACGCGCGCAACGCTCATGTCGCCGGTATCGCTCAAACCGAGGACGCAATCGTTCGAGCGGATTCCGGCAGAATCGAGCCGCCGATGTAGCGATTTTGCCCAGTAATCTTGCGTCGCCCAGGTCAAGAGGCGCGGGACCAGCCTGTCGCCCGCAGCGCGCCAGCTTTCGATTGGTCGTTCGCGCGGTACGCGCACCGCCTTAACGCCGTATTCCGGCGCGACACGCACCAGGATTGCAGCGACGGTCGGATGGACGTGAAAGTGATGGTGCGAATTAACGTGATCGAGCGCCAATCCGGTTTGGCGGAACAGTTCGAGCTGGGCCCTGATTTCGCGCTCGACCTGAGCACGCACGCGGGGCCGGAAGAAGATGTTGATGCCGGCCTTGGCGACGTTCGAATGGAAACGTCCATTGGGCCCGACTAGATCAGGGATCTCATTGGGCGGCAGCACTGGCTGACCGTCAACCAGCACGAGATGAAGGCCGACACCTAGGTTTGGCAGGCGCTTTGCGCGCGCGATTGCATCGACCGCGGCAGCTCCTGTTACCATGAGACTGGCCGCGGACAGGATACCGCGACGGTGCGCTTCCTCGACGGCTTGGTTGACCGCGGGTGCAAGACCAAAATCGTCGGCGGTTACAATCAGTTGCTTCACGGTGCGCCCTGGGCCCACGGCACGGCTAAGCTCGGGGGTTTGTCATACGACGCCGTGACGGCTGCGTCACGCGCCGATCAAATGAAGCGCGATCTCGCGCCGATGCGCGCGCCGTCGATGTTCGACCACATATATCCCCTGCCAAGTGCCGAGAAGCAGGCGGCCACCCGCCACCGGCACCGACAGCTGAACCGGCAACATCGCGGCGCGCGCGTGGGCCGGCATGTCGTCGGCACCCTCGTCGTCGTGGCGCCAGCGCGACGGATCCTCCGGAGCCAGTCCAGCCAGGAAACCGGTCAAATCCGTCCGAACCTCGGGCGCCGCGTTTTCCTGGATCAGCAGCGAGGCCGAGGTATGGCGGATGAACAGGGTCAAGAGGCCGGCCGCGATCCCCTGTTCGGCAACCCAGGCCGCCGCCTGCGCCGTCACCTCGTAGAAGCCCTGCCCCGTAGTCGCGACGTCGATACGTCCTTGTGCCATCCGCATTTTCGGCCATTTCCTTGTCATTTTCGTCGCTCGGCCGGCTTGAAATGGAGTCCTTGCGGCGGTATGGTCCGCCCCTTCTTCCATTCTTTCGCGGATCGACGTCATGGCCAAGGGCGGCTCAATCATCGTTAAGCTCGTCAGCAGCGCGGACACTGGATTCTATTATGTCACGCACAAGAATCCGCGCGGTGTCAAAACCGAGAAACTCGAGCTGAAGAAGTACGACCCGATCGCGAAGAAGCACGTCGTCTTCAAGGAATCCAAGATCAAGTAAAGCGGTTGCTTATCGCGCCGACGAAAAAAGCCGCATCCTTCGATGCGGCTTTTCGCATTTCTAGGTTGCGGCCTGTCGCCGTCAGGCAGCGGCACCGTTGGCAACCGCGGCGTCTGCCGGATAAGTCATCACGCAGTTGCGGCCGTGCGCCTTGGCCGCGTAGAGCGCCTCGTCGGCGCGACGCATCAACGAAGCCGCGGTCTCGGTGGCGTCGCGCGTCACAGCAACGCCGACACTGATCGAGACATTGATCTCGGCGCCATCGCCGACGGCAACCGGTTTCTCGGCAACCACGGCGCGCAGACGCTCGGCAACGACGACGGCGACGGGCAACGGTGTTTCCGGCAGAACGACGACGAACTCCTCGCCGCCATACCGCGAAACGAGATCGAAGGCGCGGACATTGCGTGCGACACGGGCCGCGACCTCGCGCAACACGGCGTCGCCGGCCGCATGGCCGTGCGTATCGTTGACGCGCTTGAAGAAGTCGAGATCGAACATAAGCAATCCCGGCCCCTTGGCGCCGTCCGCGACGCTCGGCAGCAAGCTTTCCAGATGGGCCGAAAGGTAGCGGCGATTGTAGAGGCCGGTCAGACCATCGGTGAGGGCCAGCGACAGGCTCTTTTGATAGTTTTCCTGCAACCGGTCCTGCACGCGTTTGCGGCGAATGCTGGTGCGTGCCCGGGCGATCAGCTCGTTGCGATCGAGCGGCCGCACGAGGTAATCGGTGGCGCCCAGATCGAGGCCTTTGGCCAGGCGCGGCAACTCCGACGGATCGGCGATCAGCAGGATCGGCACGAGGCGGCTTTGCTCTTGCGCGCGCAGCTGCGATACGAGGCGCAGCGCGTCGAACTTGCCCGCCAGCGAAAGAATGACCAGCTCGATCGAATGATCGCAGTTGTGAACGAGCTCTTCGGCACTTGCCGGACGGATCACTTCGGTCGCCACCGGTGCCAGCAGCTCGGTGATGCGGGCGCTGGAGAAGCTGTTCTCCTCCCACAACAGAATGCGCGCCGGACCGAGATCCTCGGCCGGAGCCTCGCGATCGAAGAGAACGTTGAATTGATCGTAGACTTCCTCGCGATGGCGCCACTCTTCCATCATGCGGCGCAACCGCACGAGCGAGCGCACCCGCGCGAATAGCGCGACGTCGTTGACCGGCTTGGAAAGGAAATCGTCGGCGCCGGCTTCGAGCCCGCGGACGCGGTCGGCGGCCTCGGTCAGCGCGGTGACCATCACCACCGGGATGTCGGACGTCCGCGCATTGGCCTTGAGCCGGCGGCAAACTTCGAATCCGTCCATGCGCGGCATCATGACGTCGAGCAGGATGAGGTCCGGCCGCTCGTCCTGAGCGATCCGGAGCGCGTTCTCGCCGTCGTTGGCAGCAAGCACGTTGAAATATTCGCTCGCCAGCTTGGCTTCGAGCAGTTTGACGTTCACATCGACGTCGTCGACAACCAGGATGCGGGCGGACATGTCGTTTCGCTCAGTTCAGGAAGCGAGCCACAGTCTGGAGGAAGTTGGCGACCGAGATCGGCTTCGCGATGTAGGCCTCGCATCCGCCTTCGCGGATCTTCTCTTCGTCACCCTTCATGGCGAAGGCGGTCACCGCGATCACCGGAATGGCGCGCAGCTCTTCGTCTTCCTTGATCCATTTGGTCACTTCGAGGCCGGAAACCTCGGGCAGCTGGATGTCCATCAAAATCAGGTCCGGATGATGCTGGCGCGCCAGCTTCAGCGCTTCCATGCCATCCTTGGTCTGCAAAATGTCGTAGCCGTGCGCTTCCAGCAGATCGTGGAAGAGCTTCATGTTGAGATCGTTGTCTTCGACGATCAGGACCCGCTTGCTCGTCATATGTTCCCGTCCCCGACTGCTACGCGTCCAAAAACTCGGCAGGCCCCGATCCTAAGGATAACTAGTTAAAAGATTATACGGGCCGGAACCGGATTTCCCCGTCCTCTCGCCGGCCGCGACAGGCCGCCTGACCGCTAGATACGTTCACGGACCTTAATATTTGGTAACTAATCCGGGCGGCCCCGGTTAGCAGCCGGGACGCAGCAGTTTCTTGATGTCGCTCAGAGTGGCGTCGATCACATAGTCGCTGTAATCGAGCTTCATGTCCTGGGTCACCCCGTTATCCAGCAGCCGCATGCTGAGTTCGTAATCGGGTTCGGCCTGGTCGGCCGCATTGCTGTCGGTGGCCGGGAAGAACGCCAGCCGGACCGGCCAGCCGGTGTGCTGCAGGATCGGGTCGTTGAGCGGCTTGGCCGCCTTGGGCCCCGGCGGCGGCAGCGCACTGCCGATAAAGGCCGAGACCTGTCCGGCGTTCTCGACATCCGAGCCGTCGAAGACATACCGCGAAATGAACTGCTGGTGCGCTTGCGCGGCGGCGATCAGCACCAGCGTATGCGCCGTCGGGAACAGCACGCCGGGCTTCAATGTCAGAGTCGCCGCTTCCGGCTTGGTGAACTCGGCGATGCCGCCTTTGCCTGGCCCGTCGAGGTTCGCCTCGCCGCGAATCTCCGCGTCGAGCTCGCCGTTGCGCATCCGGCGTTCATTGAAGCGGTAACGCAGCCCATCCTTCGACTCATAGGTGACAATCGTCGAGCTGATTTCGGTGGCATCGTCTTCGGCATAGGAGATGCGCAGGTGAAACCGCTGTTCGAGCGTCCAGCCATCACAGGTTTCGCCCCATTTGTAGAACATCGCCCCATTGGCGCCGACGACACCGCTCGCCGATTTCGCGGATTGGAGCGTGAGGGTATAGAGCGCCTCATGCGGCTGGATGGCGATATTGGCGGCCGAAGCCGGCGTCGCCGTGGCGATCAATACCACCAACAGGGCTAATCCCCCGCCGCGCCGTAAGATCACTGTCAAATTGCGCGCCTGCGTGCCCACTGCGACCCGAAGAAATCCTGTTCTGTGCTTAGGCTAGCATGGCGGCGTCCATCCCCTCCACCGCGGCAGCGGCGGTTTTAGCCCGGCTTTTTCGGCTCTTTTTCCAGCGGCATGACGACGCGGATATGCAGCTCGCGCAACCGTTCGGGCGGCACCGGCGCCGGCGCCTGCATCAACAAATCCTGCGCTTGCTGATTCATCGGGAAGGCGACGACTTCGCGGATGTTGGGCGTATCGGCCAGCAACATGACGATACGATCGATGCCCGGCGCCGAGCCGCCGTGCGGCGGCGCGCCGAACTTGAAGGCGTTGAGCATGCCGCCGAAACGGCTCTCGACGTCGCTGGCGCTGTAGCCGGCGATCGCGAACGCCTTATACATGATGTCGGGCCGATGATTGCGGATCGCGCCCGACGACAGTTCGACGCCGTTGCACACGATGTCGTACTGAAACGCCTTGATTGTCAGCGGGTCCTGGCCTTCGAGCGCGGCGAGCCCGCCCTGGGGCATCGAGAACGGATTGTGCGAGAATTCGATCTTGCCGGTCTCTTCGTTACGCTCGTACATCGGGAAATCGACGATCCAGCAGAATTCGAAGACGCCGTCGCGAGTCAGTTTGAGATCGCGGCCGAGCTTGAGGCGCGCGGCGGCGGCAAACGGCCGGAATAGGGCCGGCTGGCCAGCGACGAAGAACACCGCGTCGCCGTCCTTGAGGCCGAGCTGCGATCGCAGGCTTTCGGTGCGCTCCGGTCCGAGATTGGTGGCGATCGGCCCGGCGCCCTCGGTGCCGCGGAAGAAGATGTAGCCCATGCCCGGTTGGCCTTCGCCCTGCGCCCAGGAATTCATGCGGTCGCAGAAGGCGCGATTGCCGCCGCCCGGCGCCGGAATCGCCCAGATGCGCGCTGCCGCGTCCTTGGCGACGATGCCGGCGAACAGCTTGAAGCCCGAACCGCGGAAGGTTTCGGTGACATCGGACATGGTGATCGGATTGCGCAGGTCAGGCTTATCGGTGCCGTACTTCTGCAACGCTTCGTCGAAGGCGATGCGCCGGAACGGCGGCTTGGTCACGGTCCGACCCTTGGCGAATTCCTCGAACACGCCGGCCAGCACCGGCTCGATCGCGGCGAAGACATCGTCCTGCGTGACGAAGCTCATCTCGAAGTCGAGCTGATAGAATTCGCCCGGCGAACGATCGGCCCGGCTGGCCTCGTCGCGAAAGCACGGTGCGATCTGGAAGTAGCGATCGAAGCCCGCCACCATCAGCAGCTGCTTGAACTGCTGTGGCGCTTGCGGCAGCGCGTAAAACGTTCCGGGATGGAGCCGGCTCGGCACCAGGTAATCGCGCGCGCCTTCCGGCGACGACGCGGTCAGAATCGGGGTCTGGAATTCCGTGAACCCGCTTTCGATCATGCGGCGGCGGATTGACGCGATCACCTGCGCGCGCAGCACGATGTTCGCGTGCACGCCTTCGCGCCGCAGATCGAGAAAGCGGTATTTCAGCCGCATGTCCTCGGGATATTCCGCCTCGGCATTGACCGGGAACGGCAGCGGCTCGGCCTCGGATTGCAGCGTCAGCTCGGCGATCTGGAGCTCGACGCCGCCAGTCGGCAGCTTGGGATTGACGGTCTCGGGCGAGCGTCGGACCACCTTGCCGGTGACGGTCAGGACGCTTTCGAGCTTCAAACCATCGGCCTGCTTGAACAGCGGGCTCGCCACGTCGATGACGCATTGGGTGACGCCGAAATGATCGCGAAGGTCCACGAAAAGCAGCTGACCGTGGTCGCGTTTGCGATGCACCCAGCCGGACAGCCGCACCGTCTTGCCTTCATGGTCCGGGCGCAATGCGCCGCAATTATGCGTCCGATAGAGATGCATCTGTCGATCTGTCCCTCACGCGAGCGAGGCGAAAAGCGCACGGGAGCAGGCTTTTTGTCAAGGCGCGCGTCCTTCTCGGTTTCTGGTCGCCATCGATTCGGTGTATGAAAGCGGCATGAGCGTTTTGATCACTGATCGCGCCGCGCTCGAGGCGTTTTGCCGCGGCCTCGCCGGCGCCCCTTACGTCACCGTCGACACCGAATTCATGCGCGACAAGACCTATTGGCCGCAGCTGTGCCTCGTGCAGTTGGCGGGGCCGGCCGGCGCAGTGGCCGTGGACCCGCTGGCGCAGGGCATGGACCTGGCGCCGCTCCACGCCTTGATGGCCGACCCGGCCATCCTCAAGGTCTTCCACGCCGCCCGCCAGGACATCGAGATTTTCTACAACGCCGCCGGCAAGGTGCCGGCGCCGATCTTCGACACGCAGGTCGCGGCGATGGTGTGCGGCTTCGGTGAATCCGCGAGCTACGAGACGCTGGCGGCGCGTCTGGCCGGCGCCCATATCGACAAGACGTCGCGCTTCACCGATTGGGCACGCCGGCCGCTGACCGAACGCCAGCTCAAATATGCGATCGCCGATGTCGCCCATTTGCGCCAGGTCTACGAGAAGCTGGCGGCGCAGCTCGACCGCAGCGGCCGTCACGGCTGGCTCGACGAGGAAATGGCGGTGCTGACCAATCCGGGAACCTATCGGCTCGATCCCGCCGATGCCTGGAAACGGCTCAAGGTCCGCAGCAATAACCGACGGATGCTGGCCCTGGTGCGCGAACTGGCGGCGTGGCGCGAAACCGCGGCGCAACAGCGCAACCTGCCGCGCAGCCGGATCATCCGCGACGAGGCGCTGCTCGAAATCGCGGCGCATGCGCCCGCGAACACGGACGAGCTGGCGCATACCCGCGGTCTCGGCAGAGGCTTTGCCGAAGGCAAGCTGGGTGGCGAAGTACTCGCCGTCGTCGCGCGCGCCGCCGCGCTGCCCGAGGCCGATTGTCCGCAACCGGCGCCGCGCCGCGAATTGCCGCAGGGGATCGGGCCGCTGGTCGAATTGCTGCGCGTGTTGTTGAAGCTCCGCTGCGAGGAAAATCACGTCGCGACCAAGCTGGTCGCGGACAGCGAGGATCTCGAGCTGATCGCCGCCGACGATCAGGCGCCGGTGCGGGCACTGCAAGGCTGGCGCGCCGACCTGTTCGGCAAGGATGCGCTCGACCTGAAGCACGGCCGCCTGGCGCTGACCGCCGCCGGCAAGCGCATCAAGCTGGTGCGCACGGCGGCGACCGAAGCCGCCGCGCAATAACGGTCAGGGCCGTTTGATCGCGCCTTTGCGGCCCATCGCCTTGGCCAAGGCATCGAGCCGCCGCTGCACGCTTTCGCCGAAGCGCTGCGCGCCGTCGCCGTTCAGCGACAGCAGAATCTCGTGACCCTGAAGCGCCAAAGTCGTGCCGTGAAGCGCGGCCGGCACACCGCCGCTGATCGTATAGGCGAGCCGCAGCGCCAGGCCGATGACGCGCGCCGTCGGCAGCTCCGATTCGTCGAGCAATTCGAGCGGCGCCAACAGCTCCACCGTGCCGCGACCGCCATAACGGGCGTGCAACGCCGCCGAGACGAAGGCGCGCCCGGCGTGATCGATGCCGGCCACTGGCATATAGAGCGCGTGCCGGACCGCCTGCTCGGCGCGATAATCCGGATGATCGTTCCAGGCGATATCCGACAGCAGCGCCGCCGCATGGCGGAGGCGTTTCAGCTCGGGCCGTTCCTTGGGAAACAGCGGATTCATCCAGGCAAACAACGCGTCGCCGATATCGCCGAAGCGCGTATGGGCGCGCGCGGTTTCGAGGCACGCGGTGATCAGCGGATCGGCTGCGCGTTCGGCCGGATCGAGCAAGCTGAAATGATGCCCCTCGCGCAAGCCCCATGCCGAGAAGACGACGCGCTTCGGGTCCATGCGCTTCATGATGCGGGCGAGCACGCGGCCCGCGAGCGGTACGACCTCGAGCCGCTTCTTCGAAAGGCCGGCGATGCCGTCGAGCGATTTGCGGGTCTGCTTGGCGATGAAATCGAGGAAGCGTTCGGCCTCGCCGCGCGACAGTGTGTAGTTCTGGATGATGTGCAGCGGATATTGGCTTTCGGCCATGTGAATCCGCGCGAGCGCGCGCCAGGAGCCGCCGACGGCATAGAAGTTGCCGCCGTCAGCCGCGGTCAACCACGGCACCGTCGTCAGCAGCCGATCGATCACGTCCTTCAACTTCTTGTCGTCGTCGGCCAGATCGGCCAGCCGCAACGGGCCGAGCGGCAGGGTTGCGGCCCGACCGACGGCACCTTTGCCGATTTCGATCAGTTCGATCGATCCGCCGCCTAAATCGCCGACAATGCCACCCGCATCGGGCATGCCAGCCAGCACGCCCAGCGCCGACAGCCGGCCCTCTTCCTCGCCCGACAGCACGCGAACGCGGACGTTGTAGCGTTTTTCGATTTCTTGGACGAAGGCCGGACCGTCCGCCGCGTCGCGCACCGCGGCTGTCGCCAGCACGTCGAATCGCGTCGCGCCCAGCGTCCGCGCCAGCGCCACGAACCGCTGCATGTTGGCGCGCGCCATCTCGACGCCTTCGGCATCGAGTTTGCCGGTCTTGTTGAGGCTGCGGCCAAGGCCGCACAGCAGCTTTTCGTTGAACAGCGTGCGCGCGGGTCGCTTTAGCCCGTCGAACACCACCAAGCGCAGGGAGTTCGAGCCGATATCGACAACGGCGACCGCATCACGCCGGACGGTTCCTTCGACCGCCGCGGCAAAACGCGCCGCCATTTTTAGGATTCGCCTCGTTCAGTCACCAATCGCGGCGACGACCGTGTGCGTTGCTGCAAGGCACTGCCGCGGCCGGAGAGGCTCGGATTGGTCATGAAATATGTATGCGCGCTCGGCGCGTTGGAATCAACACTCGCCCGCTCGTAAACGCCGTCGGATTCCAGCCACCATGTCTGCGTCTCGTCCCTGAGCAAGGTTTGCATGATTTCGACCATGACCTGACGGTGCACGGTTTCGTTCTCGATCGGCACCAACGCCTCGACTCGCCAGTCGAAGTTGCGCGGCATCCAGTCCGCCGACGAGATGAACACCAGCGCATCACGCGACGGCAACGCCTTGCCGTTGCCGAAGCAGACGATTCGCCCGTGTTCGAGAAAGCGACCGATGAGGCTCTTGACCCGGATATTGTCCGACAGGCCTTTGACGCCCGGCCGCAGGCAGCAGATGCCGCGGATGATCAGGTCGATCTTCACGCCTTCCTGCGAGGCGGCGTAGAGCTTGTCGATCATCGCCGGATCGACGAGCGAATTGAGCTTGGCCCAGATTTGCGCCGGCCGTCCCGCCCGCGCGTGCGCGATCTCGGCGTCGATCAACTGCGTCAGGCGCTGGCGCAGATTGATCGGCGCAATCGCGATCTTCTCGAGCTTGGCCGGAGTCGCATAGCCGGTCATGTAGTTGAACAGCTGTTGCGCGTCGCGGCACAGCGCCGGATCGCAGGTGAAGAAGCTGAGATCGGTATAAACCTTGGCGGTATAAGGGTGATAGTTGCCGGTGCCGTAATGGACGTAGAGTCGCAACTCGCCGCTCTCGCGCCGCGCCACCAGCGAAACCTTGGCGTGCGTCTTGAGCTGGATGAAGCCGTAAACCACCTGCACGCCGGCGCGCTCTAGATCGCGCGCCCAGCGAATATTCCGCTCTTCATCAAAACGCGCCTTCAGCTCGACCAGCGCCGTCACCGACTTGCCGGCCTCGGCCGCCTCGATGAGTGCGCGCACGATCGGGCTGTCGTCACTGGTGCGATAAAGCGTCTGCTTGATGGCGACGACCGCGGGATCGTGCGCCGCCTGACGCACGAACTGCACGACCACGTCGAAGCTTTCGTAGGGATGATGGACGACGATGTCCTTTTGCCGGATCGCCGCGAAGCAATCGCCGCCGAAATCGCGGATGCGCTCGGGAAAGCGCGGATTGTACGGCGTGAACACCAGGTCCGGACGCTCGTCGATGATCAGCTGCCGCGTATCGGCCAGGCCGAGAATGCCGTCGAGCGGGAACACGTCATCGACCGATGCATCGAGCCGTTCGACGAGGAAGCGGCGCAGATCCTCGGGCATCGCCGTCTCGACGCCGAGATAGATGACATGGCCGCGGCGGCGGCGCTTCAACGCCGTTTCGAACAGCCGCGCCAGATCCTCGGCTTCTTCGTCGATTTCGACCTCGCTGTCGCGCAGGACGCGGAACATGCCCTTACCGACGACCGTGAAGCCGGGGAACAGCTCCGACAGGAATTCGCCGATGACCTGCTCCACCGGAATGAAACGGACGTCCTTGCCCGGCAAGCGGACGAACCGCGCGATCGACGATGGAATCAGGATCAGCGCCTGCATGCGGTTGCCGTCGCTCTTGCGCGACAGCTCGAGCATCAGGCCGAAACCGAGATTGACGACGAACGGGAACGGATGCGCCGGATCGATCGCCAGCGGCGTCAACACCGGGAAGATGTCTGCCATAAATCGTTCGCGCACGAAGGTGCGATCGGCGACGGTCAGATCTTCGGGACCGACGACGGCGACGCCGCGCTCGGTCAGTTCGCCGCGCAGCGCCCGCCAACTGACTTGCTGATCCTGCATCAGCTTGCCGGCACGGCGATTGATCGCGATCAGCTGCTGCGCCGGCGTCAGGCCATCCTGGCTGGCGGTCGAGATTCCGGCCTGGACCTGACCCTTGAGTCCGGCGACGCGCACCATGTAGAACTCGTCGAGATTGTTCGCCGAGATCGATAGAAAACGCAGACGCTCGAGCAACGGATAGCGGCGATTGTCGGCTTCGGCGAGGACACGCTCATTGAACGCAAGCCACGACAACTCGCGGTTGATGAACCGGTCGGGCGAACGTTCCCCCGCCGGCGCGCCTGCCGAGCGCACTTGCGCTTCCGGCCTAACCGCCATTTCCCGCTCCATTCCGCAAGTTTATAAACCCTATGTGAACATCTTATGGCACCGTGGGGCAAGCGGTTGAGCACTCTCTTTCTGTTACGCCATGCCAAAGCGGTGGCCCAGCACGCCGACGGCGACCGCGCCCGGGGCCTGAGCGACGCCGGCCGCGACAGCGCCCGGACGATGGCGGCGGCGGCGGCCGAGCGCCATTTCGCGCCGTCGCTGGTCCTGTGCTCGGACGCGGTCCGCACGCGTGAAACCCTCGACATCGTTCTACCGGCGCTCAAGCCCGCGCCGGATATCGTCTACGAGGAGGCTCTTTACCTCGCCGACGCCAAACAGCTGCTGCAACGCCTGCGCCGCATCCCTGACGATGTGCGCTCGGTCATGCTGGTCGGCCACAATCCCGGGCTGCAGGAACTCGCGGTGGCATTGTCCGACCAGCCGACCGGCCCGTTGATGGCGCGTCTGACCGTCGACTTCCCCACCGCGGCGCTGGTGCGCTTCGAGATCAATTTGCCGTGGTCGGCGCTCGAGCGCGGCAGCGCACGGATGATGTCGATCCTCGCGCCGGCCACGCCGGCAAAACGCTAGAGCTTGAGCACCCGGCGCGCGAATGGCGCCGTGATGGCGTGCTTCTCGGCAAGCGCCGCCGCGTCGAGCGCCGCCACCGCCGCGCGCGCCGCGGCGAACGAGCGCTCGATCCGCGTGACGAGATAGCCGATGACGTCGGCCGCAATCGTCACTTGCCGATCCGCGAAAAGCTTCACCAGCACGGCGCTCACCAGCGCATCGTCCGGCGCACTTACGGCGGCCGTCGGCGCCGCCAGCAGGCGCGATCGCAGATCGGCCAGCGCGACCGGCCAGCGTGACGGCGGCTCGGCGGCGACAATCAGCAGATGTCCGCGCCGCTCGGCGACGAGATTGTACAGATGCAGCAGCGCCTGTTCGGGCGCCCGGTTTGCGTCGTCGACGACGACCGCGCGCGCCTCCCCGACCCGGTTCGGCACCGTGGCGACGCCGAGCGTCGCCGGCTCGACGAAGGCAGCGGCAACGCCGGCGGCGCGGGCGCGCGTGGTGAAAACATGCGCCAAGTGCGTCTTGCCGGAGCCCGGCGGCCCGTGCAGCGCCAAGGCCGGCTGTGGCCACTCCGGCCAGCGTTCGAGCCATTTGACCGCGGCCTCGTTCGACGGCGCGACCAGAAAGTCGTCGCGGCCGAGCGCTGACAGGTGGCCGAGATCGAGCGGCAGTTGCGTCACGCTAAGCCCGCTTGCGCGGCGTGGCCGAGCCTGGCTTGGAATCGTAAAACGGGCTTTGCCGATAGCGGCTCATGCCGAAGCGGGCCAGCACGCCAACGACGGCGGCAGCCGGCAACGCCAGCAGCACGCCGAGAAATCCAAAAAGCTTGCCGAAGGCGAGCAGCGCGAAGATCACCCACAGCGGATGGAGATTGACGCGGTCGCCGACCAGCTTGGGCGACAGGAAATTGGCCTCGACGCCCTGTCCGATCGCGAAGATCAACAGCACGCTACCCGCTGCCGCCCAGGTCGGCGTCTGCACCAGCGTCAGGCCCATGGCCAAGACGAACCCGATGGCGCCGCCGATGATCGGGATGAACGACAGGATGCCGATCAACAAGCCGATGACGATCGCGAAATTGGTGCCGACGATACTGAGGGTGGCGGCGTACCAGATCGCAAGAATGACACCGACGAGGATCTGGCCGCGGATGAAGCCGGCCAGCGTCTCGTTCACGATTGCCGCCTCGGCGCGGACCGTCGCGACATGCTGGCGCGGAATCCAGCTTTCGAGGTGCGCGACGAAGCCGTGCCAGTCGCGCATCAAATAGAATGCCACCAGCGGCGTGATGAAGACGAGCGACAGCAGGTTGGCGAGCGCCACGCCGCTGCCAAGGACATCGCTGGCCACGGTTGCGGCCCAGCCGAGCACGGCCGAGGACCAACCGCCGACCATATTGCGTAACTTGTCGACATCGGCCGGCGACAGCCGTTCCTGCGCCACCTGAAGCAGTTGCTGGATGACGTGGCGGCCTTGATCCATCGCCGTCGGTGCGATGCGCGCCAATTCACTCACCTGTACTTCGACGAGCGGCGCCACCATGAGAATGATCAGCGCGATCGCCAGCAGGAAGATGGCGAGCATCGCGAGCGCAGCGAGCGTGCGCGACAAACGCCAACGCTCGAGCCGGTCAACGGTCGGCGCCAGGAAATAAGCGATGCCGAGGCCGGCGACGAACGGCACCAGCACCGTTCCGAGACGGTTGATCGCATAGACCAGGAAAAGAAGAACGGCAGCCCAGAACAGCGCGACGGCGCGCGGCGATGGTTTCATGTCACGCCTCCTCTGCGCCGGGGAAGCCGCGCATCCAGCGCACGAGATAGACGCCGCCCGACAGGACGGTGGTCGCCGCCACCGCGTCGATCAGGATCGTGGTGAGGTGGCGATCCGAAACGCCGAGCCCGAGATGCGCGAGCACCCACGCGATCAGCACGATCTGCAGCACGGTGTTGAGCTTGCTGATCAGCAACGGCCGCGAGCTGAACGGTTCGGCCGCAAATTGCGTCAGAATGAAGCCGCCGATAATGAGCAGGTCGCGGAAGACAACCAGGATCACGAGCCAATTCGGCAGATACCCGGCAAGGCCGAGCGTGACCACCATGCTGACGATCAGCACCTTGTCGGCGATCGGGTCGAGCAGCGCGCCGAGCTCGGAGCGGCTGTTGAAACGCTTGGCGACGAATCCGTCGACCGCGTCCGACAACCCGGCCCCCAGGAACAACCAGAACGCATCGGCCAAGGAGCCGTTGAGAATGAACCAGATGCCGACCGGCGCCGACAACAGGCGCGCGAGCGATATGTAGTTCGGCAGGTTCATCGCGTCGTGGCGCCTCAGTGCAGCGTGCCGGCGCCGTGCGGCGCGAGAACGTAATTGGATGCGTCGCCATTGAGATCGAGATTGTTCTGCGCCAGCGCCAAGCGCAACTGCGTCAAATCGCCGACGTAATGGATCGTGATCTCGGCGTGCTGCCGGTCGATCGCCATCAAGTCGGTCTTCTGCACCGCCGGAATGGCGCGAAGCCGCTGGCTCACCGCAACCCAGTCCTGCAGCCCCGCGATCGGCACCGACGCCGTCAGCGTCGCGACTTGCGAGACGTCGAGTATGTTCGCCGCCTTCCACGCATCTTCGACCTGCGCGACCGTGCCGGCGACGGCGCGCGCCATCAGCGCCCCTTCGTCTTCGCCGGCGCCGAGCTTGTACGTCTGGTTCCAGGTTTGCGGCGTCGCGGCGGAGCCTGGCGAGTACCGCGCCGTGGCGACCGCAACGGATTCATTCGCGGTGCCGCCGTTCGCGACGGTCGCATGCGCGATCAGGACATCGGCGCCGCCATAACGTTGTGAAATCGCTGTCAACGCACCGTTATCGGCGGCGACCGCGGTCTTGGCGTCGATCGCCGCGATGTCTTCGGCGCCGCCGAAGGGCATCACCAGCGGCACCAGGCCCGCCGGTGCGTTGCGTTCGTTCCAGGCTGCCCGCCACGGATTCGGGTCTTCCCACAAGGACGTCGAGCCCCCGCTGTCGAGCACCGGCAACACGACGAGCGGCTTCGACAGCGTCTCGGCAAACGACACGCCGGCGCCGCGCAAAAGCTGGCGCACGGCGTCGGGCCGGAAATGGAACGTGTAATTGGCCAGATAACGGACGGTCGAATGACGTTCGTTGGCGACCTCAAAACCCTGAATCAGATCGTTGAGCGTCGCATCGTTGGCCGGCGGCAGGCGGCTTGCGTCTGACGCCCGGGTCAGCCGGCCCAGCAGGATGGCATAGGCTTGATGCTCGCCTTGCAGCCGCGCCGTCTCGCGCGCGGCGTCGGCCGATGCGGCGGTCGCGTCGACCGGCACGTTGGCGACCGTGTAGACGTCGGCTTGCGTCGATGCGGTTTGGGCGTTGGCCGGCGCCGCCGCGAGCGCGAGGCAAATCGCCGCCAATGCCGCCCGCAAGTGCCGCTTCGCTGTTCGCGCCGCCACCGTCATACCTTCGCCTGAGGCGTCGGTCATAACCTAGAACCGGGCGCCACGCCAGTGAACGTAGGAGCGTGGCGGCGGCCCCAGCGTGGCTGCTACAGTCGCCGCGCGCACGCAGGGCGAGCGGGGAGGCAAACGTGGCAGCAGGCGTATCGCAAGACGCCGCATCGGCTATTCGGCTGGATCACGTCAGCAAATGGTTCTTCAAAGCGGGCGCACGCATTGCCGCGATCGATGACGTCAACGTCGACGTTTCCGCCGGCGCCTTCGTCACGTTGATCGGCCCGTCGGGCTGCGGCAAGTCGACGTTGTTCAACTGCATCGCCGGATTCATCGCACCGGAACGCGGCGCGGTGATCTATCGCGGCAAGCTGGTTGCCGGACCGAATGTCGGCATCGGCTACATGACGCAAAAGGACACGCTGCTGCCGTGGCGTTCGGTCCTGGCGAACGTCATGTTGCCGCTCAACCTGCAGCGGCTGTCAAAGGCCGAAGCCCGCGAACGCGCGACCGCCGCAATCGCGCGCGTCGGTCTCAACGGCTTTGCCGGACACATGCCCGCCGAGCTTTCGGGCGGCATGCAGAAGCGCACCGCCCTGGCGCGAATGCTGGCCTTCAATCCCGACACGCTGCTGATGGACGAGCCCTTCGGCAACGTCGACGTGCAGCTCAAGCTGCAATTGCAGCGCGAGCTGCTGACGCTGTGGGAAGGCGAACGCAAGACGGTGGTGTTCGTCACGCACGATCTCGAAGAGGCGATCGCGCTCAGCGACCGCGTCATCGTGCTGTCGCGCCGGCCCGGCCGGGTCAAGGCGGACATAAGGGTGGATCTGCCGCGGCCGCGCGATCCGGTTCAGATCCGCTTCGAGCGGGCTTTCCAGGACATTCACAAGCAACTCTGGTCGCTGTGCGACATCGCGACCGATGCGGAGGACGAGCATGGCTAGAAGCGAAACCATGGAAGACATTGCCGATCCGGCCATTGCCGCGGCACGACGCGAACGACTGATCGTGTTCTGGGGACGCATCGGCGTGACGCTCGGCCTGGTGATCGCCTGGCAGGCATCCGGCACGCACATCGATCAGCTGATTTTCAGCACGCCGCTCGAGATTGCCCGCCGACTTGGCGAGTGGATGTCCGACGGAACGTTGTGGCTGAACCTGCTGGTCACCGCGGAAGAGATCGTGCTCGGCTACGCGCTGGGCGTGGCCGCGGGCGTCGGTCTGGGATTGCTGCTCGGCAGCTTCCCGCTGATGGCGCGCATCTTCGATCCGATTCTGATGGCGGTGTACGGCGTGCCCAAAATCGCCTTCGGCCCCCTCTTCATCGTCTGGTTCGGCATCAACCTGACACCGAAGGTGGTGATCACCGCCCTGATGGTGTTCTTCTTCGTCTTCCTGTCGACCTATGAAGGCGCGCGCAACGTCAACCGCGACCTCATCCGCGTGGTGAAGCTGATGGGCGCCAGCCGCTGGCAAGAGCGCACGCTCGTGGTGATTCCGGGCGCCCTGCCGGCGATCATGCTGGGCCTCAAACTAGCGATCCCCGAAGCCCTGGTCGGCGCCATTGTCGGCGAGCTGATCGTCTCGAGCCGCGGCGTCGGCTACCTCGTCCAATTTTCGGCATCGCAGCTCGACAGCGCCGGCGTCTTCGCCGGCCTGTTTGTCCTCATGGTGCTTGCATTGCTGTTCAACTCAGCGGTCAATTACGCCACGGGTCGAACGGGGAGGACACACGCATGAGGCTTGCAACCATCGCCGCGGCGGCTATCGCCGTCGCGCTGGCAAGCAGCGCGCCGGCACGCGCGGCCGACAAGGTCGTCATCGCCCAGACGAGCATTTCGCTGGGGCTGTCGATCGTCGAGGTCGCGATCGACGAAGGCTTCTTTGCCAAGCAGGGCATCGATCCCGACGTCGAGATCGTCAGCCACGGCGATCCGGACACGCTCGCCGCGCTCCATTCCGGTGGCGCCGCGTTCGGCGCCATGACGCTGGTTCCCGCGGTGCAAGCGATGGCGCGCGGCGAGAAAATCCGCGTCGTCGCGCCGTTCGTGCGCAATTTTGTCATTCAGTTCGTGATCAATCCGGACTCCGCCAAGAAGATCGGCCTCACCGACACGATGCCGCTCAAGGAGCGCTTCGCCCGCGCCCGCGGCCTGATCGTCGGCACGCTCGACGTCGGCGGTGGCCTCGACATCATGTTCCGCGTCCTGGCGAAGCAATACGGCTTCAACCCGCTGACCGACTATACCGAGACGACGATCAATTCCTATCCGACGCTGCTCACGGCGGCGCAGCGCAAGGAAATCGACATCGCCCTGACCGCAATTCCGTACGGCCGGCTTGGCGTCGAAAACAATGGCCTGAAGATGTTCGCTGACTTCTGGGGCGGCGCGATTCCGGAATATGTCGGCGCCGTGCATCAGGGCTTGGTGACCGAGGCCGACTACGCGGCCAAGAATCCCGACATCGTCAAGCGGGTCCACGCCGCGATCGACGACGCGCTTGTCCTACTGCACAAGCAGCCGGACAAAGCGGTCGCCGATTTGCACAAGCGTTATCCCAAGTTGCCCGAAAGCGTGATCCGCTCGTTCATCGTCGACAACGCCGGCAGCTTCGCGGCGAGCGCCATCGTCGACCGTCGCGGCTTCGATATCATCCGCAATTTCGTCGGCGACAATATGCTGCCGCAGGCAAAATCGCTGAAATACAGCGACGTCGTCCTGCCGATCGCGCAACAGAAATAAGCGGCGGCGCGACGCGCGTCAGACGCCGACGCGCTTGAGTTGCGGCTCGGGATAACGCGCGCCCGACGCCGCGCCCTTGGGAAAGGCCTTATCGAGCGTGGCGAGAGTCGCCGGCGAAACGGCGATCTCGGCCGCCTTGACGTTCTGCTCGAGCCATTTGCGGTGGCTCGTGCCCGGCAACGCGACGATGAACGGCCGGCGCGACAGCACCCAGGCCAGCGCGAGTTGGGCCGGCGTGCAGTTCTCCTTGACCGCGAGCTGCTTGATCGTCGGCAGCAGCGACGCGTTGCGCGTAAGGTTTTCAGGATGAAAGCGCGGATGGGCGCGCCGGCGATCCTTCTCGTGCAAATCGTCGAGGCCGCCGATCGTGCCGGTGAGAAATCCGCGTCCCAGCGGGCTGTAGGCGACGTAGCCAACGCCGAGCTCCTCGCAGGCCTGGAGCAAGCCATCCTCGGCGTCGCGGGTCCACAGCGAATATTCGGTTTGCAACGCCGCCATCGGATGCGCCTTGTGCGCGCGACGCAAGGTCGCCGCCGACGCCTCGGAAATTCCGAGATGCTTGATCTTGCCTTGCTGCTTCAACTTGACCATCGCGCCCACGGTTTCCTCGACGGGCACGTCGGTGTCGACGCGATGGATGTAATAGAGGTCGATCACGTCTTCGCCGAGCCGCTTCAGGCTCTTCTCGCAGGCCTCGATTACGTATTCGGGCCGGCCACACACCGATTGCTTGCCATCCGGCGTCTGCATATTGCCGAACTTGCTGGCGAGCACGACCTTGTTGCGGCGACCCTTGATCGCCCGGCCGACCAGCTCTTCGTTCTTGCCGGCGCCGTAGACATCCGATGTGTCGATCAGATCGACGCCGAGCTCGACCGCACGGTGAATGGTGGCGATGGCTTCGTTGGGATCCGGCTGGCCATAGATCGGCGTCATGCTCATACAGCCGAGACCGATGCACGACACTTCGAGCGAGCCAAGCTTCCGGCGTTTCATCGCCACCTCCGTTGATTTTTGCGGCGCGCGGCCGCGGGCGGCACGCGCGATTAAGCGCGCGAATTATAAGGAAAAATGCCCCACTTGCCAGACCCGATTCGGCACGCGAAGCTAGCGCCATGGCCGAAAACAAGACACCCGCTCCGGCGGTCACCGCCGCCGAAATGCGCTATGCGCTGGCGCTCGTCGTCGCACCGGAAGATGTTGCGCGGCTGAAGCGCAGCGGCCTGCTGCGCGGTGGCCAGCTGACCCAACGGCGGATCACCAGCACCTATTACGACACGCGCAAAAACGAGCTGCAGCGCCGGACGTTGGCGTTGTCGGTGCGGCGCGAAGGCCGGCGCGTGCTCGAAACTCTCGAAGCCATGCCCGGCTCCGGCGCGGCGAGCGGCGAGCGACCGATGTGGCAGACGCCGTTGACACGTCCGGTGCCGGACTTGAAGCCGCTGACGCAGGTCGACGGCATCGGCAAGCTGGAAGACGAGCCGTTGAAGCCGGTATTCACCTGCCGGCTGCGGCGGAGCCGCGCCGTGCTCGAACCGGACGGCGCCGCCGTCGCGCTCTCGTTCGACGAAGGCGAAATCCGAACCCGCGGCGGCCGCAAGCTGCCGGTCTCCGAGATCGAGCTCGAGCTGCAACAGGGAACGCCGCGCGCCGTCTTCGCGCTTGCCAATGCGCTCGCCGATGAAGCGCCGGTGCGCGTCGAAATGCGCAGCAAAGCGGCCCGCGGTTACGCCCTGGCCAAGCGCGCCGAACCGCGCGACGCGTCGGCAGCGACGCGGTTTGGTGCGGTTGACTTGCATCGCGGCATGGCCGCCGAAGACGCACTGGCCGTCATCCTGCGACGGTGCCTGGCGCATCTCCTGGCAAACGAACTGGCGGCGCGCGCCGGCAAGGAAGAAGGTGTCCACCAGATGCGCGTCGCGCTTCGTCGCCTGCGCGTCGCGCTGCAGCTGTTCCGGTCGATGCTCCCGGAAGTAGAACGCGGCTGGGTGAGCGGCGAGGTCAAATGGCTGGCGAGCGCCCTGGGCCGCGCACGCAACTGGGACGTCGTCAATGGCCTGATCCGGCGCGTGCGCACCGGCATGGTCGACGATCGCGATCTCGCCGCACTGGGGCACGCCACCGAGCGCGAGCGCCGCCGCGCCTATGACGCGCTGCGTGGCGTGCTGGCGACCCGACGCTATACGCAGTTCACGCTCGGCCTGATGGGATGGATCGAAACGCGCGCCTGGCGACGACCCGGCGCGCTGGAGACGTCGATCCTGCAGGTCTCGATCGTCGGCAAGCTGGCCGACGAGGTCCTCGAACGGCGCTATCGCAAGGCGCGCGGCCGCGCACGCAATTTCGACCGGCTCGGCACCGTCGGCCGCCATCGGCTGCGCATCGCGCTCAAGAAAATCCGCTATGCCGCCGAATCATTCGCGTCGATCTATGCGGACAAAGCTGTCCACCGGTACGTCAAGCACGTAGAGACGCTGCAAGACGGTCTTGGACAGCTCAACGACATCGCGTCGTCCGAGCGGCTGCTGCGGAATCTGGTGCAGCGGCGACCGTCGCAGGCGCTGATCCGCGCCGACGCCTTGGTGCGCGGATGGTGCGCCCATGTCGCGCTCGAATGCGAACCCGCCCTGAAGAAAGGGCTCAAGCGGTTGAAAAAGGCCGAGCCATTCTGGCGCCGGCCGGCGAAGGATTGAGGCCGAAGCCGGCCTCAGCCGCGGAGCCAATCCCGCAGCGGCAATGCGGCGGCAGTCGCCGCCAGAATGCCGAGCATGAGGAAGGTCATGTTGCCGTCGGCCGCCGCGATGCGCAGGCATGCCGCCGACAGCAACGCTTCGCCGACGAATATGATCAGATCGACGACGAAGTTGCGCAGGACCACGTCGCCTTCGGTGTCGTCGTCGAACCGTCGACGAAGAAACAGGCGATGGCCCCAGTGCGCGTCGGCTTTCATTGTCTTCATTGCAGGGCGCTCGTCGCTTTGGCGTGCCACATCTGCACCGCGAGAATCTGCAGGGCGAGCTGGCGGCGGCGTTCGCGTACTTCCGCGCTCGGCGGCGGCATCGGCGCGCCGTCCACCGAATGCATCAACGGCAGCGGCTCGACGTTCCACGGAGCCAGGTGCCGCATCCGCTGGCGGGCGATTTCGATATCGTCGTCGGGCAACGCCGGCGACCCGAAGTCGTGCGGAACGGTGAGTAAGCGCATGCTTACGTCGTCGCGTATGGTATCCATGACCGATCTATCCTCCTGCGCGGCAACTGCCGCAGAGGCTCAGAGACCGTGTGCCGTCCGGATCGTGAATGTCGGGATGTCGGGGAGTCTGATTTCCATGTGAACGCGGCGAGCGCCACGCCACAATTCGATGCCGTGGTAATGCGGCCGGTGCTCAAGCATGTCACGAGCCGTCTCGACAGCATCCAGTTCTTCCCGGCATTCGATCATTTCATCGGACCCGATTGAACCCGTCGAATCGAGGAAATAGCACCGGTACTGAACCAAGTTCACCATAGCGAGCCCCCTCGCCGCATCTTGACACGGCACGGCCGTGACGCCGGGAGCTCGGAGGCACACCCATAGGCCGACGCGATCACGATGGTCTGGGCGGCGTTTCTTCTTGTTCGTGACCGCCCACGACGACGGTCGGTGGTAGCCTCCGGTTTCCGCGCAAACTGTGGGCTGCGGGGCAATATGGGTCAATGCGCCATGCCCTGATGGCGGCGGCGGAATCTACTGAGATGAAGCGTACGGCCGGCGGAAGATCGCGCTAAATGCGGGTTATTTCTCGGGTGAAACCAGGCCGTGCCGAATCGCATAACGCACGAGCCCGGCGACGTCGTGAATGTCGAGCCGTTCCATCAGGCTGGCGCGATGCGATTCAATCGTCTTCACACTAGCGTCCAGCAACTGCGCGATCTGCTTGGACGATTTGCCTTCGGCGATCAGCTGCAGGATTTCACGCTGACGCGGTGTCAAAAGATCGAGCGAATTGGTCTGACCCTCGGCGCGATTGAGATAAACGTCGATCACGTGCTTCGAAATCGCCGGACTCAGGAAGATTTCGCCCCGCGCGACGGCCTCGATCGCCATTTCGAGCTCGCGCGGCGCGGACCCTTTGAGAACATATCCCGAGGCACCGGCTCGCAGCGCCTGGAGCACGTGGCTTTCGTCCGCGTGCATCGACAACATCACGACCCGCACCTGGGGATAGTCTTTGACCAGCCGGCGGGTCGCCTCCAGCCCATTGAGACCGGGCATCGCGATATCCATGAGCACAACGTGAGGCTGCAGCTTGCCGGCGTGCTCGAGCGCCTCGCGCCCGTCTCCTGCCTCGCCGACGACCTGGATACTCGGAAACTCGCCAATCAGGGATTTGAGGCTGGCGCGAATGAGCAAATGGTCATCGCACAGCAGGATACGGATCGGATTCATCGTCGCACTCATGTCTCGCGGCCGCCAACGAACGTCACGGCGCCCTCCCCAGAAGAAAAACACTATAGGCTTGGGCGTGAGCAAAATTAAACTGCAGCCGTCATCGCCCGAAAGCTTCATTGAATCCGGCGTTTATGCGGGTTTTCCCTCCCTGAAATCAGGTTTTCCCTGATGAGCCGGGACTCTGGCGGCGTTTACACTCCGGCACAGTTGGTTCGCGCATGGTGCCAGGGGATGATTGGTTGGCGCCGGCAGAATAGGACAGGAATTACGACCTACCTGAACCAACCCGGCGATGCCGCAGCGCGAAATTGCGTGCGGATGTACGCCGACGACGGGGGCATATTTCAATCGAGCTATAGTTGTAAGGCCTTGCCGGATTATTTTGGAAGGCAGGGTCGGCGCGCAACGAGCGCGCAAAGGATAAGGACAGTGTTGGTAACCAATGACGGATAATGCCGAGTGGCTCACGCTAATCGCTGCCGCGGTGCCGGTGGCGCTTTATACGGTCGATGCCGATGCCCGGCTTACCGGACCGCGGATTGTCAGCGAGGCCTTGGCGCAATCGCTCGGTTACCAGCCGGCTGATTTCATCAACAACCCGGATTTGTGGATGTCGCGCGTCCATCCGGCCGATCTGCCGGGGCTCCGCGCACGTGCCGAAGAAATCGCCACGACCAGCTCGTTCGCCATCGAGTACCGCTGGCTTGCCGCGGACGATAGCGAGCGGATCTTTGCCGAACACGCGGTGGTGATCGGCGACCAGCGCGGCCGCCCGTCGCGTATCCAGGGAATCGCGCTCGACGTCACGGAGCGCACGTCGATGCAGCGTCAACTCGGCCAGACGCAGCGGATGGCGGCGGTGGGCCGCATCACCAGCACCGTGACGCACGAGCTCAACAATCTGTTGACCGTCATCATGTGGAATCTGGACCTGATGACGCGTTCGCTCGACGGCACCAGCAAGGATTTCGATCGCGCGCATATCGCGTTGAGCGCCGCGCTCAACGGGACCAACCTGCTGACGCAGGTCATGGGATTCGCACGCGGCGACCGCATCGCGATCGACGCGATCGACGCGATCGACGCGATCGACGTTGGTGGCATGCTGACGCGCGTGACTCAAGTGCTGCGCTTCGTCCTCGGCGCCGACATTGCAATCGAGACCAATGTCGTGCCGGAATTGTGGCCCATCGAAGCCAGCCCCGATCAGCTCGAATTGGCATTGGTCAATCTGGCCATTCATGCGCGGCAGGCGATGCCGGAAGGCGGCCGGTTGGTGATCGACGCTGGCAACCTGCCGGCGCGCGGGCGGCCGCAAAACGAAAACAGCTTCGGGCGCGACGCGGTGGTGATTTCCGTCAGCGGCGCGGCGTCCGGTCCGGTCAGCCAGTCCCCGGAGAGCCGCGGCGGCGAAATGTTGGCGATGGTACGGAGCGTCATCGAGGCGGCTGGCGGCCGCCTGGCGCTTAGCGGGCCGGACGGTGCAACGCAGACGCGGCTGCTCTTGCCGCGCGCGGCCCCGGTCGGCGGCAAAACGGCTTCGTCGGCCGATCGCCGCGAGAACGGTAACGGGCACTCCACCCACACGGTCTTGGTCGTGGAGGACGATCCCGACGTTCGTAACATCACCGTGGCGCGCCTCGGTGAATTCGGCCACCACGTGCTCGAAGCGGACAACGCCAAGGCCGCGCTCGATATCCTCGGCCGCGGCGACGCGATCGATCTGCTGTTCACCGACATCGCGATGCCCGGCGGCATGAACGGCCTCGAACTCGCCCGCCGCGCGCTTCAATTGCGGCCGGGCATCGGCGTGCTCTTCGTTTCCGGGTACACCTCGTCGGCGCACACCGAAGGCAGCACGCCCGGCGAATTCCTGCAGAAGCCCTACCGCCAAGAAGATCTCGGCCGCGCGCTCAATCGGGCCTTGCATCGCGGCACCACCGCGGCCGCCTAGTTCGCGCGATTGTCGCCCGGTTTGAGCCGGCTGACGCTCTATGGTCTACTGGCGACAGTCATGCCACGCACCCGGCCTCCTCGTCCGAAGACCGCAAACGACACAGAGTCGGACACACTCCGCGTGCTCGTCGTCGAAGACGACGAGCTGGTCCGCGAAGCGACGATCGGCAATGTCGTCGATCTTGGCCATCAGGTCGTCGAAGCCGCCGACGCCGACGCGGCGTTGCGGATTCTCAACGACGACGATGCCATCGACGTGCTGTTCGCCGACGTACGGTTGCCCGGCAAGGACGGCCCGCAGCTCGTTCGCGAGGCACGCCAACGGCGACCGACGCTCAGGGTGATCCTGACCAGCGGCGGACCGGCTCCCGAGGCGCCGGCTGGCGGCACGGTCTGGCTCGGTAAACCCTACAAGTGGGATGACCTGAAGCGCGCATTCGAACAGGTGCGCGACCGGTACCGCTAACGGCCGCGATACTGCGGCAACCCGCCGGCGCGACACACAAAAATCACCGTTTGTCACAGCATCCTTAGCTAGGCTTTCCAAACGTTGCGCGGCAGACCCGCCAGCGCGCCCGGTCATCGGGCAGGGAGCCGGAAATGCGTCCCGTTCGGCACGCCATCGTAATCACGATGGCCGTTTTTGCGGGTTGGCTGGTCGTCGTCGATAGCGGCAGCGATAACATGCCGCGTGCTCAAACCGCGGTCGTGGCTCCAGCACCAGCTCCCGCGACCCCACCACCGGCGACAGCACCGGCACCTGTGGGCACGCCGACGGCCGTGCTTGCCAAAGACAAGGCACAAGCCATTCTCGGCAAGCCGGTCACCAGCACCAAGGACGAGGCTATGGGTCGTATCGTCGACGTCATCGTCGACAAGGCCGGCACGACCCGCGCTGCGATCATCGACTTCGGCGGCTTTCTCGGTGTTGGCAGCCGCCAGATCGCCGTCGATTGGGCCGCGCTGCATTTCTCGCCGACCGGCCAGCCCGAGCGCATCACGCTCGATCTGACGCGCGACCAACTCAAATCGGCTCCGCAATACGAGAAAGGCAAGCCGGTTGTGGTGCTGGAGGGATCGGGCCACACCCAGCCGCTGGCGGAGGGCGAGTACCCATTGGATCACTGACCGTGGATGCCGAAACGTGCAAGCTTACGAAGAGCTTGGTTCAGACGTGCACCACCCGCCTGTACCGGCACCGGTATCCGCGCCCGTGCGCGCGCTGTCGCGACACAGTCTGCGGGGCCTCGACGGCTTCAATTTCTTCATCGCCAACATCCAAACCGGCTTCGGACCGTTCATCGCCGTCTACCTGACGGCGCAGGCATGGACCCAGGTCGATATCGGCTTCGTCCTGACGCTGAGCGGGATCGTGGCGCTGGCCTGTCAGGTGCCGGCCGGCATTCTGGTCGACGCCGCGACCCACAAACGAACAATCGCCGCGATTGCGGCCGCGGCCATCGCAGTCAGCGCGCTCATGCTCGCCGCCTGGCCGATCCTGCCTTTGGTTCTCGGGGCGGAAATCCTGCATGGCGTGGCCAGTTGCCTGATGACGCCGGCCATCGCGGCGATCAGCCTGGGCCTGGTCGCGTCGCACGAAATCGGCGAGCGCTTGGGCCGCAACGCGCGCTACGCCTCGGCCGGCAACGGTATTGCGGCGGTCTTGATGGGCGCTTGCGGCCGGTTGTTCTCCAATCGCGCCGTGTTCGTATTGACGGCGTTGCTCGCCGTTCCGGCGTTGATCGCCTTGTTCCACATTCGGTCGCGGGAGATCGATCCGGTACGCGCGCGCGGCGGTCAGCCAGGCACGCAGCCGCACCAGTCGCTGCTGCATGGCATCGCCGACAATCGCGGGTTGCTGGTCTTCGGCGCCGGCATGATCCTGTTCAGCCTAGCCAACACCCCGATGCTGCCGCTGGTCGGCGCGATCATGACGATGCGCTCGAGCCAATGGGCGACCGTGCTGATCGCCGCCTGTATCGTCGTGCCGCAAATCTTCGTGGCCATTTTATCGCCGTGGGTTGGGCGTCGGTCTGAAAGCTGGGGTCGACGGCCGCTGCTGATCCTGGGATTTGCCGCGCTGCCGATCCGCGGCGTCTTGTACGCCCTCATCGCGAGCCCCTACTTGTTGGTGGTGGTACAGATCCTCGACGGCATCTCGGCGGCGGTACTGGGCGTGATGGTGCCACTCATCGTCGCCGACGTCACACGCGGCACCGGCCGGTATAATGCAGCACTCGGCACGGTCGGGGCAGCCGCCGCAATCGGCGCTGCGGTCAGCACGACTTTGGCCGGCTATGTCAACGACCGGCTGGGCAGCACTGTGGCGTTCCTCGGCCTTGCGGGCGTCGCGCTACTCGGTGTCATCCTCATGCTGTTATTCATGCCCGAAACGCGACCCGCGGAACACTGACGCAGACTTGATAATGGACACCCAGCCAAAATCACCCTCGCGGCCGGACCCTGGTACCGGTGATTTCTACATCGGCGCGGCGACTTCCGCGGCCGAACGCCGCCCGCCGCGCGCGCTCAAGTACGGTGACACGTTTGCTGTGTTCGACGACAACGGCGACGTAGCCGGCGGCGCCTTGAATCCGGCGGGCCTCTATTATCGCGATACGCGCCACCTGTCGCATTTCGTTCTGTCAGTTGATGGCGAGCGCCCACTCCTGCTGAGTTCGACGGTGCGCGACGACAATGCCGTTCTGTCGGTCGACCTCGCCAACCCCGATCTGCACCGCGGCGGCCGCCTGACGTTGCCGCGCGACACCATCCACGTTCGGCGGACCGCGTTCCTGTGGCGTGGCGCCTGCTATCTGCGGCTCGCGGTGCATAATTTCGATCGCCAGCCGCGTAGCATACGTCTCGGGCTGGAGTTCGCCGCCGATTTTCGCGACCTGTTCGAGATCCGCGGCAGCGTCCGCGAACGCCGCGGGACGTTGGCGATCGAACGGCACGGCGCTTCGACGGTCGTGATGCGCTACCGCGGACTCGATAACGTCGTGCGCACCACGCGGCTCGACTTTACGCCGGCCGCCAATACGTTGACCGATGGCGCGGCCGAATACGATTTGACGCTCGCGCCGGGCGAGCGCGCGAGCTTTTTCCTGACCATTCGCTGCGACGCCGACACGCCGGCGCGGCCCAACGCCTTTTTCGGCGCGATGCGGGCGGCCCGCCGCGATCTGCGGGCAGCGACGTCGCGCACCGCCGTGATCGACGGCTCCAACGCCGTGCTCAATCGCATCCTGTGCCGGTCGGTCGCCGATCTCTACATGCTGCTGACGGATACGCCCAAAGGCGCTTATCCCTATGCGGGCATTCCGTGGTTCAGCACGCCGTTCGGCCGCGACGGCATCATCACCGCGCTCGAATTGCTGTGGTTCGATCCGGCCATTGCCAAAGGCGTGCTGCGCTTTCTTGCCGCCACGCAGGCGGACCATGTCGATCCCGAGCATGCCGCGCAGCCGGGCAAAATCCTGCACGAAATGCGCCAGGGCGAGATGGCGCGGCTCGGCGAGGTGCCGTTCGGCCGCTATTACGGCACGGTCGACGCCACGCCGCTGTTCGTCCTGTTGGCCGGCCGCTATTTCGCGCGCACCGATGACCGCGAGACGATCAAGGCGCTGTGGCCGCATATCGACGCCGCGCTGCGCTGGATCGACCGCGACGGCGATCCGGATGGCGACGGCTTTGTCGAATATGTCACCGTCCCCGGCAAGGGGCTCTTCAATCAAGGTTGGAAAGATTCCGAGGACGCCATCTCGCACGCCGACGGCACGCTGGCGCACGGCGCCATCGCTTTGTGCGAAGTCCAGGCCTATGTCTATGGCGCCAAGCGCGCGGCGGCGGAAATTTGCCGGGCGCTCGACATGGAAGCGCGCGCGGTCGAATTGGAAGACGCCGCGCAAGCGTTGCGGCGTCGCTTCGATGCCGCGTTCTGGTGCGAGGATATCGGCACCTACGCCCTGGCGCTCGATGGCGACAAGCGTCCGTGCCGTGTCGTGAGCTCCAACGCGGGCCACGCGTTGTTCACCGGCATCGCCGAACCATCGCGCGCAAGACAGGTCGCGGCGAGCTTGCTCGGCCGCGAGTCCTTTTCGGGCTGGGGCGTACGCACGCTGGCCGCATCCGCGCGCCGCTATAACCCGATGTCGTACCATAACGGCTCGGTCTGGCCGCACGACAACGCCCTCATCGCGCTTGGCTTGGCGCGTTACGGCCTGAAGCGCGAAGCGCTCGCGATCTTCGACGCTCTGTTCGCCGCCGTTCAGCACATGGACCTGTTGCGGCCGCCGGAGTTGTTCTGCGGCTTTGCGCGGCGGCACGGCGTGGGGCCCACGGGTTATCCCGTCGCCTGCTCGCCGCAGGCCTGGGCCAGCGCGACGCCGTTGGCCCTGGTCGAGGCGTGCCTCGGGCTTCACTGCGACAGCGTCCGCGGCGAGATTCGTCTCGAAAATCCCATCCTGCCGCAGGCCGTCGAGGAACTGCGCCTGCGCCGCGTTCGCATCGGCGATGGCGAAGTCGATCTTCTTCTGCGCCGGCGTGACGGCGAGGTCGCCGTCACCGTCCTCCGGCGTCACGGCGACATCCGCGTCATCGTTGTGAATTGAACGGCCCCGCGCACCGGCGCCAAGCCAAGTCCTGATGCGGTTCGCGGCCCGTCCCGGCGACCGCTTTCCAAGCCACGCGCGTTAGGCTACACAACCCTGTGCCCTTCGGGGCAAGGGGCCGCCGGCAGAAGCGGCCCGGCTAGGGAGCGACCGAACGTGGCGGAGATCATTCTCGAAGCGCGCGGTCTGTCCAAGGAATTCCTTGGTTTCGCCGCCGTACGCGACGTCTCGCTGAAGGTCAACCGCAACTCGATCCACGCGTTGATCGGGCCCAACGGCGCCGGCAAAACCACCGTCTTCAATCTGCTGACCAAGTTTCTTGAGCCGACGTCCGGCTCGATCGTCTTCATGGGTCGCGATATCACACGCGCCAAGGCGGCCGACGTCGCGCGCCTGGGCATGGTGCGGTCGTTCCAGATTTCGGCCGTGTTTCCGCACATGACCGTGCGCGAGAACGTCCGGGTCGCGCTGCAGCGGCCGCTCGGCACGTCGTATCAATTCTGGCGCCCGATTGAAGCGATCGCCGATCTCGACGGCCGGGCGGACGCGGTGCTGGCCCTGGTCGGTTTGCGCGACCAAGGCGATCTGCTGGCGGCCGAGTTGCCCTATGGTCGCAAGCGCGCGCTCGAGATTGCGACGACGCTGGCGCTCGAGCCGGCGTTGCTGCTGCTCGACGAACCGATGGCTGGGCTCGGCCTGGAGGACATCAGACGCATTTCGGCGCTAGTGCGCGAAGCCGCGAAGACGCGCACGGTTCTGATGGTCGAGCACAATCTGTCGGTGGTTGCCGATCTCTCGGATGTCATCACCGTGCTGACGCGCGGCCGCGTCCTGGCCGAAGGGCCCTACCGCGAGGTCGCGAACAATATCGACGTGCGCGAAGCCTATCTCGGAACCGGCACTGGCCATGCTTAGCCCGGCCGCTGACACGCTGCTCGACGTTCGCGGGCTCGAAGCCTGGTACGGCGAATCGCACGTGCTGCACGGCATGGATTTCACGGTCGCGGCGGGTGAAGTCGCCACCCTGCTCGGCCGCAACGGCGCCGGAAAAACCACGACGCTCAAATCCATCATGGGCATCCTGCCCGAACGGCGCGGCGCCATCACCTTCGACGGGCAAGCCATTGTCGATCTGCCGGCCTATCGCATCGCGCGGCTCGGCATCGCCTATTGTCCGGAGGACCGCGGCATCTTCGCCAGCCTTTCGGTCGAAGAGAACCTGATGCTGCCGCCGATGATCGCCGCGGGCGGCATGCCGGTCGACGAAATCTACGAGCTCTTTCCCAATCTGCTCGAACGCCGCACCAGCCAAGGCACCAAGCTGTCGGGCGGCGAGCAGCAGATGCTGGCGATCGCCCGCATCCTGCGCACGGGTGCGCGGTTGCTGCTGCTGGACGAGCCGACCGAAGGCTTGGCACCGGTGATCGTGCAACAGATCGGCGCGGTCATCGGCCGGCTCAAGCAGGCTGGCTTCACCATCCTGCTGGTCGAGCAGAATTTCCGCTTTGCAGCGACCGTCGCCGACCGCCACTTCGTGGTCGAGAACGGCCGCATCGTCGACATGATTCCGAACGAACGGTTGGAGGCCGAGACCAACAAGCTGCACGAATATCTCGGCGTATGAAACGCTTCAGGGGAGAGGAAACATGAAACGCAGATCGCTTCTGGCCGCGGGCTTCGCCGCGGCACTGGCGTTTGCCGCGACGGCTCAGGGGGCCCAAGCGGCGAACGACAAAGTCGTCATCGGTGTAATGAACGACATGTCGTCGGTCTATTCCTATCTCGGTGGCATGGGCTCCGTCGTCGCCGCGCGCATGGCCGTGAAGGATTTCGGCGGCAAGGTCCTTGGCAAGCCGATCGAGGTCATCTATGCCGATCATCAGAACAAACCCGACGTCGGCGCGGCGATCGCGCAAAAATGGTTCGACCAGGACGGCGTCGACGCGATCGTCGATCTGCCGACCTCGTCGGTGGCCATCGCCGTGCAGCAGGTGGCGAAGCAACGCGGCAAGGTGACGTTGATCTCGAACGGCGGCTCGTCCGAGCTGACGGGTAAATACTGTTCGCCGACCGGCGTGCACTGGACTTACGACACCTACGCGCTGGCGCACGTCACCGGCAAGGCGATCGTGCAGCAGGGCGGCAAGAAATGGTTCTTCATCACTGCCGATTACGCCTTCGGCCATCAGCTCCAAGACGACACGGCGGCGGTGGTCAAAGCGTCGGGCGGCACGGTCGTCGGCTCGGTCAACGTGCCGTTGAACAACGCCGACTTCTCATCCTTCCTGCTGCAAGCCCAGCAATCGAAGGCGCAAGTGATCGGCCTCGCCAACGCCGGCGGCGACACCGTCAACTCGATCAAGCAGGCCGCCGAATTCGGCATCGTCAAAGGCGGCCAGCGGCTGGCCGGCCTGTTGGTCTTCATCGCCGACGTCAACGCGCTCGGCTTGCAGACGGCACAGGGCCTGATGCTGACCGAGGCCTATTATTGGGACCAAAACGCCCAGACGCGCGCCTTTGCCAAGCGGTTCGAAGCCGAATTCAACGGCAAGGTGCCGACCTCGGGCCAAGCGGGCGTCTACGGCGCCGTCCTGGACTATCTCAAGGCGATGCAGGCGGCCAAGACGGAGGACGGCGTCAAAGTCGTCACCGAGATGCGCAAGATGCCGATCAACGACTTCATGACGCATAACGGCCATATCCGCATCGACGGCCGCGTCATCCGCGACATGTATCTGTTCCAGGTCAAGAGCCCGCAGGAGTCGAAGTATCCCTACGACTATTACAAACAGCTCGCCGTGATACCGGGCGATCAGGCGTTCCGGCCGCTCAGCGAGAGCGAGTGTCCGCTCGTGAAGCACTAACGGTCTCGCACGCACGTTGGTGGGGCCGATGTTGGGTTGGATGCATATCGCCGTGCCGCCGGCACCGGCGTTGTTCGGCCAACTCCTCATCGGCCTCATCAACGGTGCGTTCTATGCGATGTTGAGCCTCGGCCTCGCCGTTATCTTCGGCCTGCTCAACATCATCAATTTCGCGCACGGCGCCCAATACATGCTGGGCGCCTTCTGTGCGTACTTGATCCTGAACTACATCGGCATCGGCTATTGGCCGTCGCTGCTGGTCGCGCCCATTGTCGTCGGCATCTTCGGGATGCTGCTCGAGCGGTTTTTCATCCGCTGGGTCTATCGTCTCGATCACCTTTATGGCCTGCTGCTCACCTTCGGCATGGCGCTGATCATCCAGGGCGTGTTCCGGCAATATTACGGCAGCGCCGGCCAGCCCTATTCGATTCCGGAACCGCTCACCGGCGGCCAGGATTTGGGTTTCATGTTCCTGCCGAATTATCGCGCCTGGGTGATCGTGGCGTCGTCGGTGTTCTGCTTCGGCACCTGGTTCGTCATCGAACGCACGCGGCTCGGCGCCTATCTACGCGCGGCGACCGAGAACCCGGCCCTGGTCCAGGCGTTCGGCATCAACGTCCCGCGCATGGTGACGTTGACCTATGGCTTCGGCGTCGCCTTGGCGGCGCTGGCCGGCGTTCTCGCCGCGCCGATCTATCAAGTGAGCCCGCTGATGGGATCGAATCTCATCATCGTCGTCTTCGCGGTCGTGGTGATCGGCGGCATGGGTTCGATCCTTGGCGCAATCGTCGGCGGCTTCGCGCTCGGCATCATCGAAGGCCTGACCAAGGTTTTCTATCCGGAGGCCTCGTCGACCGTGATTTTCGTCATCATGGCGGTCGTGCTGCTGGTGAAGCCGGCCGGCCTGTTCGGCCGGACGGCGTGACATGAACGAAACCGCCACGGTCCGGACGGTGCGCCGGCTGATCCTATTTGCCGTCGCGCTTGTCGCGCCGTTTGTCTTCTATCCGATTTTCCTGATGAAAGCCGTGTGCTTCGCGCTGTTCGCCGCGGCGTTCAACCTACTCATTGGATTTGCCGGCTTGCTGTCATTTGGACATGCCGCCTTTTTCGGCAGCGCCTCCTATGTGACGGCTTACGCGGCCAAAGCCTGGGGCTTTTCGCCGCTGCTGGCGATCTTGACCGGAACCGCCGTCGCCGGCGTCATGGGCGTCGTCTTTGGCTGGCTCGCCATCCGCCGCAAGGGCATCTACTTCGCGATGGTGACGCTCGCGCTGTCGCAGATGGTCTATTTCTACGCGCTCGAATCCAAATACACCGGCGGCGAAGATGGCATCCAAGCGGTGCCGCTGCGCGACGTATTCGGGCTGATCGATCTCAACCGGCCGCTGACGATGTACTACTTCGTCCTGGCGGTCTGCCTGCTCGGCTTCGGCATCATCTATCGCGCCATCCATTCGCCGTTCGGCGAAGTCCTGCGCGCCATCCGTGACAACGAACCGCGCGCGATCTCGCTCGGCTATCGAACCGAGCGCTACAAGCTGCTGGCGTTCACGCTGTCGGCGACGCTGGCGGGTCTGGCGGGCGCGACCAAGGCCTTGGTGTTCCAGCTCGCGTCGCTGACCGACGTGACCTGGCAGATGTCGGGCGACGTCGTGCTGATGACGCTCATCGGCGGCCTCGGCACCATCTGGGGCCCGGTCGTCGGCGCCTTCATCTCGATCACCATGGAAAACTATCTGGCCGAGCTCGGCTCATGGGTGACCGTGATCCAAGGAACGATCTTCGTCATCTGCGTGTTGGTATTTCGTCGCGGTGTGGTGGGCGAGATCGTCCAGTTCGTCAACCGGCGCCAGCGCCAGCCGCGGCTTGCCGAAGAGCCGCGAACGCTGTGAGCGTTTACACGCTCCATATCGGGCAAAGGCGGCCATCATGATCCGCAAGCTGAAATCCGGCCGCTATCGGCTCTATTCGCGCAAAAAGAACGCGAAGACCGGCAAGCGTCGCAATCTCGGCACGTTTACCAGTCGCGCCGGAGCCTTGGAGCGTGAGCGCGCGATCCAGTTCTTCAAGCGCCGGCACTAAGAGCGACCTCTCACTGCGGCCAGATTGGCGCGCAGCCGGGTCAATATGCGCTTCAATGCCTCGATCTGAACGGCCGGCAGCCCGGCGGTGGCAACGCGATTGACGGCGCGCGCCTCCGGCAGAAGCAGGTTGCGCAGCTCGCGCGCGGACTTCGTCAGAAAGATATTGAACTTGCGCCGGTCATCCCGATTTTGCACCCGCACGACCAAGCCGCGCCGCTCCATCGCGTGCAGCGCCGTGACGGTCGTGGGTTCCGCAGTGCCGGCGCGCGCGCTCAGTTCGCGTTGATTGAGCCCGTCCTCTTCCCACAGCACGCGCAGGAAATACCACATGCCGAGCGTGATGCCGTATGGGCGGATACGCGCTTCGAGCGCACGCTGCAAGGCGCGGTGCGTTTGGCGGATTTGATGACCGACGCTTTGTTCCACGGCGTAGACGACGCGTGTCTTGCGCGCGGCGGCGCCCGCCGATTTCCGGCGCTTTGTCATGACCGTGATCTCGCCTCTCGAGCGTGCGCAGGCGACGGTTTTAGCCGCTCATCCGGCTTTTGTCTTGTCCCGGCGGGACCCGCCGCGCACAATCGCCCGGCCATCGCACGGATACTCCCCCTTGCCGCTCGAGCCCCTGCTCGTCCAATTCGCGCTGATCCTCGGCCTGTCGCTGTTCTTCGGCCTGGCGTTCGAGGATTTTCACGCGCATAGCGGCTTGCCGCGGCCTGGCGGCATCCGCACCTTTCCGTTGCTCGCCTTGGCAGGCGGGCTGCTCTACCTGCTCGATACGAACCGCAAGTTGCCGCTGGTCGCGGGCCTGCTGATTCTCGGCGCTTGGCTGACGGTCGCCTATTGGCGTCAGTGTCACGAACGCACCGAAGACGACCGGTCCGCTGTCGAACTGGTCGCGCCGATCTGCAACGTGCTGGCCTATCTCATTGGGCCAGCGGCGTTGACCGCACCGCCATGGCTTGTCGTCGCCGTCACGGTAGCGGCCGTGCTGTTGCTGACCGGCCGCCGGCGCCTGCACAGCTTGGCGCAGCGCGTGCCAATCGGCGAAATCGTCACCGCCGCACAGTTCCTGGTCCTCACCGGCATCGTCCTGCCGCTGCTGCCCGACCATCCCGTCACGACCTTGACCGCCGTCACGCCCTACAAGGCATGGCTCGCCCTGTTGGTGGTGTGCACGCTCTCCTATGCGAGCTATCTGCTGCAACGGTTCGTCACGCCGGCGCGCGGCGATCTGATGGTCGCGCTGCTCGGCGGCCTCTATTCGTCGACGGCGACCACCGTCGTGCTGGCGCGCGCCGCGGCGGCGAAGCCCGCGACCAACGCCGTGGCGCAGGCCGGCATTATTCTGGCGACCGCGCTCATGTATCTACGAATCCTGGTGATCGTAGCGATCTTCGATCTGCCGCTGGCGCTCGGCATCGCACCGGCGACGGTCCTCTTGTCGCTCGCCGGCGTCGGTATGGCGGCGTTGCAATATCGGCGCGCGCGGCGCGTCAACACAGGCATGAACAAGACCAAAACCGGGCCACGCAATCCGCTCGAGCTGACGGCCGCAGCCGTGTTCGCGGTTCTGTTCGTCGTCACTTCGATCGCCACGCAATGGGCGCAGAGCCGTTTCGGCGCGCTGGGCGTGAACGTGCTGGCGGCAGTCGTCGGCTTTGTCGACATCGATCCGTTCGTTTTGAACCTGGCGCAAAGCGGATCCGGCGGCTTGCCGCTCGACGGCCTGATCAGCGCGGTCTTGATCGCGATGTCGTCGAACAATGTGCTGAAAGCGGTCTACGCCGCGGCCTTCGCCGGCTGGCGCGCGAGCTTGCCCGCCGCGACCGCGCTTCTCATCCTCGCCGCCGGCGGCATCGGCGCGGCGCTGATTCACTAGTCGAGCGATGCGGTGCGGTGTGATATAACATAACATTACGAATCCGCTGATAGAACCGAACATGACGGTCAAAACACGCCGTGGCGTCACGACGCAACTCGATCAAGCGGCCGAAGCCTGCGCGCGCGACGGCGCAGAATTGACCGAGTTGCGCCGCTCCGTTCTCGGTCTCGTCCTCGAAGCCGCCGGTCCGGTCACCGCCTATCAACTGCTCGATCGCCTTCGGAAAGTTCGCAAGGGCGCGGTGCCGCCGACCGTCTACCGCGCGCTCGAATTCCTGCTCGAGCACGGTTTGATCCATCGGCTCGAGCGTCTCAACGCCTTCATCCCTTGCGCCGAAACCGGCCATCGGCATGTCGCGCAATTCCTGATCTGCCGCGAATGCGGCTCGGTCGCCGAAATCGAGGATCAGGCGGCGGCCCGGGCGCTCGTGCACGCCGCGGAACGCAAGGGATTCCGGGCGCGCGACACGGTCGTCGAGATCGAAGGCACTTGCGCCGCCTGCGCGCGCGCCGCCTAGGCGCGGGCGGCGGACGGCCAGCGCAAATTGGCGAGTAGATAAATCGCGACGTTGAGCGCGGTGATCCAGAAGCTGGTCGGCCAATCGGTGTAGAACGCCAGCGTCAGGCCGAGCCACGCCTCGGCGACGGCAAGCAGGACCGATAGCAGCACACCGGTCGCCACGGCGTGCGTCACGCGCATCGCCGCCGCAGCCGGCCCGACCATGAGCGCGAAGACCAGCAGCACGCCGACGATCTGGGCGCACGCCGCCGTCGTCAGCGCGACGATCGCCAGGAACAGCACCGAATAGAGCCGCAGCGAGACGCCTTTCGCCTCGGCGAGCTCGGGCTGAAGGCTGGCGAACAACAACGGCCGCGAAATGACCGCCAGCAAGACGACGCTGATCGCGCCCAGCCCCAGCAACGTCCAAACGGTTTGCACGTCGACCGCGAGCACATTGCCGAACAACAGAGCCGTCGCCTGGCTCGCATAGGCGGTGAAGAAATGGAGGAACAAGAGGCCGAGGCCGAGCGCCAAGGCGAGCACCAGGCCGATAGCGACGTCGCGCTGCGCCAGTTTCTCGCCCATGAATCCCATGCCGAGGCCGGCCGCCAGCGTCACCAGCACCAGCCCCCATAGCGGCGACACGCCGATCAGCACCGCGCCGGTGGCGCCGGTGAAGCCGACATGCGCCAGCGCGTGGCCGGCGAAGGTCTGGCTGCGCAGCACCAGGAAATAGCCGACCGCGCCGGCGACAACGGCGACGATGGTCGCCGCGGCGAACGCGTTGCGCATGAAATCGTATTCAAGCATGCCCGGAATGCCTGTGATGATGCCCATGCGAATGCGTCGTGTGCGCATCGTGGCGATGGCCGTCGCCCTCCAGCTCGTGCCCACCCGACATCACGAAGATGCGGCCTTTGATCCGGACGACCTCGATCTCCGCGCCGTAGAGGCGCGATAGCACCGGCCCGGTGATGACTTCGTCGACGGTGCCGAGCGCCGCTTGGCCGTTGCCGAGATAGAGGACGCGGTCGATGGCGCCGAGCAGCGGATTGAGCTCATGGGCGCTGAACAGCACGGTGATCCGCAACTCGCGCTGTAGTGCTTTCACCAAACCGATCACTTCGGTTTGATGGCGCGGGTCGAGGCTGATCAACGGCTCGTCCAGCAACAGCAATTGCGGACTACCGATCAGGGCCTGCGCCAGCAATAGCCGTTGGCGCTCGCCGCCGGAAAGCCCGGCCAGGGGCCGGCGCGCCAGCGCCAGCGCGCCAACCCGGTCCAGCGCACGCTCGATCTCGCGCCGACCTGCTCCGCCCACAAAAGGAAGGCCGAGGCGGTGGCCGTTGACGACGCTGGCGATGAAATCCCACCCGCTCAAACCGGCCATCGCCGCGGCGGCGTGAGCTTGCGGCAGGTAGCCGATGGCGGCGTTGCCGCGCGTCGCCGGACGGCCGAGGATTTGAATCGCGCCCCGGTTCGCCGGTACCAGGCCAAGCAGCGCGCGCATCAACGTGGTCTTTCCGGCGCCGTTCGGGCCGAGCACGCCGACGAATTCGCCCGCTGCGATGTCCAGCGTGATGGTGTCAAGAACGACGCGATTCCCCAGCGTCAGCCGGACATCACGCAGCGCAATAGCGATCATCGATTCCTATTTTGGCAGCGCCCGATCGACCGTATCAAGCTCGCTCGTCATCCATTGCTGATAGGTCTTGCCGGGCGGTTCGGTCTCGGCCGCCCCAACGACAGGAACATGCGACGCCTTGGCCAGCTTCACCATGCGTTCGGCAATCGGGTCCGATGCCTGGCTGTTGTAGACCAGTAGCTTCGCCTGATGGGTCTTGAGATCGCGCTCAAAGCCAGCCACGTCCGACGCGCTGGGCTCGGTGTCGTTCATCACCGATAACTGAAAAGACTGGTTCCGGACCTGTAGGCCGAGCGCGTCGAACATATAGCCGAAGACCGGCTCCGTCGCCGTCACCGGCGTGCCCGCCAGGCGTTCATGCAGGGCGGCGATCTTCGCCTGAATCGGCTGCATCGATTGCTGGAAACGGGCCAGGCGATCCTGATAGTCCGACCGGTGCGCCGGATCGGCAGCACTGAGATCGTCGGTCAAAACCTTGGCAAAGGTCAGCATCGTGTTCGGATCGTACCAAATGTGCGGATTGTCGCCGGTCTTCTTACCGATTAGATCGGCCACGACAATGACGGTGCGATCCGCGCTGCGGGCGGCGCCGAGCAGTTTCGCCATCCACGGGTCATAGTCGATGCCGCTGTAGATCACGAGCTTCGCGCCCGAAATCGCGCGCGCGACCGAGGGGCTGGCCTCGAAAAGATGCGGGTCTTCGTCGGGGTTACTGAGGATGCTCGTCACGCTCACGCCCGGGCCGCCGATCTGGTGCGCGACGTCGCCGTAGAAATTCTCGGCGGCAACGATCGGAAGGGGACCGGCGGCGAATGCCGGCGCGGCGATGCTCGGCAAACCAACCGCCAGGGCCAGGATTAACACGCGTTTCATGTGATTGACCCGCTGACGACGGGCGATGAATCCGCCCATTGATCTGATATGATATAACATATCATCACGTCGCGTCCAGCAGTGCGCTCCGTCATACGGTCGACGGGGGACGATGCGACCGTCAGGTCAAGAACGAGTGGACGATCTCGACCAGTTCTTCGGCGGCCTGGGCCCGCGGATCGTCGCGCGATGCCTTGGGATCGACCAGATGCTCGAGAATGTGATCCTCGATCACCTCGGCGATGAACCCGTCCAAGGCGCCGCGGCAAGCGGTCGCCTGCTGCAGGATGGCGGCGCAGTTCGCGTCTTCCTGGACGCGGCGCTCGACTGATTCGAGCTGGCCTCGGATCCGTCGCAGCCGCATCAGGAGTTTCTGTTTCTCTTTTTCTCCGGTGGTGTGGCTCATTTTCTCTTGATCCTATCCTCTAGGAGGGTATATACGGGTACCCGAGGGGAGTATATAGCCTCTCGAGCGCCGGAAGTCGATCCCGGCGTTTTGTGCAACCCGTCGCAAGGGACCTGATGAACCCGCGATCTAGTAACACGCCGACCGACGATCATCGTCGTTTCACGACGATGATTTCGGCCGGGTTCAATACCCGGGAAATTCACGAGGTCCCGGAGCCGCGCTCGATTTAGAACGCCCTCCTGTCCTCGCGCCTCCCGGGTCGGTGCAACCGATCTGAGAAGAAGGAGGCGCGGACACATGTCCGTTGAAACGGAAACTTGCTCGCCCGTCATCGCGGCGCCCATTGCCTATAGCGAAGGGCTCCAACATCGCATTCGCGACCGGCTGCGCATCGAACGTCTGCGCAGCGGCGGCGGCTTGCTCAACCGCCTTGCCCTGGGTCTCGCGCTCGTCGGCCCTGGTCTCTTGGTCATGCTCGGCGATAACGACGCGGGCGGCGTCATCACCTATGCCCAGACTGGCGCCACCTATGGCCTCAGCCTGTTCATTCCGTTAATGATCCCGCTCGGCTTCATTGCCTATCTGGTCCAGGAAATGACCATTCGGCTCGGCGCCGTCACGCGTCGCGGTCACGCCGAAATGATCTGGAAGCGCTACGGCAAATTCTGGGGTGCGTTCTCGCTGATCGACCTTGTTGCGGCCAACATCCTAACCCTGATGACCGAGTTCATCGGGGTGCGCGTTGCCAGCGAGATCTTCCGCGTACCTTATCTGATCACGATCCCGTTTGCCTTCGTGTTGGTGACCGGCGTCCTGGTCTTCCTGAAATATTACACATGGGAGCGGGTCTCGCTGTTCATCGCGGCGTTCAACCTGATCTTCGTCCCGCTCACTCTGCTCTCGCATCCCGACTGGAGCGCCATCGGCCGCACCTTTACCGGCGAAACCGGCTGGGTCGTGCCTGGCGGGCTGTTCTCAGCGTCATTCCTGATGCTGGTTTCGGCGAACATCGGCACGACGATCGCGCCGTGGCAACTATTCTTCCAGCAATCCTGCGTCGTCGACAAAGGCCTATTGGTCAAGGACATCAAGGCGAGCCGGCGCGATCTGATGCTCGGCGTGCTCGGCATGGTGCTGGTGGCGGTCGCGATCATCGTGGTTGCCGGCCAATATCTGCATGCTTTGCCGAACGCCACGTCGCTCGACGACGACACCGTGGTTCACGCCATCGGTGCCAAGCTTGGCCAGGGCGCGATGGTCGTCTTCGCGCTTGGACTGCTCGAAGCCGGCCTGATCGCTGCGATCGTGATCACCGCCAGCACCGCCTGGGCCATCGGCGAAGCGCTCGACGTGCCGCGTTCGGTCAACGTGTCACCACACCGGTCACTGTATTTCTATGCGCCCGCGGTCATGGGCACGGCGATCGCAGCCGGCACCTTGATGCTGCCGAACGTGCCGATCGGATTCCTGAATCTCACGGTTCAGGTGATCGCGACCGTGTTCATGCCGGCGGCGATGCTGTTCCTGCTGATGCTGTTGAACGACCGCGAATTGCTCGGCGAGCACGTGAATTCGCACCTGCGTAATGCCTTATCGATCAGCGTCATGATTCTGCTGATCGTCTGTAACGGTCTCTACGGTATTTCAGCCGTCTTCCCCAATGCACTCTGAGCGAGGCGTGTCATGACCCACGACAAATCTGATCTCGACGCTATCGCCTACAGCGAAGGCTGGCATGTGCCACCGCCGGAGGTGACGTGCGTCATCCTTCGGCCCTGGCAGCAGGCCGTGTTCTGGGGGCTGCGCCTCTACATTATCGCGATGCTCGCGGTTATGGCGGTCGGCTTCGCCCAAGTGGCGGCTGGAAAGTAACCCGAGATGGTCAGCGCGATGGTTTCGTTCGGTCGGTCGGCCTGGGCCGGCGCTGCTGGCCTTTTGCTCTGGGCGCTGCCGGCGACGGCGCAAACCGCCGCGAGCGACCAAGCGCCGGCGCCGACAGGATTCTGGGAGCGCGCCAACCTGCTCGGCGAGATCGGCGGCTTGCGGTCATGGCTCGGTCAATACGGCGTCACCTTCAATCTGCAGGAAATCGACGAGGTGCTGGACAATGTCACCGGCGGCGTCCACACCGGCGCCGACTATGACGGCCTGACCACCGCCAGTCTCAGCCTGGATACGAGCAAGGCGCTCCACTGGTCGGGCGGCACGTTCAACGTCAGCGCGTTGCAGATCCATGGCCGCAATCTCAGCGCCGACAATCTCGCCACGCTGCAAACCGCCAGCGGTATCGAAGCCAGCCGTGCCACCCGTCTGTGGGAGCTGTGGTATCAGCAGGCGTTTCTTGGCGGCAAAGCCGACGTCAAGCTCGGCCAGCAGAGCGTCGATCAGGAATTCATCGGCAGCCAGTACGCGAGCCTGTTCGTCAACACAATGATGGGCTGGCCGATGCTGCCGTCGGCCGATCTTTACGCCGGCGGACCCGCCTATCCGCTGTCGTCGCCGGGCGTGCGCCTGCGCATTCAGCCAACCGACGTCGTGACGGTGCTCGCCGGCGTCTTCGACGACAATCCGCCAGGCGGCCCATTCAACGACGATCCGCAATTGCGCGGCGCCGAAGCATCGGGAACAAAATTCAATCTCGGCGGCGGCGCGCTGTGGATCGGCGAGCTTCAATATGCCGCCAACGCCTCGCCAGCCAAGGATTGCGGTAATCTCGCCTGTGGGCTGCCCGGCACCTATAAAGTTGGCAGCTGGTACGACAGCGGCAGCTTTCTCGATCAGCGTTTCGATACCCACGGCGTGTCGTTGGCGAACCTGGCGGCGACCAACGGCATTGCCATGCGACACCGCGGCAATTTCAGCATTTACGGCGTCGTCGACCAGATGATGTGGCGCGAACCAGACGGGCCGCGGTCGGTCGGCGTCTTTGCCCGCGCCATGGGCGCGCCCGCCGATCGCAACCTGATCGACGCGAGCCTCAACGCCGGTATCAGCCTGAAGGCGCCGTTGTCGGGACGCGACAACGACACGGTCGGCATCGGCTATGGCTGGGCGCATATCAGCGGCCGGGCCACCGCGCCCGACCAAGACACCGCCCATTTCACTGGCACGGCATTTCCGGTGCGCAGCGCCGAGCATTTCATCGAAGTCACGTATCAATATCAGGTCGCGCCGTGGTGGCAGCTGCAGCCGGATTTCCAATACGTGATCAATCCCGGCAGCGGCATTCAGAACCCGCAGCACACCAGCCAAATCGTCGGCGACGAAGCGGTTTTCGGGTTGCGCACGACCATTACGTTCTGAGCCGGCGGCCGCACGAAAAACGGCCGTCCAAAGGACGGCCGTTTGCAATCGGGCGGGATGGTTGCGGGGGGAGGATTTGAACCTCCGACCTTCAGGTTATGAGCCTGACGAGCTACCGGGCTGCTCCACCCCGCGTCATCGGAGGACGAATGAACATGGTTGCGAGGGAGCGTCGGCGGAGCTTGATAGGCTTGGCAGCGACCTACTCTCCCGTGTCTTAAGACACAGTACCATCGGCGCTGAGGGCTTTCACGGCCGAGTTCGGGATGGGATCGGGTGCTTACTCCCTCGCCATAACCACCAAGCCAATCAAGCTCCGTAACGACGAGAATGAAGAGCGCCTTCACGCGTTATTGCGCAGTGCGAGCCCGAACGGGGCTTCGTTCTGCAAGCAATCGGGTCCGCACGCCTTGCGGCGTACGGGCGATCAAGCATTCGAGCGATTAGTACCGGTTAGCTCCATGCGTTGCCGCACTTCCACTTCCGGCCTATCAACGTGGTGGTCTTCCACGGCTCTCGAACGAGACCTGGTTTTGAGGGGGGCTTCCCGCTTAGATGCCTTCAGCGGTTATCCCGTCCGCACATAGCTACCCGGCGATGCGGCTGGCGCCACAACCGGTACACCAGAGGTGCGTCCATCCCGGTCCTCTCGTACTAGGGACAGGTCCTCTCAAGTCTCAAACACCCACGGCAGATAGGGACCGAACTGTCTCACGACGTTCTGAACCCAGCTCACGTACCGCTTTAAATGGCGAACAGCCATACCCTTGGGACCTGCTCCAGCCCCAGGATGCGATGAGCCGACATCGAGGTGCCAAACGACGCCGTCGATATGGACTCTTGGGCGTCATCAGCCTGTTATCCCCGGCGTACCTTTTATCCGTTGAGCGATGGCCCTCCACACACGGGACCACCGGATCACTATGACCGACTTTCGTCTCTGCTCGAGCTGTCGCTCTCGCAGTCAGGCAGGCTTATGCCATTGCACTCATCAGCTGATTTCTGACCAGCCTGAGCCCACCATCGCGCGCCTCCGTTACTCTTTGGGAGGCGACCGCCCCAGTCAAACTACCCACCATGCAGGGTCCCGCCCCGAGATGATCGAGGCCGGTTAGATGTCAGGAAGCGGACAAGTGGTATTTCACTGGCGACTCCACCCGAGCTGGCGCCCGGGCTTCAAAGTCTCCCACCTATTCTACGTATCCCCTGCCTAACACCACTGCAAAGTTGTAGTAAAGGTGCACGGGGTCTTTCCGTCTAACCGCGGGTACTCCGCATCTTCACGGAGAATTCAATTTCGCTGAGCCGATGTTGGAGACAGCGGGGAAGTCGTTACGCCATTCGTGCAGGTCGGAACTTACCCGACAAGGAATTTCGCTACCTTAGGACCGTTATAGTTACGGCCGCCGTTTACCGGGGCTTCGGTTCAAGGCGTGAACCTCTCTCCTTAACCTTCCGGCACCGGGCAGGCGTCAGACCCTATACTTCGCCTTGCGGCTTAGCAGAGCCCTGTGTTTTTGGTAAACAGTCGCTACCCCCTGGTCTGTGCCCCTCCATCCCGCTTGCGCGGAATGAAGGCCCTCTTCTTCCGAAGTTACGAGGGCAATTTGCCGAGTTCCTTCAACATCGTTCTCTCAAGCGCCTTGGTATGCTCTACCAGTCCACCTGTGTCGGTTTAGGGTACGGTCTTATCGCTGAGGCTATTTCCTGGAAGTCCCAGGCCGCCCTCCCAATCCAGTAAGGGAAAACGGCTTTCGGCCTTCGTCACCTTCAGCAGGCTGGGGAATATTGACCCCATTCCCATCGACTACGGCTTTCGCCCTCGCCTTAGGGACCCGGCTCACCCTGCGCGGATTAACCTTGCGCAGGAACCCTTGGACTTACGGCGACAGGGTCTCTCACCCTGTTTGTCGCTACTCATGTCAGCATTCTCACTTCCGATACCTCCAGCACACCTTACGGTGCACCTTCACAGGCTTACGGAACGCTCCGCTACCACGAGCGAGATCCGAAGACCTCGCTCATCCGCAGCTTCGGCACGTGGCTTTAGCCCCGTTACATTTTCGGCGCAGGACGACTTGTTTAGACCAGTGAGCTATTACGCTTTCTTTAAAGGATGGCTGCTTCTAAGCCAACCTCCTGGTTGTCATGGTCTTCCCACATCCTTTCACACTGAGCCACGATTTGGGGACCTTAGCTGGCGGTCTGGGCTGTTTCCCTCTCGGCCACGGACCTTAGCACCCATGGCCTGCCTGCCGATCTCCACTCGCCGGTATTCGGAGTTTGGTTAGATTTGGTAAGGCTCGCGCCCCCCTAGTCCATCCAGTGCTCTACCCCCGGCGGTGAGCGATCGACGCTCTACCTCAATAGATTTCGCGGAGAACCAGCTATTTCCGAGTTTGATTGGCCTTTCACCCCTAGCCACAGGTCATCCCTTACTTTTGCAACAGTAGTGGGTTCGGCCCTCCAGTGGGTGTTACCCCACCTTCAGCCTGCCCATGGCTAGATCACCCGGTTTCGGGTCTAATCCCGGCAACTCAATCGCCCTATTAAGACTCGCTTTCGCTGCGCCTACGCCTAGCGGCTTAAGCTTGCTGCCGAGACTAACTCGCTGACCCATTATACAAGAGGTACGCCGTCACCCCATGAAGGGGCTCCGACTGCTTGTAGGCATCCGGTTTCAGGAACTGTTTCACTCCCCTCGTCGGGGTGCTTTTCACCTTTCCCTCACGGTACTGGTGCACTATCGGTCACTGAGGAGTACTTAGGCTTGGAGGGTGGTCCCCCCATGTTCAGGCAGGATTGCACGTGTCCCGCCCTACTCGAGGACCGCAAGCTTTGTTTCGCATACGGGGCTGTCACCCGCTTCGGCCCGCCTTTCCAGACGGTTCTGCTACGCCACT
>DASYXI010000025.1:0-8414 GCA_035934995.1 Allostellaceae bacterium
TCCTTGCCGGTGTGATCCGGCATCATCGCGGCCGCAATAAAGCTGATGACCGCAAGGACGGCGATATAGCCCGATATTGCGTAACCCGAGTGATAGGTTGCGAACAGGGCCGTGGCGATGATCGGCGCCGGCCCGCCGGCGATGATCGACGCAAGCTGATAGCCGAGTGACGCGCCGCTGTAACGCAGGCGCGGCGTGAACGATTCGGCGATCAGCGCCGCCTGCGGCCCGTACATCATGTCGTGCGGAATCAGCGACAGCACGATGGCAATGAAGATCGCCGACGGCACGGCGGTGTCGAGCATGCCAAAGTAGAGAAACCCGAACAGGCCGCAGACCGCGGCGCCGATCAGGTACATCTTGCGGCGGCCGATACGGTCGGAGATGTGGCCGCAAAGCGGAATGGTGACGAACGACACCACCGACGCGACGAGCACCGCCGATAGAATCAAGTCGCGCGGCATTTTCAGCGTGCCCGTCGCATACGCGAAGACGAAGGCCGTGAAGATGTAGAACGGTGCCTGTTCGGCCATGCGCAACAACGCCGAGAGGATGATCTCGCGCGGCTGTTTCTTGATGACCTCGATGATCGGTGTGCGCTCGATCTTCTTCCGGGTGATCAATTGCTGGAAGACTGGCGTTTCGAGAATACCGAGCCGGATCCACAAGCCGATGCCGACCAGCACGATGCTGAGCAGGAACGGCACGCGCCACCCCCAATTGATGAAATCGGCGCCCGACCATTGACTGAGCGCCAGGATCACCAGGTTGGAGATGAAAAGCCCGGACGGCACGCCGAATTGCGGCCACGAGGCGACGAAGCCGCGGTGACCGCGACTGCGCGCCCATTCCATCGAAATCAGGACCGAGCCGCCCCATTCGCCGCCGACGCCGATGCCTTGCAGCATGCGCAGGATGGTCAGAATGACCGCGCCCCAGATGCCGATCGAGGCGTAGCTCGGCACGAAGGCGATCAGGAACGTGGCGATGCCCATGCACATCAACGTTGCGATGAGCGTCGCCTTGCGGCCGATGCGGTCGCCGTAATGGCCGAAGATCGCCGCGCCAATCGGCCGTCCGACGAAGCCGATGAAGTACGTGCCGAAGGCGGCGAGTGTGCCGGTCAACGGGTCTTCATGCGGAAAGAACAATTTCGGAAAGACGAGACCGGCCGCGGTGCCATAGATGAAGAAATCGTACCATTCGATCGTTGTGCCGACGGTGGCCGCGATCACCGCCTTGCGCAATTCGGCGCTGTGCTGGGTATCTGAAAGTTTTCCGTAAGTGGCCGTGGTGGCCATGGTGGTGCCCTCCCCTGGGTTGCAAGGGGCCCGTTAGCCGGGCTCGTCAACGGCCTTGAGACAGGCCGTTTTGACTCCACGCCAAAGGATAACCCGCCCGGCGACCGCGTCCAAGCCCGCGACAGAAATCGCCCACTTGCAGGTATGCTGCCGCATCTTATATCTGGTGCGGCCCGCCCGAAGGCGGGTTTCGACCGGGATGGAGCGCGGGGAAATGGCGGCAGAGAAACGCAGCTTCGAGGCGGAAGTCAGCCGCCTGCTCGAGATCGTGGCGCACTCGCTTTACAGCGAACGGGAGGTTTTCCTGCGCGAGCTGATCTCGAACGCGTCGGATGCCTGCGACCGGCTGCGCTATCTGGCATTGACCCAGCCCGCGCTGATCGAAGGCGACGCCGCCTTCCGCATCACCCTCACCGCCGACGCCGCCGCCCGCACCTTGACCGTCGCCGACAACGGCATCGGCATGAGCCGCGACGAGCTGATCGACAATCTCGGCACCATCGCGCGCTCGGGCACGTCGGCCTTCGTCAAGAATCTGTCGGGCGACCAGCGCAAGGACGTGGCCCTGATCGGCCAATTCGGCGTCGGCTTCTATTCGGCGTTCATGGTCGCCGATAAGGTCGAAGTGCTGTCGCGCAAGGCCGGCGAAGAAACCGCCCATCTCTGGGTGTCGGACGGCAAGGGCGACTACACCGTGGACGCCGCGACCAAAGAATCGCGCGGGACCGCCGTGACGCTCCATCTCAAGGAAGACGCGGCCGAGTTCACCGATCTGGCGCGCTTGCGCGCCGTGGTCAAGCGGCATTCCGACCACATCGCGGTGCCGATCGTCCTGCACGATCAGGGCAAGGACGAGACGATCAACGCCGCCTCGGCGCTGTGGCTGCGGCCCAAGAGCGAGATCACCGCCGAGCAGTACCGCGAGTTTTATCACCATGCGGGCCACGCGTTCGACGAGCCGTGGCTCACCTTGCACAGCCGCGCCGAAGGCACGCTCGAATACACCAGCTTGTTGTTTGTACCGTCCGCCAAACCGTTCGATCTGTTCGATCCCGAGCGCAAGCACCAGGTCAAGCTTTACGTCAAACGCGTCTTCGTCACCGACGATTGCCAGCCGCTGCTGCCGGCCTATTTGCGCTTCCTAAAAGGCATCGTCGATTCTGAAGACTTGCCGCTCAATGTCAGCCGCGAGATGTTGCAAGCGAATCCGATGCTGGCGCGCATGCGGACACAGATCGCCAAGCGCGTACTGGGCGAGTTGGCCAAGAAGGCCAAAGATGCACCGGGCGAGTACGCGACGTTCTGGGACAATTTCGGCGCGGTGCTGAAGGAAGGCCTCTATGAGGACCGCGAGCAGCGCGACGAGCTGCTGACGTTGGCGCGCTTCCACTCCACCGCCGGCGACGGTTTGGTGTCGTTCGAGGAATACGTCGCACGCATGAAGCCCGGCCAGAAGGCGATCTACACGATCAGCGGCGACACACCGGAACGCGTCGCGCGCAGCCCGCAGCTCGAAGGCTTTCGCGCACGCGGCGTCGAGGTGCTGCTGCTCACCGATCCGGTCGACGAATTTTGGCTGCCGGCGCTGGGCACCTACAAGGACACGCCCTTCAAGTCGGCGACGCGCGGTGGGGCCGATCTCGACGGTCTCGCCGCCGAAGCCAAAGACAAGGCCGAGGCGCCGAAGACCGACACCGCGACCGGCAGCCTGGTCGCGCTGATGAAACTATCGCTGGGCGATGCGGTGAAGGACGTGCGCATCTCATCGCATTTGACCGACAGTGCCGTCTGCCTGGTAGCCGATGAAGGCGATCTCGACATGCGCCTCGAACGACTGCTGCGCCAGCATCAGAAGCTCGACCAGGCAAGCAAGCGCATCCTCGAAATCAATCCAAAGCATCCGCTGATCGCGCGGCTGGCCGACTTGGCCGGCAAAGAGGGCGCGGCAACCGCGCTCGGCGACTTCGCCTGGGTGCTGCTCGATCAGGCGCGCATTCTCGAAGGCGAGCAACTGCCCGATCCGTCCGCGTTCGCACGGCGGCTGTCCGATCTATTGGCGAAGGGCTTGGCGGCTTGAGCCGTCAGCGCTGCGCGATCTCGGCCGCGGTCAGGATCGGGCCGGTGCCGTGCTCTTGCAGCAGAACCGCGATACCGCCGTCGCCCAGCGTCTTGACCTTGGCAGCGGGCACGATGATTTCGGCCGACCAGCCCGCCCATTTGCCGAGTTGGCTGTAGCTGCGCACCGGATGGACGTCGGTGATCGTGCGGCCTTCGTTCTCGCCGCGCAGCACCTGGGTCGTGTGCGCGGAATCGAAACCGATCAGCCACACCGTCGCCGGCTGGCCCGCCGGTGAATCGCCGGAACCGATGTCGACGGCGAGCGCGCCGTCCGCGCGCCAATGCAGCGCAAGCGTCGGGCCCGGCGCGGCTTTCGCCTTGGCGGCGTTGATCAGCGCGTCGCACGTCTCGTCGTCCGAGCCCACGGCCTCGGCGGCGCCGTCAACCACGATTTGCGGCGTATAAACGAAGCGGGTTTTGAGGCTGTCCTGATAGCCGCGCTGGCGCGCCGTCGCCCACGGCTTGGCGAATGGGTCATCCCAGCCGATGTAGTTCCAATAATCGACGTGGAAGCCCAGTGCGATCACGTCCGGCCGCTTTGCCATCTCGCCGAAATAGGCGTCGGCCGGCAGGCAGCTGCTGCAACCCTGCGACGTGAACAGCTCGACGACCACGGGCGCCGGATGCGCATCCGTCGCAACCGGCGCCGCCGATTCCGCGGCGCCCGCCGAATCGGCCGCCAACGCGGCCAGCGCCGCCAAGACGATCCACAGATGGGGATGTCGCCGAAGCATGCCGCATCTTGCGACGGCGCCGCGCCGCACGCCAGTCGCGCCTAATCACATGGCGGTGAAAGCGCTTGCCGCTTCCGTCGCGGGCCGGGATAGGCTCTATTTCAAGCCGAAGAGGTTGCAATGTCGTCCCCGCGAATGGCGGTTGCCGCGCCAAGGCGCCGCAGCAGCGCTTTTGTGCCGCACGATCTACCGCAGCCAATTCATAGCGCGGCGCGCGGCCCGCTGGCCGGTCTCAGCTGCGCGATCAAGGACATGTTCGATGTCAAAGGCGAGCGCGCCGGCGGCGGCAATCCGACCTGGCTGGCAACGGCCCGGCCGGCGCAGCGTCATGCCGACGCCATTCGCCGTATCCTTGCGGCCGGGGCGACGATTATCGGCAAAACGGTCTGCGACGAATTCTTCTTCAGCGTCACCGGCGCCAACGCGCATTACGGCACGCCGGTCAATCCGCGCGCGCCGGACCGCCTGCCCGGCGGTTCGTCGTCGGGTTCGGCGGTCGCTGTCGCAACGGGCGCATGCGATTTCGCGCTCGGCAGCGATACCGGCGGCTCGGTGCGCGTGCCGGCGGCGTTCAACGGCGTCTATGGCTTACGGCCGAGTCACGGTCGCCTCAGCGCCGTCGGCGCGATGCCGATGGCGCCGAGCTTCGACTGCATCGGTTGGTTCGCGGCGACGCCCGGAATCTTCGCGCGTGTCGGTCCGGTGCTGCTCGGCGGCAAAGGCCGGCGCGCGCCGATCCGGCAGGTCTTGATGGCGACCGACGCCTGGGCGCAAGCCGACATCGAAGTGGCCGAGGCACTGCGCGATTTTCTCACGCGCGCCGCCGCGCTGTTGCCGGCGACCGACGACACAGTGGTCGCGCCCGCCGGCACCGGCGCCTGGCGCGACGCCTTCCGCCTGATTCAGGGCCGCGAGATCTGGTCGGCGTACGGCAAATGGGTAGAACGGCATCGGCCGACGCTCGGTCCCGGCATCAAGGAGCGGCTGGCGTTCGCCGCCACCGTGACCGCCGACCAGGCCCGTGCCGCGCGGCAGGTCCACGCCGCCGCACGCAAGGCGATCCGTGCGCACGTGCCGGTCGGCACCGTCCTGTGCCTGCCGACGGTGCCGTGCGTCGCGCCCGAAACCGACGCCGACGCGCCGACGCTTGACGATTTCCGCGCGCGCGTCATGGCACTGACCTGCATCGCGGGCCTGTCAGGCCTGCCGCAGGTGACGATCCCGGCGACGCAGATCAATGGCCTGCCAGTCGGCCTGTCGTTCATCGGTTGGGATCGGGGCGACGAAACGCTGCTCGAACTCGCATTCAAGCTCGCGCCAAATTGCGGCGCCTAGGGAGGTTGCATGATCCTCGAAATCCGCACCTACACCGCCGCCGTCGGCAAGACGCAACAGTGGCTCGACTATTACGGCAAGAACGGTTTACCGATTCAGCAGGAGATGCTCGGCAAATTGATCTTCTTCGGCACCAGCGAGATCGGCACACTCAACCAGGTCACCCACATCTGGGCCTATAATTCACTCGTCGAACGCGAACAGAAGCGCGGCGCCATGGCCAAGGATCCGCGCTGGCAGGATTATCTCAAGAATCAGCCGCCGGGCGCATTGCTGGCGCAGGAAACCAAGATTCTCAACCCGGTCGCGTTTTCGCCGCTGAAGTGACGGCGCGACGCCGTCACTTCGCCTGCATCATGTGACGCAGGACGTACTGCAGGATGCCGCCGTGGCGGTAGTATTCGAGCTCGTCGAGGGTATCGATGCGGCAGAGCAGCTTGATCGCCTCGCTCTTGCCGTCCTGGCGGGTGATGCGGCCGGTGAGGGTGGCGCGCGGCTTCAGGCCTGAGGCGATGCCGACGATGTCGAACAGCTCGCTGCCGTCGAGCTTGAGGCTCTGGCGGTTCACGCCGCCCGTGAACTGCACCGGCAGCACACCCATGCCGATCAGGTTCGAGCGGTGGATGCGCTCGAAGCTCTCGACGATAACGGCTTTGACGCCGAGCAGCAGCGTGCCCTTCGCCGCCCAGTCGCGCGACGAGCCGGAACCGTATTCCTTGCCGGCGACGACCACCAGCGGCACGCCCTCTTTCTTGTAGAGCATCGCCGCGTCGTAGATCGGCATCACCGCGCCGTCGGGCATGTGCTTGGTCATGCCGCCTTCGACGCCGGGCACCATCTCGTTGCGGATGCGGATGTTGGCGAAGGTGCCGCGCATCATTACCTGATGGTTGCCGCGGCGCGCGCCGTAGGAGTTGAATTCGGTCGGCCGCACCTGGTGCTCGACCAGGTATTCGCCGGCCGGCCCGTCGCGCTTGATCGAGCCCGCCGGCGAGATGTGATCGGTGGTGATGCTGTCGCCCAGGATCGCCAGCGGCCGTGCGCCCGATATGTCCGACAGCGGCGCCGGCTGCTTCGGCATGTTGTCGAAATAGGGCGGATAGGCGATGTAGGTCGAACCCGGGTTCCATTCGAAGGTGACGCCGCCCGACGGCTTCACCGACTGCCATTCGGGCGGACCGCGGAACACGTCGGCATAGCGCTTGCGGAACATCGGCGCGGTCACGGCCTGCGCCACGGTGTCCTGCACTTCGCGGTTCGACGGCCAGATGTCCTTCAGATAAACCGGCTTGCCGTCACGGTCCTGCGCCAGCGCATCCTTGCTCACGTCGACGTTGAGCGAGCCGGCAATCGCATAGGCGACCACCAAGGGCGGCGACGCCAGATAGTTGGCGCGCACCTGCGAATTGATGCGGCCTTCGAAATTGCGGTTGCCCGACAGCACCGCGCCGACGACGAGATCGCCGTCCTCGACCGCCTGAGCGACAGGCTCCGGCAGCGGACCGGAATTGCCGATGCAGGTGGTGCAGCCGTAGCCGACGAGATTGAAGCCGAGCGCGTCGAGATCCTGTTGCAGGCCCGAAGCGGCATAATAATCCGACACCACCTGGCTGCCGGGCGCGAGCGAGGTCTTGACCCATGGCTTCACCTTGACGCCGCGCTGCACCGCTTTGCGCGCCAACAGGCCGGCGCCGAGCATGACGCTCGGGTTCGAGGTATTGGTGCACGAGGTGATGGCGGCGATCACCACGTCGCCGTCCTTGAGCTGATAGTTGGCGCCGTCGACCTTCACCGGGCCGCCGGTCTTGGCCTTGTCGCGCGTCGCGGCGAGCTTGGGCAGTTCGCTCTTGAAGGCTTGCGCGGCGCCCGACAGCGCGACGCGATCCTGCGGCCGGCGCGGACCGGCAAGCGACGGCTCGACCGTCGCCAGATCGAGTTCGAGCGTGTCGGTGAACACCGGATCGGGCGATTTCTCGTCGTGCCACAGGCCCTGCGCCTTGGCATAGGCCTCGACCAGCGCGACCTGCTGCGCGTCGCGGCCGGTCAGCGTGAGGTAACGCAAGGTCTCTGCATCAACGGGGAAGAAGCCGCAGGTGGCGCCATATTCCGGCGCCATGTTGCCGATGGTGGCGCGGTCGGCGAGCGCCAGCGCCGCGATGCCCGGACCGTAGAACTCGACGAAACGGCCGACGACGCCCTTCTTGCGCAGCATCTGCGTCACGGTCAGCACCAGATCGGTCGCCGTCGCGCCTTCCTTGAGCGCGCCGTGCAAACGGAAGCCCACGACCTCGGGCAGCACCATCGAGATCGGCTGGCCGAGCATCGCCGCTTCGGCCTCGATGCCGCCGACGCCCCAACCGAGCACGGAGAGGCCGTTGATCATGGTGGTGTGGCTGTCGGTGCCGACCAGCGTGTCGGGATAGGCGATGGTCTTGCCCTTCTCGTCCGTGGTCCACACCACGCGGGCGAGATATTCCAGATTCACCTGGTGGCAGATGCCCGTGCCGGGCGGCACGACGCGGAAATTGTCGAACGCGTCCTGGCCCCAGCGCAGGAAGGTGTAGCGCTCGCCGTTGCGCTGGAATTCGATCTGGACGTTCTTGCGAAAGGAATCGGCCGCGCCGAAATTGTCCGCCATCACCGAATGGTCGATGACGAGATCGACCGGCGACAGCGGGTTGATCTTCTTCGGGTCGCCGCCCAGACGCGCCATCGCCTCGCGCATCGCCGCGAGATCGACCACCGCCGGCACGCCGGTCAGGTCCTGGAGCAACACCCGCGCCGGCCGAAAGGCGATCTCGCGCTCCGAGGTTCTGGCCTTGAGCCAGGCGCCCACCGCCTTGACGTCGTCCACCGTCACGGTGCGGCCGTTCTCGAGCCGTAGCAGGTTCTCGAGCAGCACCTTGAGCGAGAACGGCAGCCGGGA